>CAMCMU010000102.1 GCA_945876035.1 Schlesneria paludicola DSM 18645 | reverse complement strand
ACTCGCCCCGACCGTGTTCGTCCCGGCCCAGGTTCTCCCGGAAGGATCATTGAGGGCATAGCCATTTCCTCCATCCAATTGCCAGTACTGCAACTGCACAAAACAGGGGGTACATCCGATTCCGAAACCACCCCAGATTCGCGGAGCCGCATTGAATCCTTGAGGCTGGCTGACGTAGGTTGAATCATTGATGCTGACGCTGGAGCCCGTCCCTCCGATGTTGGACTTCAGATACGTGGCCTCGACCCCGATGAACGGCGTGAGCAGACAGTCAATATGACACCCTCTCGGTTTGCAGGTATTCGTCGGTGCGAACAAGCTGCAGGAACCCGCCTGCTCCGGAGTGTTTTCCGAAGCCAGTCGCTCGACAAATTCATTATCGTCCGTCCGATCTAAGACCCCTTCCACGCTCTGCAGTTGCCCCGTTTCCGGCTCCGGAATTAGCGGCGGCTCTTGGCCATAAGTGCTACAGCAAAACGCCAGTGCACAAATGCTGGAAGTCCAAATTTTCAAAAGTAGAATACGCATTTAAATCCCCTAATTCAGATCATCGTGTCTATGGGAAGTCAATTTTCGGTTGACCGGGGAACACTGCTCGTGGCCCCATCCGACGTATTGGAAATCGTTTTGAAATGACGTTCAGCCCACGCCCGAAACTCAACCGTGAGCCGATTCCCTGATTCGGAAACCCGCAACGTCATTTGAACTGCCTGTGTATACAATCGTCCAACGGCAGCAATCAATTTAAAAGAATTGCAAAAATCAGCCAGATTTTCGGCACAAATCGGATTGGCGGAATACTCGGCAGAGTCAATCGGTCGCAGGCGGTAGAGGCTCGGCCTCGATCTTGGTTCACGGCCGTGCGGCCTTGGGATGACAATCCGGGAGAGGATTCGCGGGGCCGAGCTCTTTTTTCAGCGGACGTCGGGTACGTCGGCGGCATTCCTCAACCGTGGGTCACCACGTGGAAATCAAATCCAAGTCAAAAAAGTTTAAAGCGAGGCGTTGTTGCATTGGTTGGGGCTGATTTGGCGGGTAATCTGAGGGAGGGGGGGGTGGCATCGCTGATCCATTGATGCGGATCTGTCCCCTCAAGGCAAAGCCACAAACGACCTCGAACAGATTTCTGTGTCTGGTGTCGTGGTATCCACCGTGTTTGAAGTCGTTTCGGCATTCGGATTTTTTAACGGGTGGAGGATTCGGTGGCCGTGTTTCCAGACTTTGTCGACGGTTGGTTCTGCTCCGTCGCGGATCCATCTTTTGAAATTTGAAAAGGCCGATTTGAGCCGATTCCGATCGATCGACTCAGGCGGCCGCGAACGTAACCGCGCCTCTGCAATTGCTTGGCGGAGACCGGTCACCTACTGGTGGACGAGGTGGTCCCTCACGACGACATCGTGGGCCGAGGCACGCGTCGCCGTCGTGTCGCGTTTTGTCATTTTTGGACCACGTTTCATCAATCAGCACGACTTGATCGGGATCGATGTGCGTCACGGAATCCGCTCCTCGGTGACATCCGGACGGGACATTCGGGCGGGACATCCGGGCAATTGTGCCGCTTGTTTTCTTGACGGCATTCCTGACCCCATGTGGCTTGACGTACGGTCGCTGTTTTCAATGTGACCGGACCCGTCTCATGACGCTGCTGCTTGATCCGCCTGACCCACGATTGGGACACTTTAAACCACACCCCCAATCACGCGTGTTCCCTCGTTTTGATGACAGAGTGTGAGAACCTCGCCCGAAATTTCCGAACGGGGTGCTTTTCTAAGACTCTCGTTTTTGAAAGAGAGCCTTCATCGATCGTGACGACCCCACTGGCCCTGAACGATTGCTGTCAACGCGGACCGAAACAGCGGCCAATGGGGGATGACCCCGTCTTCCGTCCGCCGTAGACGGAGTCGCTACAGTGAGATTGAAAGTCTCTTCGAAGAGTGTTCAACCAGGTGAGTCCCAAGCAACGCAGTGTGTTGATGGCCGTAAAATCACACTGTGCCTGCGAGCCGAGACAACCGGCGACTGTTTCGAAACAGTTGCCACAACACATTCGAAATCAGACCGGCAAACGCCATCGTATGCCTGAAAAAACAGCTTTTTAGTTACAGGTCGTAGCCACTGTAAATGCCCACTCAACGCCGGATGCGTGATCACCGTGAATTGCGCAGATGCGACCAGACATCGTTCTGCTGTCAGCGACGAGAGCATTGATAAAGATCGCCCATCTTAATCAATGCTCTCGCTATTCTATTCATTTTCGTTATTTTCGTTATTTTCGTTATTTTCGTTATTTATGTTGTTGTATTTTACAAAAAACTGAACTAATATAGGCGTTGTATTAATAAAGCGATTTCGGCACGTGCGGAATGTTTTGTTTTTATCTGTTTTTGACGAAATGGAGTTCGTGACATTACGTTTTATGATTTTTAGGCATGGGACATATGCCCTAAAAACATACAACTTAATGTGTGAGAACATACAAAAAATAAATCTATTAAATTTGCCGATGTCGAGTTGTTGCAAATCTGCGGTGACAACTTTCTTTCTTAATCCCTTGGTGTCCTTTAGCCATCAAGTACGGTTCCCGATTGGTTTTGGAATAATTTAAAAGAAAGACTCAAAATGAAATTTGCTACATGCATGGCTGTTGTCATCTGTTCAGCAGTATCTGCGCAAGCGGCGCAACCCGTTTCGAATGATTCCCTGAAGTCAGTCGGTCTTTCGAACATCGTCGTCATGAGCGATGCGCAAGGGACTCAGGTTCGTGCTAAGGGTTTTGCTGCGACTGCTGGTGGTAGTTATGCCACCAGTAATAGTCGATCTGGCTATAGCAACAACGCTAGTGCTGGTGGGATTGACGGTGCTATAGCAGTCAGTGGCCCAAGGAGAAACGCACAGGCCGTCCAAGTTAATGGTGTCGCAACAAACGCTACATCTAATACCAATACCAACAGCTCGTACGCAATCGGTGGCGGATATGCTAGAGCTCGTTGATCAGTACATCACGATGATTCCCCGCTTCCAGTAGATCTGGGGCAAGTATGCAAACCACCTCCAGCGGGTAACCCACTGGAGGTGGTTTCGTTTTCATCGAACTGTCTTTTTTAACCAATTCACCTTTACGGAAACGTTAGAAGCTCAGTCCTGTACTTAAAGCCAAGCCGAACAACGTCATATCCAACGGTCCGCCGTCAGCCGTTGCGTACGCGTTAGTCGATTCTGTCCCAACCACGGAAAAGGTTGACGCGGACGAATCCGAGTTGGTATCCCAGTACTGAAACTCTAGGGCAATCCGGAAAAAGGCTGTCGCATTCATACACTCCAGTTGCTTCTGCCATTGCGTACCGGCTTGAATTTCAGAAATCCACATTGTACTTGAGGTGTTATCCCCAAAAGCCATGTTGAACGCTCCAGCAGAACTCATGCCCGAATCATCGGCGATTGCGGTCTGGGCCGATGTGACCGACGAGCTGGACTGGTTGCCCCAAATCCACGAATTACGGTTCATGGCAAACACGCTCCAATTGGAGCATCCGACTTGGTGCGACAGCAGGTAAGAGGATGTCAGACCGAGTCCCTTAAACTCTGAGACGCTCGAGCCCGCTGCGGTTGAGTAATCGAGGAAATTGCTGCCGAACTCGCCGCCGACGGCTGAACTGGACTGACCCCACTG
>CAMCMU010000101.1 GCA_945876035.1 Schlesneria paludicola DSM 18645 | reverse complement strand
TCATGGGCGGCAAATCCTTCGTAAAATTCACAAACGGGATCTGTGAGTATCTACCGCAACCGTCCCAAAAACCTTTCAGAGAATTGGCAGATTTTTTACGGCGATCCGTCAGAAGAGAATGACTGGGGTACGCGGCTTGGGGTGGTGTGGGGGGGGGCGTTTTGGACGGCGACATCCGTGCGCCCATCTGTGCTCTCCCCTAGGCTCAAGCCCTGTGGAAATCTCCTGCGAGCGGCCTAGTTCTGGCGACTGGATCGATTTTCTGTTAACTTTTGGGGATAATATTCCATGAATATCGAACGTGTTGATCGATCGGAATGAACTCAGTGGGGAGTGAGTAGCAACAGCCTCCACGCTCGGTGGCGGGCCCCGTCAAACGCTTCAATCCCTCTGCGTCTGTCCCCCCTCAAAGCAATCTATCGTGACTGACTCACAACTCACGCGGCCCAGCCTGATCCTGCGGATCCGCGATAACCACAATGCGGAAGCGTGGCGTGAGTTCACAGAGATTTACGGGCCGCTGATTCACCGCTTCGCCTGCAAAAACGGTTTACAGGATGCCGACGCGGCGGACTTGGTTCAGGACGTGCTCTGCTCGGTGGCAGGGGCTATCGGACGACTCAATTATGACCGGCAACTGGGGAAATTTCGAGGCTGGCTGCTGACGGTGGCTCACAGCAAGCTGTGTAACCAGCTGATGCAGCGCAAACGTCAACCACAAGGGAGCGGCGATTCGGCACTGTGCGAGACTCTGCAAAACGCACCGGCCAGTTCGGAAGAGGAAGCGTCTTGGGACGAGGAATACGAACGCCGCCTGTTTGAATGGGCCGCCGAACGCATCCGCACGAGCTTTCAGGAGACGACTTGGCAAGCCTTCTGGCAAACCGCTGTCGATGGCCTCGACGTGAAGGACGTGGCCGAGAAGCTCGGTCTCTCTGTCGGTGCTGTGTACATTGCCAAGAGTCGCGTGCTGTCGCGGCTCAAGGAGCAGATTCAGGAGATCGATGATCGCTAGTATCTCCTGCCCCGATCGCAAGCTCCTGCGTAGTTTGCTGGACGGCCACTTGCCGCCTGACACCGAACATCGGGTCTCGGCACATCTCGAACAGTGTCCCACTTGCCAAACGCAACTGGAACAAACCGCGGGGGGGGCCCACACGCTTGGTGATGTGGCGCGCAATCTGCGTGGTGCGCGCGATCTCAGCGAGTCGCTGAAACGTGTCATCGAAAAATGCGCCTCCGATCCGCTGATGTTCGTAAGGGATGAATCGTCACGACCGACCGCCGACGGCAAGATTTTGGCACGGTCGGCCTCGTCCCGCCAAGCCGCCAAGCCGCCGGCAAGTGCTCTCGCCCCTCCCGCCGAGAATTCCCCTGCCGACGGTCAGCGTCTGGGTCACTACAAAATTCTTGGGACGATTGGCAGCGGGGGGATGGGTCTCGTACTCAAAGCCCACGATCCCAAATTGAATCGGATCGTGGCCATCAAGGTACTGGCAGCCAACCTAGCGGCGGATGAAACGTCGCGGCTGCGGTTCATCCGTGAGGCGAGATCCGCTGCCGCGATCAATCATCACAATGTTGTCACGATCCATGCGGTCGATGATTCGGCTGAGCCTTATCTGGTGATGGAATTCATTGAAGGCACGTCGTTACGCATGCATCTGGCCCACAATAAGCCGCTCAAAATGCGTGAAGTGCTCCGGATTGGCATGCACATCGCCAAAGCCCTAGAAGCCTCACATGCCAAAGGTGTGGTTCACCGCGACGTCAAACCGGATAATATCCTTCTGGATTCAGCCACGGGAGGTGTGAAGCTCACTGATTTCGGACTGGCTCGCATTGTGGGCGATTTCCGTTTCACACAGTCAGGCATCGTGATTGGCACTCCGCCATTCATGTCGCCCGAACAGGCACTGGGGAAAACCGTCGATCCGCGTTCCGACCTATTTAGCCTCGGCAGTGTCATCTATGCCATGTGTACCGGCCGGGTGCCGTTTGATGACAACCAGACAATGTCCACGCTTGAAAGCGTTTGCAACGCCCAGACAGTGCCTCCGCAGCAACTCAATCCCGCAGTCCCCGATTGGTTGGCCGATCTGATCCGCTGGTTGCACGCTCGACAACCCGAAGATCGCCCGGAATCCGCGGGTGAGATCGCTCGAATCCTTAAGCAGCGTCTGACAGAACTCCTAGCGTCCACTAAAATCGTCCGAGAGGCCAGCAAGAGATCGCCGGCCTCCGTACCGATGCCGCCAGAAGGTACACGTGTCGCGGAATCGCCACCAACCTTCGTCCCAGAAACTCATGACGGTACGAATCAGCGAACGGCCCTCCATGGGAAAGACCTCTTCTTCGGCAAAACGATTGTCGAGCAACGGCTGCGGATGGCCTGTGCGGCGGTCGTCAGCATCGGCCTCGTAATCGGCATTTTTTCAACACGGACCAAAACTCGTGCTCCCCCGCAGAAGCAGGAGATGGTGGAATCCAATCCGCCACCGGAATCAGTCGCCGGCCACTCCAGCGACAAGACGGAGCCGATGATGACTCCCCGGTCAACACCGGCAGCGACGTCCGAACCAGATCGCGCCGAATTCCATCAGGCATCGTTTCTGCTTTCCAATCACGCGCAACCGTTCGCCACGCTGTCCGAAGCCATTGCCGCTGCAGCAGTGGGGGGAGACACGATCGAGATCAGCGGAGGCGGTCCGCTGGTGATCCCGCCACTGGTGATTCAGGGCAAGTCACTGCGGATTTATTCGGCCGCTGGCCAGCGGCCGATCCTGCAGTTGGAACAGTCCGCATCGGAGGACTCCACGCTGATCGAGACAGACTCCGACTTGGTACTGGAGGGCCTCGAACTCGCGTGTCTCTCTCCGGCCCGTCAGGTCGCCGATGCGTCACTGCAACCGCCCCTCTCTCGCTCCCTCGTCCGAACGCGGGGGACTCAATTGCGAGCCGCGAACTGCCGATTCTCCATCGGCTCCAACGGCCACGGCTTGGTGACCAACGGAACGGCACTTGTGACGCTCCGCAACTGTGAATTCGACACGGAGGGCTTCGCCGTCTCTTGCGTCCCGCACGAAGACCAGCAGTTGCTCATTCGGAACTGCATTCTGCACGCTCCGATGGCAGTGGCATTGCTTCCGCCTGAGGGCGGGCTGCTCCGGCCAACATTGGAACTTCGATCGAACACCGTAGTCGCCTCGTGCCTGCTGCTACCGCACCTCCCTGCGGCGGGAAGGCTCAGTCACCAGATGCCTCCGGATCCATTACCGATACCTTGGCGGATTCTCGCAGACGACAATCTGTTCCACTCGGTCCAATCGGTGCTGGGTATCATCAACCCACCGCCGCCGAGGCCGAGAGATGGCAATTTCAGATTGAGATCTCAATGGTTGTTCCACGCCATTCACTGGACCGGACATCGCAACGCCTATTCCGGGTCGCACAACTTCGTGAAGTTGAAACTTCCCATCAATGGCGTGTGGGTGAGTCCGGCGTGGGGACCGCAGACGCTCAAGGATTGGCAGCACCTGTGGGACGACAACGAAACGGATTCCCTCATGATCAACGCCCGTTTCGACAACACCCGGATCGGTCCACCGTTCCATCATGACGACCTCCATCGGCTGCAACCGTCCGACTTCCGGCCAGAGGACGACTCGTTGGACACGGTCAACGGCGTGTCTCCCGGTGCCATTCTCCACGAAGTTGGTCCCGGCTTGGCATACGAGAACTTCTTACGCTCACCAGAATATCGGACGTGGCTGAATGAGCAGCGCGTACCCGCTTCCCACTAGTCTCGACCGTCGAACGAAGACTCACGGATAATCGATGCCGCCACGAGAATGAGACCGCTCGCGGGAGATTTTCACAGGGCTTGAGACCGAGCAACGGGACAAACGGGCGAACGGATGTCGCCCTCCAAAATATCCCCTCGCAGCACAGTCGGCCTCATTGGATGGCTGGCTAAAAATCATTTGCAAATTCGCTGAAAGGTTTGTGAGGCTGTTGCGGTAGATACTCATAGAACGGGTTGCTGACGAGTACTCCCAAAAACAAATCCCCGCAACGCTGGTGTTTGCCAGCCCCTTTCACCTTGGAGAAATATCTTGACTCAGATCATGACCGCTGGGAATTTGACGAAGAACGAAATGCAAGCGATTCAAGGTGGAGACACACCACCACCACCACCACCAC
>CAMCMU010000100.1 GCA_945876035.1 Schlesneria paludicola DSM 18645 | reverse complement strand
AGCCGGTTTGTCGATGTCGGTGAAAACCAAACGTCACCTCCGGGACCGTTCAGTCAGTTGGCCGGAGCGGTGTCCGTCAGTGGCACGGTCGTGGGTGGACAACTGAATACGACATACGCGCCGAACGGTCACTACCGGTTCGATACGTGGCACCCCAATGCCTCTGTGGGTGGTGGTTTGTATGACAACGAACCGCCGTTCATGCCCGTGGATACCACGCTCACGCCCGACCGACCGTTCGCCCTGTCGGCCATCCAAATCACGATCAACTATCGCGACATCTCCAGTAATCAGATTCGTCAGGTGACGATCTTGCAGTCGTTAGTCGATCGGACGAAGCCGCCGAGCGTCACGAATCAATCGCCGGAAGAGTGATCTTGAGCGCGTTTTTTCAAGTTTGATGATTTGACACTCTCCATTTTTAAACCTTTATTTTATTCCTCGGGCCGCAGAGGCCAAGACGGCTGTTCCGATCAGGAGATCCGCCATGAAACATCTGTATTCACAAATCGCACTCGCTCCAATCCGCGCCTCGGCACGACGGGGATCGACGATTTTAATTGTTGTCGTTCTGATGGCCATGTTGGCCTTCCTCGGTGTTGTCTTCTATACGTTTTCCGCTCAGGAATACGCCAACGCACTGACGTTCTCCCAACAGGCCAAGGTCACCAAGGCTGTGTCCGTTGAACCAGACGCCTTGTTCGACTTTGCACTGCAGCAGATCATTCTTGGTCCGGACGATACGAACACACAAAGCATCCTGTGGGGCGGCCGACATTCGCTGCTGGCCAACATGTATGGCCGAGATGGAATCCCCTTCAACGGCGAAGGGGTGAATCTCGCGTCGAGTACCGGCACGCCCGGCCAGCCGATCGTCGATATGAACTACGACGGAAGTGGATCGGGTGAGAACAACAACCTGCTGAACTTTGTCGATTCTCCCGTTGCCAACGGTGGAACGAAATGGGGCTCGAATTCGATCTATTTGAGCGGCTCGCGAAATCCAGCCACCAATCTTCCCGATCCGGACGTGAACTACAACTCGCCCGACATCAACAGCCTGTTCCTGTCGTATGACGGAAACGCGGTTGACACGGCGGGCGTTGCTTCACGAGTGCTCATCCCGTCGTTCTTCCGGCCGCAGTACCTGCGGACGGGTGGGGCTGTGGTTCTCGAAGATACCAATCGGAATGGCCTGCTCGATGTGGGCGAAGATTTGAATGGCAACGGAATCCTCGACGATTGGTATCAACTCACCGCGTCCGCCAATCAAGTCATGCGTCCGCATCCGAGCCATGTTTGCGTGGACGCACTGGGCAATTTGATCACGATCACGATTAATGGTAGCACCACCAATGTGAGTCGATTCGTGCACGAATCAGAAAAGGATACGTCGGTGACGCCGAACCGGCCTCTCTATCAGTCACTGGGCTTGAAGCGGCCCTTCACGACCACCGCAGGCAATTTCGCTCCTGTGAAGGCGGATGGTTTAGCAACGACGGGTAAACTCGGCGTTTGGTCCAGCAATGGCCAAAACGAAATCGAACTTGATGTCGATACTGATGGAGATGGCATTCTCGACGCTATTTTGATGGACTTGGGATATCCGCCGATTCGTCGCGGCGATGGCAAGCTGGTCGTGCCGCTGTTTGCGATCAGTATTCGCGATCTGAATGGGTTGCTCAACGTGAACGCCACCGGCAATCTGTCGGGCAATCTCAACCTCGGCAGTCTCACTGCAACAAGCCCGTCAGGTGGCTGGCTTGGTTATCGCAAAACGGGCTCATCGACCTATGTGCCCGACAGCCTGTCGAAATCGAATCTGGGCTTGAGCACTTACGAGATCAACATCCAGCGGGCACTGACGGCCGATCCGACCGACCCGACCGATCCGTCGATTGCCAACAGCGGAATCGGACAGCAACTCGCCTACTTCTTGAAACTATTCGATTCCAGTATCACCACGAGTCCCGCGCAGCCTGGACGCTCTGTCAGTGAATTAGCCAATCTGGAGTGGCTGCTGCTGAACATTGGTCGAGCTCAGTTTGATCTTGGATTGGCAAGTGCCGCCTCACCGCTCACAAACGCAATCCATGTCCTATACCCCGGTCGTTTCGGTGAGGTGAGCAGAATGTTGAACTTTCTGACAACTTTTCTGATTGAGGATCTACCGGGCGCGGGCAAGACCGTGACATTGATGACACCTCCCGGCTTGCCGACGGCGAGCGACGATGATGACAATGCCGATGATGGTGAGTCCGTTTTCGCGACGCGGTGGGTTCATCCGCTGGACTTCTTGGGAAGCGGACAGCAGTTCCAGCGATTCGAACACGGAGCCGACGGTCAGCCAGGCGTGGCCTCGGTTGATGACGACTCGAATGGTATGGTCGATGATTTTTCGGAGGAAGGCTGGCCTAGTTCGGACGATATTCCTGCGTTGTACGGTCCATACGGTAAATCTCGCGAGTTGCTACGAAACGGCGCAAATCTGTGGCCCGCCTATTCCGGTTTCCATTCGTACAATCTCTCTGCAGCGGGTGGCGTCCGCTGGGGTGAGACTGATACCACCGGAGCAACTTACAGCGGCCAGTTAATGCGAGATTCACGCTGGTATTCCCTGCTCGACGATCCCACCGAATCGATTATCGACCCAACGCTGATGTCCCCAGATTATTCGGGCTACTTGTCTCTGGATACCGCCCGAAAAAATGATGCGGTATTCGGCCCCGAAGAGATGCCATTCCTGCAAGGGAGTGAATCGGACGCGCGGCGCTCCACCTCGCATTCGCGGCTGGCGGAATTGATGCCCGCGAATCTGGTCGCCAGTGATCAAGCCCGCGACATTCGAAAGCGACTCACGACCGTCAGCAGTGATCGACGCGAGTACGGCTACGGTACGTCGGCCGTCGGTGGTGTGCGGTCTTGGGAAACGACCGTTACTCAGTTTCCACCAAGCCTGAATATTGATGCTGCTAACCCCTATCGTGACGAGCTGTTTGATCTGTTGCGTCAGGAGGGAAACGCAGGTGTTAGTAACTGGCAGATGAAATTGAACGTGAATCAATTGCTCGAGTACGCCGGCACCCAATTACAGTTCCGCCCGCTGGCGGCTCACGATCCAACTGCTTTACCGACAGTGGGGAACAACCCCGTCGCGCATTACGAGCGGCAGCTGATGGCCCGTGATCTATACACGCTGCTGTACACGCTCTGTCAGGGAGTTGACACCGACTACCGTTCTTCGGCACCTCCAACGCTAGCGCAAGTGCGCGAGATGGCTCAATTCGCGGTCAACGTTGTGGATGCACTCGATACGGATGACATCATTACTGCGTTCTACTACGACCCCGATTTGTCCACCGCTGGCGGGGGATGGCCCGTCGCCACCAATACAACCGATCCTACCACGCCAACTCATGCCAATGCGACGGAAGTGGTGTACGGTGTCGAGCGACAGTTGCTGACGTTCAGCGAAGCACTTGCGTTTCGAGTCGGTCAGGTTGCGACCGACAGTGATATGACGATCTTCGACGACACGCTAACGGACGCCACGAACGGCCGGCGTTACGTGTTCTTCGAATTACAAAACGTGACCCCCATGAAGGTTCCTCTTGCGACGACGGCTTCTATCAATGCGGCCACATCAACGTGGCGTGTCACCCTCCAAGATGGAAGCAACACCGCGAAGAGTCGTGTCAACTTCCTGTCGGGTTTGTACAACGCACAATATCCAAGCACGATTCAGAGTGATCTCACTTTACCAGCCGCGGCGTTGTTCACAGTCGGTTCGCAAGACGGCTCAGACGCGATTGGTGGAGAGTATCGCACCAGCGACTTCCGAGCGGATATCAACGATCCGTTCGACAACACATTTGAACGAATCGTTCCCAGCGGCGGAACTGCGGACACGGCTGGTGGTCGCGTCGTTCCGACGGGTAGCACGGCGCAGGCAAATTTTCCGACTGCCAAATGCGATCTGGATCTCGTTTGGGATGAAGCTGCGTATCGCAATCTCAGCACACCCGCCTTCGTCCTCGAAACATCGCCAACCACTCCAGGTTCATTTGCAGCGTCGTTGGATGCCGCGACCACCAATTTCCGATTGGTACTCGAACGCCGTGCTTCAGACGGAACTTTTACGGTGGTGGATCAAACGGCCCTCCAGACGATGGTGACAGTGACACCACCCGCGATGTCAACAGGCGTGA
>CAMCMU010000099.1 GCA_945876035.1 Schlesneria paludicola DSM 18645 | reverse complement strand
AACAACCCCTCCTGACGCTCCTGCTTCCGCCGTCCCATCGCCATCGAAACCACCTCCGTGAATTCCTAACCAACCACCGCGACGACAGCCTAGCGCCATTCTCATTCCCGTCAACCGTCAGCAGTGACTTTCACCACGGGCTCCTAGAGAGTCACGTCTCGGAAGGCGATGACTGCCGTGAACAAGGCTATGCGGCAGGACGCAGACCCACGGGAGGCACCGTATTGTCTTGCAATTCGGTTCCGTTCCAATTGTGGGAGCCCACTTGTTTCAGAATCCTGTCTGCAACATCCATGGCGGCCAAGGCTTGTTCCCCACTCACTTGTGGAACAGAGTTTGAGGAAATGCACTCGACAAATTCGACCAATTCCTGTGTCAGCGCATCGGATTCGTTTGGCGGAACAGTGATCGAATCGACTGTGACGAAACGGCCAAAAACATCCTTCTTCAGTTGCTCCAGAGTCGCGCCCGGCTGACGGGCAAGTTCCAGTGGTGACGGCCCGGAGATCAACTCATTCGATGGGGAAAATCGTCTGACATCTCGATTTTGCATGTCACACACGACACAACCACTTGTCGCCCATGTCTGCAGAGACCGGATCGCTACAGGGCTAACCCGACTGGCGATCAGATCGGCGATGCAACCGTTTTCGAATCTCAGACGCGCATTCGCAATATCTTCATGACCTCCCATCACGCTGAGACCAAACGCTTCGACACTTTGAAGGCGGCAACTCGTTATCGACAAAATGAGATCGATGTCGTGGATCATTAAATCATGAACAACGCCAATGTCCGTGGAGCGGAATGTGTAACCACTTGTTCGTTCGGACCGAATGTATTTCGGCTCACCGATGATCGATCTCGCCACTTGGAATGCGGGATTGAACCGCTCAATGTGGCCCACTTGAAGCAAGCATTTCCTGTTCGCCGCGAGTTCCACAAGTTCCCGCGCGTGTATCACATTCGCGGCCAACGGTTTTTCAACCAGTACTGGAATTCCGATTTCCAAGAACGCGCCCGCAACCTCCCGATGTGCCATCGTGGGGACAACGACCGAGACCGCATCAATCACATCACGATTCAAGAGTTCACGATAGTCCGGCAGCCATTGCGTC
Organism: Schlesneria paludicola DSM 18645; assembly: GCA_945876035.1. Lineage (GTDB taxonomy): Bacteria > Planctomycetota > Planctomycetia > Planctomycetales > Planctomycetaceae > Schlesneria > Schlesneria paludicola_C. The sequence goes on along the minus strand of CAMCMU010000099.1, from coordinate 3,548 downwards.
TGACACTGCGCCGCCACACTCTGCCCCTGCTCGGTGCGACTGTCAGAAACGGCCACAAGATCAACGTGCGGTAATTCACTCAAGATCCGGGCGTGATGACGTCCAAGGGCTCCCACACCAATAACAGCTATTTTAAGACGGCGCATAAAGTTGCTCTATTCTCGTCACTCGCTATTCAACACACCGTGGACCGCGAGGCCTCTCCAACGGATTCCGTGGCCCCTGAAGTTGGGTCGGTCATTGGCCGAAACTTATGCAGCCCGACGGTGCATTTCAGCGGAAGGCTGCGGCTGATTTCGGAACGCTTCGCGTCCGCGACCGTTCTTACCCTTTTGAGTCCATTCAACGAAGTTGAGCAATGTGATCAACTCAATCGGCATGGTCCCTTCGCTCTTTTCAATGAGCAGGTCGCGAATTTCGGCAATTCCCTTGTGTTCGCGGTACATCAGTTTAAAGGCCTGACGTACAAGACCAATTGCAGATTCTGAAATACCACGTCTTCGCATTCCGACGATATTAATCGTCGCAATCTCTGGATCATCGGCACTCACGGACATCATGTACGGTGGAACATCCTGCACCACACGGCACATCCCTCCCACGAAGGATCCCGTTCCCAGCGTACAAAAATGGTGAATCGCTGAATTTCCCGAAACGATGGCGTAATCGTGAAGATGGACATGCCCGCCAAGCAAGACACCGTTTGTCAGGATCGTATTGTTGAATACATGGCAGTTGTGTGCCACATGTGAATTCGCCATCAAAAAATTTCGGTGACCGATTCGAGTCACGCCGTCTTCTTTATCGGCGCCGCGATTGACGGTGACTCCCTCACGAAAGAGATTGTCATCTCCGATCACCACTTTGGTTGGCCCGCCGGCATAACAAAAATCTTGAGGTTCGGCGCCGATCACGGATCCAGGAAAAAAGCGATTCCGTTCGCCGATCGATGTATGGCCGGTGATCGTCACGTTATTGCTGAGGATGCAACCGTGACCCAAGGAAACGTCTGGACCGACCACGCAAAAAGGACCAACTTCAATTTCATCGCCCAATTGGGCGTTGGGGTCGACAAAAGCGTGTGCCGAAATATGGTTAGTCATATCAGTCCATTTCCCTGTTTTTGGTGCTCGTCATAAATCATGACGGCCACAGTTGACTACGACTCGTCAGTCCGCGTTCCGTTCGCCTCACGGAAGCAGCTCAACCCGCCCTTTGAAGGGTAAGTCCACTTGCATTTGCCGCCAGGACCTGCCGACAGATCGCATGGTTATGGTTGTGTCCGGAACGATAGGCCCGAAAGTGCCCCTGAACGTCACAACCGAGCAAGGCAAAATCACCAATACAATCGAGTATCTTATGCCTCACACATTCATCAGCAATCCGCAATTGATTACCGATCACTCCTGCTGCGCCGAAAATCAGTAGGTCCTTTTCGGTGACCCGAGATCCATAGCCCTCAGCTTTCAGTGCCGCTGCTTCTTTTTCCAAAATAAATGTCCGTGCGAAAGCCAAACTTGATACAAAATTTTCAGGGGAGGCCTCGAACGTCAGCCGTTGTGGGGTTATCGGCGAACCGGGCCCATAGTCGAGTTCGTAACTGACAACGAGCGTGTGACGAGACACAGGACCGGCGACGATCTCGATCTGGCCATCATCAGTGGCATGCCGAGAAGATTGACGCACCACGAGCACACTCCGTAAGGCGTCTTGCTCAACGATTCCCACATCAAGCAACACCTGAACGAATCCCATGCTTGAGCCGTCTGCACCAGGAACTTCGCACCCGTCCAACTGGATCAGGCAGTTGTCAATTTGCAATCCGGCGAGTGACGCCATCGCGTGCTCGATCAGTTCAACCGTCGCTTCGCCATCAGATATCGCCGTTCGCCGCTGACGTGGTACAACGTATTCAAGAGTGGCCGGTATCGGTCTCGAGCCCTTCAGATCAATCCTCTGAAAGCGGATCCCTGTGTTTTCTTCGGCCGGCAGAAAACGAAGAGTGACATCCGCTCCGGTCAAAAACCCGAAGCCACAAAATTCGGCAGGCTGTGCGATGGTACGTTGACGTCTGAGTTGCAATTTTGCCTCCTCCTGTCACGGCACGATAAGTTGCCGTCGGCAGTGGGAATAATAGAGCCGCCCCCGATTGAAGAACGGGGACGGGGTTCGTGTGGAATTCAACGATATCGGCCGTCTAGTTCTTCGATGTCGCGGCCGGCTTTTTAGTTTCGCGTCGTGCTGGAGGCGTGGTGGCCGATGGGGCCGCTGCTGGGGTCGAAGCCGCTTTGGTGAACTGCTTATTTAAATGGTTCAGAACATCGACAGTGATGTCATCTTCGGCCTTGTGATAGACCACCTGACGATTCATCCCCTGCAAGAGATTCTGAGGATTCTCGGTATCTAAATCTTCCCGATTGAAACGAAGAACCAATGTATATTTGAAATGCGTCGCATATTTGCTGACCGCATCGGAGGTCTCGTTATAGACCTGCAGATAAATCTGCGACTCCTTTTTCAAGAATTCGCGGGACGCCGAACGCCGAAAAGTCTCAAACTCACCGGCCATCTTGACATATTGCGGCTCTGCCTTGGCGAATTCCGGACTTCCCTCAACCAGTGCCTTCATCGCCTTTTGCAGGGCGAGAAGTTCTTCCTGCATGCTTTTTGCCTGCTCCTCGCTCGCGGCGATCTCATCCTTCAACTCGTCACGCAGAGCCTCGAACTTCTTATAATTTTTGAAGACGTGTGCCATATCAATCAGGCCCACTTTATGTGGCAAAGCCGTGGCTGCAGGCTCCTTGCTCTGGCTCCAAGCATCACTGCTCAAGGTTACGACGTTCACAAACAGGGCCAGGGCGATCGCCCTAAACATGGTTCTCTTCACGGCTGATGCACTCCTTTGCGTGGCCGAAGGGGTGGAATGGTGCCCGAACAACAAGAATCAACTTGCATCGAGCACTTCCGAAATATTGGCGTCACAGTCATCCAGGGACGAATTGGGTAGAGACGTACCTGCTCCGATATTCTGCACACCCCCGAATTCTCGTCAAGACGAAGGTCACCCAAGTCGTGGGGTGTTATCAAAAAAATGGCGAAAGAGTTTCGAGGTTCCGCCAAATTCGCCGATCAAACGACGAGTTGACGATTCACAACCAGCTCTAGCAGCCTGTGGTGAAAGGCAATTATTGGAGTTCGAGTCGGCGATGGACCGGCAACTCAGGCGAGTGTGGGTGTCGGTTGTGTCCAATGAATTGTTCGCGGTCGAGACGGCAGAAATGTTGGAGCGGCGGACCAACAGCGCCAGCCGGCGCGATAGAGGGCCGCGAACCCTCGCGGGGTTCCGGCACCGAGCAGTTTTCTCATCATCAGGCTGAGGTTGAACGCTGCCGCGTGCAAGAGGAGTCGCTTCGTGATGTTCGCGGCGCCGCGGACATGCAACCGTCTCATCCCACCCGTCTCGTAACAGTGAGCGAAGGTCCGTTCGAGAAACTCGCCCCGGCGGGCCAGCAGGCGTTTCCCGCGATCCCCGGTGATCCGCCGTCGGT
>CAMCMU010000098.1 GCA_945876035.1 Schlesneria paludicola DSM 18645 | reverse complement strand
CGGAAAAGACGAGTGTTGTTGATCCTCCCCCATCCAGATTTATGGCGTTCCAAGCTCCGTATTCTTTCAGCAGGTCGGCTAACTCAGGGCGAGTTACCCCGAGGCTATGCCCCGGACGGCGGCCATCGACTGTCATCAAGAGTAACTTTCTCCCATCCAGCGACACGCCCGCTGCCGACCGCGGGGCGAGAATCTCATTAACCGAGGGGGCAATATTGTTTCCATTTTTCACCAAACCCGCTTCACCTCCGAGCGTGTTGTAAAGCGTTATATTCGGCGTGTGAGCCGTACCTGTCGTCGTGCCGGTATCGGTGGACCAAATGATGGTCGCAACCTTGTCGACCGAGATATTGAGAGCGGTACGCCGAAATTGCTGAAACGGCGAGTAAACCTGTCCCTGCGTGGCGGCAATCCCTTCCACCATCCAACCATTGCTGCCGAATGCGGAAAAAGAGCCATTGATGCCAATCTGCGATTTTTTTTGTGTCACGAATTGACGTGTCGTCTGGCCATTCGTCGTGCCAACACCCTTGCCATTGTGGGGCGTGATTGCAAAATCAATTCCGTTTGCCGTGAGATCGATTTCAATAACACGCATATCGAGTTGGCGAGGAACGGTCATCGTCCGATGGATATGCCGGATCCCTTCAAACGGTACAGTGACCTCAACACTCGCTGCCTGAACGGACTCGAAACGCAGACAACCGAGCCATAACGCGATCGACCAAGAAACGGTTTGACGTCTCAACCGCGAGACTCTGAACAGTCTTGCAGTCCTTAGGAAAGTACAACGGCGATCCGAGATACCGCTGAAGCACAGTCCGCACACAAGAGAAAGAATCAATCGAGTGGACATGTAGTCATTCCTTAATACACTCAGTCTGCGAGATCACGATCAAATGAGATACTGTAACAGTATAAAAAAAATCAACAAGGAAATTATATCTCGGCTGCTGATTTTGGAGGTCGTCGTTACTCGAAAACGGATTGGCCTCGAAAGGCCTTTGATCTGACTTTCAAGTCAGGTTCCAGCAATATCTCCGTCAAAAAGGATATCACCGGGGCACACCCAGAATGTGAAAATCCCGATCGCCTCTTTTTTGAAGCTGCGCCTCATCAATCCGGATAGCAACAGCCAGCCTCGATGGCACAACAGCCCCCTTGCAATGGGTCTGTAAAAACGGCCCGAAATATTTCAGAATTAAACGCGCAGCTCAAGGTGCGACAACGCAAATTGGGATCAGTCCACCAACCGTACTTGGGTCAAGGGGGATTGTCCTTTTTTTACGTTGTATACGCCAAGGGGCGTCGGGTGATCTGAAATCGGAGGAAGGGACGGGGTCCTCCGAAAACACGAAACTCCGGTCACAGAATATTTTGCCAACACGTGCATTTCAGACGATCTTGGAGACCGGCGGGCAATCGCTGACGATGCGCGTCTCACAAATGACCAGTGACCACTGAAAATCAATGCAGGATCTCCGATTCAACTAGTGCCGGCTTGGATCGGCCCCGCCCCATCATATAAGATAGCGACGATGGCCAACGACGGGCTCTCCTTGAGCGTGGAACCCCGTCGAGACCACGATAAAGCTTGAAGTCCGCAACCCCGTCATTGTCACGCCCGCCAAAAACGAAGCGACCCCCGGTTTTACGGGGGTCGCTTGGCGATGCGTTTCAAAATAAGTGCAAACAGCTCCCCGAGTAGGACTCGAACCTACGACCTAGCGGTTAACAGCCGCTCGCTCTACCGATTGAGCTATCGGGGAAAATAACGCTGAATCCAATCACAAAAATTGAACCTCAGCGCTAGTGGAATGAATAGACCATTTTCTGATTCGTTGCAAGTCAAATTCCGTCGTCTTGGGGGGCGAAATTTCGAGAGGGCGCGGGTGTGTTGATTGCGCCGGAGATTCGCTGCCACAGCATACGTTTTCTGGGGAAGGCACGGTGCGCACCACTCAGGAGTGACGTCGTACCAGTCGTACCAGTCGTACAGGTCCTACAAAAAAGACATTTGGTTTTGGGCCAAAGTTCTGACGTGGAAGGCCAACACGCCAGATCTCTGACCTGAGTTTCGGAATTGAAAAGCGTTCGACGCCACACGAAAACTCTCTCCGGTCAACAGAGACCGGTCAGATCGGGTTCAGGGCGAGAGATGTCTAGCGAGTCTGTTGACCGCGTGCGACTCCATCCGGTGGCGACGTTGGCCTACCGAAATTCGTTCTGAAAACTCTGTCTCAAGACCAACAGCGGGTGAAGGGAATCGAACCCTCGCCTAAAGCTTGGGAAGCTTTCGTTCTACCATTGAACTACACCCGCAAGTCACCTGCTCTCCAAAGCCGTTTGAGTATATTCCGCCTTTTCTGGCGTTGCAAATGGTTGTCAAGATTTGATTGTTTTTACCGCGATTTCACGAATGAACGGCGAAACGATGATTGCTGCCCCTGTCATCGATCATCGGATTGACTTTGGGGGGAGATCTGTGTCAATCAGGCCGGATTCGCGACGTGCCTGGCCGACGGCCCAGCCGATAATCAGAACGAAGCGGTCCGTCCAATCCCGCCGCTCGGAGTGGTGATCCCCGTTGAGAAGAAGCGGGAGCTGGAACAGAGCCTCGAAAAATTGAAGCAGCGGATCGACAGCCTGGCTCAACGCGAGGACTCTTGAACGCGTGAACTGCTGCCGGATGTGCTGATCTACCACTCTGCGGTTTCCGACGCGATGATGTATGGTGAGTTCTTCGACTTGAAGGAAATCGATGTCGCCCAATCGCTGCTCAATGACGGCTTGACTCGAGCCGGACAATTGATGGCGGGTCAGGCTCCGTGGACGATTCAGACGGGCCCCGTGACGCGCGGAGACATTTCCAAAATCGACGGCAGTGTTCAGCCGTATGGTCTCGTGATCCCCGAATCGTTCACAACCGGAGCGATGCGATGGCGGCTCGATGTCTGGTTTCATGGGCGTGGCGAACAGTTGAGCGAAGTTAATTTTCTCAACCAGCGGCGGCAAGACAAGGGTCAGTTCACGCCGCCTCAGACGATCGTGCTTCATCCGTATGGGCGGTACTGTAACGCGAATAAGCTGGGCGGGGAAATCGATACGCTGGCGGCGATCCAGTCCATTCCACGTCGATACGTGATCGATGAAGACCGAATTGCGGTGCGCGGTTTTTCCATGGGCGGAGCGGCATGCTGGCAATTCGCGGTGCATTACACCGACCATTGGGCGGCCGCAGCGCCCGGCGCCGGATTTTCGGAAACACCAGGCTTTCTAACGTTCTATCAGAAGGAAATTCTTGAACCGACGTGGTACGAGAAAAAATTATGGCGGATGTACGACTGTACAGACTACGCTGTGAATCTGGCTCAACTGCCGATCGTGGCTTACAGCGGAGACCGCGATGTGCAAAAGCAGGCGGCGGATGCCATGGCCGTGGCGATGAAAAAGGAAGGGATCGATCTTGTACATATCATCGGCCCCGAGACCGGGTACAGCTATCACGCAGCGGCAAAAGCGGAAATCGATCGCCGAATTGACAGCATTCTGTCTGTCGGTCGCAATCGAATGCCGCAAGAAATTCGCTTCACAACACCGACGCTGCGTTACAACCAGATGCACTGGTTGACCGTCGATGGACTGAGCGATCATTGGACGCCCGCACGCGTCGAAGCCAAGATTTTGCACATTCCCAATGATCACCCTGCCATCAGGCTGAGTGTCCGCAATGTGACGGCGTTGACTCTCTCCTTTCCGCCGGGACTCTCCCCGATCAATCCCACTTCGAATATTCAAGTGATGGTCACGGACGGCGAGCAGCAGACGCTGGTCGCCGCTCCACGCGTCGGCTCTGATCGAAGTTGGCTCTGTCCCCTGTCTCGTGTCCCCTGTCTCGTGGAGCGGACGGCAAGTGGAAAATGGGCGCTGCACCGACGGGGGGGCCTGTGAAAAAGCACGGTTCGCAAGGACCCATCGATGATGCTTTCCTCGACTCCTTTGTCTTTGTCAAACCCTCGGGCAATGCCGCTCATCAGCGGATCGAAAACTGGGCCACAACCGAACTGGAACACGCTGTCAAACACTGGCGTCAACAGTTTCGGGAGCATGCCCGGGTGACACTTGATACAGAAATCGGTGAGGACGAAATCGCACAGCATAATCTGATTTTGTTCGGAGACACGTCGAGCAATACCGTACTCAAAAAAATCATCGACAAGCTGCCCATTGCTTGGACACAGACAGAGATCGTTGCGGGAACGCGCCGATTTGAAGCCGACAAACATGCCCTGATCGCCATTGATCCCAATCCACGGAATCCACGGAAGTACGTCGTGTTAAACAGCGGATTCACATTCCGCGAATAGGATTACCGGAACAACGCACGACAGGTGCCAAAATTACCGGATTGGGCTATCGTCGACGTGACGCATCCCCCCAACAGCCGTACCCCTGGCAAGATTGTTGACGCGGACTTCTTTGACGAAAACTGGCGTCTGAAGCCCGCCACACCGTGAGTCGAATGGTACGCTGTGCAAGCGACCGCTGTTCAATGTTCCCGCCGGGCTGGTGCGAATCCTCGACCGCGACTTGCTCGCCGCTGGGATCAACAAGGCCGACGAACGGGGCCGGACGCTCGACGTTCACGCCCTGCGAACTTCGTTCGGGAC
>CAMCMU010000097.1 GCA_945876035.1 Schlesneria paludicola DSM 18645 | reverse complement strand
CGAACAACCCCTCCTGACGCTCCTGCTTCCGCCGTCCCATCGCCATCGAAACCACCTCCGTGAATTCCTAACCAACCACCGCGACGACAGCCTAGCGCCATTCTCATTCCCGTCAACCGTCAGCAGTGACTTTCACCACGGGCTCCTAGATCGCCAGCGTCGCCGCCGCGTACCGACGATGCCCGCTTAAAATATAGCTGTCCGTCGACAAGACGAGCGGTTCCCGAAGCCCATGCTCACGGATCGACTCAGCTAAGGCGATGATGGCTGGGTCGCTGAAATCGACAGGCTTGTAGAGGACGTCGTTCTCCGGCGAGGGCCGGATGTCACAAAGTCGCACCATCACGATGGCTTGGTGAGCGGCTTTTGGTTTTCGCGTTGCTCTGGTCATCGCGCCACCGCCGATCCCGCTGCCAGCGATGCCAAACGTCCCGCTGCGATTTCTGAAACGTTGATTTCCTCGGTCGGTTTCGATAAAAGGTCATTCATGCTGATTCTCCAAAGACGCGCTCTCCTGTCCGGGTGGCGGGTCTGTTTTTTTGACTGAATGCCGATCAAATACCGAATTGCGATGCAAGTTCTTGCCGTGCCGCGTCGGACATACGTTGCCGCTGCGATGCCGTGAACGTCGGCTGTGCTGATGGTGCGTCATCCGCGTTGAGTGCGACAATGAATCTTGTGATCGCTTCGCGTGACGAGAACCGCTTGCCGCCAATGAGCAGCGTTTCGAGTCTGATGCCGCGAACGCCGCGCAGCCTCCATCTGTGCAGCGTGCTGACATGCGGTTGACCCGGGACGTGCTTCGCAACTTGCTGCCACGGAATAAGCGTTTCTGTCGATAGATCGATCATTTCTAGCCCTTCATAAATCAAAACAAAACTAAGTTTTTGCGTTGATTTGAAGACTAGTCGATCGGCCCGATAGGGTTCAAAGGTGGTTTTTGAAAACCCTAAGAAACCCTACTTCGGACCCTTGCCGGTTTTTTTGAATGCCCGCCTGTAAGCGTCTTTCATATGGTCGCCTTCGGCAAGATCGTTTGGATTTTCGGCGTTCCAGCGTGCGGTAATTTCCTTCCACGTCGGCTGTGGGAGCGACGAACGTTGCTCATTCGCGAAGACTGCCCGCTGGTGCGTCCTGTTTCGGACACCCGGCAATCCGGCCGGTGCAGCTTCTGGCTGTAGCAGGTTTTGAGCGTGTGCAGCCTCACTCAATAGCCTCGGCAGGATGTCCTGCAGAGAATTAACTGGGAATTGAACCTGCCGTTTTTTAGCTATGTTGTTAAATCGCGAAACCGTCTTCCAGATCCAATCGTGCCAGTTGCCTGCGGTTGTCCCCCACAGATTGACTATCTCCGGTTCGGACTCAATCCGAGCACATTCAACGCGAGCACGGACCAATGCTGCTTGAATTTCGGGATCTGTAGTCACGTTGAATAAAGCGATATCTGCTTTATGAAACCACTCGTCTGGCTCGTCGCACAGTTGCCCGGATCTTTTCATTTGCAGGAGAGCGAGTGCGTAACGTGCGATGTCAGTCGCTGCCGAGAGAGCGCCACCGGGAGATATATCAGGCTTCAAGCTACATCCCCAGCCGTGATTTTTATCCGGCCTAGTAAACTCAAAAGCATTAAACGAATCGCCGCTCCAGACAAGATTGTTTGGTTTTCCAACCACGATGTTCGATCCTGAATTTCGAACCTGAATTAAAAATCGCGGGAAACAAGTTTCAGGTGCTTGCTTGTCGGCCGGCCAGCCTATCCCGCGTGAACGAAGATCATAACGTCAACCGGCCCTAACAGCCGCCTCCATCGCCAGTCGATCCATCTTGGATGAGTATCTCGCCGTCATTGATGGCTGCGCGTGTCCAAGAACCGCCTGTGCCGATTCGATTGACATTTCGTCTCGTAGGCTCGTTGCTTTGCAGTGCCTAAGAACGTATGGGACAAATGGTGTCACACCAGCCTCGAGACAGGCTCGCTTGACGATCGTTGCGAACCAATTCCGATCAACGCTGAATAACGGCCCTGTCGATGGCCGTCTTCGGATGATTAGTTGACTCTTCGGCCCGAAGAACAGTTTTCTTGATAGTCCTCGGTGAGCGTTCTTGTGTTCATCCAGATCCGCAATCCAAACTGTACCGCTGGTGTCGATGTTCTCCATCGACAGTCCTAGTAGTTCTGATGGCCTTGCTCCTGTTGCTCGGAGCAAGTCAAACAGATCTCGGTGATCCTGTGCAAGATGTTGGCGCACTGCGTCGAGAACGTCATCGGAGACGGCTTCACGGCGCGGGTTGTCATGTGCTTTACACTTACCCGCTCTTAGAGAAGCCAACGCCTGTAGTCGTGTCAGCGTTCCGTGTTCCACTAGTTCGTTGGCGACGGCCCATTTGAAGACTCGACGGATGCGGTTTGTGGATTGGTTACAAAAACGACGACACCAACCGCGTTCGATGAATCGCTGCCTGACTGCCGTCAATGCCAGTGGTCCAAAGTCATCAACCGGGGTGTGTCCGTACAATTGCACCAAAGGGGAAACGGCAGACTTGAATCCGTCAACTTCCGCTGATCTTTTCCCACTGGGTGTTAGATAATATCCCTCGGCATGCCGCATGAATGCCAGGCACAGTTCAGAGACTGTGATCGATGTTGGGATCGTAGGTACAGTGCCTACGTTTTTTTGCGTCACGAACGGATCAAGAGGTAGCCCGCCAACAATCTTGCCGACTATCTCGCCGTATGCGATCCGGGATGCCGCTGACCCGTATAGCCCTAGGTAAATGCCACGACCGTTGACGTATACGCGAGCTTGCCCGCTCTGCTTGTGATGGCCATATGCTGGTACTTTTGGTGTTTTCATCGGTGCAGATCCTTAATTTTAGGTATGAATACCTATAGATTTTTGGATTTCTTCTGCACTGACGAATAATCGTCAGATAACGTAAGTCGTTTCAGATTCGAAAATTAAAAAGCGGAGAGGGAGGGATTCGAACCCTCGGTGAGCGTGAACCCACACTAGTTTTCGAGACTAGCACAATCGGCCACTCTGTCACCTCTCCGTTTCGCATTCCCCATCTCGCGAAGGTTGTGCGAGACTTGCAATGATATTCACCGACGGCTGACATTCCAAGTCTCATACGAATGGAATGAACTTGGCCACATTCTCCGCCCAAGAATAGAACTCACTGTCGAGTCTGATCGGTGGGCCAAGGAAGACCGTGATCCACAACCACAGAGGCCACCAAGAGCACGTAACACCTGCGATCCAATCAACGAAACGTATTCTATTGGCGTTGCTCTTTTTGCGTTTTCTGAAATGCTTTTTCCTTTAGTTCGACGTAGGCCATGTAGCCATCAGGATCAATGAACGGATTTTTTTGAGATCCTTTGATCTGTTCGAATTTTGCAAACATGTTGTAGTAGTCCCCATGAGCACCGAGAAAAATATCACACGACAACGACTTCAGAACTTCAAACGTCTTGCAATAGTCCTCCGCGATCAAAGGATACTCATCGTTATCGACCAACTTGTAGCCTGGATTCACGTTGGGACTGCCAATGACAACCACGTTCAGAGCTCGACCCTGATCAACAACTCGCCAGGTCCAAGTCGTGCATCCGGGAGTATGCCCAGGAGTATTGCGGGCGACCAGTGTTGTCTCCCCCAATGTCACCTGATCACCGTCCTGAAGAACTCGATCAACTCCACAAGGCTTCCACAGGTCGTCCGGGTAGTGATATTGACCCTGACCGCCTGAAGCCACCACAGCATCGTCCCCCTTCATCACGAAGACTTTGGCTCCGGTCATTTCCTGCAACAGGGCATGTCCGGCAACATGATCCGAATGCGCGTGACTCGCGAGGATGATTTTCACATCTTTGATCTTATATCCGAGTGATTCGACAGACCCACGAATCCATGGAACCGTTTCTTCGAATCCACTGTTGATCAACAGGTGCCCGTCAGGCGTTGTGACGAGATACGTCGCCAGACTTTTCGAGCCAACATAGTAAACATTGCCCACAATCCGGTGAGGTGGGAAGGGTTGGTCTGCAATGGCTCGAATCGCACAGAACTGTAACGCCAGAAGTGAGATTGCAAAAAGACCTGTACGGTTCATGGGGTTAACTCGTTGAATCTGAACGAACGAAACCGTACGTTTTACGGAGAGAGCATAGGGATCACAAAATCACTTTACTGCGAAGCGAAGCAAAGAAACAAGCGTTAAGCGTAGCGTCAGCCGAATTCGGCGATTCTCGAAAACCATTTGCTCCAAATTCAAATCGAGAGCGTCTTTCCTGTCAGCCGGCTCACGACTCAATTTCCTTGTTTAAAAAAATCCTTGTTTAAAAAAATGATGCCTGAAATTTGTTCGCCCTCAAATTGAAGCCCTTATGGCAGGTCACCCGTTACACGAGAGTCGTCCGTGATATTCTGAACTTTCAGAAACGTGGATCGATCCACTTTTGCAATGATTTCGTATAGCATGAGCAGCCATCGGTCTTGGCATCGGGATAACACAGATCTCCTGTGATAACTTAAACGCTGAAGCACTAACCCTATTTGAGAGCCGATCATGACAATCCATCACTTTTCCCGTCGAACATTTCTGCGTGGTCTCGGAGTCAGCATGGCGCTCCCGTGGATGGAGTCCCTCAGCGTCTGGGGGGATGAGTCCGCGAAGTCCTTGCAGCCAGGCAGTCAGGCGCCCGTA
>CAMCMU010000096.1 GCA_945876035.1 Schlesneria paludicola DSM 18645 | reverse complement strand
GTTGCCGGTCCATCGCCGACTCGAACTCCAATAATTGCCTTTCACCACGGGCTGCTAGAAGGCCCTGGCTTGGGAAACATCATCGAACCACTGCTGAACTCTCGTTGATGGGATGACGTATGGTTTATGAAGCGTACGAATTTTGATGTCATTCTTTCATCGAGGTGATTTTTCAATGACGAGCCACGCAATGTGGTGGAATCATTGGCCGTAAGTTCTTGGCCCAAGGGTGTGGCGGATGAAAGGGGGCCTTCAGGTTCTGCTCGACGGACGGTGGTCGATCGCGGGACATCGTGTGTGCTGCTGGTGCCGTCTGTTTGGTCGTGGAACCGGCTCCTTAACCGTTGGCGCAGAAAGATTGCCGTGGCAATCCTGTGGATCGACAGGAATCGGACCATTGTCAATTCGGTTAGACGACAATCGGTGACTGGTTTGTGGCCTCGTGGCATCGCGATGGTTTAGGGTGTGACACCGAGCGTTTGATGCGTACAAGCGGTCTACATCCATTTTTCATTTTTGCTCCCTGTGAGAGGGAAGACTTAACGTGCATGCGGCAAGAAAACCAAGCTCTGAGGACCTGTCTGCCGGCCAGTTGGCCATGAACCTCATCGAGACCACGATCCGCATCAATTGCTAAGGTGCGGCCCGACGTGCGCTGCCGAGAAATCCGACGTGTTTTGCCTCGAGTACTGCCAATGCGGCGGAAGCGAAGCGACCAACGGTCGGCTTCAACGCGTGACAAGGCTTGGACGTCTTCGTGTCCGAGGTCGCCCCGCAGTTTTTGTGAGCGTACGGCTGACGCGCACTGTTGCAAAAACTGACGAACGGTGCCCTGTCCTAGCCGTCTGCGCTGTTTTTGACGCGGTCTGATCGCCTGAGAGGCTCGTCCGTGTCGGCCGCAGAAAAAAATGCGTCCACCAAAAAAACTGCTCTAACACAACCCACGTTTGTCGCTCAGGTCAATGTGGTGGACTGATACGGCCGTTCGAACTCGTCCTCGATTACAATCCCACTCGACTAGCGATTCCCTCCAATCAGGAACGACACCGGCACTTGAGCTGCTGGATTGCACGACTGCCGTTTGGGTAGCGAGCCTCATTCACAGGATGAGGTGTTAACCAGGCTTTTTGAGCGAAATTAGATTCTGATTGTCCTTGTTTTTGTTCCGGTCATGTCTGGGATTGAAAGCACACTGGTGAAATCGGCATTCAGCAAATACTCCCTGATTGGAGCTCGGCGAGGCGCTATGGGCGATCAGGCCGCGAAGATCCGGATGAACAACGCGGGGACTTCGGATGTGCAAATTGTAACTACAAATAGATTTCTTAGCGGCCACTCCAATCCATCGACGAAGACGTTGCCATCGTCCGAGCAAGTTCACGGCAGCCAGTCGCCGCAATCGGTGTTGCGTGTCATGAAGCAGAACATGTGGTTCATGACGATCGCCGTTACGTACGGCTGGGACTGAGATCGGCAATTGTGCCGGTCGTGAGTATCGGGAATCCCTTATCAAACACCCTGCTAGTGCTAGGCGTCATCGCACTTTAGTTGGTGGTTTGTTTTCAGCTCACGACACTGCCGGGTGAGTTCAATCTCAGTGCGTGTGCCAATCGCCTTGGCGTTGAAATAGGAATTGATTGATATGCACGAACGAGCCAGCGTCGATCTCATCCTCAATGCCATAACGCTGACGTAAGACGTCGCGGCAGACGCTTCTCCATAAACGGCACCGAAGAGGAGTAAATTCGTGTTTCCCAGTCCTTGGATTCCGATGAGGGGTCCTTCAGTGGGTACGACAGGAAGTTGATTCTGTGCCACACTGGTTCCAAGGCATTCGTGCCAAAATCAGTCCCATCCCGCAGGTATCGGTGATCCCGGCGAAGAGGAGTCCGGCTCCGACGAACGCCGATAGCCCGAGGAATGCTGGATTCACGAACGAGAGTGCGGCCCCCAGCAATACGAGTAAGCCCGCTGCGATGCGGACTTGTCGTTCTAGTGAAAAAGCCTTCTGACCACGCACGACCGGAAGACCAGCCTCCACCCAAGCCATCGTACCGCCTTCAATGTTGACGACGGTCGTGAATCCCGACCTGAGCAACCTTTCGCAGGCCTGTTGGCCTCGGCCTCCAGAACGACAAATGACGTACAATGGCTGATCTGCGGCTCGGCCATAGGCCTGCATGAAAGCTGTCACATCGAGTTGCTCGAGTGGGACGTTTCGAGCAAACTCAGCATGCATCTCCCGATATTCCACCGGCGTTCGCACGTCGATCAGGTTTATCGTTTTACCCTGCTTGCAGAGTTCAATAAGTTCCTGTGGTTTGATGGCGGTGACGGTCATGATCTTTTCCTGAGTTCGAGTTCATGTCGGTTGAACAGAATTGACACACTTGCTGCGATGTCACGACCTGTGTCGCGAAAAAATGAACGACGGTTGCCGCCGAACCGTGCCTCGATGCAGGTCATGATACTTGCCAGACGAGTTTCAACGAGTCTGAGCCGAAGTACTGACCGAACCGATTGCGCGATCATCGCTCCGGTTCACTTTCGCAACCGGATCTCTCTGTCGGCAACATGTGAGGGAAATGGGGGGACGTTGAGCCATCAATGATTGGCGGAGATCGCCTTTTTCAAGCCGTCTCGACAGCAACGGTATCACACTAAAAGCCGAGAGTTTACGGAATAATGCCGATGGATCTTCACTAACCGGATTAACCTGCAACAAACACACGACAAAATCAGATCGATCCATAAGTTCCGAGAACGATACCAACGTCAAAATTCCGATAAAATCGTAAATTTTGATTCAAGTGGTACAAGCGATCAATTGACCTAGCTGTTTGCTAGGAGTGCCAGTGCTCTATGTGCGGGGGGGTTACAATGATCTGTGAAGAGTTTCCAATTCCCCAACCAGCCAACAAGACAACGCACCTAAATTTTTTTGGCTTATCTATTTGTGCGTCTCATGTTTTTCTTGTTTTGGTGCTAATGCCCGCCATTCAGCTGGTACAGGCATCAAGCCCAACGGTGAATTCGAACAGACGCGCACCCACTGCGACTCAGTCCAGCGACGAATCGAGCGGGTTGGAATGGTGTGACTTCCCCGCGGTCTGTTTGTTAGTGCCTTTGGCTCCTTTACCAATGTTTGAAGCGGAGTCGCCTCCGTTAGGATGGCCGAAGCGGGACAAAATGTCACGGCCCGCTGATACGCGATTGGTTCGGGACGATAAACCGACTTCTGAACCCGACAT
Organism: Schlesneria paludicola DSM 18645; assembly: GCA_945876035.1. Lineage (GTDB taxonomy): Bacteria > Planctomycetota > Planctomycetia > Planctomycetales > Planctomycetaceae > Schlesneria > Schlesneria paludicola_C. Next base: position 1,478 of record CAMCMU010000096.1, on the reverse strand, counting down.
TTCAACTCCCGGTCCGGATTTTGGTGATTTGCCGAATAGCGCGTATACGCTTCCCCAAGGACGCTCCTATATTGAATGGGCACCATTAAGCTACCAAGGACAGGATCGCCAGAACGCAGCCTCGAATAGCGGGGCCTACCTGCTGAGATACGGTATCACGGATAACGTTGAGCTGCGATTGGGGGGCGCGGGTTTAGTCAGCGTTTTCGATCCGGGAAAAACAGTCACCGGCTTTGCACCAATAATCATAGACACAAAAATCCACCTTTGGAATGATAAGATCGAGATGCTGATTCCAGCGGCATCGTTCGAAGCCTATATCCAAACGGACTGGGGCAGTTCAAGTTTACAAGGAGGTGTTCAACCGTCGCTGAATATGAATCTCGATTTTCCGTTCACGGAGAAAACATGTGTCGAGATGTCATTTGGCTATACGGAAGTTCAAGAGGCCGTGAATGTCGTCACGGGCGAAAGATTCATCCCCCGATTCAGCCACGAGATTCCAATGATCGATAAAAAGACGTTCAACGTGAATGTTTTTTCTTACCAATGGGCGATCCAACAACAGGTCACCGACAGTTTTCAAGTGTTCCTGCAGGGCTATTACGGGGGCTCGATCTTTCTGCCGAATTCAACGGCTAAACTGATTGGCATCGGCTATTTTTACCAGATATCGAAGCGGTCAATGTTTTATAACTCGTACAATGCGGGGCTCGATCCGAATGCGCCGTCATTCGCATCTCAAGCGGGATTTGCGTTCGCATTTTGATCAGGGTGAAATTTCGTTGGTCGAAAACAGGAATTTTGAGAACCATCCCGTCGCGGACATTTTAGTTCGCGTTGCGTGATCGTCAGGCCGTGCCATTTGTGCCGCAAAGGTCTCGGCCAACGTCGAAAAGACGTCGGCAGCACGATCAGCGGATTCTGTGCAATGATAAGGCCGAGGTGATCAGGCAACGTTGGCAGGCCTGCTGCGAGAGCGACACCGGCTGCAATTTTACCGCCATGCCACAGCCACGCTCTCGGGGTCGTTAGTTCTCGTTTTCCGTGACTCTTTTTCTGAAGGTTTCGAATTTTGGAATCGTTTCTTTAGGAAAGGAAATTCCGTTCCATCCGCAACGGAAAACAATTGGCCCGACACAAAAAATTATTCCTCAAACCCCCAATCCATCGCTGAACTCAGACGTTTCAAACATACGACAGGCATACAGGCTGCGACGTAACACATTCGCATTGAAGTGAATCGGTGGTTTACGAAGCTGATACGGACTCGCGAGGTCCTCTCGGGCAGTCTCCAGACCATGGCCGCCAATTTGGAAAATGGGACGTACCCAATCGTGTTCGGCACTTCGCTTGCGGTAGCGGCTTATCGCGTGGAATTGTGGCGAATTCGATTGTCGGACGCGAGTCGCTGACCAGATTCGGCGACGTCAGCGGGGGGCCGTTTTCCAGAGCGCGCAGCAGCGAACACTCCGGCA
>CAMCMU010000095.1 GCA_945876035.1 Schlesneria paludicola DSM 18645 | reverse complement strand
CTCGTTCGAACCGCTCCACAAAATCGGTGCGCCGGTCGTCCATGACGGTTGTGCATCCGCCCCGCTGGCAGGCTCACGGATCAACAAGACCCGCCGGTAGAGCACGCCGCTTCGCAGGAAGTAACAGACCTCGGCCGCACTCGAGACCGCCGTGTCATTGCCGAACACGCCATCGTCAAAATCTGGCTCGGACTCCGACAGATAAACAGTCCCCTGTTGCGTGAGGGACGTGTTGAGACTTCTTGGCGGGAAGAGGGGCGGCGGCGGCGGCGGCATATTCACATCAATGGTGATGGTGGTCGTTCCACTCGGACACGTCGCCGAGGAAACGAAGTACAGGCCATCATTGTTTTTAACGACACCCGTGCCCGAGCTGCCGGCGATCCAGATTCGCGATCCGACGGGGATCTGCGTGGTGTAGTTTCCCCCGACAGTGAACTGGCTACTGCTGATCACGCCCGTGATCGGCACGCCGCTTAATGACTGTGCGCGTCCCGTAAACGGCGACCCCTCGGCGTTCTGCAATTTGATATTGACCGATGCCGTCAACGACAGGACATCATCGGTATCGTCGCTGGGATCGTTCTCGTCGATCGAAAAATAACCGCGACGTCGTGACAGGCTGTGTCCGAGTTGTCGCGTGTCCTCGTTGGCCCGGAATGGAAACACATCACGGAAAGTGCGTTGATCGAGATCCGCACGCAGGGTTGTGGTGAGGAACCGACCTCGCTGATCGTTTTCAGCAATCCCACGCTGCTGTGACAGCGATCCGGTTGCCATCTGAAAAATCTGGGCGAAAATCGACATCATCAGCAGCACGAGTGCCACGGCGACCAACATCTCCACCAGCGTGAAGCCTGCGACGCGACTGCGGAAATCGGTGCGACCACGAGTCCGAAATGATGATGACGTTATCGGCACGATGATTCTCCACATCCGACGATCGACTGATGAAAACCGCTGAGTGTCATTCCCGCCCCGTCCGACTGCCAAGTGGATAAACCTCAATGATGCCCTTCATGAAGATGCCCGAGATGCCGCCGACTGTTGGAATCGTTGGCACGGTTGCTAACGATGTCGGCGTATACCGCAGGTCTTGATCGAGCAACAGCACCGTTTCCGTATTTGTGGCCACGTTCGATGACACGTCTTTCAGGTCGAGAATCCGATACCACTTCAACTGGCTCGGTTCGAGCATATAGCCGCCCTTCTTGAGATAGGGCTTCGATCCAGCGGTAAAAGTCACGATCACCGTCCGGTTATCGTCCGATCCGAGGAAGCCCGACTCGTCGGGTTCGTCGACGATCGGATTGCCATTAGCATAGACATCATTATCATCGTTGACCCCGCGCACCCCCTCTTCACCATCGAAACCAGTCCACTTAACTGGAGCAGTCAAGCTCCCCGCAAGATCGAGATTCACGGGAAACGTCAGGCTGTAAGCCGTCTCATCGGCAGCGCGGACCGACCGGTTGTAAAACACCGCGACATCCAGTTCCGCCGCCCAACTCGAATCTGTCGGACTCGATGAAACCCGTTTCTTCCGCGCGGTCATCAGCCATGTGTAGCGACGATCCTGAACTTCAACCCGCACACGAGTCGGTGTAAATCCCAATGGCAGTGAACTTGAACTTGTGGGAACCGGATTACCCATGGAGTCAATGTCTTGCCAAATCAGGTTCGATCCAGACACTTGGTAAAGGTTCTTCAGGACTGCTAATTTGCCAGTCCCGTCGTACAAAATCATGCGATGGTTCGCATTGGCAAGACTCTGTCCGTTGCGTGGATTGAGCCCGGCTGGTGTTGACTTGATTGTGATTTGTGTTGAGGTGGGAGGAGACGCCGAGTCTAACGAGTCTTCGAGCACGAGCGACCACGAGTCAGGTAACGCTGCGAGTTGCTCAGCTTTCTCCAATGTTGTCACGCCACCTGAAATACGAGGTCGAGAAGCAATGCCACCGAAATTGGGTTGCGCTGGTGAAAGAAAGTCGTGCAGTGGATCGATGACTCCATAGGTAATCCAATTTGGATTCCCGACATCCATGGTGGTCGGTACGGCAAGCTGAGCATTACTCAACAGACCCATGTTAGACTCGACGGCCGCTTCCGCGTTGTTGCGCAGGAAGACGGAATGCGTCAGTTGAGTGGCCTGTGCGGTCCGCAAGACAGAGATTGGAAACAGCGCGGCGAGTGAGACAACACCAATACTCATGATCAGCATCGACACCAGCACCTCGCTGAGCGTCGTGCCTGTCCGGGCGACCGTCGCCTGTGTCTGGTCGGAAGCTGCTGGATTCGGATGCTTTTTCATTTGTTGGCTACCTCACCCGTTTCTGCAAACCGGAACGGATCATCGGCACGTTTGTTCGTCGTTTTCGTCACGTCGACGTGAAACACGGACGCAGCACCGGTACGGGTCCCCAGAGTCACCAAAATTCGATCGCGAGCAACCACGAGTGGGGTGTTTGCCGGAGCGGCCGGATCGTCGGCTGGAACAAATGGGAGTGACGTATAGTTTGCGGAACTGCGTCCACCGATCTGGTGCCATTTCAGCACATCCCCCGCATCGGCGAAGTGAAGGTGAATCATCCCGAGAGTGGCACAGTCGCGAATCACAGTCCCGCGGGGAGTGAACAAAATGTCCATCTGTGTCGGATACGAGTCCGCCGCCGCGCTCGGACGCCACGCGATTGGGACCTGCGAGCCATCGAGATCGATCACCACGCCGGCCGGAAATTGAACCGGCTGCGAATCACCCAGGATTCCCGGACCTAGTTCCAAAGCGTAGTTGACTTGTGCGGATGATTTCGCCAGATCGCGATTGGGGCGATTCAATTGGAGCTTTTCCATCGTATCGTCGATGACTGCCACCGTGTACCAGGTTCCCGTGTCACGCGGGATTTGAATCCGAGAACCGACCTTCAGGAAGCCTCGCCGCTTCAAGCTTTGCCATCGTGTCCCGTATCCCGCCACGGTGGCCCCGGTGCTGTCGCCCGTCACAGCCGCGCCGAACGTGAGTGTCCCTTGAGTGTCCCGCTCGGGCGAACCGATGTACTGCACGGCACTGACCGCATGATTGTCATTGGGGTCGAGCAACAGTCGGAGGCCGCGAATTTCCTTGGCATAGATCGCTTTGTCACGCGCTCCGCCGAGTAATGATTGCATCTGCCGCGCGCCGGCCCGCATTCGGTCGGCATTGTTCGAAAAATTGACCGACATCACCGTGATCGTGGTCAAAATCAACATCACCGTGATCACGACCATCAACTCGATGAGTGTGAAAGCCGATCGATGAAACGGATTCGCTCGAAGGCGAAATACCTGTGGCAAGCGTTGCATCATTACTTGCCTCCGGCTCGTTGATTGAGATTGGTGATGTTGTCCGACAACTGGCTCATCGTCTTCACTGTCGTTTGCATCGGCGGCCGTTTCGGGCCGGCCAAGGGTCCGGGCGGTACAGTGTGGCCGGGCGGTATAGTGGTGTCGTGCGGTTCAAACAATCCCAACTCCTTGTCGGGACCACTCGAAACAATCAGTGGAGTGTGGAAGGTGTAAAAGTCGTGTTTCTCCGTCACAAAAGTATTTCGACGTTCACTGATCCCGCCCGGCTCTGGGACACTGTTGCTGTTGTAAAGTGGGCCGTCATTGAACCAAGTGGTCAGGCGAAACGTCGGATCGTCCGGGTCAGTATTCAACGGTTCTGGATCATCGGAGTCCGGCCATCCGGTCTCACCAACATTGTCAACCGTGTTGTCGTCATCGTCATTGGTACCGGCAACACCCGGTTGACCATCCGCACCCAGCCTGTACGCATTTGAAAGCGATCGGTCATAGGGGGGAAGATTAGAAATGAGCAGCGAAGCAGGTGTCGGTCCCGGGTACAACGCATAGGGCCGAATCGCCACGCCTATTGAAAGGCGGGGGGCGACTGCGTCGGCCGTGATACCGGCAGGATCCGGTGTCCCGTTCTGGTTGTAGTCATCGGGAACACCATCGCCATCGAAGTCTTGTTCGCCACAGCGAATCAGCCGCGTTGGCCAGCGATAGAAACGCAGCGGTTCTCCCCAGGCATCGACGAGGCAGGGAAGATTATTCGTCTCGGGTCCGATTCGAACCTCGGAACCGGTGAATGCGTCGTCAGCCGCTGACGGAGCACCGAACGTCTCACCGCGAGTCAGCAGCGCATGCAACACGATTCCACATTCGTATTTCGATTGGTAAGTCGTTGGAAACGTCGAGTCGTAGGGTGCTGTTGGTGCGAACGTAAGGCTTGTGGGAAAGAGCCTTACTCGATCAGCCTCGGTAAACGATTGAGGAAATGCCTGCTTAAATCGCGACTTCCGTAACAAGACCTCCGCCAATTCGGGCGTCATTACCTGATCGTTCTGGTTGTAAAAATTCCAAGTGTCCCGATGTCGGATCGCCGCGTCGGAGAAGTCGTACTGTCGGAAGGTGCGAACACGGTCTTGAATCAGGCCATTGACCTTCAGGATCGTGGCCCTCGTTGCGGCCTCTTTGGCGCTCGCGATGAATCCAAAATAGGTGCTGACGGAAAGGGTCATCATCAAACTCATGATGCCGATGACCGTTAAAAGCTCGATCAGCGTAAACCCATCACGATGTGAGTGCTTCAATGGACGCATAGTCATCCTGCCTGTCGATGACGGTCGGATAGGAACATTCGGACGAAGACGTCGTCGGTAAAATGTCATCACGGCTGCAACTCGGCCGGGGAAAAGTTAGTGATGTTGTCAGACTCAAGATGTCGATCAGTCGGAGGCGATGTCGCCAAA
>CAMCMU010000094.1 GCA_945876035.1 Schlesneria paludicola DSM 18645 | reverse complement strand
GGTCCTATGGACTGGCATCAAAACGGTCGTCTTCGGCACTTCAATTCGCTCCCTGCAAAGATTGGGCTGGCGACAAATCGACATTCTGGCGGAAGAAGTTGTTCGTCGCAGTCCTGCATGGAACTGCACGCTGATCGGCGGCGTGATGGTGACGGAATGTGATGCACTGTTCCAAAAGGCGATGTTACAGCGTGTGGCATCGAGTGACCTAGTTTCCCTAGAATCATCACGAGAGAGTGTCGAATGAAACTTGCTTACCTGTCGGGCTGCTTGGCCCTGTTGATGGTGACAACGGCGATGGCTGAAGACACACCGATACCCTTGTTCGATTTCACCGGAGCCGACTCCGCCGAGGAATGGCAGACGGTCAACGATGGTGTGATGGGCGGCGTCTCCGAGGGCAAATTCAAGATCACCGACAAGAAGACGATGGAGTTCTTCGGCGCGCTGTCCTTGGCAAACAACGGCGGCTTTGCTTCGGTGCGGTCGAAGGCCAAGAAACTCAATCTGGAGAAAGGCGATACGCTGGTCGCCAAGGTGAAAGGCGATGGCCGGGAGTATTCGCTGAACCTCTACCCCAACAAGCCGCTGGTTGCCTTCACGTACCGGGCTACGGTGCAAACCAAGAAGGACGAATGGATCGAGGTCAAATTCCCGCTCGATAAATTTGAGGCGACTTCGTTCTCTGAATACGACTTTCATCTTGCAAGCAACGCGGCCGACCCGCGATAGGCCAACTGGCGAACTATGGATTGAGAATCAACTTCGCCGCCGGTGCCGATGTCGATAGTCTTTTCGAGCGGCATCAGGTCTCACGCCAAATCAAGGCCTGCCTTTCAGACACCGGATTTTTCGATATGTGTAGCAAATCCGCAGCGTTTGTCGATGTAGCCGCAGTGACATCGACTCACCCTTTGCCACTTTGATCATCGTCATTGTTCTCCATTTCCAGACGCCGACGTAGCGACGTTAATACATCGCGGCAATGCCGATCGGTCTCTTCGCGAATGAAGCTCCGCATCTCAGGCGGGGCCGATGTCGAGAGTCGTTCTGGAAGGCTCGTAATCATCACCCGTGCTTCGATCAACGCCACTGACGCCCATAATTCAACTTCAGATCGATCGAGCAACTGGCCTCGTCCTTGATCCAACTCAAGCTGCTTCGATTCCAGTTGCACCTGGCCCAGTGCTAGATTCTGTTGTTTCTTGGCTGTCGTCAGATCCGTATTCGACAGACGATCGAAACGCCATCGCACGATTGCAGGCAGATACCAGCCATCAGACACAGACGGCATTCCGTCCTGACTCCAACCTTGGATCGTTGATGTCGCACAAGAGAAGAACTCAGCAACCTGTGCCAATGACGAAGCCGTCCATCTTCGTGACGATCCTGCCCCTGCTAGAATCGCGGACAATTCCTCGGGTGTCTTCGCGGCTTCAATTCGTTTCTGCAATTCTGGCGAGTAATTCACGCTTGATCTCCAAAAAGTTAGCGTCGGTAATTTCTGGTGACGGTGCCAGATCGCTTCCGGTTGGCCTGCCAATGGTCTGGAAGATCAACTTCGCCGCCGCAAGGTCTCCTTTGGCGGCCAGATCGATAACGGCCATGACGATTTCTTGAACGGCCTCCTCACTGATAGAATTCAAGATCGCCGTGCGAAGTTTACAGGCCTTAGTCTTCCGAATATTACCCGTCGCGAATTTGTGACCAACCATAAGTTGCCCGATGCTAGATCGGCCATTGTTTCCATCAGGTAATGGATCCCTGATTTTGCTCCAGAGTAGTAGGTCAGTTTTTCAAAACCTCCGACAGACGAAACAAACGCAATTATTTTGACCCGTGAAGGGTGTACCCCGTCAGGAGGACCCGAATCACCCCCGCTCCCTCAAGAGCAGCCGCACGGCCTCGGCTCGGTCCTCATCCGAGAGCGGCAGCAGGGCGAGCATTTTGAGCGCGGCGGCGAAGTCCGTCTCGACCGGCTCGGGCTTCACTTCGGCGGGAGTCTCGACACCCCCCACCGCAGCGGCATCCGCCACCCGTTTCCGTCGGTTTGGGGTTTTGCTGGTGCAACAGGTGGTGCAACAAGAATCAGCCGTCGCCGCAACTTCTGACAGGGTAACACTTGGAACCCTAGACTTCTGGCTTTTCAAGCCTGAGGTTTCCGGTTCGATCCCGGTCGTCTCCACTCGATAAGCCTTGTCCGCAAACACTGCGGGCAAGGCTTTTTTGCTTGATTCATGGGCTTTTCGAGTGTCGATCGTTTCACTGTTTTCAAGATTTTTTTGCGGCCGTCACCCGAGCACTGAATGGCCATGGGGGGCACTCAAACGCTTGCGGTGTCGCATGGTCTTGCACGCATCATAGTCCCCAAGCAAAAACGAGCCGGATGTGTTTTCAGCGTGAAGCACCATGTTGGGCGGAACAGGATCCTGCTAGGCAGCGGTCGTCGCTAGTCGATGGGCTGGAATCCAAATTGATTGCATGGTCGAACGCAGCGAGACAATCCAAATGCGTCTGGCATGTTTTTTGAAATCCGGACTATCGAGGATGCTTAATGTTGAGTCGCCGAATGACATTCTCTCCCGCCGGATTCACGATGATCGAATTGCTGGTGGTCATCGCCATCATCGCGTTTCTCGTTTCCGTGCTATTGCCCGCAGTCCAGCAGGTACGGGAATCCGCGCGGGGAATACCGTGCAAGAACAATCTGCGACAAATCGGCATAGCCGTGCACAACGATGCTTCGGTGTCTGGTCGACTGCGGGCGAGTATGGCCATTGTGCCGACACTGATAACAAATAGCTCATGGTCGGATCATGCCGCATCTGGAAGCGACGGGATTGTACAACTCGATTAACCTGCAAGAGAGTTGGTCGAGCTCCGTCAATGGCCCGGTCGTGACAGGCAAGAGGGTTCCTGTCTTCGCATGTCCCACAGATTCCAAAGCGGGTCAGGTCAGGCTGGCTTCTGGTGTGAAACTGTTTCCCACCAACTATGGTTTCAATTTTGGAACGTGGTTCGTTTTCGATCCATTGAGTGCAGGCGGCGGGGACGGTCTCTTTTTTCCGAACAGTTGGCTTCGTATGGAAACGGTGACCGATGGAATGAGCAACACCCTGCTCGTGGCGGAGGTCAAATCGTGGCAGGCCTACACGCGTAACGTACCTCCGCCAACACGCGCAATCCCGGAAAATCTGTCCGATGTCGTCACTGCGGTTGATGTCGGTGTAAAGGATCGGATCCAGGCTGCGACGCGAGACGGAACCGGTCATACGGAATGGGCCAACGGGAATTCTCATCACAGCGGTTTCACCACGACACTCACGCCAAATACCAATGTGGCTTGGACATAAGACGCAGTGACATACGATGCAGACTTTGCGTCGCGACAAGAAGGAACCAGTTCGACACTGAGCAGTTATTCAGCGATTACATCCCGCAGCTATCACCGCCGATTGGTGAATGTGCTGCTAGCGGACGGCGCGGTTCGCTCGGTCAGTTCGAAGATCGCGTTGGCCGTCTGGCGTTCGTTGGGTACACGCTCCGGACAGGAAATCTTCGGCGAGTATTGAGTTTGGAAAGAGCACTTTCTAACCGGCCTGGCCTGATCCCGTAAGCCTGTCCGTTTCCAAGACACGTCAACTCAGGACTGCGGAATGTGTGTCAAAAGATGGGACGGGAGTTTAAACACCGTGATTGATAACGGGGGCAAGGGGCGTGGATTCGTCGGCCGGTCTCCACAGGTGACTTGCGAGGATGTGATCCAGAAACTCTCAATCGTTTTCGGCTACCACCAGAGGGACCGGTTCGAACTGGGTGAGTCGTCGGTGTGCCGAACGGATCAGGAGCAGATTTTTTTGGAGCTCAGAAATATCGAAGGCCGCCGCCTGCCAGAGCGTGGATTGCGTCTCGATCATCGATCTTGCATCCCGCCGGTCATTTCCTGAAATTACCGGTTACAAACCCGCCGACTTAAGGTAAACTGGGGGAGTAAACATTTCTGCGAAACATTGTTCGGACGCAATTTGATGATGCTCGTTACCATTCGTGTTTTAGAAGGCATGGAACGCGGTCGCGTTTATTCGCAAACTGTCTTGCCGCTATCAATTGGACGCGAAGAAGAGAACACGATCCAGCTGAACGATGACCGGATTAGCCGCTTTCACGTCAAACTTCAGGATCAGTCCGGTCGAGTGATCTTGACGGATCTCGACAGCACCAACGGCACGCGCGTCAACGGCCATCCGATTCAAATGCGTGTCATGCAACAGGGCGATGTGATTTCTGTTGGTCGGTGTGTGCTTCTGTTTAATATGCAAACGAACGCAGTGAGCGAATCTTCTTGCAGCGAGGAGGATTCAACTCGCACGGTGTTCATTCCTGGTAGTCCCGCCAAGCATCCTGATCAAAACAGCGACGTTGAACACGAGTTTTTCGACCCGACGGATCCCATCCCGGCGGCCGAGCAGGGAGAGTTGTTCCCCTGCATGCCGCCGGAGATTCCGTTTTCTATGACCGGGCTTGAACGTGTTCAACTTTCCGACCTGCTCTCTTATGTGCATGTGCAACTCGGCAAGATCGTGGGATCAACGATTGAGGATTTGCATTCGGCTGGGGGACGAACTGTTCGCTGCGACTGGACTACATGGCAAAAGCTCACGGCACTCCAGGCCGACGTCGCGCAGTACCTTCGCTGTGTCAACAATCCCCACAATTGAAGTCCGAGGACTTGTTGCCGAATGATCTTGGCTGGGCCCTCTTTTCGGATTTTTGCTGGCAGGTTCCGCCTGAAGGAATCAACAGGTTTTTGATGGCTAGGAGCCCGTGGTGAAAGTCACTGCTGACGGTTGACGGGAATGAGAATGGCGCTAGGCTGTCGTCGCGGTGGTTGGTTGGGAAGTCACGGAGGTGGTTTCGATGGCGATGGGACGGCGGAAGCAGGAGCGTCAGGAGGGGTTGTTC
>CAMCMU010000093.1 GCA_945876035.1 Schlesneria paludicola DSM 18645 | reverse complement strand
CCCCCACGTCTCTTTTTGTTGATGCCTCCCAGCAAACAGGATTTTTCCTCGTGGTGAAAGGCATACCGATCCACCGATTTTCAAAAAACGGCTGTTTACAGGCATCCATCTGGAGACAGCAGGATTATCACAGGATCACCGAGCGCTTTTCGCATCGATCAACACCGATCGAGGGCGGATCACTGCGTGGAGTGACATCACAACTATGACGCCGTCGAAAGCGCTCATGCCCGTTTTTCTCAGACGTGGATTGCGCCGCGAATCGCGGCCGCAGTAATGACGGCCCTGCGGGTCACGACGCTCCGCAGAATCGGCAATCGATGGCAACCGGTATTTTGTACTCGCTGGCAGTCCCAGGCTGCCGACGGTATGACCTGTTGAAACAGACAGGCTCGGCGACTCGCCATTAACTCACTCTTCGGCAAGACGGCTGCATGAACAAGATTCTCGTTCTGTTCGATTCACGATCCGGTCACACAGCCCGCATGGCAGAGCTCGTGGCGGAGGGGGCGAGCAGCATCGCCGATACCGATGTTCGAGTTCGATCCGTTGATCAGGCGACGGCCGACGACGTCGTCTGGTGCGACGGACTGGCTGTCGGCAGCCCGACGAACATGGGTCTGCTGAGTTGGAAGATGAAGCGATTTTGGGATGAGACCATGGTGCAACAGTGGTCCAAGGTGGATGGTAAGATTGCCTGCGCCTTCAGTTCTTCCGGCGGTTGGGGTGGAGGCGCTGAACTTGCCTGTCAAAGTTTATTGACGGTCTTGATGAACTTCGGCTTTCTCGTGTTTGGTGTCACCGACTATGTCAGCCGTGACCTGACGCTGCACTACGGCGCGATCGCTGCCAAGGAACCGCGTGACGAGGAAACTCGTGCCGCCTGCCTCAAACTGGGTCGCCGTCTCGCCGAGTGGACCGCTGTCTATCTCCATTCACGCCTCAACGAACATCCTCAGCAAAAAATGTCTGAACGGCTGATGCCGGAAGCGTAATCCAGTGGCATCTCTGCCTCGATCCGTTTCGCGTCATTCCCGCGCTGCTCGGAACCGTCCGCTTCTCCACGAAGACCACAACTTGCCGAGGTACGTCACACAAAACTTGAAGGCAAGACAAGGCCAGCGATGATGTTGGATTTCAACGAAATTATCATGATATTTTCCGGGAAAGACTCTTTGACCTTGTCCCGGCGATCCACATTCGGATCTGAATCATCTCTGCCGTTTCGTAACAATTCACATCGTTCCGACCGCTCGTCGGGCGTCTCTCGGCCAACCACAGCACCTCTCTGTTGGGCCCGATTCGCGATCAGTCTGCTGTCCAACAGGCGTCAGACGATGTCTCACCGTCGGGGGTTCTCGCTGATTGAACTGTTGGTTGTGATCGCGATCCTAGCACTCCTTGCCGCCCTCTTGCTCCCCGCCATACAACAGGTCCGTGAGGTATCGCGGCGGGTGCGATGCTTGAACAACCTCAAGCAGATGGGTCTCGCTCTGCATAATTACCACGATGTTCACAATGGGTTTCCACCGGGAATTGTGTCGCGTCTGGAGGATCCGGCGTGGGTCATGCCCCCGGGATCCTGCAACGCAGCACCCAACGATCTGGGTCCCGGTTGGAGTTTCTTCGCCCGAATGCTGCCTTATTTGGAGCAGGGCAACTTTCACAGTACGATCAACTTCGATCTACCACTGACAGACCCTGCCAATGCGGTCGGGCGCAGAACAGTTGTCAACGCCTTCCGTTGCCCAAGTGATCGCGGGCCGCAGTGGATCCAGATTTATGACTGCGGTTCACCCCCCTCTGTTTCCAACACGCCAACGGTACTGACCGACGGCGGGGCAACCAGCTATGTTGGCAATCTCGGCGGAGGTCAGACCGGCGATCCCGATTATGGTTGCTACGAGCAACAGCCCTTCAATGGCATCTTCCATCGTAATGTCAGTATCCGCGCGGCCGAGATCACCGATGGTCTGTCCCTGACAATCGGGATCGGCGAACGCCACAGCGGCTTCGTCGCAAGTGCTTGGGCGGGCATCGTCGCCGGGCAGGAAGTCCTCTACAACTCCACAACCCGTCCTCTCCCATACAACCCCTCGTTGACCCCCTGTCAAAACTGGCGGCCCACAATTACGGCCGTGGTTGTTCACAGCAGACAGTACACGATGAATGCTCCGAACGGCAGCCCAGCCAGTTTCTACTCGCCCCACACAGGTGCCGGAAATTTTTTGTTGATGGACGGCTCGACTCGGATGCTGAACGCCCACATCAACCTGTCGGTCATGCGTGGTCTTTGCACCCGAAACAATCAGGATGTTTTCGGGGATTTCTGACATTTTCAACAGCTTACGCGGAGTCAACACCGGGTGGACCAGACGTCCACCCGGTGTTTGGCCCACGAAAGTCAACGGGGCCACACGCGAACATTTGAAGAGGCGGTAGCGCGGATCGCTCAGCAAGACGCGGGGGCCTCACTCGGCCAGCAAATGCGTCTGGCCCTGCTGCAGAAATCCAGCCCTCCACCTCTTCCCCAGAACGAGGGGACAACGAACAGGCACGGTGGCCACGTCACTCTCGGGAGCAAAGTGCGTGTCATAACGGGCCAGAACTCGAATCGGACGATCGTCTTCCTGTCCATGTTACCGTTCTTCATCACGCGCACTCCGCGTTCAGTTGGAAGACAGCGATGATCACGACGCTACGGATAACTTTTCGACAACGAAACCAAACGTCCGCGGGTATATTTTTTTTTTGAGAATCACTCAAACACATTCAACCTGCGCCAAGATCGGCGGCGAGGCTGCTGACGATTTCGCTGAGCAGATCGAGTGCTTGGCGAGCTTCATTGATCGTGATGGTCAGCGGCGGACTGACACGGATCACTTTTTCCGCCAGCGGACCGATCAGATGAATGCCTGTTCCCGCCCTTCCTCGGTAGCAGGATTCGATGATCTTGCTGGCGACATCGGCGGGCGCAAGTAAGCCGATCGCGGCGCATTCCACTCCAAAAACCATCCCCTCACCACGGACATGTCTCACGAGTCCCGTCGACTGGAGTTGATGGAGTCGAGACAAGAAGAGGGGTGTCAACGAGCGAACATGTTTCAGGACATCGGTTCCTTCAAACTCATCAAGCGTTGCCAGAACGGCAGCACAGGAGAGCGGATTCGCACTCCACGTGTCAGACATCTCACCGTATTTCATCCTTGCAAAAACATCGCCACGAGAGGCCACAGCCGCGACAGGGACTCCATTGCCGAGCCCCTTGCCGAGAACGACCATATCCGGTTCCACACCATACTTTTCAAACGCGTACATCGAGCCTGTGCGACCAAAATTTGCCTGCACTTCGTCAAAGATAAACAACAGGTCATTGTCACGGCAAAACTGCTGCAGCATCTGGTGGTATGCGGCCGGAGGATGATAACTACCACCGCCACCGAGATACGGTTCGGTGATGAGACACGTCAACTTGCGGCCAAATTGGGTCTGCAGTTGATCCAATTCGGCGCGATACTTGGCAAGATTGACCGCATCCGCATCGAAACCGGCATCGAGGATCTCCTCCTGAGGAAAGCTGATGAATTTCACCCGTGAATCGCGTTCTGTGTCTTTTTCGGAGCCGGTCACGGCATTGGCCAAGCCTTTTTTTCCGTGAAACCCAAATCGGGTCGCGATGATCATGTCACGAGACGTGTCCCGCGACAGACACCCCCACAGAGCCTTTTGAATCGCCTCCGACCCCGAAGCGGCCCAGACAATTGTGTCGAGACGATTACCTCCCCTGGAGGATCGGATGTTAGCCAGCAAGCGTTGAACAGCCTGTGTCTCCAACTCGGTCACGGCGTTGTATGCGGTCAGCGTCACTGCTGGAAAATAGTCGGCATCCGTGGATTCCTCTCCAAACAAAAATTCCGGCGACCATTTCATATACCTCGCAAAGTGCTGCATCCAACGTCTCGGGTTGTGCCCTAAGTTTGCCACCAAGACGCCCGATGAAAAATCGAAGAGACGCCGACCCTCTGGAGTCCAATGGAATGTCCCCGCCGAGCGCGCGAAGACAGCTTGGGACGGTGTCCATGTTCGTTGCGCAATCGGCTCATGATCCGCGACGATCTGTCGAACGGTATTGGATTGTTTTTCCTCAGCAAACCGAATCGGTGGACTCATCATTTCCTCGGCTCGATATTACAAAATAAAGCGGCCCGCCTGTCGATTGTGTGGATCGAGCCGACACCTCGACAGTCGGACTAAAAACTTCGCCCGCTCGTGCATCACGAAAATCTTAAATCGGTGTTCGAGGCACCGTTTGCGCGGATCTTTAGCTTAGACGCGTTTCGAATACAAAACATCCGGCGACTCGTGTCCGGGTCGATAAAGCACCAAACCGCCGAGCGTGTCGTTGACTCGCACAACGCAATCGGGCTCGCCTGTTGCGTGGCGTGCCAAGATCGCTTCGAGAGCCTGAATCGACGCGACTGTTTGTCGGTCGGAAGCGAGATCGTTGTAGGAAAGAGCCTGAACCTCGGCGACACGCATCGATTGACTTGCCGCCTCACCGCCGAACTTCACATAGGCGACTTCCCTCGCAAATCGTTCGATGGCTTCAATCCCATAGCCTCGTTGAGAGCGTTCTCCCCACGGTTCAAGGAACGCCCCATTGTAGTGATTGTTGATGGTCATTTTACGTTTGAGAGGAGTCTCATTCTCAACGGTCAATTCGACGCCTCGCTTCCGCGAGTGGCAATTCCAGACGCCGTTGTCAAATCGGAACTGAACTTCCTGCTCGACGGCACCAGGAAAGTTCTCTGGCGTGACCCATGATGTATGAATGTCAAATGCGGCGTCACGACCCGAATCGTACTCGTAAACCAAGCGTAGCTGAATGCTATCCCACGTTGTACCGGCCTTCGATCCGACCAACCCGCGTTGTCCCGTTGCCGTAATCGTTTTCAGCCTCCCGCCAAACGTAAAGTCGATCAATTTGATATAGTGGCAGGCCACATAAGTTCCAGGATTTCGCCCGGCAATCCACTCGGCGAATTGACCGCTGGAAATGGATTTGGGCTCCAGCAAGGAGCAATAGCCCGCATTCACATGCTTCAAAACGTGATCGACCACGAGCGTTCGCAACTTCTTGTGATCCGGATCAAGGAGTTTGTGATAGACGACTTTGGCGATCAGATTCTTTCGCCGAGCCAAATCGACAAGACAGTCCAACTCCGGCAGCGTGAGCAGCGATGGCTTTTCGATCAGCAGATGAACGCCTGCGTCGAGAATCTGCCTGGCAGACTGGAAGTGACGGCTGTCGGGCGTCGCCACGCAGGCGAAATCAACGTTCGTCGCCAGCATTCTGCGGACGGCGTGCTCTCCCGCAAAAGACATCAATGGGTCGATCCTCCCCCGGGCAGCCTGCTGATACGCCTCAGCTCTCGACCCGGTACGTGTCGCCACAGAAACCAGATCCACAGCGACATCACCGAACCGCCGATCGTACAGGCCTTCACGATGAGTCCTCTCAAAAAAAGGACGATACGTCTCGTCGAAAATCATCCCCATGCCGACCATGCCCGCCCGCAGCGAATTGGACGCGACGACGTTTTTCATCAAGGGGCACCTGCAAGGAATTGTGGAGCAGAGTTCGTCTTTGGGAGTCTGCCCAAGATCTTTTGAAATCGCTCGTTTCAAATCGAAGTGTCGCCGATTCTGTCTTCCAATTTCAAGTGACGTGACTGCCCCTTTGCGTCGACCACTCTGATGCAACCGCCCGGCTACTCCTGTGCAAATGACGTGTTCGGTGATTGTTGACGATCAACGGAAGGAGTGTTCGGGTGCCAATCGCACGTCACTGGAGGGACCGAAAACGCCACTTCTTGGGAACTTTTCTTCCATCCATCCATCTAATGAAATCGTGATCGGTTTGGAGAGTTGTCGCTTTTTTTCGGGGGGGGGGGGGGGG
>CAMCMU010000092.1 GCA_945876035.1 Schlesneria paludicola DSM 18645 | reverse complement strand
CGCACCGCCCACGTCGCATAAGTGCTAAATCGATTGCCAAGGCTGACGTCGAACAGTTCTACCGCTCGGATCAGCGGCAGAGTTCCTTCGCTGATCAGTTCTGACATTTGATCGAGAGCCCCAGCCTGCTTCATCGCCGATAGCTTTTTGGCCAGTGAGACCACGAGTCGTAAGTTGCTCCGGACGATGTCATTCCTAACGGACGTGGCCTCAAGCAGATAGGAATCAATCTTTTTCACGAGGAGTTCATCAGGATGGTTCAAACTTAACTTTTTGCGACTCCGTTCGGCACGGTATTTTAAAAAGTTCATCCACGCGAATAAATGTTGTTCCTCTTCCAATGACAGAAGCGGCATTTCAACCATCCCCGCGACAAACGCGAGGCCAGGTTCCAGTTTCTGCAACGGCTGCCTTTGATCCAGCGACGCAGGGCGCTGGCAAGTGAATGTCCGAGTGGCATTCCTTTTGCGGAATTGAGGGTGATCGACGAAGGTGATTTCGCGTTCGACCCAGTCACGAACGATCCCTAATAATTGTTGTGATGGTCGTTGCTGGGGCGTTTGAGTCTCAGCGGCGGACATCGGTCCGGATCGTGTAAGTCGATTTCTAGAAATTGCTTGCGGCGTTATTTCGCGAGTCTTGATCATTATTTTCAACTCCTGGTGAATGAGACTCAGAGGCCTGATGCAAGATAAATGTAACGTAGAAACCGTAGGCCGAGGTTCAACGTTAACCGTTCCGAAAAACAATGTTTTGTGACGCGATTTGACCGGATCGTCATTGTTGACTGGTGGCACATCCGGGAGCCAAGCGATTCTTGAGCGATTGCAGTTCGTACCGGATTCGGCTTATCATCCGGAGGCTTTTCGTTTGATGTTCTTCGAGAGCATCACCATGAATCCGTAGAGATTTCGAAGGAATCCGCGATGCCCCAACCGCTCCTCTCAAACTCCACTGATCCGCATCCGACCCGTCGAGACTTTCTCGTGACTGCTGCCGCTGCCTCCGTGAGCATTGGCGCCGCCCCGTTTGTGCATGCCGACGACAAGTCGGGAAACAAGACTCCAGTGATCGGCATCGATGGTCACAAGTACTCGTGTCAGCACGGATGGGGCGCGGTTCCCGATCACATCCGGTGGTTCGATACACATGGTGTTGCTGTTGACGAGTCTGGACTGATTTATATTACGCATCGTGCCCCGAAGGGCGTGGATCCGGTTGTCGTATTTGAACCGTCCGGAAAATTTGTCCGCTCGTGGGGCAGCGAATACTCGGGCGGGGGCCATGGGATCGACATTCGAAAGGAAGGGAATGAGGAGTTCCTCTACCTGTCGTGGAACAAGCCTCAGAGCAAAGTCACAAAAACAACACTCACGGGCGAAAACGTGTGGGAGATGCAACAACCCGTGGCGAGCGGCAAATACACCGATGCGAGTCAGTTCAGCCCGACCAATATCGCGTTCGCTCCGGATGGAGGTTTCTATGTCGCTGACGGGTACGGAGCGAACTTCATTCACCAGTACAACAAAGATGCAAAATACCTTCGCACGTTTGGCGGAACAGGTACTGAAACGGGACAGTTCAAGATGCCGCATGGCCTCTGGTTGGACAACCGCCCCGGCCGTGAGCCGCTCCTCGTCGTGGCCGATCGTGCCAACGCGCGTCTGCAATATTTCAGCCTAGATGGTGAGCCCCAACCGGATAAAATCGTCAACAACATCCTCAGTCTCCCGGCGCATCTCGATACGCGCGGCACGGACTTGCTCGTCCCGGACCTGCATGCACGAGTCACGATTCTCGACAAGGACAATCAGGTTCTCGTTCATCTGGGTTACGATGCCGAGTGGACCAAACAAGTCCTCGATGGTTTTCAGATGCGTCTTCAACCCACACGTTGGCAGGCGGGTCGCTTCATCCATCCGCATGACGCCTGTTTTGATGCGTCGGGTAACATTTACGTCGCCGAGTGGGTTGCCTCCGGCCGTATTTCGTTCTTGAGGCATGTCGGTTGAGACGCCGCTCTGTTCTCAGAAACGAGAAATCCCGGCTGTTCCAAAACAGCCGGGATTTCTCGTACTTTGATGCGGTCGACGACTTTTCGTACCGATCACACAGACGGCCTCTCAAGTGGCGGTCGCGGGTTCGCGACCGGTTTGCTTCATCGGAATTCGATCATCCACGTCGTATGCCAAGTGGAAGAATCGCAGCGTCTTAATCGCCCACCACGTGGGATCGAGTTCCCACCACTGATGACCTGCTGGAGCGACGTGCGGATGGGCATGATGGTTGTTGTGCCAGCCTTCTCCGTAGGCCCAAATGGCCACCCACCATAAGTTGCGGCTTTCGTCGCGAACGTCGTAGTTGCGATAACCCCAAATGTGTGTTGCTGAGTTCACGAACCATGTGCCGTGATAAACAAGAACCATCCTCATGCACAGGCCCCACAACAGCATTGGCATCCCACCGACGGCGTACAGCAGGACGCCGGAGGCGACCAGCCAGAGAAAGTATGTTTTCTCAAAGAAGAGCAACATCGGATCTCGCATTAGGTCAGGCGTGTACTTTGCAAACAAAGCATCCCGCTGAATTTGATTCCTAGCGACGAACAACCATGTCAGGTGTGACCAAATGGCGTTGATGAGTGGTGAGTGGGGATCACCCGCTTGATCGGATCGCTGATGATGCAGCCGATGGGTGGCGGCCCAAATCAAAGGTGAGCCTTCGCCGGAAAGTGAGCCGGCCAACAAAGCGACGAATTTTACCGGTGGGACAACTTTGAATGACTTGTGCGATAGAAATCGGTGATATCCTAGGCAAATCCCGATACTGGCCGTAAACCAATGTAACGCAAAGCAGGTCGCGAGAGACTGCCAATTAAAATAAAATGGAGCAACAGCCGCACCCACGTGCATGGACACCATCCATGACAAGACCACCCAGTCGATGTTGTTCCAACGGAGGTTGTCGGGCAGCCAACTCTCCCACACGGGAAGGTCCTCGTTGTCGACCAATGCGGTCTGATCGATCAGAACCGCATCGGTGGTCCGCGACTCCCGTTCCTCTGAAACATGGCTGGCAGTCCCCTGCCCAGACGGATGGTGCGCTGACTTATGCTTGTGACGTACTGGAGGACTCATCGACATCCGATTTCCAATCGTATTGGAATTTCTTAAATTCGGCCGAGGCAAATTCATCCGCCTCCGGAGGCGCAACAGAGAAAAAATTCTCTCGTTACCCCATTATTCATCCTTTAACGTAGCGAAATATGGAAAGTCGAGTGTCATCGGTCCGTCACGTCTTTGTCAAAATTTTGTCAAAGCCGTAAGTTGTTGTGCTGTATAGAAAAACACCATGAAAACGATCCTCTGCGACGGGACAATCATCGTAATCCCATGCTCCGTAAGCCCCGTATTCTTACGCGTCGCCGGTGTGCCATCGCTTCTCGGTCTGAGCTCAAGCAGGATTTGAACCAAGCGGCGAGCTGCGACTTGAAGGACTCTGGCGGAGACCTCGTTTCCATGACGTTTCCCCTCAGAGTGCCGCCGTTGTTGTTCGACCGGGCGTCATTAGTTCGATACGGCTATCTTTCATGGTCTGAGCGGACTGCGCGGTCCACCTTCACCTTTCTCAAAACCCATCAATCGGAATTCAAACGCAATCGGAGCCGTGCGTCAGACTCCGACAACCGAGCTTGCAAACAGGTTTGTGGGCGAAGCAACACCGCTTGTCCTCCGTTGATGAACTCGCACGCGGAAGGATTCAAAATCGTCGATTCGCCGGCGCTCACGGTCTCCGCCGTTCCATCGCCTGCCCGCGTGAGGATCGATAGCGTTGGTGTTCATCGGTTGGTGGATCGAGTGTACTTGTTCGCCAAAGCGAAACGATTTCACGGAAGATCGATCGTGGATTTTATCGAACAGTCCTGCGCAGGATTGACATTCTGTGACGGGAACTTTTTTTCGAGGATTTTTCCACTCATGCCCGAATGGATTCTCGCATGGAACCACGGCATGCCACCGCACGCCGTGGTGATGGATTTTTAGGGGGCTCTCCGTCTGATTCGATTGGGCTGGTTTCGAATGAAGGTCAATATTCAATCGCCGATGAGCTTTTGATTGTTCTGAGGTCAACCGAGTCGGATGAAAACTGTGGGCGTTTATGAGCGACTTCGTGTGAAATCGAAATGGTTCTCTAAAAATCCCACGGCGGGACGTTTTTGTCGTTGTCGAGGTGGAACCCTACCGAAATCCGCCGAATTTGAGAGGCAATAACTCCCACGGGAATGGAATGCTAAGTCGTCAGCACGCATCCCCGCGTTACCATCGGGCGCAGTGATCACGAACAATTTGCGTGTTCTCCCGAACGAGATCGCCGCTGGAGAACTTGAAAACGCATCGGATTCAGTTGACACTAGAGATCGGAACTGCGGTCAAGGGCGTTCGTCGCGAGTCGGGTTTATTCGAGATCGTTCACGATATTTGAGGGTCGTATCTTTTGGACCGGGTGATGATCTACGCCATTTTTAAACAAGTCGTCATCCCTCAATCTCCTGCGGAGATCGCAATCACGGGCGTGGAAAGAAATGGATTTTGAGACCATTTTCTTGAGACGGCGAACATCAGGCGACCGGAAGGGGGGGGGGATGGCTGTGGGTGTCGGCAGTGACGTAGAAAAGGAGCCGCGGCCGAGTTTAACACCGGAAGCGGACAACACTGATTGAGGAGGGAGCCGGCGTGATCGTCCCTTTCACCAGAGATGGACTCGCTTGGACTGATGGGTTGTGGAAGTGCTTGACTAAGTTTCGCAAAAATGTCGGCGGGCATTCGCCGTCCCACATTGGATGAGTCGTTCGGTTGTTTGTTAGACTGCAATTCTAGACAGCGATTAAAAAAGTCGGCTCAAATCGGAAGGAGCAATTCATGGCGACGACACGTATGGGACGGTGGCTGATATTGCTGACCGTCTGCGGCTGCGGAATGCCTTCACTCGAAGAACAGACTCAGAAATCGCCCAGCAGCATCATCGGAAAGAAGACGCAAGAGATCGGCCAGTTCGACCCGAATTCCGGATCCAAGGTCAGCGACGGCAAGATTAACGCGACAGATCCAGCAACCGCGGCGTTGTCTGCCTATGGTCCGATGCTCGAGAAGATTTCGACATCGTACATCGAAGCAGCGTTGAATCTGTTCAAAGCGAATGAAGATCGTTATCCGAACGACTACGACGAGTTCATGGAAAAAATCATCAAGGACAATCGGATCCAGTTACCTGTGTTGCCGGGTGGGAAAAGGTATCAATATGACGTCGAGAACCACAAGTTGGTGGTCGTCGATGCTGTCGTCAAAGTGAATCCGTGATGGTGAAGCTTAATTGCATCCGTCAGATCGCCATCAACGTTCAGAATGTCCCACGCGCAGTCGCATTTTATCGTGATATCCTCGGGATGCATTTTTTGTTCGAGTTGCCGAGTATGGGTTTTTTCGACTGTGGCGAGATCCGACTGATGTTGTCCAAGACGGAGCTGCCTCAGAGCGAACGCACGGCATTGATCATCTATTACAAAGTCGATGACATTCAGCAGACCTACGAGACTCTGTCTCAGCAAGGTGTCGAATTTGTCTCGGCTCCCAGTCTCGTCGCCCCGATGCCAGAACACGATTTATGGATGGCGTTTCTGCACGATCCCGATAAAAATTTGCTAGCACTGATGAGTGAAGTCGTGCGGCCCCCTCAGGAAAATTTGTGAAACCATTACTCGTCAAGCTATTTGCCAAGGCTCGTGATCTCGCTGGTGAAGCAGTGATTGAGGTGCCGTGGCACGATGGTGAGACGGTTTCTGTGCTCAAACAACGACTGGTGGAAAACTGTCCCGATCTCATTTTGCTCGTCCCTCGACTGTTGGTTGCGGTAAACAGTAAGTACGCTACGGACAACACGACGCTCAACGTGGCTGACGAAGTCGCTTGCTTTCCACCGGTCAGTGGAGGATAGAGGCGTGTTGAAAAGGTGAGGGTCGGGCTCTGCCGAAGCCCTGAAGAACGTCGCGTGTCGATTCCGGCTCAACGGGTGCTTCGCCCACCGGGAACACGTATTATTTTTAAATGCAGGATAGGTTCGTCGCTAGACGTGAGCCCGTCGATTCGACTGTCAGACATGCTCCGGAAAATTCCCGCACCCAACCGCTTCCCTTCGATGACGTTGTGGAAGAGTGGATGACGAAAATGATCACTCTCACTCAAAATCCGATCGATTATCATGCCCTGACAGAAGCTGTCCGATCACCTCAGTCCGGGGCGGTCGTCCTCTTTCTCGGAACGGTTCGCGAATCGACCGCTGGCCGGCAGACAGTCGCCCTCGACTACGAAGCCTATCCGGAAATGGCTCAGGCTAAGTTGGCGGAGTTGGTCGAAAACGCTCGGTCGCGTTGGCCGGTCGACAAGGTGTGCATCGAACATCG
>CAMCMU010000091.1 GCA_945876035.1 Schlesneria paludicola DSM 18645 | reverse complement strand
AACAACCCCTCCTGACGCTCCTGCTTCCGCCGTCCCATCGCCATCGAAACCACCTCCGTGAATTCCTAATCAACCACCGCGACGACAGCCTAGCGCCATTCTCATTCCCGTCAACCGTCAGCAGTGACTTTCACCACGGGCTCCTAGGGATTACTGTGAAAACGTACAACGCAGTCGTTGGCCAATCACGCCTGCCGAAGCCATCGAAGTTGAATGAATTCCAGAAGCGATTTCAACTCTGAAGCCGCTCACGAATCGGCGCACGAATAAGCGTTCGTGATACCGCGAACGAAGGTCAGAATCGCGGGCCGTCTCGATTTCCGAAATGTAACCCGTGCTGTTAAAGTGCTGGCATTCGATCGTTTTCGGTGGATCGATTCAGAGTGAGGGCAATCCCGTACCGCATTCCAATCAACGTGAGACTTGGATAGGGGCCGATTTGACACCTAGGACCCATCTCTGATGGGCGTTGCGGACTCTCATTTTGGAATGTGGTTGCAATACGAACCGTCGGGTATTTTGAGGTCGTGATCAAGAACCGTTTTACGAGAGGTGGCCGCGTGCAGTCCCAAACTAGAAGCTGGATCGTCCTCCTGTTGCTCGTGGTAACCACACCGTGCACACTTCGAGGTGCCGAAGCCACAATCTCGACCGATCAGCAAAAACGCGAGTACCTAAAATCCATTCTTTATTCACCCCAGGCGGTCGAGGACTGGCTGGCAGGGGACGTGTTATGGGGAGAAGCGTTTCATCCAATCCTAGGTTGGACCCACAACGAACGCACGATTCATCACGGGGTGGACGGTTCCTTCGTGTCTTATCACTATGACGCAGATGGTGCTCGCCGCGTTATGGCGTATGCTGACGGTCCATGCCGTATTCATACCTACGGCGACAGTTTTACCTCCTGTGAACAGGTCAATGATGGCGAGACATGGCAAGAGTACCTAGCGGCACACCTGCAGGAGCCGATTCGCAATTTCGGGATCGGAGGATATTCGGTCTATCAAAGTTATCGTCGGATGTTGCTACAGGAAGCCGAGACTCCGGCTCAATACATTGTCTTCAATATCTACAGCGACGATCATTACCGCAACTTGACCGGTTGGCGCAACATCCGACATGGCAGTACGCCTACCAACCGGAATGAAGTTTCCTCACCGCCACTTCCCTATGTCAAAGTCAATCCGGCAACCAAGCAATTTATTGAAGTGCAGACGCCCTGTCCAACGCCGGAGTCTGCGAGGCGTCTCTCCGATCTCGACTGGGTTTTTGATCAGTTCAAAGACGATTTTACGCTGAAAGTGGTCATCGCGCAGAGCAATATACGGGCGGGTACACCCGCGCTGAGTTATGCCGAAATTGGCCCGTTGGCTGCAGAGCACGGTTGGACGAATCCGGTCGATAGCTTGGAATCGTTAAAAGAGGCCGTGGATGCCATTTTTACGAATGCCGGTCTGTATGCCAGCATGCGAATTGTTGAGAAAGTTGAAGCCTACGCCGCTGAACACCACAAGAACGTGCTCTATGTTCTTTCCTACGGAAATAAAGTCTTCCGCAATGCGCAGCGTAGTGGATCCCGATTTGACCAGCCATTTGTCGATTTCATGAACGCGAAGCAACTATCGTATGTTGATCTGATGCAAGCCCATGCCCAAGACTTCGCAGAACGGAGTATCGATGTGGACCAGTACGTTAAACGGTATTGGATTGGACACTATCGTCCGTCCGGAAATTTTTTCGCTGCCATGGCCATGAAGGACAAGTTGGTCGATATGCTGAATCCTAAGCCTCTAAGCTACAATCCTTCCGGCAAGGTCACTTTTGAGAGTCCTTGGGAAGGGGGTGCGGAAAAGGCTGGGCGCTGACCCGCCGTAACCTTGTGTTGCGGTCGCCGTCAGGTGATTTGGTTGGCGTCTTCAGGAGCCAAACGCCCGTCGGTTGATCCGCGAGAAACGGATATAACGGCGATCATGGCAACGCCACTTCCTGTCGGAAAAAACACCGAGTCGAAGATCCCGAGAACGCCCCGCTGTTGGCTTACCGGGGCGGTTGAACGGTTACCATTTTGCGGTAGCGAAACATCTCTGCCGCACTACCGATCCCATCGGAGACGATTCAACGTTCATGAGGATTCGGTACGAGTGTAACGCGGAAGCCGAGATCAATATGCTTACTATCAGGTGTGTCGCTGGGGCGATAGGCTGAGCGACAGTCGGTCGCTACGTGCCACCAAGCGCCGCCGCGAATGTACCGATTCGAGGTTGATTCACCGAGACTCAACGGATCGCGTCCACCCAACATCCGCGGTCCATCGGCGTCTTCGCACCACTCCCACACATTGCCATGCATGTCGTAGAATCCCCACAGATTGGGCAGCTTGATTCCCACCTCATGTGTGAAGGGCTCGTCTTTGGCGTTGCCGTTGGGGTCCGATTTGCCCCACCATCCGTAGTCGCTCAATTTCGTAGCGTCGTCACCAAATGAAAACCGCGTCATCGTCCCGGCACGGCAGGCATACTCCCATTCGGCCGCGGTGGGCAGTCGGTACTTTTTTCCTTCACGTTTTGACAAGCGTGAGCAGAACTCCTGACAATCATACCAACTGACGTAGGCAACGGCGGCGCGGTCGGATTCACGAACCCCCTCCTGTGCTTTCCACGGTTCGGTCTGCATGATAGCGCGCCACTGTGCGTACGTGACCTCGTACTTCCCCAGGTGAAAGCCGCGAGAAATCTCTACCTCCACCTGAGGCTTCTCCTCTGGTCGGGCTTCCGGATCGCTCTCCGGACTCCCCATCACGAACCTTCCGGGCGGGCAATAAATCAGCTCCATTTCGATCGAATTCCGGACCACAACGGGCTGCTGACTTGCCGACGATTCGCCACGGGTTTTGCTGCTGATCATTAAAATGCAAGTCGCGATACAGATCGCGTGCCTGCACCGTACATCCAACCACGTTTGGGACCATGACCGCATCGTGTACCTCCCTCTACAGTGTCCACCCATGAACACGACGGTAACAGGCGACCGACTTGAACACATCCGCCCCCTCAACGCTGCCAACGGACGATCAATCCGTCATTCTTGTAGCCCCTCCAAAAGGTGTCAAGCCGCGATGAAGGCCGCAGGCGAATTCTTCCGCGTCGCATCAGACCACTGATGCCCTAGGCTTTCTTGCGATCCGTCTAAATACCATGCGACGGCGCACGAATGAGACTTGCAATGTTCCTGGAAACAGAGCCAAGCTCATCGCACCACTGCGTTTCTTCGCTTGTGGTTTGTGATATCAAACGCGGGTCGAAGTAGTGCAACACTTTTTTCGTGACAACGGTGTGGATGCTTTGCATACGTGGCGAAGTGGCCGCCAATCGTGGGATCCTGCAGGTTGGCACGCAGCACCATGATGATCGCGTTCCAACGCAGTCTAGTCCGCAGCTGTGGCTCCAACTCGTGGCTGTCCGGATAAGGCGACTGCTTGTCGCGCGAAATCGAATTGATGTCGTGCGTATTCAGCAAAGCCGGCGAGTCAATCCCACGGGCGAGCGTATGGGTTTGCCGCAAGTCCAGCAAAGAACGGACTCGATCACCGCCGGAACGCCGGAGGACATCATCCAGCGCGTCGAGCCACTCCTGCGTTTCATCTGCATCTGACGACCTCTGGTCATGACTGTCGGCGGAGTTCCTGTCATATAAGCCATTGAGCTCTCACTCCAAAAAAGCCCGACGTCCGGTCTCGCCGGTCACTTGATATTTGACATCGGCCAGCCAGGGCGTTTCGATCCGGCACTGATTTTCCGCTCGCGATGTCATCAACGCATCCAGAATTCCAGTGGTCAGCAGAGTTCGCTCCGGAGGATAAGTCTCTTTCCCTGTCAGGAACATCGATTCCACGTTATGAGTCAGCCAGGCAAAATGACCAAAGGTCGGTTCCTGCAGCCAGAAATGGGACGCCACGGGTTCCGGATTGTTCTTGAGTCGACCTGCAAAACCAAATGCGGCGCAATACCCGTCCAGCGTAATGACGGAACTTTTGAGGCCGTCGGCGTATTCGATAAGGAATAATTCCGGATTGCGACAATTCTCTTCTGGAGTCCCTAGTTTTTTCTTCGCCACGCAGGCAGTCACTGCGTCGAGCAGTGATCGAGACCAGAGTCCCTCAGTCGCCGCCATCCAGGCTCTGGGTCCTTCTAGACATGTGACAGCACTGACACCCGTTTCACCGCCTTTGCGCCGCTCATTCATACACTGCAGTGTCTCCAACGCATGAAATCCATAAGCCTCAATACCTCCATACCCAATCGACAGGCACTCTTCCAGTTCGCATCCTAACGGCAGTTCAAGTTCCGGCTTGCGCCATGTGGTCGGCAGCGACGATCCGGCCATCAGTGGAAAGTTCATCTTCCGCGACTGGTCGTACATCCACTTCGCATCTTTCCATGCAAAACCGAGATGTTTGTCGTTGAATACCGGGACTGTTGAATTCGTGGCTTCAAATGTTCGAACGACCTCCTCGAAAAATCGCCTCCTCGGATACATATGCTGACCTTTGCTGTTCAGCGGGTAGGCACCGTGCTCACCGATTATCAGAACGCCATCGACCTCAAGGCGGTCCGTGCCCAGTGTCAGGGCTTCACGGATCGTGGGGGCCATCTTCACTCCGTATGTTGCGGCCATTCCCCGGCTAAGATCGCCTGAAGGGAATTGATCCACATACATCGACACGACCTGTGTTCTCGGCCAATGCGTTTCCGTGGTCTCCAGACTGTGTCCCTGAATGAATCGTCCGAGAATCACGTCTGCATGAGAATAGCCCCGATACTCCGTCACAATGGCTGCGATGCGAGGTTTTTGGACGGACGCATCTTCTGCCTCAGCTGAAGCGATATGCCGATTCGGTGACATTGCCAGTGCGAGCGATGTTCCTGCCAGCCGCAGGAATGACCGTCGATCACTTGATCTAAATAGGTTTTGCTGCCTCATTCATGTATTTCTTTTTATCTCTGAAAGTCTGCATTGAACACGTTGGTTAAGCTCTAGCCTACATTACGCACGAGATTATAGACCGGACCGAGCAAACCCACAGATTGCCGGATCTGCGACCGCCAGTCAAATCCGGATCAACATCACAAGGCGTCGTAATCCAAAAACAGGTTTGCGCTGCTCCGGCATGGACAGCGGTCTTGATCCGGCTGACCGGCCGACTCCGTGCGTATTGCAGGCTCGTAGCAATAGTCCAAAATATCGTGTGTGGTAAATGGAGGGCGACATTTCCGAAGGATGCTGCATGATCGCGCCATTACAGGCGATCGACAGCGAAAAATTGGCGGGGACACGTTCTAGGCAAAGGACGCAGCCGGAGGCCATAAAGGAATTGGCCTCGATGATTTGACAGGTTGCGGACGGAGTCCTATTGGCGGCCGTGTCCTTTGCCTGCCGTTTGGCGCTCGGCTGTTCGCGAACAGCGTGGTGCGTGTGTCCTGAATCCGGAGCCACCGTCTGGTTGTTGCGGCCCCTCCTGTGGCGTCCACAAGAAATTTTGAGGGGATCTTCGCTAACTCAATCTTAGCCTAGAGGAGCCAAGAACTAACGTGAGTTCGCCTCGTCAACCGCTCACCGCGGGTCCGACGCTTGCGGAAGTGTCATTGACCTGACTACAGCCTTAACCTTCCATTTCACCCAATCCTACCTCTGTCCTTGACTTGGCGATCATTTACGGTGCACTGTGGTGGAGTTAAGAAACACTCAATGGGATCGACACGCATCCGGGATAAGGACTCGTGATGAAGAACGTATTTGCACTGTGTCTCAGAGTCGTCACCGCGACGTGCGTCATGGCGAGCGTCGCGGTTGGACAGGTGGTTCGACCGCCCAGCGGAGACGAGTCGAGCGACGCCGGATGGATGTTCGATCCGAGTGCCGTCGTTGATATCGATCTGACCGTTCCGGACTCCTCGATGGAGCAGATATCCTGCGACATGGGCGCGCCGCGTCCGTACGTCCCTGCCCTATTCACGATGACGTACACCAAGAGTTCGCGCGGCGGCACATCGATGAAGAAATACGGTCCGTGGACGGTGGGGATCCACACGAAGGGGATGTACGGATCTTTCCGCTGCCTTCCGGAGGGTGAGAAAGCGGGACTGAAGGTGAAGTTCTCGTCTGCCTCCCATCGCATTGACGGCATCATCAAGAAGTTGACACTCAACAACATGGTACAAGACCCGACCATGGCTAAGCAGACGCTCTGCTATGACATCTTTCAAGCCATGGGCGTTGCCTCGCCACGCACCGGATTCGCGCGTGTCTCCATCAACGGCGTCTACCGCGGTTTGTACCTCAACGTTGAGACGTATGACGACGTCTCTCTGCCGCGTTGGTATCCAAGCACCAAGCACCTCTACGAAGGGTCCTACGGATCCTGGTGGGGAAGCGTCTCGAATGCATACAGCGGCCACTATGCTGTGGACGAAGGTGATGAAACCGATCGCGACGACTTGCAGTTGCTGATCGACACCGCCAAGGACAACAGTCCGGGTTGGTATGCGCGCATGGCGCCGATCGCCGATCTCGAGCAGATGACGCGTATGTGGGCGACCGA
>CAMCMU010000090.1 GCA_945876035.1 Schlesneria paludicola DSM 18645 | reverse complement strand
AGGGCCTCGCACACCAACTTCGTGGCCAGGGACGTGCTCAGCGACCAGCCGACGACTTTGCGACTGAATAAATCGACCACCACCGCCAGGTAAACCCAGCCTGCGGCCGTCGGCAGGTAGGTGATGTCGGTCACCCACTTGCGGTTGGGAGCGTCGGCCGTGAAGTCCTGAGCCAGTTTGTTCGCGGCCGGTTGCTTCGTGGGGTCGGCCTGAGTGGTCGTGGGCTGGAATGCTTTGCGGACGCAACTGGTCAGGCCCAATTCCCGCATCGTGGTCGCCACGGTGTTGCGACACGCTGACTCCAGCTCGTCACGTTGGCGCAGGATCGGCAAGAAGATGGCGTATCCCGTAAGCCGTACTTGTAAACGGATGTTGTAGGGGATGCGGCCTAGAGCAGTTGCAGCAAAACCCCTAGCCCGAACCTGAGTCCCTTGCGCATCGCTCATGCGGACGGAAGACGGGGTCATCCCCCACTGGCGGTCTCCAAGTGAATTCCCCACAATAAACGAAGACGCGTCTTAGGGGGCAGGAAACGAGCAGATGCTCAGGGATAAAAAGGGTTTTGAGGAAATAATTCAATGAGTACCGCACCGCTTGGCCGCCTTCAGCGAGTAGAACTCCGCGAGGCATGGCCCAATGAGGCCCAGAACTTTACTCCGTGGCTTGCGCTACCCGAGAACCTCACGCTGCTGGGAGAGGCCATCGACATGGACCTTGAGCCGCACTCCGAAGAGCAATCGGTGGGGCCTTTTAGGGCGGATATTCTCTGCCGTGAAAGCGGGACAGGCTCGTGGGTATTGATAGAGAATCAACTTGAACGCACAGATCACAATCACCTTGGCCAACTGCTCACCTATGCCGCCGGGCTGAATACCGTGACTGTCGTGTGGGTGGCCGAAAGATTCACCGACGAGCACCGGGCTGCCCTCGATTGGCTGAACCAGAAGACATCCGATGACATTGCTTTTTTTGGGCTGGAGGTCGAACTCTGGAAGATTGGCTGCTCGCTGATGGCCCCCAAATTCAACGTTGTGTGTAAGCCCAACGTTTGGACTCGTCAGATCGCATCTGAAACAGACACATCTGAATCAAAACAATTTTGCTGGGACTACTGGTCGGGCGTGCTTTCCGAGATCGAGCCATCAGGGATTCTTAGGCCAAACGCGAAGCCCCAACGCAGACAGGGCATGCGATTCGATGTTGGCTGGCACACATTTTTTCTGAAGGCAACCTTCAGCCGAGTAAAGAAAAAGAAACTGGGGGTGTGGATTTCGTGTCGAGGCCCCCACGGCTACGAAAACTACTTGACACTGAAAGAATCTCAGCGGGAGATAGAAAAAGCATTCGGAGACACGCTGGAATGGCAGTCTACGGAGGGCCAGGATCAAGGTACGCTGATTCACTATATCGAGGGGAAAGATGCAAATGACCGAAGCACTTGGCCTCAGCAGCATAAGCTGATCGCCGATAAAGCCATGAGTCTCTATCGGGCCGTGAAGCCCTTTATAGACCCGATGAACAGCGACAGTATCGAATCGGATGAAAGGGGCGAGTAAGCAGCTTTATTCTCCACAATCTTAGGGCATCGAATGAAGGCTTAGGGCATCGAATGAAGGATAAAGAAATCCAGCAATTCATCGGTGACCATGAGTGGGTGTTCCCCAAGACGATGCCGCAAATCCCACACGGGTACACGCTCAAAAGCAAAGCCCACCGCGACGAGGACTTTTCAGCGTTCGTGCGTGAGATTGAGCTTCGTGGAGTCCAGCGGCAATTTGGGCAGAGGTCATGCGCATACCTCGATTTGGAAGACTGGACGTACGGGACCATGGGCGAGCCGGTCGAAAATACGACGCTCATTAACCGGGCGACACTTACCGGGAACACTGCCCAGTCTGCTCCGTCACACCGATCTTCTTGACCGCCTCGGCAACGGTCTTGCCTCACCCCACTTCGACTGCGACCTCTCGCAGCTTGGGGATGATCTGCTCGGCCAGTTCTTTCTTTCCGCGTGGCATTGAATGCCCTCCTTTTGTTTTGACACCACCAGATTCTCTCTCGGAAAGTGGTGCCGTTTAAGGGGGCAGGTCACCCGAAAAAACACCCAGCAAAAACGGTGGTCGCAAAAACCGGAATGCCGCTGACTCTATCTGTCAGGCGGGCGGTTCCGTAAAATGGCCGGCCAAACCCTCTTTGGCACCCGGAGATCATCCCCATGCGACAGTCCCTTGTTTCCACCATCGCCATTCTGATGCTGGCCGGTTCCCTGTTGGCCGACGACCACGACTCAGAATTCGCACTTTTTCAGCCAGACAAGATCGAATGGAAGGACGGGCCATCATCACTTCCGAAGGGGGCAAAGATCGCTGTGCTGGAGGGCGACCCAACGAAGGACGGGCCGTTCGTCTTCCGTGTCAAAGTGCCAGACGGCTACCGCATTCCTGTTCACACGCACCCAAAGGCGGAGCGTGTCACAGTGATTTCGGGAACCTTCAATATCGGGATGGGCGAGAAGTTTGACGCCAAGGCGACACAGGCGATGCCGGCCGGAACCTACGGACATTGGACGACGGGCATGAAGCACTTCGTTTGGATTAAGGGTGAAACTGTCGTTCAGTTTCACGGCATGGGGCCGTGGTCTATCCAATACGTCAATCCCGCCGATGACCCTCGGAACCAGAAGTGATGAAGGCTCGGCAAAGCGGGATGCCATCGGAAGAACTGCGGCTTTCTGGGCGATGCGATGACCGCGGTCGAGTCTCCCGGACGATCGAGTTTGCGTCAAAGTCGTACGTCACCGATAATGCGTCGGGTGTTTCCTGATCGTCGTCCTTGGAGTACTTTCCTCCGACCACGGATACTCGTTGAGGGACTTCGAGATTCAGGCCTCAGCGGGCGACATCCAGCCTGTGAACAACCCCGTGAGCCAACTGGCCGGATTGGTGCGTTACATTCACGGCACTCGAGGCCGAACTGCCGGTGGCAGCATTCTCGACATCATGACGACACCGATGCCGGAGGCTTTTGCTTCGCTGTGGTCGAGCGACAACGACCGACTCGAGGAGGGTCGTCCGGTTCTGGATGCGATTCGAGATACTCTGTGTGACTCAATTTCACAGGAGTCCGACCGGACCGTCATGCCGGCACTGACCTGACACGCGCGCGCCAACGGGGTCGCCGGTCTTTCTCAATTTCACCGGTCTGTAAGTCCCGTTGGTGGCGCGTTTTTTTGGGTAGATTGGTGAATTCACCGATCTGCAAAATCTGCGAATTCGCTATGTATGTCGCGAAAATCAGGGGCGCCGGCTGAATCGGCTTTTGAGAAACGTCACGATTCATCCTCGCGGCAACGGCACACGAAATCTGCGCGTGAGAGAATTCACCGACACTCTGGCGCTGCCGATTCGCTACGCGTATCGCGCAAAACAGGGTCCGAAGGCAAATCCGTTATTGCGATCCGTCTCGATTCATGCCGACGACAATCAGCACACGTGCCGGTAGATCTCACCACGGTGACATCATCAGAAGCTGCCGATTCGCTACACAGTCTCGCGAAACAGTGGTCTGAATCTCAATCCGTTATTGCGAAAGGCGTGGCGTCTCTCTCAACTCGGCTGGACGCAGGAGGAGATCGGAGAGCGGTTGGGGGTGGTGCAGAGCGTCGTCAGTCGTGATATGCAAAATTCCCAATTGGGAAAAATGCATGAAGCCCTCGGCGAGCACTGGAACGACAAAGGCGTGTCACGCTTGATCGTCTTGGCATATTCCACCATGCGAGGGCTCACGCTGACAACATCGGCAGCGAGATCGCGAGCCTTGCCGTGATCACCCTGGGGTGAATTCACCCTAGGGTCTCGCACTTTTTTTAGCATCCGCTTCTTCGCCTCGACCGCAAACATCGCTTCGAGTTCGGCAGCAACTGGCGGCGGTGGGCGTCGATAGTGCAGGAGACACAGCTGCCAGCGATCGAGCGTGACGCCGGAAAAGAGACGATCGCGAGGTGTTGCTGTGTCTTCCAGAATTCGTTTCTTGGCGAGTTGTAGACACACGATCTAGATACGGTTTCATTATCAGCAGGAGATCGCCATTGCACGGTTCTCGATTGCTCCGCATCCTCTCAGTCGATGAATCGACATCCCGGGTGGCGTTTCCCACCACACTCACTTCGGCTGCACAGTCGGCTTCCACTCGCGAGTAAGGCGTTGTGCTTTCGCTATCTGATCGCCAGTCATCTGCTTGGCCAATGTCTCGCGTGCTTCTGCTGCGACACTATCGGTGGCAGATGCCAAGTTAAAATACATGTATGCTTGCACTTTATCCTTCGGCACACCTTCACCCTGGTGGTACGCGTTACCAAGCTCCCTCTGAGCGTACGCGTCTCCTTGATCAGCAGCCTTGCGATACCACTTCACAGCATCAAAGTAATCCTTCGGCACACCTTCACCCTGGTGGTACGCGTAACCAAGAAACGTCTGCGCGATGGCGTCTCCTTGATCAGCAGCCTTGCGATACCACTTCACGGACTCAAAGTAATCCTTCGGCACACCTTTACCCTCGTGGTACGCGTAACCAAGCGACGTCTGAGCGTTGGCGTCTCCTTGATCAGCGGCCTTGCGATACCACTTCACGGCCTCAACGTAATCCTGCGGCACGCCGTCACCGAGAATATTGCCCTGTTCTTCTGACGGTACAGTGCTCGCCATGCTTGGCACGTCCTTGATTTTGACGGACTTTCCGCCACGAGTCATAAAAAGGCGGAGATCTTCGGCGCTGATCGCAAAATTGAGGTTCTGCCCTTTCAATTCTGAACGCGAAGTAAACACTACCACTCCGATTACGAGCGCACCCGAGTCCACCAGCGGTCCTCCGCTGTTTCCCGGACTGATGGGCGCTGTCGTTTGAATGTGCTTGACGAAATCTAAAAAACGGATGCCGCTGACAAGTCCTTCGGATAGAGATCTATCCAAAATACCCAAAGAATTCCCGATGGCAAAGGCCCGTTCGCCGATGGAGGGTTCGATTGGCTGAAGCCGCAAATGGGCGGGAACAGGGCCAGTGAACTCGAGCGCGGCGAGATCACGTTTGACATCAATGTCAGCGACAGAGGTGAGGACTCGCTCTTCGCCATTCTTGGTCTTCACAACAACTTGGCTCGCTCCGTCCCCAGCGATGACGTGGGCGTTGGTGATGAATGTGCCTCGATCATCGACAAAAAAACCGGTTCCCGAACCGAGTGGTTCGCCATTGGCCGACTGAGTCTCGATAGAGACGACGGCTAAAGCCACTCGCTTGAAGACCTCTTTGGCCGAGAGACCTGTCGTCGCTGGCGGGATGTCTTTGGCGTGTTCTCGCTCTGAATCGGGCGGCACGTGATTTATTTCTGGAGCGATAGGCGGCGTCGCAAGGGGCGGTACTCCGCCTTCGGCAGCGGCGTTGGGGCGAGAAGTTGTGTTGCCGACTTTCTTCCCATCGCTGGCCAGCCACAGCATCGCGACAAAAACAAGTGCCACCGCCAACAGCACACTCTGCAGCGGACTATTTCTGATGGCATTCCGCATTTGAGCCAAGACGCGAGCTGGCTTTGAACTATTGGCCAATGACCGTCCAGCCAACAGGCATTCCGGACACATGAGCGGGGATGCTCCGGCTGGAATTGAGAATTTTCTCCGACATGACGGGCAGTGCCATTTGTACCTACCAGTCCCTGTGTCTCGGTCGTTCTCGACTTTGCTCGCCACTTTCGGCAGGGCCGGGGGAGTGGCACCCCCTCGCGGCCTTGTGGCTCGGTCGTTTTCCTCTTTGCTCGCCACGGAAACACCCTTCATTTTCGAGATACAGGACGATTCCCAACCGGCTTCGCAGGCGGGGTTGTGACTGCTCGCTGATTGTCAGCGGGACTCTGTGGCTCACGCTGCACGTGCCCATATCGATAATCGGCGTCTGGCGTCAGCAATATTACGGGCAAGTCCACTTTCGGAAGTCCCCATTTGCGCATTTGAATTGTCTTCGATTTTTGAGCGGATGGTTTATCGGAATTTAATGTTTTTCTAAAGCGGCCATGACCATAAAAATGGCAAAGATGCCGCCGAGAATCGCCAGTCCGTAGCGGCGCATGAACGGAATTGGAGCGGTGTCCAGGAGGGGCTCGATTTTGCTCGACTCGATCTCCCATCCTCTCCCACAAATATCGCAAATCATCGCGTACTGCTTCTTCGTCACGCGATTGAATACCCAGTAGAAACCCCAGTAACGGTAGTGCAGGACTAACCGATACGGCCGCTCCTTCTCACAAGTCTCGCAGTGATGCGTCTCGGCGACCCCAAAGTCAACGGAGTCTCCCCCGGAACCCCAGATAATCATGTGCCCTCCTCACGACGATGCCACTTCCATCTAATTTCCTAACAATCAGGTGTATCGCGCAGGCAAGTCGGTCTCGGTCGTCGGGGCGGCCGAACTGCCCAGCAGTGAGAATGTCACTGTTTTCACGGCATGTCAACAAACGTTTGATTTTTCCCCTGATGGCTCGTGAAGTGATATTCAACGCGCGGCCCATCGCTTGGAATGGTGACATCGGGCACGGAACGAACCCGCGATTCGAGCATGCTGTTTGGTTGCATCAGTTCCTGGCACGTGGCCGATCCAACGCCAGAATGAAACTTTGAATCAATCGAATACCGGCTGATTGAGACGAGCAGCCCACGTCCTGAGTTGCGAGTACCATGACTGACGATAATACTTGACATAGCCTGCGCGCTTTCGTAGCGTTATGGTAAAATAGGAGGTTTTTGCTGCGTTGTTCGATACATTGCTGCGTTGTTCGATACGAGGACTCGATTTGCACGTGAGGCCTATTCGGAAGATGCTCGTGATCTGACGCGATTCCGATGTTGTTTTACATTTCGCCTATTGCCCCTCCGCAGTACACCAGACAGAAGAGGAAATTCATCATGAGTCGGAACCACGGTTTG
>CAMCMU010000089.1 GCA_945876035.1 Schlesneria paludicola DSM 18645 | reverse complement strand
CTCTCTCTCTCTCTCTCTCTCTCTCTCTCTCTCTCTCTCTCGTATAGTAGAATTGGCGCAACCGGCTGCGGAGGCTCTTGTTTGACCCTTTCCGGAAATCACTTGCGGCGTTCCGATCGACCCTCATTTCAGGAAGAGCCTTTCCGAAGCTCTCAAACTCTCCGGATTCTCACGAGTTTGACGAAGAACGGACATGACCTCAGTCCTTGCTGAGCAGTATCCCGCCCTTTATGGTTTTCACCGTCCAGCGGTTGCTGTACAGTAAATCGGTACTGAAATAACGGAGCGCCGTCCCATTTCCAACGAATGGCGTGGAATCGCCGTAGGCTCCGGCAGTCAGATCTGTGCGATTTTTTCACAGAACGTGTTTGTGATCATTCTAAGCCCGAGGATCGTATGCTTTCCTTATCGACAATCATTCCGACGTTGTTGCTCGCCGCAGAGGATGTGTCTGTGACTCGCGGGACTGCTGGAGAGTGGCGGACGCTCATTGGCCTTGGACTGTTGTTGTTCTTAGGTTTGATCGTATTTGCCTATACGACGAAGGCTGGAATCATCGCTCGGGCCACGACGAAAGAGGCGGTGCGGCAACCGATTTTTTCTCTGGTTTTGGCTCTTGTCATTTTGGTGTTGCTGCTGAACACCGTTTTGCCGTTTTTTTCGATGGGCGATGATGTCAAGATGCTGAAAGATTGCGGACTGGCAACGATCTTGATTTCGGGATTGTTGATTGCCGTTTGGACTGCCAGCACGAGCGTTGCCGAAGAAATTGAGGGTAAGACGGCGATGACTCTGTTGTCGAAGCCGATCAATAGACGACAGTTTGTCCTTGGGAAATACATAGGAATTTTGCAGACCATTTTATGGTTTCTGTTGCCGGTTGTGATCTTGTTCTTGTTCTTGGTGTATTACAAGGTCGCATACGACGCTAGGGAATCCTCAAAAGAAACGCCCGAGTTTGCAATTCGCTTCGCTGAAGTGACACAGATTGTCCCTGGTCTCACCCTGCTGTTCATGGAAATCGCGGTCATGTCAGCCATCAGTGTGGCAATTTCGACACGACTGCCGATGGTCGTCAATTTGTCTAGTTGCTTTGCAATTTTTGTGATCGGTCACCTGACGGGTGTTTTGGTCCAAGCCGGTGTCCTGAAGCTGGAGTTTGTGCAGTTCATGGCACGACTGATTGCCACCGTGCTTCCGTCACTCGATCTGTTCAACATTAGCGCTGCCGTCGCAACAGGTGACTTGGTTCCACCAGTCTATGTTGCATATTCCGCTTTGTATTGCGGATGCTATAGCGTGGCAGCGATCCTGTTTGCATTCATTCTTTTTGAAGAACGCGACTTGGCGTAGTCGAGGAAGCGGGGCGATCCCACATCTTTTTCTGAATCTTCTGGAATGGATTCCGAGCCGTACTTCCAATGACATCCTGAATCGCGCACAACGGTGTTCGGTGATCGATTCCGTGTTTAGGATGATTGCTCGGGCGCTGTGTTGATACTGACTCAGCGGGTATGAAGTCCATCCCGCAGCGATTCGATGCAGTACGGACAACATTGTTAATTTTTTTGGACCGGTGATCCTTCACGAATTCGCGGTTTTTTCGACTCTGAAAGACTGCCAACGCGGAATCCGCTCTGCTTCAAGTTTCGATTCACGCATGGACGCATGCTTTCACGCATGGACGCCTGCTTTAAGGTCCTCTGTAGCATCGGCGGCCACTGTGGCGAATCGCTTTCGCGTTCCGATTTCTGATGTTTTTCAGGTACGAGACCTTTTCCGCGGAGACTGCCAAGCCGCTTGGATTTGGTCTTTGGTGTCTGTGCTTCTGCTCCTCCCGCTCGTCGTGGTTTGCGGACTGTTTGTCAGCTTACTGGTCGAACAAGGGAAATTGTCGATCAATCTTTCGGCAGTCGAGAGGGATCGTTTCGAGCAATTGACCGGTTTATCGGCGGGTGTTGTCCCTGTGGTTGGTTCGCGGCCGACCAATTCCAGAACTGAGTTGGACGAAAACGTTGCGGATCAAGGGGCAACATTCCGATCGGAAGCAATGGCTCGCAGGAACTTCGAAGAATCGGGGATTCTGCCTGCCGTATGGGATTCACGAGATCAGTGGTGGGGCCCCCTAGTGGCTTGGGCATTTCGTCATCTCGAGTGGTTCCAATCGAACGTGCTGGCAGTCATCTCTCTGCTGATGCTTGCCGTGTTGCTGGCATCCTGTCGCAGTTGGTCGCTTTTTCTTCTGCGTCTGAATTCTCGTCGGGCGTCTTTGATATCCGTTATTGCCATCCAAAAGGGGATTCATCACCAAGTCTTGAGGCTCGGCCCGGAAGATCTTGATGGGTCGGGAATGGATCTCGCAATTCGGTTGGCATCCAAGGATGCGGAGGACGTGCGGGCCGGTTTAATCGCCTGGACGGAGGCCATGATTCGTGTTCCTTTAGAGTTGCTGTGCCTCGTCGCAATTGTGTCCAGCATCCACCCCCTCCTAGCCGCACAGACACTGCTATTGCTCGTGGTCATGTGGTATCTACTCGATTGCGAACAACGTGACACACACGCCAGACATCGCCTGACTGCCGATCGAACGGTGAACGCCTTTCGCGATCTGATCGACGGATTTCGATCCGCCAGACTGATCCGCGGTGCGGGAATCGAACAAACGCAGCAGCATCAATACTCGTCACAGTTATCGCGTTATCGTCAGTTGGCTTCAGACGAGGACGTCGCGACCGAACAGGCCGCTCATCCTCGGACAAGAGTCGTCGCCATGAGCGTTGCCGTTGCTGCGTTTCTCCTGTTTCTGCTGGCGACCAACGTGATGCTTGGGCAACGCAACATGACCGCCGCAAGCGGTGGAATTTTTGTGACCGCATGGGGCATGGCCGTGCTCGGAGTCTTGTCGCTTCGTCCCCACTGGGGGAAACGGCATGCGACAATTCTTGCCACGGAGAACATCCAACGATATTTGCAACAGGCGCCAACCGTGGGGCAGGCTGTTGGCTCGAGGTTTCTTCAGCCTTTGAGCCAGACTCTTCATCTCGATTCCGTGTCATTCCGCATGCCGAGCGGTCGCATTCTGCTCGACGAAATTCAGATCAGACTGGATGCTGGACGAACCTATTCGTTGGTTTCAATAAATCGACTGGAGGCACGCACACTGGCATTGCTGCTACCACGATTCATCGAACCACAACAGGGAAGAATCCTGTTTGACGGGGAAGACATCGCTTGGGCCACACTGGAATCATTGCGGGCCGAGACGATCTTTATCGGTGCTGATGATCCGCCGTTGTTCGGATCCGTGTTGGAAAATATCCGATTGGGACGCGCGGAGTATACACCACAACAGGTGGCGGACGCGGCCAAGACGGCTCACGCGCACAATTTCATCGTCAAGCTCGCGAGTGGTTACGACACCATTCTGACGGGATCAGGCGATTCACTCGATGCCGGCCAACGATTCCGGATTTCACTGGCGAGAGCCATCTTGCAAAACCCCGCCACGTTGATAATTGAAGAACCGAGCGCCGTGTTGGATGATGATACAAAAGCACTGCTCGTGGATACGTACGATCGAGTTTGCTCCGGACGGACCGTTTTTTTTCTTCCCACAAGGTTGTCTACCGTACGACGATCGGATCAGATCATCGTGCTCCATGAAGGACGAGTTGCCGCGTTCGGTAACCATGCCAATCTTGTCAGCCAATCATCGAGATACCAGCATTGGGAATACTTGAACTTCAATGAGTTTCGCAATGTGGACTAAATCCCAGATTCGATTTCAAAAACTGGAATCGCGAAGATCGTAGCGGCAACTCGGACTCAATCGACCCCGTTTGAGAGGTTGTTTTGTGCCGTCTCAACAATCGTTGGGCCAGCAGCGGTCACTCTTGACGTGATGATTCTGCGGACGATACTGCCAGACCGATTTGTAAAATAGACCGGACACCTGAAATTCATCGCGAAGTCTTGTTTTCACCAATTCCACTTTGTCGCCTATTTTTAACCTTTTCAGACCTGCGAGAAGAAAGGGAATGCCATGGGAAGTCCATTGGTCAACGGTTCCGTTATTCGCCGGAGTCTCTCGCTGTGGTTGATGATGATCTTGCCCTTCGTGGTGGGATGCGACAAGGTTCCGACGTGGCAGGAAATGACTGATCCACAGCAACAACAACCAGCAGCCCAGCCGTCGGCAACGACGACGACTTTCGCACCTCCGCCAACCATTCCAATACCAGCTGCTGCTGTTCAGCCGTCAAAGCCGAATTCGGCTCAAATTATTGCCGGATTCAATTCTCTAAACTCCACAGAAATCAACGATCATACGCTGGCCGAAGTGGGGGCATTGACGGAGGGTCTCGAAACGATCCACAAAATTGATGCCAGCCGAAGCCATGTGAGCGACGCGGGGCTAGCCCATTTGTCACGGCTTCCGGGGTTGTTGAGGCTTGATCTGGGTGGGACGAGAGTCACAAGTCAAGGTATGCAGCATGTGGCAAAGGTCACGACACTGGAATCGCTGAGCCTATCAAGAACTTCTGTTTCCGATGCCGGTTTCGTCTCTCTGGGGAGCCTCTCACGCCTCACAGTGTTGGACTTACGTTACTGCATGCTCTCCCTGAATGCGTGTGCCACAATCGGCAATTTACCCTTGCTGGAGGAACTCAATCTGGATTCCGCATCCGGAATTAACGACGCCGCTCTGAATCTGATCTGCAATGCGGGAACATTAAAACGCATTAGCATGAATTATGTCGGAGGCATTTCCGACAAGGGTCTGAAAGCATTGACCAAGCTGGATGTCCTCGAAGAACTCGCTCTTGCAGAATCTAACATAACCGGTGAAGGTTTGGCCAATTCCACAAAGCTTGGCCTTAAAAATTTAAAAAAACTCGTGCTGAACAAATGCCCCATTTCAGAAAAGGGAGCCAAAGCCATTAACCAGTGCAAGTCGCTGGAGTACTTAAACGTCGGCTCCATCGCGATGGACGATGCCGGCTTCAGATTACTGATAAAAGGGCTTACGAATTTGAAACACCTCCACATTAATAACTGCCAAAATTTGACAGGATCCGGGTTCAATGTTCTGACGGGGTCTCCGAAACTGGAAATTCTTTACCTGCAGCAATGTGGCATCGTTGACAAGTCACTTCCTCTACTGAAAGGGCAAAAGAATATCATCAAGCTGGACTTGTTGCGGACCAGAGTCACGGCCCCCGCTGTTGTCGAGCTGAAAAAGTTTTTGCCGGACTGTGAAATCCTCGCTGCGTGGGGACACTAGCCTCGCACTAACGTCCACTGATTTTAAACTACGGAATCGTCGTCCATGATTGTGCCGAGATGGCAACGTTTGCACGGCGCCTACCGAGTCCGCGAGGTCTGTGGTTCTGGTGGGTCCCGTCCCCATCACGCCGCTCGCAAGTTCTCGAAGATAAGACCCCGGTTTTTGAGAGCGGGATCTGATATTTCTCACTCCCGTTTTTTCTGTTTTGTTTTGCGGGAGTTCGGAGACTCTCCCACACCCGT
The DNA here is from genome assembly GCA_945876035.1 of Schlesneria paludicola DSM 18645. Taxonomy (GTDB): domain Bacteria; phylum Planctomycetota; class Planctomycetia; order Planctomycetales; family Planctomycetaceae; genus Schlesneria; species Schlesneria paludicola_C. The sequence goes on along the minus strand of CAMCMU010000089.1, from coordinate 1,503 downwards.
TGTTTGTGCTCCACGGAGAAAGCAGAGCTCGTGGGGAACAGGCACGAGGCCCTGCTTCTGATGTCGGGTGCTGCGAATCGACAGAGCACTCAGGTGAACTCGACGCAGGGCGACTGTCTGTTTGGGCCTCAAGTAGAAACTCCGGGACATGCCCCATGAAAGAGCTCCCCCAGGACGATCTCACGGCGCGACGTTTTGGCTGCGGTCGGTGCAACCACAGCATCGACGTGACTGTTGTGGCGACGCCACTGTGTCGCGGATGTGGCGGAAAATGAGGATTAAAATAGCGTTCTACATGCATTGGAATGCGATCCGAAAAATCCGAGTTTTGTCCCCACGTCGACCTTCGACGCTCAACGGTCACGGGGACCCTCTGTGATTGTGCACGAGGGCCGGTGGTCGATATTTTATTCAGGAATCGACCAAGACGGAGTCGAGCGGATTTGCCGAGCGACGGCGGATCCTCAACCGCCGACCGAATGGGAGCGGCATCGGCCGAGCCTCGATCGGGGGGCGCAGGATAGGGTTGACGAATGATCGGCGACATCTCTTTGCGTCGATCGCAGCGGAGACAAGTGGAATTTCGATTACTCCGGTCGCAGCAACCGCGAAGGGAATCCGCAGCTTTCGAACTCCTAGGGTCGTGGACTGGCTCAGAGCCACGACCCGTGCCACTGGTAAAAATATGCGGCGGCACCGGTGCTTCAGGGAACTGGCATCAAGAAGTATCCTGATGTTGAGGCACTCGTTGGCTTGGGAAATATCATCCCTCTGCCGCAGCCCGACGGCCGTATACTAGACCGCCTTTACTACGCTCTGCCGCCCGAACTCAGGATCCGAACTATCCGGTGAATGGCACTTGGCATGTCATTGAACACAAGGTGTGTGCCGCCGCGCATTCCGACAACGGCATCGAATGGGGTGACCGCAGGATTGTACTCGACCGCCGTCGCGACGTGACGACTGACGACATCGGCGTGGTGGGCCTCAACGGCTGGAGTACCAAAACAAGGGTATTGCGGGATCTAGACTACGTCAGATACGAATTTTGGAACCTACGCTCTCGCGGAGGCCACTAGTCCCGACGGTTTGAGGTGGGATCGTGGTAGGAAGTCTTTTGATGTGTCTCTGACGCCTCCACGGGGATCGTGGGACGGTGGCATGATCGGGCATCCGTGCGTGTTGCACGAACAGGATCGACTGCGGCTGTTCTATAAGGGAGCAAGCAGCGTCGCGATGGGCATCGGAATGGCTCCCGCCAAACGAGTCGAATGACTCTCTGACCGAGCAGACGAAACACAACCCTAAAACGCAGCCTCGCTTATCTTGCCAAATATGAGTTGTGTTCGTCGCCGAGCAACCTATTCCAATAGCGCTGCCGGTAGCGTCGTTTGCTTGTCGTTGGAGTTTGTCGTCTCGGAATCGGTCGATTGTCGTTGAACTGTGGAGTTCGTGGTTCGCAGGGATGGGGGCGTGCTCGGCTCACATCCGAAATTTCCAGGG
>CAMCMU010000088.1 GCA_945876035.1 Schlesneria paludicola DSM 18645 | reverse complement strand
CACTCCGAAAGTCAATTCCTCCGCCAACGGCGGCGGCCGTGACCATTGGGGATCTGTCCAGACAGTGTTCATTGCTGGCGGCGGAGTGCCAGGTGGAGTGGTTGTGGGAACTTCTGATCAGAACGGGGGCTACCCTGCGACGGATCCACAACTTCCAGAAAACCTCGCCGCGACGATTTATCACGCCTTGGGAATTCCGGAAACCGCTGTCTGGAAAGATGACCTAGAGCGACCGCATCACATCTACCACAGTCAGCCGATCCCATTCGCCTGATTCGGAAGGTCCCCCAGGGACCCTGAGTGGCCTCCTACGCGGCTCCATCGGGGCGTGATGCTTCATCGCCGCTCGGTTATTGGAACAGCCCGGCAAACAGTCCGATGAGTTCTCCAGGGTAGACGCTCGATTCGTTGCCGGCCCACGTTGTGCGGAGGAGATCGACAGACAGGATCGCACCGAGGCTCATGACAAGTGTTGAGGCCATCAGCCCCAAGACGAGTCCCGTTCCCCATTCCGCTTGGTGAGGCGCAAGCATCCGGTCTTGGCGACTGCCGAAGCCGATCTGACTGACACCGGCAACGCCGGTGTCATGGAATTCGTCGCCGTCCGAATCGAAAGCATCCAGTTCGTCTAGTTCGTCATCTTCTCCGAGAATCTCGTCGCTCACTTCCAATTCATCGTCGTCGTCAAGATCGAGACCCGAGTGACCGGATTGGGGAGGTCTCGACTTCCCAGATCCGGTGGGTCTCGAGTCATCGAAATCATCCTCGAACATTACCACGGCCTCTTGACCGCGTTTTCCAGCCGTATCCGACTCATCGTCCGCGAAGAGTGACAGTTCTTGGTCGGTACTGTTCGGTGAGTCCTCAACCTGCTTGAGTAGCAACGGTGCCGTGGCATCCAAGTCATCAACAGGCTCCTGTGTTTGGCTGCTGCGTCCCGGCAGTGTCCGCTGAAGGCTGCTGTCGCCAGCGCTCAGCTGGATACCGCTGTCGTCAGCGCTCAGTTGGATACCGCTGTCGTCGCCCTCAAGCAGAATTCCACTGTCCGCCGGTGGGCGGAGTTGGATTCCGCTGTCCGCGCCTAATCGGAAGCCCCGTTCACCGGACAGAACAACGCTCGACCCCGACGTGAGGCTCGGCAGAGAATTCGAATCGACGTCAGTCCCATTCAGATCCTCTATCACCGCACCACGGGTGTCGCCCTGCTGATCGATCAGCGGAGCCAACAAGGCCAGATGACTGTCACTCGCCATCCCCGTATGGTCGTCACTCCGACGGCGGCTGACCAGTAAAACGTCACTGTCGCTGTCGGCCAATGGAGCCAAGCGAACATCGCTGTCGGAGTGTGGTTGGCCGAGGAGTCGGACATCACTGTCCGACTCCTCAAGCCCTCGTTTGAAATCCGATCCTAGGGGGCTGACGAGCCGAACATCGCTGTCAGAATCGGAACCGGAGAACACCGGATCCACCCGCTGGACATCGTGATCGTTGGGGGACTTCGATCGTGGAGACGAATCACCCACCAACCGGACATCACTGTCCGATCGGGCGGGGTCCAACACCGGCATTTGATCGCTGCTTCCCGTCAATCGAGTTGTGAGGCCGGAATCGAGGACGAGCCGAACGTCGCTGTCCGTGGTGTGCTTCGGCACTTTGTGGATCACCGTGGCCTGCTGACCCCGTGGGTCGTCGTCATCCACAGCCGTCTCAGAACTGCTGAATGTCTGGAGGGCCGGATCACCGATTATCCGTTCTCCCAAATCATCGTCCGTCATCAGGATCAGTTCAGGATCAGAGTCGGGATAACGACGACGAGCGAATTCTGCGACGTCATCCGACTTGAATTTCCAAGAACCGCGATCCGCGAACCCACGGATCGCACCCTGCTCACGCAAACGGATCAACTCGTCATTCTTGAGCCTCAACAATGCGGCGGCTTCCTCAAGACTTAAATATTTTTTGCCCGCCGCCATGATGACTACCCTCCACAATGATAACGACAACTCGACTAGGGAAACCGAACTCCCAGGAAAGAATCGGCTGAGGATCGCGTTCGTCCCGAAATCAGACTGCCGGACACCCCTCCGCTGCTACGGATCACGACAGCCACCGACCGGCCTCCAATCCCACCGTCCACACAATCGCATCTCTCATTTGTCATCGGCGGTTGGACGACGTCAATCCTGTAGACATCAGGCCAACGCTCTCACCCCAATCGTGAAACCCAACGTTGGCTGGCACGACCGTCACTGTCATCGCAACTTCGACAGAAAACGTTGTTTCGACTGCTCTTTCCGCTCGCGACACAGACACATTGTGTCGAATCACATCGCTCCCCTATTCCGAATATCCCTCTCGATCGGAAATCTCCACGGATCTCTGAGAGCAGCACCGTCCACCGCCGTTGTCTGTGGTTTACCTTCGAGACCACCATCACCAGGGGGAGGCCACAGTCTTGACCACCGGAGGGGGAACACCGACTCACGGACAACACCTGAAAACACGTGATCTTGTTACCCTGAGCCGCTCACGCCAGAAATCTTACGAATCCCGTTTCGCTCTCCGCAAGACCGCTCAGCACAATCCCTTGCCGAAAAAACAACGGGATTGTCCCAATTAAGGAAGTCGGTAACGAGGATCCACAGATCGGTTGGCGGCACGGGAACAATCGATTCACAGCCCATCACGGCGGTTTGGGAGACCAAGTCACACCAACGATTGTTAGAGATTGACTACACGGGCGTTTTTTCTGAAATGCTGTAATTTGCGGTATCTCTGCCGGTGTAGAAAACGATCAACTCGGCGAGCAGTCCGAGCGAAATTGCCTGAGCGCCGAGGAGCGTTGCTGCGAGCGAATACGCAAGCAGCGGACGGCTGCCAATCGGTGTCGGCGGCAGGATTCCCATGACATTCATCATCAGCCAAAGGATCGCCAAATAACTTAATCCAGCGAATCCGAATCCGAATCCGACAAGGCCGATCCATCCCAACAGGTGATGCGGTCTCTGTCCATAGCTCATCAGAAACGCCACGGTGAGAAGATCCAGAAACCCTCGAGAGAAACGGCGAATGCCATACTTGGACTTTCCGTGTTGTCGCGGGCGGTGATGGATATCAATCTCCGTCACGCGAAAACCTCGATGAAACGCCAGAACAGGAATGAACCGATGCAATTCACCATACAGTCGCATTTCACGAGCCACTTCCACGCGAAACAATTTGAAGCCACAGTTGTGATCGTTTAAATGCAGATGAGTGAGTCGACCGACCATCCAGTTGAAGATCTTGCTGGGGTAGACCTTATGCCAAGGATCGAGCCTGTGTCGCTTCCATCCGTTGACGAGGTCATAACCTTCAGTCAATTTGTGGAGGAATTGCGGGATCTCGACAGGATCGTCCTGCAAATCCGCATCCATGGTCATCAGCAGATCACCCGTTGCCGCATTGAGTCCCGCAGCGAGTGCGGCCGTCTTGCCGAAATTTCTTCGAAATCGAATCCCTCGGACGCGCGGATCTGCTTTGCGAAGACGCAGGATTGTGTCCCACGAGTGGTCAGTCGAGCCGTCGTCGACAAATATCAATTCGATGCTCAGAGACTGCTGAACGGCAATCTCGGCAATTTGCGAATGGAGTTCACGCAGGCACTCGGATTCGTTCAGCACGGGAATGACGATGGAAAGTTTCATGATGCAGGGGGTGGAATCCTGGCCATACGGAGTGGAGCAAAAGAGATCGGTCATTCCGCCAAGACGATTCTTTGTGACAATCCGACAGGATCTGTCCTGACGCGTGGCAGCGATCGATTGGGAATTGCTGTTTCTCCCCTGTGGAGTCGGTTGATTTCACGAGTGCAATGATTCCGCCACAGGACTTGTGGTCGATCATTTCCAGCAATCACGGCATCGATCAGCCGTCAGATTAAGGTCCATTGACATCAAGAAGTTCGATAAGGAAGTGCAGTGTTGCTTTGGCAGGAATGGTCGGTGGATGCCCTTTTTCGCCATAGGCCAAGTCGTAGGGAATTTCCAATTCGATCATGCCGCCCTGTCCGATGAGCTGCATCCCTTCCGTCCAACCTTTGATGACGTTCATCAGGGGGAAGGAAATCGGCTCTCCGCGATCATAGGAGCTGTCGAAGACCGTACCATCATCAAGCCACCCCTTGTAATGAACCTTTACCTCACTCGTGGCCTTGGGTATTTTTCCATTGCTCTTCCGTCGAATACGGTACTTAAGCCCCGTTTTTCTGACGAGGAATTCCTTCGGAGCATCCGCATCGACCGCTCCGGGTTCGGGCGGAGCTTTGACTTCAAGGAGTTCGACGAGGAAGTGCAGTGTTGCTTTTCCAGGAATATCCGGTGGGGCCCCGGATTTTCCGTACCCCAGTTCGTGTGGAATCTCCAGCTCGATCATGCCTCCTTCGCCGACCAACTGCATTCCCTCAGTCCAGCCCTTGATGACACCGCTGAGTGGAAACGAAATCGGCTCACCCCGATCGTAAGAACTGTCGAAGATTTTTCCGCTATCAAGCCAGCCTTGATAGTGAACTTTTACCGAATGCTTTTCCGTCGGAGAGGTGCCTGCTCCTTTGCGACGGATGCGATATTTGAGGCCGCTTTCTGTCGCCGTGAATTTTTCGGGGGCATCGCTATCGACGATACCAGGTTCAACTCTCTTCGGGTCTGCTGCGGAAAGCATGAGGGGCTCATTTCCTAAAAATAGAGCGGTCAGAATCAGCATCGGAGGGGATGCAAGCCGGAAAAAAATCATGACAAAAACTTCTTGAATTACGAGGATTGTGAATTCATCAAGATCGAGTCTCTTTGCGATTTACCCCGGAGCGGTGAATTGGAGGGACAACACGTTCTTAGCCGAATGGCAGCACCGTCAATCCCCCATTCACTCTGCGGAAGAGATTCGGACGTAGCGTCTGGACCGAATGTGGGTGATGATCATTTGATTTCGAAGATCGCTTCGACTTCGACCGCCGCGCCTGTGGGTAATTGGACGAAACCGAGTGCACTTCGTGCGTGAAAACCATCCGTCGTTTTGCCAAAAATCTCATGCAACAGATCGGACGCACCATTCACCACCAGATGTTGATCGGTGAAATCGAGTGTGGAGTTGACGCACCCCAACAATTTAACCACTTTCAAACCATTGAGAGTTTTGTGGGCATTGAAGACGGATCGTAAAATCTTGGCGGCACAATCTCGAGCCGCCTGATAGCCCTGTTCGACAGTGGTGCCGGCACCGAGCTTGCCCTTCAGGTCACTGACATGTCCCGAAGTCATGAGCAGGTTTCCTGTCGTGACACAGAGATTTAAATAACCGGGCTCTTGCCTGTCGAATGTGAGTCCGAGTTGTTCGGCTTTTTCTTGTGGTGTCATGGCGAGGATCTCTCAAAAGTCGGCGGTTAGAACGTCGGAAGTGGGTACACATTTCGCAAGCACGTATTTTCCGGATTGCCTGCCCAGAAGATTACGAAATCAGGCCGCAAAGATCGACAAGCAATTCGCGGGAGAGGGCCTCTCAACGACAATTAAATCGGCTGAGTTGTGCATCGGATTCAAGGCGATTTCATTGTGAAGCCTGCCAGCGTTTCCAGGCGAGCCCCGGTTGGTCGGTCCGGAATTGGACGAGACGGGTATGCTCAACCTCGGTCACGTACACCGTCCTCCCGTCAGGCCCGCCAAAACACAGGTTGCTCGGCATTGAGCCAAGAACATCAACCTCGTGAAGTTCATGACCCTCGGGGGTCATGACGACAACAGTCCCCTTTCCATGGCGTGTGATATAGAGATTGCCGTCGACATCGCAACGCATTCCGTCGAATCCATAGTCTGGAAACTGTTTGATTAACTTTTTCTCCCCCAATGTACCATCCGTGCGGATCGGAAACGACCAAACGTTACGCTGGACGGACTCGTTGACATATAAAGTTCGGCCGTCTGGACTGACTTCAATTCCGTTTGTTGTTCCCATATCTTTCGCAATACGAGTCACCCTTCCTGTTGTATCGATCTTCCAAAGTTGACCAGTATTTTCCCCCCAAGCGGGATCACTGGCATACAAGGTTTCATCGGGTGCAATTGCCAAATCATTCGGCTGGTTCATCCCCGCTTCATGCGCGAAAATCTCGACTGTTTTTGTGGCAACATCGACGCGAATCACATTGTGGCCGACATAGTCGGCCACATACATGCGGTTCATGCGATCGAAGACAATTCCATTTCCGGTACTCTTACCGGGAAGCGTTACGAAGATCTCGGCTTGGCCGTGAGGAGTCACTTTGCCGATGGTCTGTTGCTTTTCAAAATTGACCACATAGATGTTCCCCCGCTGGTCACATTGTGGGCCTTCGATTCCGTTCGTAAATTGTTTTGGTTCCGTGAGCGGCGAAGCGAGGAAGAGTTTTTCTGCCGCATGGGAAACGGAGACCATCAGTAAAATCAAGAAACACAACAGACGCGACATGGTTGGTCTTTTCCAGTGAAGTGAAAACGGTGCGTTTGTGAACTAGATCTCAGAATCCGGCAGCGAATTTTTCGGTGATCATCGATCGGGTGATCTATTCGGACAATAAAGCGATTCCTCGGCCTTTCGGATGAGGAGGATACCCTCGCCGTCGCGATTGGCAAATGAATCGACCTCAATGGTTGGGGAATTTCGGTAGCCGAGGCCCATTCTTTCACAGATTTCTCGCGGAATTCGGCTGGCGAGAGGCAACCGGAGACGTGGTGTTTTGAGCCCATTCTCATAGGTCCCAATACCGCGAACAGGAGTCGAGTATGCCAGAATGCTCTAAGGGTAGTCCTTCAATTTTCCCACTCGTCTTGGGCCGTATAATCGAGAACGTGGTCGCCCAACTGTTCAATGAGTTTCCCATGCGTGGCTAAAATCTTATGCAGACTGTGGTGCGTCAAGGATCCACAGTCTGCAGTCACGGACTCCATCGTGGTAGACACTTCTCGACAATTTATAACTCATCGGACATCGATAACGCGTATGCGATAGTTTTTGTGTCGGAATGAACACCGCGTATAACGTGAATACGACGGGGCAGGTCCGTCGCATCGTTCCAAGAAGGTTCGGGCGTACCATGGAAACAACTCGTGAATATTTCCATCAGAGACGACAACGAATGAGATCGCTCTCCGCACTTTGTCAATCATCCATGCGGCTCGATCGACAACTCGTCGAACGGGATTCTGCTTGATACCAATACCACCAAAGTTCGCAATCAGAGCTCCTCACCAGTCGCCAAACGTAATGATTTCAGGCCCACCAACTTCCGGGAAAGAAGTACTTGTTTC
>CAMCMU010000087.1 GCA_945876035.1 Schlesneria paludicola DSM 18645 | reverse complement strand
TGCCATGGCACGCGTCAATTCCTATCCGCCTCCAAGACCGAGACCGCAGCCCGTTAAGGAACTTTCACAATTCAATCTCGCCGACCGATCGCGTCGAGAACGCACGTACGCGTTCCGCCGCGAAAATCGCGCCACCACCAAACGGCGTTTGAGACATGCGGGCTAGGTGCTTTTGACAATGTTTGCCACCTCGGACGGATGACTGTGTCCTGTGGAGTGACAGTATAGTGATATCTCCTCGGGAAAGTTGCATTCGTGAACGAGAACATCGATATCGCAGATGAAATTAAGGTCAGAATCGATTCTGTTCGTATCCGTAGGATAGAGCATCTCTGTTCCTTCAACGTCCACATTGAATCCACGGGAAGCATCGGGGATGGGAGAGCGGACAAGGAGTCATCATCGCAGGAGCAGGTGACAGAAGAAGACAATCTGCGATCGGTACAAATCTAAGGGAGGCCACATAGGGAAGGCCGGCGTGGCAAATAATAAGACACCTCACGGCGTCCCCGATATTAGGGGCGCCGTGAATTTGGAGGCGGCCGATTTCACCCTGACGGATCGTGTCTCAAATCACGTCACGGGTGTTCGTTCGCGGATCCAATCGGTGTGAAACATTTGTCCGCGTGGCCTGTCGATCCGTTCATAAGTATGAGCCCCAAAGTAGTCTCGCTGCGCCTGCAAAAGATTGGCGGGGAGAGACGGATTCCGGTAACCGTCGTAGTAACTCAGGGCGGCGCTGAACACAGGAATCGGCAGGCCCAATTGTACTGAACGGACGATGACTCGACGCCAACTTGGTTGCGTCTGGCGAATCGCGGCACGGAAGAAGTCGTCGAGCAGCAGGTTTTCGAGTGTTGGATTCTTGTCGAAGGCCGCCTTGATGTCGCCCAGAAATCTAGATCGAATGATACAGCCACCGCGCCATAGGAGGGCAATCTGGCCGTTGTTCAGTTTCCAGCCGAACTCCTTGGCGGCGGCATCCAGTTGGACATATCCCTGCGCGTAACTGCACAGCTTTGAAGCGTAGAGTGCCTGACGAACATCCTCGATAAATTCGACTTTATCGCCGGTAAAGTTTGCATCGGTTGGTCCTTCCAGAACAGCAGAGGCCCGGACACGAGCGTCTTTCTGGGCCGAGAGACAGCGTGCGTAAACAGCTTCGGTAATGAGCGTCGTTGGAACACCGAGATCAAGTGCGTGCTGGCTCATCCACTTGCCTGTCCCCTTCTGCGCGGCCGTGTCAAGAATCTTGTCAACCAAGTCCGCATCCGAATCCTTGTCCTTTACCGAAAAAATGTCGCGGGTGATTTCGATAAGATAACTCTCCAACTCCCCTTCGTTCCATGTTTTGAAAATTTGATAAAGTTCGTCATTACTCAGGCCTAGCGTGTTTTTGAGGATGAAGTAGGCTTCGCAGATGAGTTGCATGTCGCCGTACTCGATCCCATTGTGAACCATTTTCACGTAGTGTCCGGCGCCCGCTTCACCGACCCAGTCACAACAGGGAATGTCCCGATTCGGACCAACCTTTGCGGAGATCTTCTGAAAGATTTCTTTCACAAAAGGCCACGCCTGAGGATGCCCGCCCGGCATCATGCTTGGCCCCTTTAAGGCCCCTTCTTCACCGCCCGAAACACCTGTTCCAATGAATCGCAGCCCGGCCGTTTTCAGCTCCTTGTCGCGGCGGTTGGTATCGACGAAATCCGAGTTTCCACCATCAATGATGATGTCTCCCGGTGCGAGAAGTGGCTTGAGTTGCTCAATCACGCCATCGACAGCGGCACCGGCCTTGACCATGATCATCACTCGACGCGGACTCGTCAGGCTACTGACGAGCGTTTCGAGTGTGGCATAGCCCTTGATCCGATCCGCGGTCCCGGCATGCACCTTGTCGGCCGGTTCGTTCTTCAGTCCGCTGACAAACTCATCCGTCGTTGACGTCGTGCGGTTATAGACCGCGACTGAGAAGCCCTGATTGGCCATATTCAGAACGAGGTTCTGACCCATCACGGCCAGACCCACCAAACCAATATCGTGTTGTGACATGAGAAATTGCTTTGATTTGAGGAATAAAGTTGAACACAAATTTGATGTGTGACGGGCATGACGCCAGAAAATTAACGCTGAATTCGGGCGGATCCTCCTTGAGCGAAGGCCTCCACCTGTTCCGCTGTGGCCATGGTGGTATCGCCGGGAAATGTGGTGAGCATCGCGCCATGAGCCCAGCCGAGTCGCAAGGCCTGGTCCAAGGATTTGCCCGTGAGTAATCCATAAATAAAGCCGGCCGCGAACCCATCCCCGCCCCCCACGCGATCGAGAATATCGAGGTGGCATGTGGGGGCTTGAAATGTCTGGCCGTTGCCCCAGCAGACAGCACTCCAGTCGTGACTGTTGGTGGAGTGCACATCCCGAAGAGTCGTTGCCACAACTTTGACATTGGGAATCTGCTTGGCAACATCATCCATCATGCTAAAGAAAGCGCTCGGATCAATTTTGCATTTGGATTCCATGTCTGGCCCCTTCAAGCCTAGCCCCTTCTGCAGATCTTCTTCGTTACCGATCAGGACATCCACGTGCTCCACGATTCGCCGGAGTGTCGTCTGAGCCGTTGCCAGACCTCCGGAGATCTGCCAAAGCTTGGCTCGAAAGTTCAGGTCCAGCGAAATCACGGCACCGGCCGCCTTCGCCGCCACCATCCCTTCGATGACCAATTCTGGTGTTGTTTTTGATAGAGCTGAAAATATTCCACCGCTGTGAAACCAGCGGATGCCACCGGCAAAAATCGATTTCCAGTCAAAGTCTCCTGGTTTCAGTTGAGCAGCCGCTTCGTTGCAACGGTTGTAGAACACGACGGGAGCACGCACCCCCTTGCCCTGATCGCTGAAGACCGTGGCCATGTTGGGACCGGTGACACCATCATGCTCGAAGTGTTTATAGAACGGTTTTACTCCCATCGCGCGGACGCGTTCGGCAATCAGGTCACCGATGGGATAATCCACCATCGCCGAGGCCACCCCCGTCGTGAGTCTGAAACAGTCGGCCAGATTCGCCGCAACGTTAAACTCGCCGCCACTGACGTGGATCTTGCACTCCGTCGCCTTGCGGAAAGGAATGACTCCCGAGTCGAGTCGATGTACCAAAGCTCCTAGAGCGAGAAAGTCGAGCGCACCAGTGGTCGGAATTTTTAACATAGTGGAAAACAGTTTCTAAATGTTTGAAGACGATTTCATTCTCAAGACCATTAACGGTGTGATCATAACTGGAATTTGACACATCGTCTCTGCTCAAGCGGATGCTACCGATGCCCCGAGCGGATCGAAAGGGATGATTCTTTAAGGTCTGTGGAGAGTACAAACGTCCGGCAATCGCCTCTGGGGTGCCGCGTTTCCGGGGTTGGTGTCACGGCCATAAAATCAGCGAAGGGATCCGAGCGAATACAATGTCGGAATCTGCCCCGCATTCGCGTTCTGTTCGTAGTCGGGTCCGCGATTTGTCGGCAGAACACAACGCCCCAATCCAAGTGCATTTCTCCAGGCAATCAATTTTCGGCCAGGGTCTTCCACCGCCGTAAGAGAAACGTTGATTACTCTGCCCAATGTGTGAAGCAGACGATCGGCAAGGGTTGCCTGAAGCCACGCCAACGCTTGATCTAGGCGTCTGTCGAAACTTTTAGCGGGAACGTAAAACAGAACATGTGAGCATAGCTCTCGTCCGTCACTGCGCACTGATCACGTCCGGTCGAAGTCGCTTTGCTTCACGAAGGTAGACATGGATCACCTCTGACTGCTTTTTTACCGTGTTGATATGAAGCAGGACCCGAATACAACGGGGTACTTTTGTGGTTGGAACGGCGATTTCCGAAGCACACAGAAGCGGCACCTGTGTCATACCGATCCCTCGAGCGGCTTCCGCGGGATATGTCGAAGTCAAATCTGGCGACGTTGTGAAAATTGCGGAGACAATTTCGTCAAATTCCAGAATCTCATTTGCACGCAACAGCTCCTGCAGTAACTCTCGTGTGGCGGACAAGATCTGGTCAGGGTCATCGGCATCGACACTCGTGGCACCACGAAGACCTCTCACCGACATCATCGAATGCTCCTGATTCACGATTGACCTCGATAATTCACAGCCATAGAGATACCCGATTTCGCCCCCCCCTGCTAGTCGTCCAAATCCCTCTTCCCGGTTTCAGCGATCTGCGTTACAAATGGGTCGGAACCGATTGATAGGGGGAACGGGTTGACGTAACCCGAGTGTTTCGATTTGCATGGAAGCAATATGATTTACACCGTACGATCCTTGGCAAAACTTGTCCAAGGTGAAGTCCGAGGCGATGCCAACCTTTCGATTGGGGATGCCAATTCGATTGAGGCGGCGGGGCCTGAAGCCGTGACCTTCGTCCTAGACGACAGCCATGTCAGCCGGCTGAAGAATTGCCGTGCCGGAACGATCATTCTGACGGCCAATATTTTTGAAGGATTACCAGCAACATCCTCTGTTTCTTTCATACTCGTGACGGACCCTCACGCCGCATTTCATAAAATTTTGCCTCTGTTCCGCAAGCTGCGAGATCGTCCTGAGAGAGGCACTTCGCCACTCGCTGTCATCCATCCGACGGCCAAGATTGGTCTCAATTGCCATGTCGGTCCGTGGGTTCATATTGGCGAGGAGGCTGAGGTTGGCAATGGATGCGACATCCATCCAGGTGTCGTTATTGGAGCCGGCTGCAAGTTAGGTGACGACGTCGTTTTGTATCCCAATGTCGTACTCTATCACGACGTGACAATTGGTTCTCATTCGATCATTCATAGTGGGGCGGTCATTGGAGCGGATGGGTTCGGATATCGTTTTGTGGACGGGCGATTTGAAAAAATTCCACAGCTAGGCACGGTGGACATTCAGGCAGATGTCGAAATCGGAGCCTGCACGACAATTGACCGTGGTGCGATCAACGCCACGGTTATTGGAGCGGGGACAAAAATCGACAACATGGTCATGATTGGGCACAACTGCAAGATTGGTCAACACAATGTGTTTGCTTCTCAAGTAGGACTGGCGGGCTCCAGTAGCACAGGCGATTATGTGCGTCTCGGAGGGCAGGCCGGCGTCAAAGATCATGTTCACATTGGCACGGGTTCCACGGTTGGCGCTAAAGCCGGCATTCATAAGGACATTCCTGCCGGTGAATTTTGGATCGGATATCTGGCCACACCTGAAGCGGAGCAGAAGCGATTGATGTTTTCGCTGAAACGCGTTCCGGCGATGCGAGAGCAACTGAAATCGCTGGAGCAGCAACTGTCAGCACTGACATTGCAAATGGCGGCATTAACAAACGGCACCACCGAGCAACGTCATCGAGCAGAATAACTCGATTTTTAGGATTGACGTACCAGAACGGTCTCGATCTGGATTGAGCACCCCGGCAATAAGTTGTCAAAAGACGGATGGTCAAGCAGGATGAACCTTAACGTATCTTCCACAATTCCACGGACGGGCTGCCGACTTGGCCTTCTTGCTGGCGCCGGGCGTTTTCCGATTGTTTTTGCGGAGGCCGCGCGGAGCCAGGGGCATATCGTTCATGCCGTGGGCGTGCTGGGAATGGCCTCTCCCGAATTGCGTCATCTGTGTCATTCATATGCCGAGGCACCACTAGCACGAGTGGGCCGAGCAATTCAATTGTTTCAGCGAGCCAAAATTGATCACGTTGTGATGGCGGGAAAGATCGAAAAAACTCTTTTATTTCAGTCCTTTCGAGTTCTCCGTCTGTTGCCGGACTGGCGAACAGTGCACATGTGGTATCGTTATGCCAGTCGCGACCGCAAGGATGACACGCTGTTACTGGCAGTTATTCGAGAATTTGAACGCGACAAAATCTATTTTGATTCGGCCCTCGATTACTGTCCGGAGCTACTCGTGAAACACGGATTTTTGACGCGTCGTAAGCCGACAGAAGCTCAATGGCGTGATATTCGGTTTGGGTGGGATTTAGCCAAGGAAATGGGGCGACTCGACGTCGGACAGTCCGTGGCGGTGAATGACCTCGCTGTGATTGCTGTTGAGGCGATTGAAGGGACAGATAGAGCAATTCGTCGTGCAGGTGAACTCTGTCGCAGAGGTGGTTTCACTCTGGTCAAGGTTGCGAAACCGCAGCAGGACCGGCGATTTGATGTCCCCACGATTGGAATTCAAACCATCAAAACGCTGCAGGAATCAGGCGGTCGAGTTCTTGCGATTGAAAGCAACAAAACGATTATTCTCGATCCAGCGGAAGTCATCAGCCTCGCGGATAGACTTGGAATTGTCGTCGTGGCCATCAATGCCGAAGAACTTGAAATGAGAGCCGCCAGCTAATCCTGAATGCATCTCACATCGCTGTCGCTGTCCTCCTCAGCTTGAGCCGATGGCACGAATTGTTCCAAGGGATCCCTCAAACGAGGTGATTCGCGGATTTCTGTGTGCGAGTTTTGGACATCAATTTGAGCCGATTCCGGCTCTCCCGGGCCCATCTCGATGCGAAATTTTTCGCCAGCAAATTCCAGTTCGTCGCCCGGTAACAGAGCACCTCGAATCACTCGTTGACCGTTCACTTTTGTCCCATTTGTACTTCCCAAATCGCGTATGAACAACAGCCCATCTGTTTTGACAATGACGCAATGGAGCTTAGAAATGCTGCTCCGCTCGATGCAAACATCGCACAAATCTTTCTGGCGACCGACCAACGTCACGTCGCGGCTGATTTTAATGGGATGCCCGCCGTTGATCGGAATCAGTTGAGCGAGCATGTTTCGAAGTCCGTATCTTGAAGAACGCGAAACCGGGATGCGTGGAGTATTCTCCGTTGATTCAGGGGCTGTCAAGCAATCTCGGATGCGTTTGACGGCTGTCTCACGGATCAAAGGGTTCTGCTTCTCCGCCATTTCGTTCAAAATTGCAGTGTAAACCTCAAAGTCACGCTCTTATCGGCCGAGCCAGAAGGTACCTGCCGAACATGTCGTCAAACCGCTTCGCGCAGCGCCAAGATTTCTGAACTGCTTGTCGCGTTTGCACCCATCCGTCATAACATCTCCTCACTGAATAATCTACGAGTTCGTCACAAGTGAAGTCCCACGCATAAACCAGATACTCTCAACGATCCTCCAGATGAGACCCCCCCCCACACATCTTTCAAAGCGTCCGTCCTCGCCCGCAATTCTCACAGCGTATTCAAACGCAGGAGCCTCCTTTGGCGTCAGTCCTTTTGATGAAAGGAAAAACAATACGCAAACGGAGGCGAAACCGGGCAGACAGATGGTCAATCAAATTCCTATGAATTTCAAGAGTTGGGCCGGCGCGATGTCGTCGCGAGATTTGATGGCGGAGCGATCACTTCGGATGCGGATGAACGACTTCTTCGCGCAGTCGAGAGTCGGCCTGGAATCATTGCCCGATTTGCCCTTGGCTTCGGCGATCATCGAGACCCGGATTTGATCGATCACACTGTCGA
>CAMCMU010000086.1 GCA_945876035.1 Schlesneria paludicola DSM 18645 | reverse complement strand
TGCCGGAGTGTTCGCTGCTGCGCGCTCTGGAAAACGGCCCCCCGCTGACGTCGCCGAATCTGGTCAGCGACTCGCGTCCGACAATCGAATTCGCCACAATTCCACGCGATAAGCCGCTACCGCAAGCGAAGTGCCGAACACGATTGGGTTTCAACCCACGGACAAATATTGAATCCTTGGGAATCTACTCGTTGTTTTTCTTTGTTGATTCTCGTGACTAAGGAAAGCACAGTCAACGCCGGTTCATTGGCCCCCGGCTCCTCCGAGAAAACCAAACAAACCGCTCTTGCGAGCCGGAGCCTTCCGCTCTTCCTGTTTTTCATCTGAAGCATTCGGCCCATCAAGATCCATTGCCAATTGGTTAATACTCTTCGTCAATTTGGCTTTGGGGGCTTGTGTAATCAACGGCACTCCGTTGGTGCGTGCTTCAATCATCGTCCCATAATCGTTTGGAATCTGCGCAATGGTCTCTTGCCCAAGTGTTTCGAGAGCCTTACTCAAACTGATGGGATTCTTATCGAGCCCCATCCGGTTCACAACGAGGCGTACCTTTTCATAGACATTCGGTTTTCGCTTCAAAAACTGCAGCAAACGCCCGGCGTTTCGAATTGCAGGGAGATCGAGTTGAGTGACAATGAGAACCACATCGGACACCTCCATCGCGGCTTGATCCAAGGGCGTGAAGGCTTTGCTCAAATCGATCACCAAGTGTGTGAACGTCGCCTTGAGCATCGAAATCACCCGTTGAAGTTCTTCCGATCCGAGTGGTGGATGATCTTCCATATCCACCGGACGTGGTAGAAGAAACGCACCACACTCATGCTTTGTCAAAGAACGCTTCAGAAGCGAATAATCGAGGCGATTGATGTTGTCGGCCACGTCATGAATTGTGTATTCAGGAATAATATCCAGCCAGACGTCTGCATCGCCAAGCGCAAGGTCGAGGTCAATGATTGCAACGCTGTGTTCCGGCATCTGTGCAAAACAGCAACCCAAATTGATCGCCAAGGATGTGCAGCCGATTCCCCCTGAAACGCCGGCAACGCTAATGATTTGACTCGAACGAAATGTCCCATCACTTGTATTTTTGTGAACGATATGCCGAATGCGTTCCAATGCTCCAAGAAAATCTTCGAGCTTCAGGGGACTTGGCAGAAACTCTTTTGCTCCCTGTCGCACGGCCTGCAGAATCAAGCTTCCTTCCTGAGAGTTGCTCAAAGCCAGTATGCTGCAGGCGGGAAATTTTTGATGGATCAAACCCACAAGTTCCAATGCGGACACGGTATTGGAATCGAGTGCCACGAGTGCAATATCAGGCTGAGTCTTTTTGAGCACATCCTCAAAAGCATCGTAACGTGAACACTCCGCCTCCAGCCAAACCGATTCGATGTCGAGCAACACCGTCTTCAACGCATTGCGCGAGACGTCGTTCGGATCGACTAAGGCGAGCCGGATGACGTTTTTCATAGTAGTCGACCTCATACCGGCTGCTTTTTCGACCGGTGTTTCTGTGTTTTCAGTAGGAATAATATGGTCTCGTTGGAGACTGCGATCGGATCTTGTTTCATGTGCCGTCGTGATCGGAGTTCAGCGACAACACGTTTGGATCGTTCCCCGCCAAGTTGAAAACCGACTCACCGAAAAACCTCACCGGGCTGCGAAAGCGGTTTTGATGCTGAAGACTTTCTCGCCGATACGGGTTGCACTCGCCTGCTGGCTGGCAGGTCTGTCGTGTGATTGATCGGCTGCAAATTTGTCCTTGAACGATAGAGAGTTGATGTCGTATCGCTGGCCGTCGCGGACGGGGGGCCTGGGGTTTGCCCTTGTTTCGGGGCAGAACCCGATGAAAGCGACGGATCCGCTGCTGGTGGCGAAGGCACGGTTTCCGGTAAATCGCCGCTATCCGAAGGCAAAAAGAGTTCGGGAGTGGAAAGGAGCGGCACTGCGGGAGGCGCAATTGTCGCCGGATTCGGGAAGGTCTCGTATGCTCCGGATTTGCCCGACTCGGGTACCGCGGATTTCACTTTGACGGAGAACGACGGATCCCAAGAGTCGCCGACTGGGCATTCGGGACCAACCGCCGGGACTTCGATCAAACCGGTGCAAAACAATTCTCGATCTGTGGGAGTTGTGGTGGATAAGCCTGGGCCGAGTGGCGGCAGTTGGTCGCTGCTAATCGAACTGACGTACTCGGGAGTGATCATGATGATCAGTTCGACTTCTGTAACCTCCATCTTTTTCTTGCTAAACGCCGCACCGATCAATGGCAACTCACCAAAAAAAGGCGTTTTCGAGGTACTTGCCAGCGTTCTTGTGGAGACCAGTCCCCCGAGAACCAGAGTTTGTCCGAACTCCATTTCGACCGTCGATGCAACTCGACGTCGGGTCAGACCCGGAACAAATGTTCCGGCAAGAGTCACACCGTTTGCCACGTCTCTCTCACTGACTTCCGCTTCCACCTGTTGCCGCAGTCGCGTCGGGCTAATGACAATCGGAAGCGCCTTCAGAATGACTCCGAACTCCCGCCATTCAATAGTCACTGTTCCGAGACTTTGTGGAACGGGAACGGGAAACTCCCCGCCATTGTCGAGTTGCGCCGCCTCTCCACTGCGGGTGACCAACACCGGTTCCGCCTGAATCTTCAGCAAGCCTTCTTCTTTTAATGCTTGCAAAAACCCTTCAAACCCAAAACTTTTTCCTGTAATACCGGCCGACAGTGTGGGCGGATTCAGTCCATTCGGTCCGATGATCGCAGTGGGCGGACCGCCAATCGGCGCAGTCAATGCCGATAACGGGGCGATTTGTCCGATCGTGCTCGCCAATGCGAAGCTGCTCGCTGACGCGGCAAAATTAAAGCCAAAGGTTCTGATCTTGGACCGCTGAACCTCCATGATCTTGACTCGTAATTGAACTTCCTGCGGGCCACCAACGCGAACCTGATTCACAACTTTCGGCGAATAGAGTTCCGCCAATTCGGTGATGCTGGAGATCTGCTGTGCTTCCGTGACCCAACCTCTCAACAGGACAGCGTTACCCCGCAACATTGTTGCTTGAATGACAGAGTTCGGAAATGCACGAGCCAACATAGCCTGTAAGAGTCTCGCATCGCCACTGACAAACACCTCGATTGTATGCGTCGCTCCCGTCTTGTCGGTGACGGCCATCGTCGTCAATCCCTGTTCCAACCCCTGAACTCTCAAGACCTGTTTGTCCAGAGCGGTCACACTGATGACCTTTGGATCGAAGCCGTCAACGCGGGTCACCCATTCCGTAAACTCGACGTTTTTAGCGGTCCGTTCGGTGACTTCTAGGTGTGTGATGGGAGCGACTATTTTTACGGCATCCCCGTAAGAAATGCGTTCTGGCTCGTCCTGCGCTTCTCCACACGTTGAAAATAATTCCACTAA
The DNA here is from genome assembly GCA_945876035.1 of Schlesneria paludicola DSM 18645. Lineage (GTDB taxonomy): Bacteria > Planctomycetota > Planctomycetia > Planctomycetales > Planctomycetaceae > Schlesneria > Schlesneria paludicola_C. Next base: position 4,278 of record CAMCMU010000086.1, on the reverse strand, counting down.
TAACAATGCACACATCATCACTCGGGGGAATGAAGGGTGGGGCGACTTCCGATGTCTGGCGATCATAACCGGCATCCCTGCAACTTCCCAGGAATCGAGTAGCTCGAGATTGGCTACCCAGATCTCTGTAATCTGTTCGAGGCATCCACCTCGAAGCAACCGCTCAGGCGGTTCACAGCATTTTGAGCATTGATATACGACAAGTTGTTGAGCAGACCGAATCGCGACCTGCCCTATTTGATTTTGTTTGGATCCGTGCTTGCCACTGACCTCCATCATTTTTCGCAGAATGGGCCGGAGAGCAGTTCAACGAACTTGTCCGGTGATCATCAACATAATCAGATCGCTTGACGGTATCTTTTAACACCGCTTCCTTGGATGTCGAAGGATTGGACATCTTCTTGGACTGCTGAGAAAAGAATTTGAGGATTGGATCTGCCCAACCGACTCCGGCCGAGGTGGAACCATGAGGAAGGTCCATCTTCGCCGCTTCCAATTCCGAAATTTCGATCTCTTGGACTTCCTTCTTGTCTCCGTTGTAGATTTCAATCTTCCAAGACTTTCGCACGGACTGTTCCCCAACGGAGGTCACCGCGGATCTCATTTGTCGCTTCAAAAACGAGTGAATACTGGGTTTTGACTTCGGAGTACTGACCAGTTCCACGGTCCGATTGATCGACGGGTTCGTTTCAAAATCACCAAACAACTTGTTAGACAAACTGTTCAATTGTTGTTCGGTCAGGTCACTCACATTTGCATTCGTCTTGTCGGATTTCCCTCGCAAAGCCAATTGGATTGAGCCGTTACTCTTCTTGTACGCCAGTTGGAGGATCTGTCCTTGCAACGGGAAAACGCAGAATGAAACATTTTGGCTGTCTTTGGCAGTAGCATCCATCCCCAGTTCTGACGTTGCAGTCTTGCTCCCCACGGCGATGACCTTGACACATTGGAGTACGAGTCTGACTTCCGTCCGTTTTGCCCCACTCTTTTCCTGATAATCGATTGCCGCTGACACGTCGACATATGTTCCAGGCTTCAATAAGCCACTGTGCGTCATTGATGCTGTCGCGGGATAAGTCACGACGGTCATTCCTTGGGGGATCAATGCACTGAGGCCGAAATCTCCCTTGCTTCCTAGTGAGGCCACGACGATCGGTTGGCCTGGACCAACGCGATGTTTGAGGGCTCGCTCCGCATATTCTTCTGGCTTAGTAATCGCCCCTTCGGGCAAAGCGTCCTCGGGCCATTCCTTGAAAGTCACGTTTGATTTGTCTAGTGAGATACCCGCATCAATATCCGTTCTTGCAATCAGGATTCGAGTCTTCACCTGAGCCGTTTGTTTTCCGGCAGAAAGAAGCTGCTGCACGCCCAGCATCGCTACAAGACCGCATCCAGCGGCGACGACTAAAAGCACTAACGATTTCGGTTTCATTTTGCGGCTCCGCAGGAACAGTGGTGTCACAGTCAAGGGACCAATCGCCACAGCCACTCGTCATCACGAGTTCCGTAGACAAACACTGATTGCCCACTTGAGAATGGTTCATCGCAGTTGACCTCGAGCCGACTGGGTGATCGCGATCCAAAACGCGATTACCCTGAATCCTTAATCGGCCATCCGAAGTCAAACTCTTCAACTTATAACGACTATGCCGGTTATATCGCGAGAAACCTAACGACCGACATGATTGGCCTTGGGGCTGTTTTTCTGTGGTTATAGAAAGTTCAAGAAAATCGGCTCAAGTTTTTCAATGCAGCGACACTCGCGACAACGGGATCAGAGAGCGTTGAGTGACGTTAGACTCTTGCCATGCGGCGTTGGCCGCCGTGAATTCAGTTTTGGCGCGGCCAACTTGGGTTACGGCACTAAGTGTTGACGAGGACAACCTGCCACAGCAGGATCGCATATTCAACGGCCATTGGACCGTCTTCAGACACCAAAAATCTCTTAACACGGTTAATCCATTTGCTCATCAGCCCCCCCCCTTGATTCCGCTTTGCTGCGTCCCGCACGACAGAATGCTGACGACTATTGACCGGGATTTCGGAATGTTTCACACGACACAGAGATTGAATTTTCCGCGTTGCTGGTGATGATTTTCAGCTTCAGTTCAGATCAGTCCCGCATAACAAAAGTAAGCAATCGAACCGATGCAAATCGGGATGCCGTAAGGCAGGAGAAACATTGTTGGTTTGCGATCTTTCGCGATCGCGAAGAGCGTCTCCGGATTGCGGATGGTCATAATCTCATGAGCAATGTGAATAAATTGTCGGAAGTGATGTGAAACTCGACCACTGAACCCAATCATGACGATGGCCATGAGGGCACCAACTACGACGGTCACCGCAAATGCCCCACAGGTCGTTGTCGCGCCCAACCAGGCACCGATACCAGCCATCAGTTTTACGTCACCGGCTCCCATCCCACCGATCGCATACAGCGGCAGCAGGCATAGCAATCCCCAGAGAATGCCGTTCAAGCCATCGATCGCTCCAGCCCAGCCGTACGAAACGACGTGATAAAACAACCCGGACAAGACCATCGGAAATGTGATCCAGTTCGGTACCTTCAGCTGCCGGCCATCAATGTACGCCGCAAAGATGAGGAAAGCCGAAACCAACTTCACTTCCCAGTGCGACAGTAGGAACTGTTGACATTCCATGATTCAAAAAAACCTTTTCAGAAGGAGCGAGGGGAATTTTTTGGAAGTATCCCGGTCGTCGACCAGTTTGACGTGTTATGAGTCTGTGGCGGATTCATTAGCCGCCTCGCTGTCCGGCGGCCAGGTTCACCAGACAGACGAACAGCACAACAGCACTGCTGATCCATTGGAGAAGCTGGCTACTCGACAACTCATACCAGAACGGAAACATGAACAGACTCCTGAAATCGCACCATGCGGGAGCCAGACAGGAAAAGTCGTCGCCCCACCGGAAATCGTCTTTCGGTGGGACGAATGACTCTTCGTTTCGCTCGCGAAACGATGTGGACCAAACTATTGCAATGCGGCATTGGCAGCAGTGAACTTGGCTGCGGTGGTGACACCAATGCTGGTCACGGCGCTGATGCAGACGAGTACGATCAGCGAAAGCATGATCGCATACTCAACTGCGGTTGGACCGTCTTCGGACACCAAAAACTGCTTAACACTGTTCATTAATTTGTTCATCATCTCCACCTTGTTTCAGCGTTGCCGTGCCCCACACCAGAGACACTGACGACTATTGACCGAGATTCCCGTCTTTTCAACGCGACACTGCGTCAAACGCGAAATTCTCCGAACCGACTGGCTACCGGCTTGCGGCCGGGTCGATAGTTACGCATTGATTGATTTTGACGGCTTTCAATGTTGCACCGAACACATCGACAGACTGAACCTAGGTCATAGATCGCGACCGTCAAACTTTCTCTGTTCAGAAAATTTTATTTTTTTTGCCAGAGTTCGATATTCGGCTCAACGATAAGGAGAGATCTCATCATCGATGGACATCGAGTAATGAGCGGCCATTCCGTGTGTAGGGCCAGAAATAGCCCTCCCGCTTGGACCACTTTGATTGAAAGGCAAGCTAGATTCACCTGACATCGAATTTGAAATCGTGTTGTTTGAGGCTGTTTCCAGTAACTTTTCGGGTGACCGTCAGGCCATCGTCGATCGTCCGGGGCGTTACGGGTTATTTAGTTGCTATGATCCTATTTTAGCGGAGCAGCGGGGATCACCTGCCTGTTGAAAAATAGCGTTTTTGGCGGCGAGTGATTGTCGGTCGCGTTTGAGTTATCCGAGCCAGTCGATTTCCTTTGAACTTTGGATTTCTTGATTTGGAGGGATGCCGAAGCCTCGAATCGCATCCCAGAGGCTTGTACTGCCTGTTTCGAAGCACAAAACCGACTGTCTCGAAGCGGGCCCGTTCTTCTCGCGTCTTCAGTTCGAGTCCCTCGCCCGACTCCTTCCGCTCGATCGATGTCCTTGCCACGTTGGCCTCAGTCCGCGCCTATCGTCCGCAGCGAAGGCAGGCCATGCCGCTCAACCCGCTGCAACCGCGCCAGGTCCGGTTGAACCGCAAAAAAGTCCGCGGCGACAGAATGCCTTGGCATCGCCAAGCGATCCCCCATTGCGAAAGGCTGTCCTCGAAATCCTCGACGAGCAGTATTCGAAACGAGACGCCCGCAGGAATCGATGGCGGCCCACCTTCGGCATAGGAGTCCACGCTGAATCTTTCGAGTGAGACCGAATTGTACGTCACCGACAAGCAGGGACGTCTGCTGGGTCTTCTCCCGGACTA
>CAMCMU010000085.1 GCA_945876035.1 Schlesneria paludicola DSM 18645 | reverse complement strand
AACAGCACGAGGCGAAACGGGCATTCGAGAAGTCGAACCCAGCGTCTCGCGTGTTTGCGGATTTCACCTATCGAACATAGAAACGTTGGTCAGCCGAGCGGCGAGTGGTCGGTAAAGCGGAACACCTCTCGAAAGGGGCGAACCCACGCGGTTAAGAATCAAACAACTATTTGAAAGTCAGTTAAGCCAATAAAGTGGCCGTATATCCCTGAGGTAACATGCTGCCCCTTCTTTGATTATGCCTCACTGTCTTCTGCATCATCCTCTACTGCCTCTGGATCGCTTTGACGATAATTAAACTCCACCTTGCTGTGGGTGACGATTTCATTCAGCACTTCCCCTAGCTTTCCTGCCTGCAGAACTTCGTCAAATCGCTGCAATAATAAAGGGATGTTTATAATTTTTTCGACACATGCCATGTACTTGTCCACAATTGAATCAACGCCATATGCCTCTCTTGCCTGTGACCTCATTTTCGCAGCAAGCTTCTCGGCTGTCTCAACGGACTTTGCGAAGGCCCGATATATAAAGGCAGATCATTTCGAACGTACGCTTGGTCGGTGCGCGGCCCGTGTGAATCAGAATCAACAGGCACGCACTAATCGCCATATAAGTCTGGATTTAGACACCATTCTGCTTTGGTCTCAGCAGATGGCGGCAACCCGGCAACTGTTTGAACATCCGGAAAAACAATTCGATCAGCTACCTCAAACGGTATGCCTCTGCGATCAGTTCGGCGGGAATATCTAGCAGGCAGTATGCAGATCGCGATTGTTGGCTTGGTCACGTTCTGTACCAACGTCGTGCAACCGAGCGAGCAGGGGTTTGAACTTGTCGAAATACTGAAGTCCCTGAATGATCGGACGGCTCAATTGCGGTTTCGCTTTTGGCCCGCGTCGGGAATTTTCCTGAGCGGCGTGGTTCGGCGCAGCATCTTTGATGTCTGCACCGGAGGGTGCATTGTTGAAAAGTTGGTTATCAGATTGTCTGGCATCCTTGGCTACAATCGTCGCTCGCTGTGTCACACGGGCAGGACAAAATTTCCCACAGAGTAGCGGCGTAATTAGCGTGCCAGAAGATTATTGCTTTTGTGCCCGAGAATTGCTGGTACTGCGATGCAAGCGGAGTACCGAACACTATTGAGGCCGGCCCAATCATTACTGGAATTCTTGACGGGGATGCACCCCCAGCACATGCTCTTACGGGTGCGCCCCACAGATGCGCCGGCCGCACGCAAAACGGGGCCGGCAGTGCCATTCGTTCCGGACACCTTTTTACTTCCCCTCAACCCTCTCCAAATTTATTGAAGCGATCAAATTCTATCGGAAAGAAACGTCCGCCAGCTCGTCCGAGGCGAACGCAGCCATGGAAGAGTCTCACGATCAGTAGATCGTGCCCAACGCCCCGCCGCCATTCAAGAGCGTGAGCACCTCAGAAAAATTCTGTGTGAATTCAAGAACGGGAGACAATCCCCGTTTTAAAACGTGTTCTCACGTTGACGACTCTACCGATTCTCTACTCTGCGGGTGGAACAATTTTCGGCGTGACACTGTCTGGTAACCCGACGGGGATATTCTACGCGAAAGCGATTCCTCCCGTATTCAATAGGCCCGTGAGCACGATCAGAGAATACTCTAGGGGCACGAAATCACGTACTCGATGATTCGCAAAGCAAACTGCCGAGGCAGCGCGCCGATGGAAATTTTCTGTGCGATATTGAAGAAAGTACTCGTTCATCAATATCGATATCAAACCCGTGCCTAGCCTAGGCTGGTCAAAGCCCCTTTGAATACATCCAAACCTTTTACAACCGCGTCCGAAGGCACTCGGTTATCGGTTATCTGTCACCCGTACAGTTCAAGCGGCCAGTATCACCCGAAACCTGCGAGCACATTTCGTGGGTCAGTCTAATCGATGTCTCGCAAGGCACGACCTAGGATGACGTCGAAGGCTGCTCGGTCTGCTGTCGACCGAATGTTCTTCGCGTTAAATCGACGGTGACCGTGATGCACGGGTCTGAGCGTCACCACAATAGTCTTACCGTACGACGACTCTTCCGATTGCCAAGCGATCGGTACGGCGACGTTTATTTAGGGCGTCATTAAATTAGAATATCGTTGATCACGCGACCGTGAACGTCGGTAAGTCGGAAATCACGCCCGGCGTAACGAAAGACCAGTCGTTCGTGGTCCAGTCCCATAAGGTGCAAAATGGTGGCGTGAAGATCATGGACACTGGTCGGATTTTCGAGAGCCTTGAATCCAAATTCATCGGTTGATCCGTAGACCGTTCCGCCTCGAACACCGCCACCAGCCATCCAAACGCTGAATCCATAATGATTATGGTCCCGGCCAGCTTGCGCCTTACCATCGACAGTCAATTCCACCGTCGGTGTTCGCCCAAATTCACCCGCCCAAATGACAAGGGTATCGTCGAGCATCCCGCGTTGCTTCAGATCGGTCAAAAGAGCAGCGATGGGCTGGTCCAGTTCTCCCGCCAAATGACGATGATTCTTTTCGATCTCAGTGTGGCTGTCCCAGGGGTGATCAGGTCCGTGCCATAGCTGAACGTAACGAACTCCACGTTCCACAAGTCGTCGCGCGATGAGCGTTTGCCGCCCATGCACGCCCTCGCCGTACATATCCAACGTTTTCTGCGACTCCAGTGAGATATCAAACGCCTCCGCCGCCTCCATTTGCATACGGAATGCCAACTCAAACGATTGAATGCGAGCGTCAAGCCGCTCATCGATTCGCCCCTCTTGATGCCCATGGTTCAATGTCTGCAAGAGGTCCAATTGTCGTCGCTGTACTTCGCTAGTCGCGTGCGGACTGCGGATATTCTCGATCAGACGTTCAATTTCGCGGTGCTGTGGATCGACATAGGTACCTTGGAACGCACCCGGCAAAAAACTCGATTGCCAATTCTCGGGCCCTTTCAGCGGGTAACCACTGGGGCACATCGTAATGAACCCTGGCAGGTTATTGTTTTCCGAACCGAGGCCGTACAGCACCCAAGCACCCATGCTGGGACGAGGCAGCACAGAATTTCCGCAATTCATGAGCATCAGGGACGGTTCGTGATTGGGAACCTGTGCATACATGGAGCGGATGACGGCAATATCGTCCACATGCGCCGCCGTTTTCGCAAATAACTCACTGACTTCGATGCCGCTCTGACCGTATTTCTTGAACTTAAACGGCGACGGAAACGCGGATCCAGTCTTACTCTCCGTGGTCAATGTCTGCGGAAGGGGTTTGTCCGCATACTTCATCAGGAGCGGCTTTGGATCGAACGTATCAATATGGGAAGGACCGCCATTCAGGAAAAAATGAATGACTCGTTTCGCTCGCGGAGGAAAATGGGACTCCTTCAAACCGTTGGATCTCATCGGAAGACCCGAATTGCCAATCAGGGAATCAGACAGCAAATGCGTCAAACCGAGTGTGGCGAATCCCATACCGGACTGCTGCAGGCAGTCGCGGCGGCTGAATGAACACTCGGAAGAATATTGGGCTTCGTTCTTCATTATTGTTTATCCTCAGGCACAACTTAAACTCAGTCACACCGGTTTTTTGTGCAGTGATTCTGGGTGGCCTCATTCTGATTTAGGACGACGAAGTCATCGTCTTCCACGCCCGTGTTCATTCTCATAAATTCTGCCGCGAACGATCCTGCCCCCGTTGGGGTAATCTCCTAGTCGACGAACATTAGCTCGTTCGACATCAGGAGAACCTGAGCAACTTGCTCCCATTTCTTCAGCGGCCGAACCGATGGCCCGGCAAAATCTTTTAAGCTATTCCATTCCTGAACTTTTCTGCCGTCATGGCCCGCACCGGGCACGGGATTGGGTTCGCCACGAATAATCGGCGCCCAGAGGAAATCATCATGATAAAAATTGTCGTGTCCACCGACGACAAAATCGATTGTTTCCCCTTTGCAAACGGATCGCTCGTCGACGTTCATCGTCTCCTTCGAGTTGTGAACGTTTGCGACACTTAGGATACCTTGGTGACTCGACACAATCCAACATTGGATTCCGTCACCCTCTGTCTTCTGGTGTTCGACAGCCGACCGGATGCTAAAGCGTAGGTCCGCAGGAGCGGTCCACCTCCGAATGGCAGAAATGCCTTTTTTGTTGCCCCCATTTCCTCCTTCGGCGGTTAATTGCAATCGTTCTAGGGACGACAACAAAAGGGCTCCGTTCCAGGCGACACCGCTGAATTGGGGAAAAGTTTGAAAGGTGTCAACCCTCCCGAGGGTTTCGTTGACGCGTCCGAATCCATATTTCCAGTCCAACGATTCCGCGGTCGGGGAGGGTGCTGGAGCCACTTCCGACGTGGAACGAAGAAAGGCCATCGCTTGTTTACGCTGCGCAGCCATGGGTGCACGTTGGTAAACTTCTTGGTACAAGCGGTCCAACTTCGCGATATCGTCAGCCTCAGCGTCTGTCAGCGATACCAAAGCGCGTGCCCGGTTCGCGAGGAAGGGATGATTTAAGGCAAACAACGCTTGCTGCGGAACCATCGTTTCCGTCCGTTGAGCGATATGCAAGTCGGGACTCGCAAAATCGAACATACGATGGACGGTCGGGAGGTACTGTCGGTCCACGATTCCATACAACGTCCGGCGTACGTTCCGATCGTCGGCTGGAAACAAAACCATCGCTTTGCCACCAAGACTTAGGTCCAATTCGTGCGTGGTCGCCAAGAGTGTATCTCGCAACTCTTCAAACGTAAGTCGGGTTGCGTTCATACGCCAGAGCAACCGATTGTCAGGATTAACGTCTAAGGCATGTCGCACTCGATCGCTGTCCACGAATCCCCCGGAGACTTGCTGATAGGTGTTGGACAGCATGAGGTGTCGGTGCATTTCCTTGGTGCTCCAACCCTGCTCGACGAGTTGGTGAGCCAGCCAGTCGAGCAATTCGGGGTGACTGGGTGGATCGGCCCGCACACCAAAATCACTTGGAGTGACAACAAGTCCGCTGCCAAAATGATGCATCCAAATCCGATTCACCCAGACTCGTGGCGTCAGTGGATTTTTAGGGTCAGCTATCGACCGAGCCAGTTCCAAGCGGCCGCTACCATGCGTAAAGGCCGGCGCATCGCTTCCAGCCATGAGAGACAGGAATCGCCGCGGAACCTGGTCTCCCTTATTCGCTGGATTGCCTCGACGAAACACACGGGGCTCCCGCATCCAAGTTCGATCGACAAGCGCCACTGCGAACGTGGGAGATTGAGGTGATTGAATGAGCCATCGGTCGAAATCGCTTTGGGCATTCCAAAGAACCGCTCGAGTTTCGCGATCAAAATAGAATTCGACGTTGACAACCGACTCTTGAGGAATTCGGCAAGGAGAATTTTCGAAGTAGAGCACCTGACGTACCGCTTCAGCGTCGACGTCCGTGAGGGACTGCGGCGATTCAGTCGACTTCTCCTTTGACTCGGAGCACATCTCTTGCCACTCGCGTTCGACGCCACTCAGTAACCGCCCGTAGCGTTCAGCGACATCCCGCATACTGCCAGGCGGTTCTTGAAACGCGGCAGCAACCCTCGGATTGAGCGACGAAGCGGGCATGTCACGGAGCGACTGTGTAACCTTTTCGGCGTGACTTGCGAAATCATCGGTCGGTAGTTGTGCGTAGCAGTGCCATGCAGCCATGACAGGGTCATGACACCGCCCCGACTCCGCTAGGAAGGATTGCCATCGTCGCACAAACATTGGCTGGATGTCGTCAACACCAAGCACCTGACCAAATCCCTCTTCTGGGTATTTGTGAAGTTCCAACTGCGCTAATAAGTAGTCGGTACACCGACGACGCACTCGCTCATTCGCTGCAGCAATTTCTTTCGCAAGCACTTCGTCACGCTTCGCCTGGCGTTTGTTCAATTCCGCCTCAGTGGCTTCGTACGATGTGATGTCCGAAATCGCCGGATCCGCAATCCTGACTTGCTGCTCCTTGCAATTCTGGAACACTCCGTACAACGAATAGTAGTCCGCCGTCGGGATCGGATCATATTTATGGTCATGACAACGGGCACAGGCAACAGTCAGGCCCATCGTACTGCGAGTAAGCACATCAATTCGATCGTCAATAATGTCGTGGGTGACTCCTTGGAACCGCCTTCCGAGTGTGAGGAATCCCATTGCCGCCAACGCTTGGGGTTCGTCGGGCGCGACTTGATCAGCAGCGATTTGGAGGAGTAAAAAACGGTCGTACGGTAAATCGCGGTTGAACGCGTCGACGACCCAATCGCGATACGCTGTGGATTGGACGAAATTTTGTTCTTCTGCGCCCGGAACGTAGCCTTTCGTGTCGGAGTAGCGAGCCACGTCTAACCACTTTCGGGACCAGTGAACGCCGTACTGCGGTGAGTCCAGCAGTCGCTCGACGAGTCGTTCATACACGTCGGTATCAGCGGCCGGATCCGCCACAAAATCCTGCACATCGGTCGGAGTGGGTGGCAATCCCGTCAAATCATAGGTTGTTCGTCGGATCAACGTCCGTCGATCTGCCCGCGGGGAAGGATGCATCCCTTTTGCTTCCAACTGGGCTAAGACAAAATTATCAACAGGATTGCGACACCACGACACATCCACCACCGAAGGTATCGGCGGATCCACCACCGGCTGAAAAGCCCAGTGTTTCCGTTGGCGTTGCGATACTTTCGCATCTTTCTGCGCCGCCTCCGAGGGATCCGCGGGCCACGGAGCTCCCATGGCAATCCATCGTTCAAGAATCCCGATTTGCTCGGTATTCAAACGAGAGTCAGGCGGCATACGCAATTCACCCGTTTGCCGAATCGCTTGAACCAAGAGGCTTGATTCGACATCTCCAGGAACGAGGGCCGGCCCGGTTTGACCACCCCTTAACAGGCTGGCCAGAGAGTCGATTCGTAATCCAGCCGATTGTTCATCTGCGTTATGGCAGTCAGCGCACTGGGAAAGTAACAGGGGCCGAACCTGAGACTCAAAGAAGTTGGACTTGGCCTCAAAATCCTCCGAGGTCTCACCCATAACACCTACAGAGCTTACCAGGCCGTAGGCGATCACCACACACGCGGCAATCAGCTGACTCGGGATCTTGCCAACAACGACGAAATGTGGCTTGGGCATGGCCTTGAACTCTAATTTATCTGGGCTCTGTCGGCGGTGGCGGTCTTGCACTCTGAAAATGTGACCGAAATTGTTCCACGTCGGGGGCGGGCAGCCTCAACAATTGGTGCTGCGCATGGAGTGAATTATAGTGGTCGTCGTTGCGAATTTCCACCACAATGATTGCCGGTCATCGGTGCAGGCAGCTCTCGCCGCCTGCACCGATGACCGGCAATCTCAAACATACGAAATTCGCTGGAAGACAGAGCCTTTCGCTGGCGTGACTGTTACGTGGTGTGGGTAGGAGTTCAGCAGCTTGATGGCTCCGCTTCGGGAAAAATTAGTGGGCCTACAGATCCGCCCGACAGACCTAAGTTGGCAAAGGATACCCGATAGGGATAAGGAGGACGCATTGAGTTACGTTCCCCCTACCTCCGAACCGAATTGGCGGTTCTCCCGCATCCGGCTCTCTAATCGATTGTTGCTCGTGACAGGATTGGCATTCACGAGCAAAGGCTGATGTCACGCGGAACAGCCCAAGCTCAGCGAAGTAGGCATTGGAATAGCGGTGGTGATCCAGCCTAGATTGCGCACCGCGATTATCGGTGGTTGTTGTTCGAGTCGGTGCAATTTTTGCGACACATTCAGGCGTCCGGAAAGTCGTGGCCAGCGGATGTGTGGAGCCTCTCCAGCATGCCCTAGCATCCTGTTGACAAATCCGTCGTTGGCTTGATGTGTGTGACAGGACGCGATGATCGACGCGTTTGAGGGACTGAGGAGCAGGGAATGGCGATGGGACATTGGCGGACGGAGCAGCAGCAAGAGTTTTGGATTGCGACCGATGAGCTGTCCCCGGCAGGTGTTTTATCAGCGGGTGAATGAACTGCTCGCGGAGGCTGGGTTCGATGCGTGGTTGGAGCAACTCTGTCGGCCGCACGACTCCCAGCAGGATCGCGGTTCGATTGCGCCGGGGGGGGGGATTTTCGGATGCTGATGGTCGGCTACTTCGAGGACATCGACTCACAACACGGGATCGTGTGGCGGTGTTCCGACAGTTTGTCGCTGACGAGTTTCCTGGGCTGTCAGCCACAGGAGGCGACTGCCGAGCATTCGAGTCTGACGCGG
>CAMCMU010000084.1 GCA_945876035.1 Schlesneria paludicola DSM 18645 | reverse complement strand
GGCGTTCAGGTAGCGGAGCCTCGAGGTCGTCGGGCCGGCCGTTTTTCGAGATCCAGGGCCGCGCCGGAAGTCCGTGGTCGTCGCCGCTTCCATTGAAAACAGCGATGGCCCGTCTCTTTCTTGCCGATCTCTTCAAAATCGAGACTCTGTTTGTTACAAAGAGGGGCTAAAAATTCAGATTTCGGATTGGATATTCCATCGCTTCGTACCGGATCGTGTCACCTCATCAAGGTTCACCATGCTGAAACCCGCCAAGCTCGCTTTGGCCGACGGAACGGTCTTCACTGGAACAGGATTCGGAGCCGAAGGTGAGGTTTTTGGTGAGGTCTGCTTCAACACGAGCATGACCGGTTATCAGGAAATTCTCACGGACCCGTCCTATTGCGGTCAAATCGTGGCCATGACCTATCCGCTAATCGGCAACTATGGCGTCAATCCTTCTGATGCGGAAAGCAACACCCTTTCGATTCGTGGTTTTGTTGTCCGGGAAAACTGTTGCATTCCCAGCAATTTTCGTTCGACGAATTCACTGGGAGACTATCTTCTGCAGGCGAATGTCATCGGAATCGAGGGAATTGATACACGAGCCCTCGTGCGACGGTTGAGGAGTCGCGGTGCCATGACAGGCGTCCTCTCGACAACGGATCTGGACGATGCCTCACTGGTCGGAAAGGCACAATCGAGCCCTGATCTGATCGGACGAGATCTGGTCCGTGAGGTGATGCCGACGACGACATTTGCCTGGACGGAAGGCCTGTCCCCCATGACAAACCTCTCTCTAAATTCCCCTCACTCTTCCTCGCCAATCTCAACGGAACGAGAATGGCACGTCGTCGCGATTGATTACGGCATGAAATGGAATATTCTGAGGCATCTGCGCAGCTTGGGTTGCCGAGTCACTGTCGTTCCTGGAACGGCAACCGCTGTGGAAGTCTTGGCCCACAGACCCGATGGCGTCATTCTTTCCAATGGTCCGGGTGACCCGAGACCGCTGGCCTATGCGGTGGAGACGATTCGAGGCTTGCTCGGTCGGGTCCCGGTGTTCGGGATTTGTCTGGGCCATCAATTGATGGGGTTGGCCTGTGGAGCCGATATTTATAAATTGAAATTCGGCCATCGTGGTGTCAACCAGCCGGTTCTGAATCAGCAAAATGGGAGAGTGGAAATTACGTCACAGAATCACGGCTTCGCGATCTCCACGGAAACTCTTCCCCGTTGTCTTGAAGTGACGCACATCAATCTGAACGATCAGACGGTGGAAGGGATGCGACACAGAGAGTTTCCGGCCTTCTGTGTCCAGTACCATCCGGAAGCGTCGGCCGGCCCCCACGACAGCAGTTACCTGTTTCAATCATTCCGTCAGCTGATGACCGGAGCGTGATGGGCGATCACCCGCCCGTCCGGATTGACGAGATGTCATATCGTCTCCCTTTTTTTCTTGGCTCATGTTCTTCAGACAATCATTCAAGGAATCTGTCATGCCTCTCGAACGCACATTCGTCCTGCTCAAACCCGATGCTGTTGCTCGTCGATTGACCGGAGAGATCCTCGGTCGCTTTGAACAGAAGGGTCTCAAGACCGTCGGCATGAAATTACTGAAAGTCACATCCGAGCTCTCCAAGCAACACTACGCCGAGCACGCCACCAAGGCGTTCTATCCATTGCTGGAAAAATTTATCACGTCGGGTCCAGTGATCGCACTCGTTCTCGAAGGGATCGGGGTGATTGGCGTCGTTCGCGGAATGATTGGGCCAACCAATGGACGTGATGCCGCCCCGGGAACCATCCGCGGGGATTTGGGGATGAGCCGCCAGATGAACTTGGTCCACGCGAGTGATAGTCCGGAAGCGGCCACGCGTGAAATCGCCATTTATTTTCAGCCGCACGAACTGTGTAGCGACTCGACCTCACTCGACCCATGGACCTCTGCCGACGACGAAAAGTAACCTTTTCAACGTCAGGCGGATGCGTGCACCGGTCGAGGTCAATCCTGTTGGATGACCGAGGCCAATCACAGGCGAAAGACCAAGAAATCTTTCGTGTCGGTTTTGCGATCGATTCAGATTTCCAGGAACGTCTTGTCGCCGTCTTGGCTCTCACGGGAGTTGTCTGAATCCGCGTGGGAGCACGATCGACCGCACATTTTTGCCGCGTGTTGCGTGTCGCGTTCCGCCTTCACGAAGAGGTTGAGTTTCGGGTTTAAGGTTCGATCGATCCACTTTGGAACGCGCCTCAGCGATAGGAGCCGTGATCGAAACACCACCGCGACACAGGCCTTCGGTCGGTGATTCAATCCGTGTGGCACGGCTTAGGCGAGTTTGGCGACGATGAGCTGTTCGAGCCGCACGATGTCAGCGGAAAATTTTCGGATTCCTTCGGCTGTCTTCTCGGTGGCCATCGCGTCGTCGTTCAGTTGCAGGCGGAACGTTTTTTCATCGAACGTCACTTTGTCGAGCGGTAGCGAGTTGGCGGCATGGGCATCGAGCTTGCGGGTGAGGGGCTCGGTCGAGGCCGCGAGTTCGCCCAGTAGTGCGGGGCTGATCGTGAGCAGATCGCAGCCCGCCAGTTCGATGATTTCCGCTTTATTGCGGAAGCTGGCTCCCATAACCTCCGTCGTGTGGCCGAACTTTTTGTAGTAGTTGTAAATCTGAGTGACCGACACAACGCCTGGGTCTTCTGCACCGAGGTAGTCGCGTTTCATCGCCGCCTTGTACCAGTCGAGGATACGTCCGACGAACGGCGAGATAAGTTGTACGCCGGCCTGAGCACAAGCCACGGCCTGCGCGAACGAAAACAGCAGCGTTAGGTTGCAGTGAATTCCCTCGCGTTCCAAGACTTCGGCGGCGTGAATCCCCTCCCATGTTGAGGCGATCTTGATCAGCACCCGCTCGCGTTCGATGTTGCGGGCTTCATACAGCGAGATCAGTTGCCGAGCCTTCGCCAACGTTCCGGCCGTATCGAATGACAGGCGGGCATCGGTTTCTGTTGAGACGCGTCCGGGAACAATCTTTAAGATTTCTGACCCGAAATTGACCAAGACGTGGTCGATCACGTCTTCAACACGCTGCGTCCCTGTCAGCCCAGACGTTTGCCGATCGGCGACCGCCTTATCAACGAGATAGGCATACTCTGGCTTGGATGCCGCGGCGAGAATCAACGACGGATTCGTTGTCGCGTCACGTGGTTGGTACTGCTTCATAGACTCAAAGTCACCCGTATCGGCGACCACTGTGGTGAATTGTTTCAATTGATCGAGTTGAGTGGCCGGCATGTTTGGACTCCTGCATTTTGTGGGATGGATACGGCCCAAGAGTCATCACGAATAGCGATCCCTGGAGACCGTGTCCACCGTCCGAGGACGAAAGACAGCAGGTGTTCCGTGTTGCTCGATCCCGCTCCCGTTGGTTCCCATCGCACGAAATTGTTCCAACGACAGGCCCCGTAGGAAGGGCTATTCCACGCCTCGGCGGCAGACTTCCTGAGGCGGGAGAAGCTCATTAGGGGTGCAATGCCATCCGCTGAAACCTGCTCTGACCGGTGTTGTCAACGTTCAAGACGATCGCTCAGCCATCGATCGTTATCAGGATCTGCCCTGAAGCTCAGTTCCCGCCAACGTATCGTTCAGCGACACGCCGTGGAGATGACTCACTCGATTGCAAGACGTGTGGCAATCAAGCGAGCGGACGGATCGTGACACGCGGAATGCCATGATTTTCCGATGTGACTCTGATCAGGGGCGTTCCGCTTGGTCTGCCGCAGGCCCTGTGGGGTGGATGTGGTGTCCTGCCGGTGGCCCAAATCCGAGTAGCATTGTTCTTCCGCTCGGCAGCGGTTCTTCGGACTACTTGCGTTTGGCAATCGCACGCTGCAAGGCAGTGCCCATGTCGGCGGGGCTGTGAGCGACTTCGACTCCGGCCGCTTCGAGTGCCGCTTGTTTTTCGGCAGCGGTGCCGCTGCCTCCAGAAATGATCGCACCGGCGTGGCCCATGCGTTTTCCGGGGGGAGCGGTCGCTCCGGCAATGAAGGCGGCACACGGTTTGGTCACGTGAGCCTTGATGTACTCCGCGGCCTGGATTTCGGCGTTGCCTCCGATTTCGCCGATCAGCAGGATCGATTCGGTTTGTGGATCCGCTTGAAACATTTGAAGGAGATCGATGTAAGTTGTGCCGATGATCGGGTCGCCGCCAATGCCGATGGCGGTCGATTGGCCGAGGCCGACGTTCCCCAATTGCCAAGCCGCTTCATACGTCAACGTACCACTCTTGCTGATCAGTCCCACCGGACCTGGCTGGTGAATGTAACCAGGCATGATACCGATCTTGGCCACGCCGGGAGTGATGATGCCGGGACAGTTTGGGCCGATCAGGCGGCTCTTGCTCCCCTGCATCGCGCGATGAACGCGCGCCATATCGAGGACCGGAATTCCCTCCGTGATGCAGACGATCAATCCAATTCCCGCATCGTTCGCTTCCAAGATGGCCTCAGCGGCGAACGGCGGCGGGACGAAGATCAGAGAGCAGTTTGCTCCGGTCTTCTTGAGGGCCTCTTCGACCGTATTAAAAACCGGGAAGCCATCGATCTCGCTACCGCCTTTGCCGGGGGTACATCCGCCGACGAAGACGTTTTCACCGGGACGATGCTCTTGGGCGTAGGCCCGACACTGTTGTGAGTGAAACAATCCGGACTTGCCCGTGATGCCTTGGCAAATGATTTTTGTGTTCTGATCGACAAGGATACTCATATCGTTGATCGCCTAGACCTAGTGGAATTTCGTGTGTTGATCATGGAGGAGGTTGAACCATGCGAGTCGGAAAGATGCGGGTGAACGAGCGACAAGCGACCGGAACTCTGACCGTCTTTTCTTTTTCGCCGCTCTTCCTTTCGTGTGGTTTGGACAGTTCAGGGTCTTGGGGGCTTATCAGGCCTGGAGGGACGCGACAGCTTTTTTTGCCGCGTCAGTCAGGTCGGTGCCGATGGTGATTTGCTTGCCGCTCTCGGCCAGCATCTTACGAGCGAGTTCGACATTGGTTCCTTCGAGGCGGACGACGAGGGGTACCTTGATGCCGATTGTGTCGTAGGCCGACAAGAGTGCGGTCACGATCGTGTCGCACTTCATGATGCCGCCAAAAATGTTAACCAACACCCCCTTCACGTGAGGGTCGGCGAGGATAATACGAAAAGCTTCCGTCACCTGCTCGACAGTGGCTCCGCCGCCGACATCGAGAAAATTAGCCGGTGCGCCTCCGTGATACTTAATAATATCCATTGTGCTCATCGCCAAGCCCGCTCCGTTCACAAGGCAGCCAAGATTTCCTTCGAGCTTGACGTAGCTCAACCCGAACTTTTGAGCCGCAAATTCGTTGGGTTCCTCTTCATTGAGGTCGCGGAGTGATAGCAAATCCTGATGACGGAACAGGGCATTGTCGTCAAAGGTGACCTTGGCATCGCCCACGACGAGGTCGCCATCCGCCGTGACGACGAGCGGGTTAATCTCAACCATACTGCAATCGCGGTCGATGAAGAACTGGCAGAGTTGCTTCAAGAGTTTCTCGGCATTGCGGACGGAGACACCCTCGAGACCGAGGCGATACGCCACGTTGCGGGCTTGATAGCCGAGCAGTCCCGCTTCGACATCGAATGCTTCATGGAGGATCATCTCGGGAGTGGTGTGTGCCACGTCTTCGATGTTCATGCCACCTGCGGATGAGGCGATCAGCATCGGTCCGCCCGACTCGCGATCCACGACGACGCCGAGGTACAGTTCCTTTGCAATCTTCAGACCCTCTTCGATCAGGACCACGCTGACCTGTTTGCCCTCGTCACCCGTTTGAATCGTGACGAGCGTGTTGCCGAGCATCTTCTTGGCGTTGTCTCGCGCGGCATCAGCCGACTTCACAAGGACCACTCCCGGCTGAATCGGCTGCTCCTTGAACCGGCCTTTGCCGCGACCGCCCGCATGGATTTGCGACTTCACCACAGCCAGTTCGCCAGACAGTTGAGTGAATCCGGCGGCCGCCTCATCGGGCGTTCTCGCAACGACGTTTCGAGGCACCTTGACCCCGGCCGCGGCCAGCAGTTGTTTCGCTTGATACTCGTGAATCTTCATCGGTGTTCCTGCGGATCGTGCGGCTCATTAAACAGACGGTGTTGCGCAGCCCTGATAGTAGCCACCAAGATAAGAATTTTCTAATGACGGGCTCTCGAGCCTGTTCGAAATGAAGCCTTTTCCGTGTGTCACGATCAGGAAAATTTGTGACAAGACTCACAAGGTGCAATCGCGGAACTCGTGGAGTCCAGCAAAATTTTCGGATCCGTTCTCCCCGCGGATCGCCGAAGGGTCCTCAAAAAGTCTCTGAGGCTACGGAGGGAGGGAATGCGGTCATGCTCAGGCTCTTCGAATCCGACGTTTCGAAAAAGATCCGCTATGGCACGTGTGGTGTTAACGGTATCATCTGTTTCGCCGCCGGTTGACGGAGAGAGGATTCGGCGGCCGCCGAGCCCTCTCTCAAGATCTTGTTGAATCAGTCGTCGGAACCTGTCCTTGAACACTCGGAATCTCGACTGAAGCCATGAATACTGAAGCTGTTCTGAGCGATTTGCGGTCTCGTATTTTGGCGGGTTATCCCCTGCTCTTCCTGAAAACCTGGGAGGAGGATCGTTGGGAGCGAGAACTGTCGGAACTGGTGCTGGAGTTGGAGCGTGGGGTTGTGACGTGGACAATCACACGGGGGCTTCTTCCACCGGCAAACGGTGATCTCAATCAACCGCCAGCGGCACAAACTCTGTTGTCACAAATCGTCGCGTTCCCCGAAGATCATGTCTTTCTTGTCAAGGATTTTCACCCCTATCTGAGTGACCCGTTGATTGTTCGACAATTCAGAGACTCCTTGCCGGAGCTGATCGCTCAGAGGAAAACGGTGATTGTGTTTGGGTCTGTGACTGTGGTGCCCGTCGAATTGATCAAGGACTCGGTCACACTCGCACTTCCCCTGCCCGCCTATGAGGATTTGCGAGATGATTTTGATGTTTTTCTAGCGGAATGGAGTGGGGATAATGCCGGGGACGGATCCGCTGTCGGCAAAAAAACAGCCGCCGAATCGACAGGCCTGGTCCTCTCTGCAGACGACGAAGATCGTTTGATCAAGGCCGTGATGGGGCTGACATCCCAAGAGGCCATGAAGGCTTGGCGGCGGGCGCTGTGTGATCGGAGCACAGTGAGTGACGACGTCTTCACCACGTTAATCGCCGAAAAGCGAACGCTAGCCTCGGGGTCGGACTTTCTCCAGTTCTATGATCTTGATGAGGGTGTTGGTGACATCGGTGGTCTCGACCAACTGAAGGAATGGCTCGCCCAGCGGGCGCTAGCGTACACGCCTCGCGCCCGGGAGCAGGGAGTTCCTTTGCCGAAGGGAATGCTGCTGCTGGGGGTCCAAGGTTGCGGAAAGAGCCTGACGGCTCGAGCCACCGCTCGGCTGCTCAGTTTTCCGCTGATTCGGCTTGACATCGGCACGCTGCTGACGAATCAGCGGGGCGAATCCGAACGAAATCTACGGAGCGTGCTGAGTCTGGTGGAGTCGATTTCCCCCGTGGTGTTGTGGCTTGACGAAATGGAGAAGAGCTTTGCCGGTGTTGAGGGAGACGGCGGTGCCGGGCCAGACGCGACGATGTTACGACTGGTTGGAACTCTGTTGACGTGGATGGCAGAAATACGGAAACCGATCTTTGTTGTGGCGACTGCCAATTCGGTCGAATGTCTCCCCCCGGAAATGCTTCGTCGTGGCCGTTTCGACGAACTGTTCTTTGTCGATCTTCCCAATTTTGAAGAGCGAATGCGGATTTTGGGAATTCATCTGCAGAAACGCGGTTGGAACCCCGCCCGATTCGACATTGATGATCTCGCTCAACGAAGTGATGGCTTCAGCGGAGCGGAGTTGGAACAGATTATCGTGACCGCACTGATCGATGCTTTTGGCAAGGGACACGTTCTGACTTCCGAGGATCTGCAGCGTGCTTGGCGCAGTACGGTTCCGCTGTCTGTCACCATGGAAGACAAGATTTTCGCACTACGGAATTGGGCGCAAGACCGCACGCGTCGCGCCACCTCCGACAGCCGTTTGACATCCATGCTTGAAGCAGAACACCGCAACGATTTGTTGTCCGTATCTGTCGAGGATCAAGCCACCGTGCCGGCCTGGGCTCAATTGGCAACCGCCGGGCAACTGAAGGGGGCGTTGGTCGAATACGTGCGAGGTCATGGCGACGTGCTGTTTGCGGCGTTGCAGGATAGTCTCGCTCCCTACATGGACGTGACCGGCGACTTTGGTCTTGCCGTACGCGTTAACCCAAACACCGTCCTTTGGACGGGTATGAGTCAGTTGTTGTGTGAATTGATCATTGAACTGATCTCCGCCAAACGGCTGTATATTCATCCGGTTGAACTGGAACGCTACAAGGTCGTTCGTAAGGGGCCGCATCTGCCGATTTTAAAGGAACCCACGGACGCGAAGTTGTCGCGTCCGTCATGGCTCCCAACCTCACTGCGGTGTGCTCCGCATCCGATTCATGCCGCCCACCTGTCTCGAATCGGGCGTATGAAGCTGGCCGAAAGTTGAGTTGGACTCCGTCGGCCCTCGTTTGAAGTTTCGGCATTGTCCGCAGCGATCTGAGTCGGTAGGCCGTTTCCGCCTAGGAGCCCGTGGTGAAAGTCACTGCTGACGGTTGACGGGAATGAGAATGGCGCTAGGCTGTCGTCGCGGTGGTTGGTTAGGAATTCACGGAGGTGGTTTCGATGGCGATGGGACGGCGGAAGCAGGAGCGTCAGGAGGGGTTGTT
>CAMCMU010000083.1 GCA_945876035.1 Schlesneria paludicola DSM 18645 | reverse complement strand
GGAACACGCAATCCGCGACGACATTGCACATCACAACGCCCACCCGAAAACATTCGTTTGGACCAAGAAAGCGGAAGACATCCTCGCCAAAGTCGCGCGTGCCCGATCCGCACTCAATAAGATCCCATCTGAGTGAGACACTACACTAGGTGATCGTCATCGCATCACATTTCGAAGATCCACGACTATGAGACATCCACGTAAAGGACTGTCCAATGTCGCTGAAAAAACTAAAGCACAATGCGGCCTTGATCGCTATTTTTGAACTGCGATTGATACACTGTGACGGTTTGAACAGCCTTCGGTTTCGATGTTTTGGGGTACTTTTGGCCGCTGTCGGCCGTCCAATCCCACTGTGATATCGTCAACATGGTAACTGACAAAACTCTCATCGATGAGTGTCTCGCCGGTCAACGGGAATCGTTTGGGATTCTTGTTGAACGCTATCAACACCGATTATTTAATAGCCTCCTGCACGTCATCGGATCTGCAGAGGATGCTCAGGACGTGGCTCAAGAGGCATTTACGCATGCTTTTCAGAAATTAGCGAGTTTTAAGGGACAGGCCGCATTTTATTCATGGCTGTTTCGAATTGCGTTCAATGCTGCGGTGAGTGCGAAACGAAAGACTCGAAGGATGACTGCCAGCGTGGAGGCCAGACGTGAGGAGAGCGGATTAGATCCGATGGATGATGATCCCGCGAGCGAGCCTTCGTATGCCATGCATATTTCGGATCGACAACGCATTGTTCGCAAGGCATTGTCCGAATTGTCAGTAGAATTTCGTACGGCACTGGTACTGAAAGAGATAGACGGAATGAGTTACGAAGAGATAGCCGGGGTTGTCGATGTGCCGCTTGGAACGGTACGCAGTCGGATTCATCGCGCACGGATCGAACTTCGAGTCACACTGAGTCTCTTGCTCAGCCCCGAGGAGTAAAAAATGAATCGCCAATTGGCTCTTCGTGAAAGTACAATCGGCTGGCGACGGTCGACGGATCAATTTTCAACACTTGAGGTTCTTGGAAAATCGATCAACTGGGGAACGTTGAAATGAGCCAAGAGTCACCCAACGAATCGATTTCAGCCTACTTCGATGGTGAGGCTTCTCTTAGAGAACGTGCCGTGGTGCAAAGGGCACTGCGTGAGTCTCTCGTTGCGAGGCGTGAATTAGCGGAAATTGCAAGTCTTTCCGGACTACTACACTCGTTCCCACATGATTTAGCGCCAGTTGAGTTGGTTGTAAATGTCCAAAAACAAATGAACCAGATTTCTCTCGTCTTCATGCCAGTCGTTGCCTCAACAGATAGAAAAAACAGTCTTCGACGCGAATGGACTTCCGCGGTCTTAGGTGCGGTGGTGACGGCCGCGGCGGTGATTTTGACGTTCGATTTCGTGAAAATGACAGAACTCGAGAATTTACCTGTGACGGCACAATCCGAACAGAAAAGCGGCGGAGATGTCGCTCGCGGCAAGGCCCGCCTGAGACCTTCCACCATTTCCGCCTCCACTCCGCTCCTGAACGACTCCGTAACTTTGAACGGGCTTGATGTGAATCCGGATTTGGCGGCGAACTTGGCTTTGGCTGAAAATGGTTATCAGAGTCACTCTGTTAATAACTCACTGTTCATCAACGGCCTAAAGCGAGGCGAAGTTTACCAACTCGTTCCTCGTATGGCGGACCTCTCCAGCAGTGTTGCGGTGGTGTATGTCCGGGTTGTGGATCTGGAGCAAGGAGCAAATGAGATTCAGTTGCTCCTTGCGAAGAATTTCATTCAGCCCAGATTGGCGGGAACCACAAGCGTCCTAAACAGGCAGAACTCGCCAAGTTCAACAGTAACTTCGGGTGCGGGCGAATGGATTGCGGTGTATGCCAACGCGCCGGGTGAACAGTTGGCAAAAACGTTGGAAGAAATCTCGAGTCATCCTGATTTGTTTCCAACGTCTTGGAAATCGCAACCACCACTGCAGTTGCCGGTCGAAGAAAACTCGTCAAACCACACGGCCGGCGAACGGAGATCAGGCAACAAAATTTCGGCCATGACGGGGAGAAATTCCGAAACGTTACAAATTCCCAACCGAGGCCGAGAAAAAACAGAAGAGCCGGATTCAGCGGCCGTTGCTGATGAGGCAGAGCGCGCTGTCAATTCGTTTCTCTTAAAGAACGCAATGGCCTTGTCTGACTCGCCGTCGGAATCACCTTCCGTTGTGGAGCCTACGACTTCTCAAGAGAAACGTGTTGGCGATGTTTCGACAAAAAAAACAACCTCCGCGGCAATTACAGAAGAGATTCGGGCCTCACGCAGAAACACAGACGTCATCACCTCTCCACTGCAGAAAGACGTGCTTCCACAATCGAATTCGATCAACAAACTTGCTCAACAGCCTGCGTTCCAACAAACTATTCGGAGGGGCAATCAGACGCCGATTCGTGCCGATGCCGAATCACCGTTGTCCGCGAGTCCGTCTCGAAGAGGTTTGACAACAGATCGAAACGGACTTTCCGAAAATGAAAAGGCGAAAGAAACGCTGCCGCAGCGAGTCGCTTCAATCGATTCCGGGGGAGTGAGTCAAGCGGTAAAAGTTCTGTTTGTGTTACATCCCTCGGAGACATCCGTTTCCCAATCGGCTCCAAGTCCTCGTCCTTAAATTATGGCGACGATTGAAGATGAATCGCCTAGAAACCACAGCGGCAGTTTGTTTTGCCGGTGGATGAAGTTTCCAAACCCTCAACCCCCCCCGCCCCCCGAGCCTTGGGACACATGGCCGACATCTGCGACGGAGACTCGTGCGGCGGCCGGAAAAATTGATGACTATTGGGAGAGAGGGAGTGAACGATTGGGCAACTCACGCAAAACTCGTGCTGTGCCAATCCGACTAGGATGAGCCAGTAGTGGAAGTTCCAGACCTTGGCGACTGACTGGGCTTGCCGCCGTCGCGATGTCCGTTGTGACGTCTTCTGGCCCATCAGCACTTTTTAATACTTGGTTTGGATTCCTCGGCGGTGACGGTTTTCCTTCCTTCAGCAATGGACTCGGTAAAGGAATTTCATCAGGAGATTGAGCTCGGATTGTGGTCCCTTGCGTGGCGGACGCACCACGACTGTCGGCAAGTTGTGAACCGGCCAGAGAATTCAGCGAGGGACAGCCCGCCAAGACCCACTGATCCCAGTCTTTCTCAAGCGAACCGGTGCTGGTGTAGTTGTACAAATGGAGTGCGGTGTCCCAACCTTTTTCGTGTGCCATCTGAAGAAACCTAATGAAACCCGTCTTATCACTTTTCTGAATCAAGAAGTCAGCCAACGAATGTCCCTCGGCGTAAAGAGTCAGGACCCGTTGCTTGTCTTGCGGGTAGCTTTTCATTTCCAAGAGCGTTTGAAGTGGAATCTTGCGATTGGTTCCCATGACTTGATCGTGAATCTTCCGGAGTCGCAAACGTTCAGATCCATGCTCAATCAATGAGGCCGCTCCTTCGTCGGCCCAGCGCGGCAGTGGACGACGGAAATAGCAGGCGAATATCGTGTGATTGATTTCATGGGGGAGGACGGAATCTAAAATTCTTTCTTCACTTCCCTGAATGTCCATCTTCCAACCATAGACCTCGCCATTTTGAAAATTGAAAGTGGTGGCCCCCCCCGCACCCATGGAGCCAACGGTCACATGAATCGGGCACGGTGTCGACCAGTTGCCTGGAAGGGATTTTCCCAGCCACTCGATTGCCAATTCTTCACGATAAACCTCCGCTGCCTCGCCGACTCTTCTCGCGAACTCAGTGGTAGAAGCCGTGACCTCGAAGTTGGCTGTTCGAAATCCGGCACCGACAGAGGCCAGTGTACTGAGGAGTAGTAGGCTACGAAAGAAAGCGTCCATGCTTGTTCCGAGTGAATCGCATTGTCGGGATGCCGCATCTTTCACAATGGCATCCATGCCAATAGATGCGGCGAATCCTTCAACAGAGCAAACTTCAGACCAGCCAGTTTTGCCGAAACATGATTTTTAATGCAACATATTATTATGAAACATTTTGCGATACAAAAAAACGTTCGAACAAACCGATTTGATACAGAATCTCGGGAAGTGTGTGTAAGAGTTACAGATTTCCGTAGTCAATCAACCACTGCGTTCGTCGCCAGCAGCGCGACGGGAACGATCCCCCCCGCGAAAAAAATGGTCAATTCCTTTTGTGACGCCCGATTGGAAAACACAAAATGACGGTCACAGGTCGGCTGTTTGCGGGACGACGTAAGGCGCACGGTAGTCACGAGTGATCAGCATGTTTGCTTCCACCGCATGGTCCCCGCTGAATTCTTCCTTCCCCGCGAGAGTCAATGTCGGACCGATCGTGATTCCCGTCATTGTGGGATCGATCTTGTTCTCCAGAAGGTGGTTTTGAAATCGTGCAAACGTTTCCAACGCTTCCGGATCCCCTGTCAATTTCGATTTGATCTGCCCTGCGGGTACTGCCGAGCCCAGTCTGTAGGAAATGTTTGCCAGATGGCACAGAGCGCTGGACCAATGGCCTTCGAGGATATCGGCATTCAAATCTTTAACCTGTCGACTACGAACAGCGTTCACGAAGTTGCCGAAATGAAAATCGTCATTGCCGTCATTGAAGTCTCGAATTTTGACCCCGCGTTTGTCGAACACGCTTCCTCCGTTGTAGGTCGGCATCACGACATAGCCTTGAGTCCCTTGGAAGATGACACCGACTCCGGCACCTTTGTATTGATCCGTATTCAGTCCGCGCACTTCAAATACCAGTCGCTTGCCTCCGGCGTATTCGTGAATGCTGACCTGCGTATTCGCTGTTTCGCCGGCATCCTCATATCCGAAGCGGCCTCCGTAACTGAGAACTCTCTCCCCAAGTCCCTTTTCATTCAGGCCCCAACGCGCGATATCCATCTGATGAATCCCTTGGTTACCAAGGTCACCATTACCGGTTTCCCATTGCCAGTGCCAATCATAATGGAATTGAGGGCGAGTCAGTGTCGTCATGGGGGCCGGTCCGCACCACATGTCATAGTTAACACTTGCTGGAACATCGTACTTTCCGCGAGGCCCGATTGAGCCTCGCGGCTTGTAACACAGGCCACGAGCGTGTTTGACTTCACCGATGCCACCGTCATGGATGTACTTGATGAGATTTCTCATCCCGGGATTTGAGCGACTCTGCATTCCTGTCTGGACGATCTTCTTGTATTTGCGGGCGGCTTCAACAATTTGACGACCTTCGAAGACATTGTGACTCACGGGTTTTTCGAGGTAAACGTCCTTACCGTGTTGAATGGCCCAGATTGCGGCGAGCGCATGCCAGTGATTGGGAGTTGCAATACTGACGATGTGGATCGATTTGTCTTCGAAACACTGACGCATGTCCGTGTAGACAACTGGACGCTGACCGAGGTCTCTCTCAATCGCATCAGCTCGCTTGTTTGCGACAACTTCGTCCACATCGACGATGGCGGCAACAACACAATCTGTCCGTTTTCCAAAGCAATGGGTATGCCACGCCCCACGACCGTTGACGCCGACCACAGCGACTCGCAGGACCTCCGAACTGTCAACAGGCGAATCCCCCGCTTCACAAACTGTCGACCCCCGCGAGGACATGGCGGCTGTCGCAGCCGCAAACATAGATTGCTCGAGAAATTTGCGGCGAGAGCATGGAGGCATCGGTGCAAACCTTTAAACGAACACAACGTACTTTTGAAACCATACTCACTACACCGGATAACGCATTTTTGTGACCAGAGCCTTTGCCGCACAGTCTAGACCTGTGCCATGCGGCACCGCAATCATTCCCGCCTGCGGCCTCGGACTTAAACAGAAAGCCGTTCCTCTGACGAGGACATCGATCCTCCAACACGACGGACAGAAATCAGGTAAAAACGTAGACCTTACGTGTTGTTCGATGGAGCCCTGGATGCCCCGTATGAACCTGATAGTCAACGTATCCAAAGGACTCTGCAAGCCGACGCATCAGGCATTCTCTCGCGGCGGACATGGAAATTGTCCTCAGACGTTGGGCCGAGAGTGTGGTCACACGCACTGCGGGTTTTGTCCATTGCACAAGGTCCAAATCTGCTTGAGAAGCAGCGATGTTTATCAACATTCCGTGATGTGAAATCCACGATCGAATGCCGGCTCCTATGAAAGCAAACTGCCCGCAACGGCAGACGGCTCCTGGAGCGGATACCCCTACGGTTGCCAAGACGTCCAAGTCGGCAGCCGAACGAACAAGAGTCTGCTCCAGTCGCCTTCGAAATTCGATCACACCCAACTTCAAACGATCGAGAGGCAAAAGCGGATAGATGGCCACTTGCCCTGGCGTATGCACAAAACAGCCACCCCCTCGGTTGATCCATCGCACATCCATTCGACGGCTGACAAGTTCTTTGGCATCAACAAGGACATCGGCAAAGCTCCCCTGCCGTCCGATCGAGATCATCGGAGGATGGTCACAGATCAGGACAATTCCATGAGTGTCCGTACGTACGGCCTGTTGTTCCAGCAACTGGGTTTGAAGATTCAGTGCCGAAGAAAACTCGACGGTCCCCAGCAGAAATACTTCCAGAGTGGTAGACGCATGAGATGCGTGCTGCCAAGCGTGCTGCGTCTTGGGTGTGTTGATCGCGGTCCGTCCTTTGGTATCATCTGTGCGCCGGTACCTTATCGATCAGGCCGCAAATGGACAGGTTGAAGTCCTCGAACGGTGATCGTATCAGCACCCCAATCTTCGCGAAATTTTCGATCACCCACAAGGCCCATGGGATTGCCGACGAAGCGTCGCAAATCGATTCCATCAGCGGATTGAAGATACGCGAGGAGTTTGCCCGACGGGGTAATCAAAGCGAATTGAGGACCTCCCGGAAACGTTCGCGCCAGCGACTGGACAATCCCGGCACCGGCAAAGGCTCCTTGAGGGGAGAGCGGTGCCGTTTCCGCCGCGACGCCGCTAGGAGTTGCTGTGACGGGAGTGGACCCCGAATTCGACTCCGTGACGGGCAGCGGTGTTGGTGACAGCGGTGTGCCTCCCGGATCTTTTAACGGTGATCCCTGAGGCCGCTGAAATGCTGCTAGCTTTGCATCCCGCTGCTTTGTTTCCACGGTTGTCTTCAGAAAGTCAGCGTACTCGTCATAGATCTTTTGATATCGCGAAACCGCATTCAAGCGTTGAACGAGCGAGACACCGAGTGCCTGCGAAACCGTTTCCTGACTGAGCGTGCGGTACTGCTGCCCAATCTCGCTCAAATTCCAAGTTGATGGATCTTGTCGAATCATTTCTCGAAACGCTTGGTCAATACGATTCAATTCCTGACGTGCATCCTTTGAGGCCTGATGAGTAGTCGATCCTTCGCCGCTTAGCGAAAGGTTTTTCTCGGTGCGAGGGAGGTCAAGCCCCGCATCGTCTTGATCGCCATCACGCGACGGCGGCCTCGTCGAAATCGGTTTGGCAAACGCATCGGGATCAAGTTCCAGACGATCCGCGACTGGACCCGAGGGCTTCTTGCTTCGCGGCGGAGGTTCACTGGGAAACGGTTCTGATCGAATGGCATCGGCGGGGACGAGGGACTTCCGCGTGACCCATCGCCACTCTCGTCGAATGGGACTGATCTTGTACATCAGCTTGGGTCCATCATCAAACGAAAAAGTTTTTTCACCTAAGATCTCGACAGCATCTCCCTTCGATAAATTTCCTTGAATTGTGGTGAATTCGTCGGTATCGATGGAGCTTCCGACATGTACAACAACATTATTGGCCTTCAGCACTCCCCCCGGATCGCTGGCGGATTTCTGCACGTGTTCTGCTCGAATCCAACTGAAACTGCCTGGGGGTGGAGAAATCATGCACCAACCGCCAGGGTCATGACGATGGACCGTTACTTTTTGCCCCTTCTTGAGCTTGGCTGTGGGGTAAAAATTGGGCCCGGGACCGCTGCGAATGTATTCGCCATCACTCTCGATAACAGCCTCATAGGGAGGCTTGCGATCTTGAGCTTCAAGGGGAAAGACAAGACTACAAAACGCGAAGAGACACAACGCGACAAACCGATGGGATCGCATCAGAGGCCTCCATGCCGAACGTTAAGCCAACGGGGATACTGAGTCCCGACCCCGCGACGGAGTGGAGTTCTATCGTCGTGGCAGAATCTGCTCAAGATCGAATTACGCGCACCCGCGACGAAATTATCAATCCTTGCAACTATTACAAAAAATGACCCCAAGTCATCGGTGGACCTCGCAAGGAGGATCACTTTTTTGGCAATCCTCGGAAGGCCCATTTCGATGCTTCCGGTTGTGATCAGACACTTTCAAACGGTCACGCGTCTTAAGAGTCTATCAGCCTGTTGACGACGTCTGAGTTTGTCGTTACGCGAGCGGCGTGATCCGGTCGCGAGTGCGGTTTGCGAGTATGTGATTTTGAACAGCGGAAAATCGGGTTGAGAGTGGCTGATCGGTTTCAGGGTCCGTAGGGGTGGCCCGTCGCAACCGACCAAGGCTCAAGACGCGCGTAAGTAAACGCTCGCGGTTTGGCCGCTCCGCAGAGGTTTCGCAGGATCAGGCCCCGGTTGTGAGACAACGCCATCACTTGGTAACGCTTCATCACCGTTGTCAGACCTCGCCGCCACGTTCGGAGACCGCTACCAGTTTCGCAGAGGTAAGCGAACGTCCGTTCGACCACCGTGCCACGGCGACGCAGCAGGCGTTTGCCGCGTTCACTGCGGATGCGGCAATGGTTGACGCGGAAGGCATCGCGTTGTTCGACCGCCTTGTCGATCCAAGTGCGACCTTGGGGAACCAGTGGCTCAGAGATGTACGTGCGAAGGCCCGTGTCGAGGTCCACCGCGTTCGCCTTGTCCGCCAAGTCTGTCGAGCCAGCCGGCAGCTTCGTGATGCGGCCGTCCGGATCAGACGGCGATGGCCAGTCGTCGTGGGAGCACTTCTTCTTCCTGGTCTTCGCTCGCTGCTGGTCGAAGCGAGCCGCGTCCGCTCGCCATGAGA
>CAMCMU010000082.1 GCA_945876035.1 Schlesneria paludicola DSM 18645 | reverse complement strand
GGTGTACGTCAGATTGTGAGGTGGCATCGGTTCATGACCGAACCCCAATCTTTTGCCCAGCAAGACGGCACAGACGAGGGCCGAAAAACCGCTCGTCACATGGACCACCGTGCCACCGGCAAAATCGAACGCCTGGAACGCCGCCGACTTGTTGAATTCCGAACACCAACCGTAGTCAGACCAGACCCAGTGCGCGACGGGACAATAAACAAAGGTTCCCCACAAAACGGAAAATAAGACCATCGAACCAAATTTCATCCGTTCAGCAAACGCTCCGCAAATCAAAGCGGGTGTGATGATAAAGAACATCATATTGAAAATCATGTGCACGGATCGGGGAATCGTCAGAAACTGCGGAACAACCTGCTGTCCGTTTTCCCAAGTCGGTATCACGCCGTGGAGACCGGCAAAACCAAGGTCACCAATCAATCCCAGCCCCCCAAGATCTCCGCTGAAGACAAGGCTGTAGCCCCACAAACTCCAAACAAGTGACATGATCCCCATGAGGAACACACACTGCATCATCACACCCAAAATATTTTTTTTCCGAACCAATCCTCCGTAAAACATCGCAAGACCTGGTGCTGTCATCATCAGCACAAGTGCGGATGATGTGAGCATCCACGCAATATCGGCGCCATTGAGAGGGACGGCTATCTCGGGAACTGATGTCAGGTCGGATTCCTGGGCCATCGCAAACATTGGCCAGAGACAAACAGTCACAGAAACGGCAAATACGGGCCAGCATTTCAGTAGCACAACAAGTTCCTTTGCTTTCAGATACACAAGACCTCGCCATTCATCCGCCTTGAATTCATCGAATCTTGCGAGATTCAGAGGCTCGCATCGAACAATTTGGAGCAAGACTGGAGGACGGGTAAAAAAGACTCTGGTGCAAGTCGCGTGCCTTCAGTAACACAATTCCTGCTAGGAACAGTGTTATGAGTCGCCGCCGCCGACCTAAGAATCGTCGTGTGTATTTTTAGTGTTGTTGGCCGGAAGAACATTCAGGATGCTCTCGGCGGGATCATTACTATGGATTTTTTTCAAAACAGGTGGCCGAATTCTGATGAGGTCTGGGTCTTTTGGGACTCAATCGATCAGCCAGCGACTGAAGCCCGAGGGGAGAGTCGTATTTTATTGCGTCAGCATCTGATGGCCGACGATGTGTTCGTAGGGATGAAAAATAGTGGGGTTTGAGATTTCGTCAACGATCTTCACGAGTCGCTTCGATCGCTGTGTGGCACGGACGAGGCCGGCTGCTCACGAGTCGACCGCGCGTTCGGTGTGGGTCTTCAACAGAGGTTGACAATTCGTCGTCGACGAATTGTCAGCTTGTCGAGCCGCAGCTATTATCCGAGCAGGCATTTATCGCCATATTTCTAAAGGCAGTTTTGTTTTTCTGTGGCAGGACTCTTGGCTAAAAGCGAGTGGATCGAGGGCGATTTCAAGTTCCAAGGATAGGGCATGGTATTTCCCGAGTATCGCGTGGGAATGGGGCACGACCGGCATCGGTTGGTCACGGGCCGTCCGCTCGTGCTTGGTGGAGTGCTGATTGATTTTGAACTGGGTCTTGAGGGGCACAGTGACGCTGACGTACTGCTGCATGCCATTACCGATTCTCTTTTAGGAGCTGCCGGTTTGGGAGATATCGGAGACTGGTTCGCGGACACGGATCCACAGTGGTCCGGGGCAGATTCTGCCGTTTTACTGCGGACGGTCCTCGTCGCGATTAAGCAACGGGGCTGGGAAGTCATTAACCTGGATTGCACAATCCACGCAGAACGCCCGAAGCTTTTAACTCAGAAACGCGTGATCGCAGCACACTTAGCGGTGCTGCTGGAGATCGCGGAAGATCGAGTGAACGTCAAAGCCAAGACCGGAGAAAAGGTCGGCCCCGTCGGTCGTTTGGAAGCGATTGATGCTGATGCCGTCGTACTGATTGGACGCAGCCCCACGATGGGGTGACCGAGTCATTCAACAGGATTCATTTTTTTGTCAACAGGGAAGACCGACCATGCCGCTTCGCGTTTACAACACGTTGTCTCGCCAGAAGGAAGAATTTCAAACGGTCGAACCCGGCAGGGTTTCCATGTATCTGTGTGGGCCGACGGTTTACAAGCCGGCTCATATCGGGCACATGGTCGGACCGGTGATCTTCGATACGGTCAAGCGGTATCTGACCTACAGCGGCTACGAGGTAACGTGGGTTGTCAACATCACGGATGTGGATGATAAACTGATCAACCGCGCCAACGAGCGAAAGATGACCGTGGAGGCTCTAGCCAAGGAGATGACACAGGATTACTTTGACAACCTCAAGACGATGGCTGTCGAGGGAATCGATCACTTTCCGTATGCGACACAGCACATTCCCGAGATGCAGGAGATCATTGCCACGTTGATCGAGAAGGGTTACGCCTACCCTCTCGACGGAGACGTTTATTTCTGCTGCACAAAGGATGAGGACTACGGTAAGCTGAGTGGACGTAGTCTTTCGGAAGTGCTGGCGGGAACACGTGCGGAGACTCATGGCGCCAAGCAACATCCCGCCGACTTCGCCCTGTGGAAGAGCTCGAAGCTCGGTGAGCCCGCTTGGCCGAGTCCTTGGGGGC
This sequence comes from Schlesneria paludicola DSM 18645, assembly GCA_945876035.1. Classification (GTDB taxonomy): domain Bacteria; phylum Planctomycetota; class Planctomycetia; order Planctomycetales; family Planctomycetaceae; genus Schlesneria; species Schlesneria paludicola_C. The sequence continues at coordinate 7,160 of CAMCMU010000082.1, read as the reverse complement.
CTGGCCGCCCTGGTTGGCACATTGAATGTTCGGCGATGGCCAAGAAAATTCTCGGTGATTCGATCGATATTCATGGCGGTGGACTAGACCTGATGTTCCCGCATCACGAGAACGAATTGGCTCAGTCTGAAAGCTGTACAGGAAAACCGTTCGCCCGCTACTGGATGCACAACGGACTGATGCAGGCGAGTGGGGCACCGGGAAAAGTCGGCGGAGGACACGACAAACGGGGAGACAAGCCGACGGACATAGCCACTGCGAAGGAGGCTCAGGAGGCTAACAAGCTTGCCGGTTCCAAGGGAGCCGCCTCGGTGAAGGAACTTTTTGCCAAACACGATCCCGAGACGATTCGCTTCTTCTTACTTGCCACTCACTACCGCAGCCCGATCGATTTCAGCGACGAACGGATCGCTGAAATCGGCAAGAGCCTTGAAGGCTTTTATCGCCTGTTCGAGACCTACCAACGAGCCTCCGGCCAGTCGTTCTATGCGTTGACGTCGGCCATAACACGAAATGACCAAAGTCGTCCGCACTCTTGGAGTGACGACGCTGGGGAGTCGAAGAGTGTGGGCGACGTGGCCGAACTCAAGGCGCTTCGGCAGCGATATCTCGACGCGATGGACGACGATTTCAATACGGGCGGAGCGGTTGGCGTCTTGTTTGATCTCCGGAAGACGTTGAACGCATTCATCGGTGAGCACAAGCTCGACACCGCTGCGGCGGACAAGAGTCAACTGCCGGCCTTGACTGCCGGTATGACGCTTCTCAAAGAACTCGCCTCAATTCTCGGAGTCTTTCGCGGATCCAAGGTCGAGGCTGCCGCCGACGCGGACGACGGTATGCTAGACGGTCTGATGCAACTCGTGATCCAAATCCGAGCGGACGCTCGCAAAAATAAAAACTTCGCTGTCGCCGATCTGATCCGAAACAAGCTTAACGAACTCAAGATTTCGCTAGAGGATCGCACGGACCAGACGTTGTGGCGACGTGGATAAGTCGCGTGTCACCTCAGAAGCGGCGTGGTGGTCAATCGGATATGCGAGAAGCCGCGAAACTGAAAGTGGACGGGGAGGAGGGCGGACGCAGAACTCGAGAGACTCAGCAGGAATGGGGTTGAGCCGCCGATTAAAAAATGAATTGAAGGCCAGAGAGGGGCCCACGGAGCGACGCCCAAAACACGAATTTCGTCCGAAACCCGCGCACTCGATGTTTCAACAGGCTGTCAGCCCCCGTCCCTCTCGGCCACGCAATTGAAACGCAATTCGGTTGCCCGAAAAACCTTGGTTCGAAGATTCGAATCTTTAATCAACGATGAAACCGCTATCGGCACGGACACCGACGGTTATCAAGATCCTTCTCGGCGGGTGGATTTCATCACACGAGCCATCTGTCCGCTGAGGGGGGCGTTGCCGCATTGCATTCAGTCGGATACGGTCCTTAAACGATCGACCGGAGTGGCAGCCTCGCGAGAATTGACAGCGGAGTTTTCTGGGGACAGGAGACTCCTGAGACCCAGGCCGAAGCCCCTTCTTACCGCGTCGGGATCGGCCGTTGTTGATTGGTTACCACCGCCGAGTTCGTTTTGAGGAATTGACGTCGCTCCCGAGATGGCAAAGAACTGAAACCACAGAAGGAATGGTCGATCAGGAAGTCGAATACTCAATCACTCGGTGGTCTCTTGGTTTTTCTGCGTCATTAACGCGTTCCAGTTTCGGAGATGTAATGCATTGACTTGGCGGTATGGGTCCTCAGGCGGGCTTCGATCAATCGTCTTGATTGCCAGATCGTATCTCAACAGTCGCGCGTGACACTCCGCCAATAATGAACTGGCCGGAAACGACCATCGTCCCTTGCGTCCAAAACGTCGAAGGTAGCCAGACAACTGTTCGATGGCGGCGCCGTAATTGGCGCCCTCAAATTTGCAAAGTCCGCTCCAAAAGATTGAATCCTCCGCAGCCAGGCGGTGCAAAAGAGTGATTTCGGGGATCTGGCTCGGTTCAAGTTCGAGATGACGAATGGAAAGGTAGTGCTCGGTCGCATCTTCAAACTTGCCCTGAAGTTGTTCGGTTCGAATTTTTTTTAACTTCATTTCCGGGACCATGTTTACTGGCTTGCCAGTTTGCTTATCCAGCGTGATGCCGATTGGCACTTGGAATGTCACGAGAACTTGCTTGATCTGTTCGACTGTGGCTGAAGTGGCAGCCCGGACTTCCGCACTCTGTTGTGCCGGATGGGGCCACGGCTTGATTTTGTCAACCGTGATATTTGGCAATGCCAACATCAGTCGCTGGATGACCCCCGGCCTCCCCTTGTCAGCGATCGGCGGATCGAACAAAACGCAGACGTCTTCTGACGGAAGTACCGACTCCAGTTGACTCATGCGACGAGACCAAAAGTCAGGTTCGACAATCGGCATGACTTGGGGTGATTTGAGAGAATCGGCATCAATGGCATAGGGCTGATCCGTTCGGGTGGACAACTGCTGCAACCATTCAGGATGTGACGAAATGTCATTCAATGTGGCGGGTGAAGAGGCCGGAGTTCCGGCAATGATCTGTGAGGGGATCGGGATTCCGAGTCTGGCATCAAACAAAAAGATTTGGTCATTAACCACGATACCCAACAGCCAATCTCCGTCCTCCGGATTTGATTGGGCATTCGGTTTTACAATGATACAGTCGTAATGAAGTTGCCGGAGGACGGATGCACAGATCCATGCGCGATCCTCGGCAGAACCAAGTCCGCTCAAGAGGATCTGATAAGTGGAAAGAGGGAGTCCCGGGTCGTCATCTCCTCGCAACGCGATGTTCCGTACGACAAACTGAAAAACCCCCACGATTCGTTCCATTTCAGTGGAGCCTCGTGACGCTAAATAGTTGCTCATCGTGTGAGTCAACAAGCAGTCTCGAATATGTGACGCATCCCGGTCATCAAATGTCTTCGAGTTCAGTCGTGTTTCATCGTCCGTCGTCGACCAGCCGGCAGGCAGAGCGACAGGTTCCATGTCCGAGGAATCCTCCCCCGGTTTCGTCTCAAGCCGCAAGCCGCTCCACGAGTTTAGCAGACTCACCGGCTTGTCAGTCGCCGCTGCAATACTGAAATTTTCTGGGCGGAGTTGATGAATGGCGTTTGTTAACAAGTCTTCGGCCGTGGCCGTCTGCGTGGAAGAACCTCGAGAGGAGACGGTTTTCTCATTGAGACAACCCGAGCTGGCCGCCATCAGAAATCCACAGAGGACAAAAACCACAACTCTTCGGATAATCATGACTTCTTGCACTTTAAGAGTAAAACGGGGCGGGGGATTGGTAAAGATGAAGGAGACCATCGTGGCTTAAAGCGATTCGGACGCCGTGACTACGCTGGGACTCTGAAAATTGTTAAGAAGAATTCGACTTGATGCAATCGGTAGACACTCAAATCGATTCGGAGAACTCCAGTGCCAGAGTTCGAAGTCGCACCAACTGGTCGAGTAATTTCGGTAGCTCTTGGAGAGGAATCATGTTCGGCCCGTCACTGAGAGCTCGTTCGGGATGGGGATGCGTCTCAAAGAAAACGCCGTCGCAACCGGAGGCAACGGCGGCCCGCGACAGGAAAGGAACCAGATCGCGCCGGCCTCCTGTGGTGGCGCCTCCCGGTAACTGCACGCTGTGGGTTGCATCAAAGATCACGGGGGATCCGAATGACTGCATCACGGGGATGCAACGCAGGTCATTGACTAACCGGCCGTAGCCAAACATTGTTCCACGTTCGGTGAGGAGGACGTTCGTGTTGCCAAAAGCTTCGCACTTTTTCACAACATGAATCATGTCTTCGGGAGCGACGAACTGTGGCTTCTTGACATTGATCACGCCGCCATGTCTGGCCGTCGCTTCCGCAACGGCCTTGACGAGGTCGGTTTGGCGTGCAAGAAATGCTGGAATTTGAACGATGTCGCACACTTCGGCCGCCGGCTCGGCTTGCGCCGATTCATGAACATCGGTCAGAAGTCGCAATCCGGTGGTCTCACGCACCTTCGCTAAAATTTCCAACCCCCTCTGAATTCCCGGACCGCGATAGCTGTCAACACTTGTTCGGTTGGCTTTGTCAAAACTCGACTTAAAAACAATCTGCAGGTCGCGTGATGCCGCTAGATCGGCCAGTCTCTTCGCGACCTCCAGAACGATTTCTTCACTTTCGATAACGCACGGTCCTGCAATAAACAACAAAGGTTGTCCGCGCCCGCAGCGACTGGAACCAATGGAAACGGGATTGTTTGGCACGCGTTCTTTTCCCTTTTTCGGAATTGATTGGAAATCGATTCGGATCTTGTTTGACCGATTCTCCGCCAGTCGGTTTGTAGTTCGTGTTGGCCTATCGTAATCCGTCAAGGTCGTTGAAGACATCGGCTCAACTCAATAACGGCACGATCCGGAAATTGGAGGAATCTCGAGTCGACTGATGGTACTCTCTGAGGATCCACCTGGCGACTGTCCCCAGAATTTGAGGGGATCCCATTTTGCCTTGGAAAGAGCGACAGGCTCGTTGTCTATCGATCGATGATCCCATCTGTTTCCTCGATCGATTCAGAAAGCTCTTGGAAAATTATCGGGGCAGTCCAGAGCCGTTGCTGCGGCATGTTTTTAGTCCCGAGAAAGCCCCGAGCGCGCGTCTCTCGACGTTGTTAATCGTGACTTGCGACATCTACCCAACGGGAACCGCGGAGCCGCATCGACGCGGCGTTTCCCGTGTGACGGTCGGCGGACTCGAATACGGTGAATTCGACTCCGCCTCTTGGTAAATCTTGTTTTTCGTATGAAAGGTTCGCCGGTAGGTCCTGCCACTCATGACCTGGGGAAGCGTGTTTGTAGCCGGTTTCGAAAAGTTTTTGCATTGTTGCCGGATCAAACACCAGTGGATCTGGCTGAAATGTGACATCTTTGGGGACGGACGTTACGGAGAAACTCGCCCCCGCGAATCGAGCCAGCAGATACGTTTGCAAAAGATCGCCCTCCAATTGTGATTGAAGGACACCACCGATTGATTCTTCGATGACGTTTGTTAACCGGCGTTTGACCACTCTTCGCGGAAGCTCTAGCTGTCCGGCGATGACGACGTACACATGCGAATCATTCGGCGGTTTGGGGGTTATTTGTTCAGGATTGATCCCCATCATCGCCGGTTGCAAAAAAAATGATGCGGCGACACCACCGTCGACATGCAGTTCGGTATGTCGATGGCCATCGACATCGATTTCAACATCGACTGGAGGTAGCAAGCCGGGAACCGATGCCGATGCCAGTAAGACATCGCGGAATAGTCGGAGGCCTCGGAGATCGCCGCGGCAGGCAATCGCGCCCAAGTCCCAGACAACGAGTCGCTTGGAATCTAGGTCAGTCGTTCCGACGTACAGCCGTCGTCCACCTCGATGCGCGTCGGCAATTCGGCTCAGTACTTTCGGTGTGATCTCCGAAGCGATCTTCACTTTTAACGGAGCCGAATCGGCAATCGAGTCAGACCATAGCAATTCTGGCAGCCAACGGCGTTTGAAGATGTCACTTTGCTTGGTCGACGTATATCCGTAGCGGAGGAGATCGTCGTATTCGGAACCGAGAAAGGCAAAAGGCGCAATCAAGGCACCGGTACTGATTCCTGTGACAACATCGAACGTCGGTCGCGTGCCGCTGGCAGTCCATCCATTCAATACGCCAGCAGTATAGGCCCCATTGGCACCCCCCCCAGACAGTACCAAGACGTTTCGCGGCGCGACGTTTGTTCCGGCGGGAACGACCCGATGATTCAGGTCGCTCTGCGACGATGTTCCCGCCAACTCGACTTCCACCAACCGAGTCGATGGAGCCAGCAGCAATGGCACATGCCGACGCCCGGTGACGCAGCCGGATTGAGCGACGATCAGCAGGCTCGTGCAACAGACAAAGAAGGTATTAGGTGCCATCGTGAGTGGGCAAACGCTTGTGAATTTCTGGCTCGAGTTGCGGCAACGGCGGGCAGAAATTCTCGGCATTCCGCTAGAGATTGGGCCTTTACTCCAAACCGGCGAGTTGTACCGCAAGCCTGATAAATCGAGAAGCCGACTTGGTAGATTTTTTGAGGAATTCAGACTCACTACGAAAAGCAGAGGTGAGTTGTTCCCTTAGCATCCTGTTGAAAAATCCGTCGTCGGCTTGATGTGTGTGACAGGGCGCTATGATCTGGGCGTTTGAGGGACTGAGGAGCAGGGAATGGCGATGGGACATTGGCAGACGGAGCAGCAGCAAGAGTTTTGGATTGCGACCGATGAGCTGTCCCAGACGCCTCGGCATGTGTTTTATCAGCGAGTGAATGAATGGCTCGCGAAGGCTGAGTTCGCTTCGTGGTTGGAGCAACTCTGTCGGCCGCACGACTCGCAGCAGGATCGCGGTTCGATTGCGCCGGGGGGGGGAGGGATTTTCGGATGTTGCTGGTCGGCTACTTCGAGGACAGCGACTCACAACACGGGATCGTGTGGCGGTGTTCCGACAGTTTGTCGCTGACGAGTTTCCTGGGCCATCGCCAAGCGATTGCTCCAAATCAAACAGCCATCGGAGAACGAGTGAACTCGTTACGCCAACTCCTTCTCCGACAAGGCCCGACGAATCTGGGGAAGACCGTACCGGAACACACGCCGCAGAAGGCTTCCATCGATTAAGAATTGATGGATCTCCGCAGATTTCCTGATTGGCACCGATACCGATGTTGGACGCGGCTTGTTGTCTGAAATATCTCCACTCCCCTCCGACCGCAGTGCTCCGAATCCCCTGTCGATCAGCAGTCGGGCGAACGTACTCAAATCGGCCATTTGCAAAGCGATGGAGGGCCTCGTCTGAATCGGCCGCCGCGGGGAGTTTTTTGCGACTCTCGCGAAGGTTCATTTCGGTTCAACGATTGGACATTCACTGAGCAACGGCGTTCTCGCCACTAGGAGCCCGTGGTGAAAGTCACTGCTGACGGTTGACGGGAATGAGAATGGCGCTAGGCTGTCGTCGCGGTGGTTGATTAGGAATTCACGGAGGTGGTTTCGATGGCGATGGGACGGCGGAAGCAGGAGCGTCAGGAGGGGTTGTTCGTGATGGCGGAGGCATTGCCGCAGACGCCGCGTCACGTGTTTTATGAACGGCTGAACCGCCTGTTGGCGGAGCATGGCT
>CAMCMU010000081.1 GCA_945876035.1 Schlesneria paludicola DSM 18645 | reverse complement strand
AACGAGAACGAATGATCGTTGCCGCTCGATTTGGACTCTGCGGTCATCCGCGAGGGCAGAGCCTGAATGAAATCGCGAATCAAGTCGGACTCAGCAAAGAGCGGATCCGGCAAATCGTGATCGCCTCACTTGAAAAGTTGCACGATGTGGCGCAGGTCGGATTTTTAAAGGTCGGTGAGATTGATTAATGGCCCCCCCGTCCCTGTGGCATGGCGATCACTCTTAGCAATCCTGAGAAAGGAAAAAGATCAGTAAACATCACCCAGTGGAACATGTTGTCATCACGCTGTAGTCGAATGCGTTGTGATGAAACACACATCGCTCTGAATAGCCACTCGAAAAATACGCTGTCTTGGTTAGCGAGTGGAAGTCGTTTTTTGAAACTGATGGTACCAAACGGACGCGTTGGTGAATGGTCTTCGAACGGTGAAACTCGACAACAGACCGATTGTAAAAAACTTCGACTGAGAATTTGAAGATCCTCTGGCTAGTGACAAACTGCTTCAGATACGATCTGCGGACCTCAGAGGAACGTCTCTCCGCAAGCCACGGCTAAATTTGTGACTCACGCAACGTGGAAACAACTTTCTTGGATCAAGAAGGGACTCGGATTCTGGTTAAGCCCGTCGCAAACTTTGAAGTCGGTATTTACGGAGTTGGCTGGCGGCCTGTTTGGGGATCGGACGTCGGCATCAACCTCAACTGCGTCTCTCGGTAAATCTCGTACGTTTTTGGTACCGGATTTGCCGAATCCGTCGTAAAGGCAATCCTTAGTCTGACAGCGGTTGTGTTCGCCACTTGCATCCAGCGGCGAACATTCATCACCATGTCCCACAACGAACAATGATAACTAACGCAACAACTCCGGTAATCGTTTGACTTGCGTCGAGGCCCTTATTATTTTTTGGGTACTGACCTCGTTAGGCCTTTGGCTACTCGAGCTCTAATCGGTTGCAGCAGGATCTTGGCGTGGAGTCTTATTTGCTGCATACAGGATTCCTGCCGCAAGCAGTTCTGAGCTGAACCAGACGGCGCGTAACAGAGCCGCCGCGGCGACGGCACGCGTTGGTCCAATCGATGCTTGATCCTGCAGCATTTCAACCAAGATCCACTCACGAACTCCAAGACCGCCGGGCGCGATCAGAATCACGAATCCACCCACCGTCGAGGTACAGACGGCAGCTAACCAGAGCGGAAACTGGTCAAAATTAAAGGTCCCGTCCGAAACCGCCTGCAATGTGCATCCCAGACTCAGTGCATGCAAGCACCAACCGAGCGATGTCATCAATGCTCCCTGAACCAGCAGGCCTGTATTAAACTCCGAGACTGCCTTAACATTCGGAACCCTTCGCAGCGTTTTTTGGCCAATAAGAGTGAAAACATTGGCACCCAGTGGCGTGATGCCAATCGTGATCAGCAGCGACAACATCGGCACCCAGAGTGTCCTTTGCCGTAGGCACTGCAGAGATGCAGGCAGGCACTCCCAAGCGATTGCCGGGAGTGCCCACGGTGCAAGCGCAACAGCAATGGAAACGCCAGAGGACATAAAAATCAGCGTTTCATAGAGGGACGTCAGTCCTGCCAAAAGCGGATTCACGCCATGGTCTTTTAACAGCGTTCCACGCAGAACAAGAACGAGTGCCTTTCCAGGCATGTACTTCCCGATGCCGCCGACATAGTGGGCTCGAATCGCATCATACCAGCCGACGCGCTGACTCATCCGTTTCAAAAGCACCCGCCAAAACCAAATGGAGGGAAGCCAACCGGCAAGATAGATAGCGGCCGCGGGGATCAACCATCGGAGATCTACGTGTAGCGGTGTCGGGGGACTCTCTCGCCAGAGACCGAACGCCCGTTGTCCGACACAGAAAACGACAAGCACAAACAACGTTTGTTTGAAAATCGGCCAAAACCAATTTCGCTTTACTGGCGGGACCGTTGATGCAAGTGCCTCTTCCATGACCTTGAATTTTCCGGGAACTGAACTTAATGAGTTGTTGCATAAGTCAAAACGGGATGCGACGGACATCGCTGTGGCGATGATTCCGATTCAAAGTCGGTCCAAACAATCTGCCCAACGTCCGATTTGCTCAACTTCTCCTTCTTCTGGATACTTTGGCCCACCTCCATTCACCATCGTAAACGAGACGGCAAACTTCCTCTTTTTCAGGGCATCAATTGTTTTTTTTACCGACGAGAGTGTCTTGTCACCATCTCCGCAAACGAAATGAAACTGCGGTTTGAAGTCTGGCTCCTGATCGGCCACCTGTCCCACAAACGGTGCACCTGTCAGCACGAGACCCCGGAAGACGTCACCCTGTCTGCCGACAAGGAGGCTCGCCATCATCGCTCCACTGCCATGGGAGTGGAGCCAGATGCGTGGCGTGTCAATCGTGTACTTTTCACGGATGTACGCGACCAACCCCTCAACAAAATTTGCTTCGCCGGGTGTCCAGCCTGCCAGGTTGTCCGCTTTGGGTGCAACGAGAATGATCCCTCGCCTGTCACAGATCGACTTCCACCGCTTGGTGACGATTGCCTCGAGAGTGTCACCACTCGGATGAATCCAGACCAACAGTCCATAGGCACGCCGGGGGTTGTAGTTTTCTGGAACATAGGCCCAATAACTGTGCTCATAACCGGCCAGCAACTCCGTAAACCGGCCGGTCTTAGGCCCTTCTGGGATTGAAATTCTTTCTGCGGGCTTCGCCTCAACGGCCTTGACATCGTCCAGCACATTCTTGTTCAGGTCGATCGATCCGGTGGCTGAGGACTCGATCAATTCCGCGGACAATTCCCCGACGATCGTATTGGGCAGGGATGCAAGCGTCACATCGACTGTCGCTTCGCGTCCGTCGTGCAAATAGGCAAGCGATACCTGATCGCCCGGACGGCCTCGTCCCACAAGATCGGCCAGCGTGCGGGAATCGATGACCGGCAACCCGTTGTATTTCAAAATCTGATCTCCTTGGGACAGCCCCGCCTTGTCGGTCGGGCTGTCGGGGAAAACAAATCGAACAGCCATTCCCTGAACAACAGACGCGCCTCGCCTCGGCAGAAGGCCCAGAAATGGAACTTCATAGGGAACAAGTTCCCCGGCGAGCGTGGCCGCCACGGTCCGTGTTTTCTCTGCCCGTTGAATCGTGAGGTTGAGCGTATCACCGCCGTACAGATGGCCGAAGACCTGTTTGAACTGAGCGACTCTGATAATTTTCTGGCCATTGGCCTCAATGATCCTGTCATCGGTCTTGAGGCCCATCCGTTGTGCGGGTGAATTGTATCGAACGCGATCCACAACCACGGGAACGTTCATCGATTGTCCACCGGCAAACGTCACTCCGAGCAGACCCGGGAGCAGATCCCGACCCTGCTTCAGCCGGTCGAGGGATTCGTAAACATCGTCCAGCGGAATTGCGAATCCGATCCCGCCATCGTACCACTCGACTCCAGCAGTCTCGCCATGCCCCATGGGTGACAGAGGCGCAATCACGCCCAATACTTTGCCTTCAATGTTGACGAGAGCTCCACCGTAATTGACTGGAGACGTCTTGGCATCCGTCTGAATCGCCTTCCCCCAAATACGGTTCGTCGCGCTGACGATTCCCACAGAGATGTTGGGCGTTCCAAGATCAAAAGTCCGTCCGAGGGCAATCGCCCACTGCCCGACCTTCACCGACGCGCGTGGTGCCGACTTGGCCGGAGTGAGGCCCGCCGCCTCAATCTTTAGCAGTGTCAGCAACTTGAGCTTGTCGCTGGCGATCAGCTTCGCAGGGAATCGCCGTCCATCTGACAACGTCACCAGAATCGAAGCGGGCTTCGATGCAAAGTTGAATGAACTGGAGATAACAAACCCATCCTCAGACACAAGCATCCCCGATGTCGGTCCCGTCCCCAGAGTGAGCTCACCGATTTGTTCCAATCCTCCGACCGTATCAATCCGTACAAGCGACGGGTCGACGAACGCCGCAGCCTGCTTGAATGCCTGCTCTTCGAGGGCTTCCAGTTTACCGTCGAACCCATCGACAGACTGTCTTGCTAAGCACAAGATCAGTGCTGTCATCGCCAACGACTTGACCCACCGATGCCTAAACCTGATGTAACGTTTCATGACGATTTCACCGACAGCGAAAAAAACCTGGAGCGAATAAGAACCGAGTTCAAGAATTGCATTCTGAAAGCAGCGTGAGACAACAACGGGGGCGGGAGTGCCTGTGATCCGCTTCGAGTCGACCGGCCATGGCCCCCAATATCGCCGATCGTCTTCTCGCCTGGCCGTGAACCGAAATCTCGCTTTGCTCTGAGCAGGTGGTCTCGAAGAATGACGTGCACTCGACACACCGTCGGCCTGAGTCTTCAAAGTGTTGTTGCCGATTACCAAACCTTCGTGAGAACCATGAGTCTGGGCCCGTGCTGCGGGGACAGCGTATGTTGTCACTGCTTTTTCCCAAACGTCATTGCTCAGGCGGTTACTTAATTCGAGCATCGATCGCGCAGTCCTTCGGATCATAGTACCACCTCCATCCCAGTGATTTTAAACCGCTAGGGCGACGTTACTCAATCGCCTTTCCTCGGCGTCACCATTTCAACACTGACTAGTACGTCACCTCTGCGGACAATCAGTTTCAGTGGGTCATTGGCTTCGAGGCGATCGAGTTCTCCTTTGAACATCCGGCACGACTGAATCAGGTCTTCCCCCACAAACAGGATCAGATCATTGGGGAGCAGGCCCACTTTTTCTGCTTCCGATCCGGGGAGAATCCGATCGATGTACGCCGGGGTGCGGGTGAGAACATCGGGGACGGTGACAATTCCGAAGTCGAGGGCCTCGTAACGCCGCCGCCGCGACAGTTTTTCTGGACTTTCATCCTCTTCGTCTTTTTTCGTTCGACTGAATCGGCCCGAAACAATTTCCTCCACGGTTGTCTTGAGTTCGCTGATCGGCATCACGTAATTGAGCCACGTGTTCGTCTGCGAGTTCCGCAGTTCCTTGCCGAGCATGCCCAACAGTCGCCCGTCCCAAGTTGTCAGCACTCCCCCAGCCGCTCCCGAATTGTTAGTAATCGCATCGACCACATAAATCAGGCCGTTATACGGGGACTCGAAAATGCCGCGCCGCGCCGCAAGCGATGTCTTGGCCGCAATCACTCCGTGCATCACCGTCACCTGTTCATCGCCGGTCGCAACCTTAAACACATTGCTAAATGCGAGTACACGCGTTCCGGGACCCACCGATACCGATTGTTCCAAATCGAAATACGGCAATCCCTCGGCTTCAATTTTAAGGACGGCCATATCGAGTGGCGGCTCGGCTCCGACGATCTTCCCCTCAAATCGTCGGCCGTCGTGGAGTACGACCGCCACGATTTCCCCATCCAGAATGTGACTCCAAACCGTCACAATATATCCGGTCGGAGAGACTAGAAATCCCGATCCGTACGAGTGCAACTTCTGTCCGCCACCCGCCCCAAAGATTTTCACGACTTTCGGAGAAACGGAGGCGATCGAATCCCGCGAGGACTGCGCGCGAGTAGCTGTGGACGTGCCCACGAAGAGAGCCAACAAACAGAAATAAGTGGTCGGTTGCATCATGTCGCTTCTGTCTCTCGTCAATCGCCTTGATTCCGGCAGGAAGGAACGTCTGTGGAATGGCCTCGTTGATACGGTTAGAGAAATGTCTGCATTCAATCATCATCTGCAGAATTGGGAGGCTTGTCACCGTCAGTCACACCGACATCGAACGTCAGCACCTCGAACGTCGCAAACTCTTTAATACCGTGGCGTACTGTCCAATGAGACGGAAACAATTTCCCCCCAAAATCTCCGAATTGTTGGAAGCGAATTTCGCATGGATCGACATCCGTTCCCAACGCGGAATCGAATCCGATGAACAGGGGATCACTCTTCTGAAAATACCAGAGCGTTTCGACACCTCCCTGACGCGTCAGCAGCACATCCACGAGGACACCTCGGCCGTCCAGGGGATGACTACCCAGATAGAAAAACTCAGCGAATGCCTCCGGGCCCAAAGTCAAAAACAACTTGAGTTGTTGCAGGGCGGCCAACAGCCCACCTGACCCCGGAGGTTCATCCAGATAGTCGGCTCCCTCCAGCGGTTGTAATCCGGGCCGGTTCGGCAATTGTAGACCAAGCCCCTTGTTGGACATTGTCAACGTAAAACTCTCGTGAGTCCCCGTTCTGCCTGTCAGCTTCCATCGCCCGGCTGAGCTTCGCCAACTCTGCAACGTCTCCATTCCACGAAGGACTCGTTGCTGCTGCTGCTGATTGAAGTAGTAGTTGGCATAACCCGCTTTTTTGACGAACTGCCTCCGGTATTCTTCGGGGAGTTCCTCCGTCGGTGGCTTGTCACGAGAGGCCTCGTCACCTTCCTTACGAGGATCCGGGTGCTCCTGTGGGGGGCGTCGAGGTGACTTCGCTTCTGGTGTTTGTTTCAATTCCGTTGCTCGATGAAGGGCTCTCAGTTCAACGATGATCTCGTGCTTCATTCCCTCGCGTCGGTACACGAGAGGCAGCGACCAACCATTCGGATAGATCCCCAAGATGTTTTTGAACTGGTTCACGCTGCCAACGGGCCGACCTGCAAACGAGACGACTTCGTCGCCCTCTCGCAGTCCTCGACGATAGGCATCCGAGTGCTCGAGGATCGTGTCGACGTGGACCGTACGATCCTGACCCGTTGTGACGGTCGCTCCGAGTGTTGCGTGATCAACCACGTGTCCTCCCCGCAAATGATCGAGGAAATGTTGAATCTGATTGAGAGAGATCGCATAGCCAGCTCCCACGTTGACTCGACCACGTTTCTCAACCGCAATCCGACCATTGATGCCGACAAGTTCACCGGCCGCGTTGAAGAGTGGCCCCCCGGAATTGCCGGGATTGATCGATGTGTCAACCTGAATGCAGTCGGTATATTCCAACAACGTGTTAGCCGGGTATTGATATCGGTGCAATCCACTGACGATTCCCGCGGTGACCGTTGGCTGAAAATCGGTGGCCAACAAGAACGGATTGCCCATCGCGTACGTCCAGTCACCAACATTCAAGGTGTCGCTGTCTCCCAGGATCGCATGGGGGAAGTCGTCGCGTCCGAGCATCTTAATCAACGCGACGTCGCCGGTCGGATCGATGCCAACGATGACGGCGTCGTACAATTTTCCATCATTCAATCCGCATTTCATAAACTCGCCGCACTCACTCGTCACGTGAAAGTTCGACAACGCGTAGCCATCCGGCGTAATCAGAACGCCAGACCCACCTCCCGTTCCATCCGATGAAAAAATTGCCACGACGCTGGTGGCAATATTCTGTACGATCGCCACCCGAGACCGCTCCGCAACCAAGACTTCCGTCTCTACGGCGTTGAGCGTCTGGATCCATGGCACCACCAAGAATGCTGAGGCATATCGAGTCCACTTCACGATCATGCTACTCCCACTTCTTCCATCTTGGTAAATCGCTATTTCGATTGTCTGTGAATCGTCCACGCCGTGTCGGCTACTTCACGAGCTTCGCATCAGCAAGATCAAGGCAATCACCCACTTCGGCTCCCTCGCCGAAATCGACGAAGAGTTCAAGTTCAACGATTCCGGTGACATCGAGATCCAACTTGATCGGCGGCATCAAACGAGGTTCGATGAGCGTGTCCGTACCGGGTTCAGATCGCTCATGAATACTGACTGGCCCCTGGAATAACACACGCCCATCTCCTTTGATGACAACATCGACATCGCCGCCGTTGCGCAAACTGTCATCGATCCCCATGACCGTCTGGAACCGGCGATAATCGCCACCGATACGGTACTTCAACAGCGTACGAGAATGAATTCCGAGGCCCTTCGCGTAGGTCTGATTTCCAACGCTGAGCGGCGTGCCATGCACCATTCGATCCCGGCGGTATTCAAACATGAAGTCTAGGTAGGGGGTGTATTTTACATCACGCGGTTCCATGTTTGACAGATACGCGATCTTGCCCAAGCTGAAGTCGATCCCCTGCACAAGCAAGGTCGGCACGGTGATCTCGTTTCCAGACGCAAGTCTCACGGACCAAGATTTGCCGTCAAAAGCAATCGTTGTCGCCGCCAAGCGATCACCGGAAGAGAGATCTACCGCCGCGACGGCTCTGTTCGATAAGTTCTCAGGCCGCAAATAAATCAAGCCAAACACCCGATCACGTTTGACCGGAATCTCCTCACCATCGAGCTGAAACTTGACGTTGGCGTCATCGAGCGATCCAATCACGCCGTCAAGATGATCCAACAAATCACCTTTCCGAATGGCAATCTGATCTTTTTTGGCCGTCCGATCGACTAACTGGTTCCAAGCGACATCCACTTTGGAATCCGCGGCGGAGAATCGTACGCTCTGAACGGCCGCCAACGGCAACTTCAGCAAACCCAACTGGGGATGCAAACTCGACGTCTCCAAACCGGTTGAAACGAAGTTTGACGACCGAAATCGTGTTCCGTCGGTCAGACGAACTTCGATCGTGGCCTCCGCCGCCGCGAGAGACTTCACACTGGACGGAAAACGCAGAGTCAGTAGTTCGGCGGCAGATATCGTCATCGCACCGGCTGGAGTCTTGATGACCACATCGGCATCCAACCGTTCGAGAGCGCCGACGTGATGCTCTCCCTTGAGAGTCGTCACCTCCACGGATGGTAATACCGCAATACAAAGTAATAGTGACCAAGCCGACATGGATCAGGTATTCCTCTGGCGATGTTGATTTCGCCCTGTTGGTGAATTCGTTCGGGCAGATTCAGGTGCCAGAACGCCCGCCCGAAATCAGGCGAGCGACGTTCATCATGGCGTATTCTTTGCCGCGCGTTCGGACTGTTTGCGGAAATATTGATCGATAGCGCGACCGTAGTGAGACGGAAAGTTACGGTTCAAATTGTTTTTTGCCCGCGTTTGATCATCCTTGTTCGGGATATTTCCCCATTGACGGTCCTTGGAAAACTTTTTTGGATCAACCTCACCGGGAGCTTCACTTCCCTTAACGCGGCTGTCGTCGGACGGATTGGTTGACGGAGTGTCCTTACTCTCCGAAGCATTTCCCTCCCCCCCCCCCTGCTGTTGTTCAAGCTTTTTGATAATTTCGTCCAGTTCAAAGATGATTCGTTCCTGAACTCCCTGAACTTTCTCGCCTGCCCGTCCGAGGTCGAGCCGTCGTTCCGAGTCGCTCATCAAACGCCCAATTTCACCAAGGGATTTTTCCTCCCGCGTCTGCAAATCCGCCTGCATCAGGGTCGCCGTGACGAGATACCGTACAGGCACTCGTTCGACATGATTGAGGAGCCGGTCGATCGCTTCAAGTGCGGGGCCGGCTTGTAATGCTCCTTGCGCTGCAACCGCCTTGAAAAAGAACAGACTCGCCAGGTCAACGACTCGCTGTTCTGGCACCTCATTCAGCTGTTCCAAGGCCTCATCGAACATCCGTTGTTCGACAAGAAACCGACCGTAAAACAGGCCGAGATTCGCGGTATAGAACGGATCCCGGGCGGGTTGTTTCAGAAACCCGCCATTCGGCAGATGCGTCTGCCTTGGCGTACTGTTGCAGGCCGCGAGCAATGCCTTGGCCTCGGCATCCACCGCGGCGAATGATCGTACCACCAAAGTCAACAACCGATCCGGCTCTTCGGTTGTTGACTCCGCTTCCCATAACGCCAGCAACTCGGACCGCAGCGCATCCGACATCGTCGGCTGAGATGCGGCCCAGGACAGCAGCTGATTTTTAGCCTCTTCAACCGTCATCGGTGCCAAGACATCACCCGACGCAATGGTCGGCGTTCCGAAAGCTCGGCACGCAGCAACCGTCAACAGAATTATTGAAACACGCACAATCGAAGCCATGATCCATCGTCCCGCATGAGGGGCATACGTGCGGATGATGCCTGAAGGAGTCACCATCAGAAAGAACGGGGCATGCCGGTTGCAGTCCTTCACAACTAAACGTTTTTTACTCATTTCTTCCCGCCGCCAAATCGTGAGTTGCCTGTTGTACCCGAGCCTGTCGTTCAGAGAGTTGCCTCAGTTGGCCGAGGACATCAACATCGACGGCCTGCTCGCCTTCAAACAGGCGTCCCATCTGTTTGGTGCGGCGGTTGACTCGATGCTGCAGCGATCGCAACATTTTTAACTCCGCCAGCGTGTTGACCAACGAAGGCGATTTCTTTTCTTGTTGCTGCTGCTGCGG
>CAMCMU010000080.1 GCA_945876035.1 Schlesneria paludicola DSM 18645 | reverse complement strand
GGCTGGCGCTGTTGGTCCGCCGCTCCAACATTTCTGCCGTCTCGACCGCGAACAATTCATTGGACACAACCGACACCCACACTCGCCTGAGTTGCCGGTCCATCGCCGACTCGAACTCCAATAATTGCCTTTCACCACGGGCTGCTAGTCTCACCTAGACGGTTGTGCCTTCTATTTGTGTGAATCGATCGATTTGCTTAGTGAGCGTTTGCTTGATCTTCGATGCGCCACGGTTCACCTCGGCGGACAGGTGAACGGAAACGACAAGTCCGAGCAGGCGAATCATCCAAGTTCGTTGCGAAGTCCACTAGAAGTGCTTTGCCTCTTCGTGGTACAAGTCGCGTTCGATTAGATCCGCCTATTGAGGACGGAACCTCACCTAAGTGCCCGGTGCGACGGACGATCACAAATGTCTAAACCAATTCTCAGCGTGGCTCACGGATATGATGATGTGTTACCCGTTTGCCATGGCCGGCTGCTTGATTTTCCTGATGATCCATTAGGATGTATGCGAAAATTACAGGCCGAGTACGGTGACGTCTGTGCATTGGAGGAGCAAGGAACACGAATCTACTTCGCGTTCGGTCCCGAATACAACCATCAGGTGCTCAGTGACGGCGCATCGTTTCATTCACGTTTTTTTGCCATTCGCGGCTCTCGCAATTCGCCGCAGCGTCGTCTCAGTTCCGGCCTACTTAGCATGAATGGCGAGCAACACAAGCGAAACCGACGCTTGGTGATGGACGCTTTCTTAAAGAAGGCGATATTGAATTATCTACCCACCATCCAATTGCTGTCCGAAGAAATGCTCAGCGGGTGGAAGCCTGGGACAGAACGAGACATTTCTCGTGACATGACAGAATTTATGCTCCGTTTGACGAGTTCGATATTATTCGGGGTGGAAAGTCCCGAAATGGTCTATCGCATCGGTCGTATGACAAATCACTGGGTTAACCTGAATCATGAATTGGGGATGGGAGCCTTTGTTTCCGATCCGGAGTTGGCTCGGAGATATTCGGAACTGCTGGATTTTGCCGGTGAATTGGAAGGTGAAATCAAGGAATTAATCGCACAGCGAAAGCGAAACCCCACTGGAACCGATGCGTTGTCATTGCTGATCAACGCTCATGATTGCCAAGGAAGTATTTCCGATGAGGAATTAGTCGGGCAAGCGGCTCTGATTTTCGCAGCCGCGCATCTGACAACCGCACATTCGCTGACATGGACGCTTTTCCTACTGGCGCAGCATCCTTCGGCCATGAATGAGTTGCATCATGAACTCGCAACGCAACTCGATGGCGGGTTTCCCTCTTTGGAGCAGGTTGATCGGTTGCCCTGCCTTGAGCGTGCTGTTAAGGAGAGTATGCGGCTGTTACCTGCATCGTCGTACTCGCAACGAGTTGCCGCTGTGCCAACCCAACTGGGGCAATTTTCACTGCCAGTTGGTTGTCCGATTGTGTTCAGCCAATTCATGACGCATCACATGCCAGACATTTACGCCGAGCCGGAAGCGTTTCTGCCCAACCGATGGCTGCAGATCAATCCGTCACCCTATCAATACTTACCGTTTGGTGCAGGGCCGCGCATGTGCCTTGGTGCTCCACTCGCAATGCTGATTATGAAAACGGTGGTTCCAACCATTCTGCAAAGATATAAACTGACGGTCGTGCCGATGTCGGAGGTCAGTGGAAGAGTGATTTCGACAATGCTGGGGCCGACCAGTAGCGTCATGATGCGATTAGAGGATCAAAACGGGATTTTTGAATGTCATCCCGTCCTGGGAAACATTCACTCCATGGTCGATTTACGAGAAGTGAAAATGCCCGTTCGCAAGGCGGCATGAAGTGCAGAGCCGCGGGTCATCGGTGGCACACTGTGATCCGGATGCGGTGGAAATTCCGGTCAAACCCCGCCGGTGTCATTGAATTGCATGCGCAGCACGGGCTCTACCGTGCGTTACTGGCTCCAGTCGCGCCGTCAATGATCAGCTGTTCCAAGCCTTTGGTTGACAGAATAAATCGGATACTTCGACCGGCTCCCTGATTCTTCGATGATTCATGAGAAATCGTTGCGTTGTGGTTTCCGTGCGCCCGGAGAGTGTACAGATTCTTCGATCCATCAAAGCTGACTTCATCGGCATTGGCGTAGAATCCATGGCCTTCAATTTCAACATTACCCGTGCCGACGAGTTGCTGGTATGGATTGACGTTGCGCGTACTCTTGGGATGATTCATCAGCTCACCGTTTTCACAACGCATACTGGAGGCACCGACAGGCAAATTGTCGGAATCGATTTTCTCGTTAGGCAATTTTACCGGACCATGAATGATACGAACGGAGTCCTCAAATCGAGATCTCTGCAGATCAATCTTTCCCTCCATCCGTCCCTTGAATTCGACTCGCGTATAGTTCCAATCCGATGCCAGAACCGTGATCGGCCTGTTGACTTGGATCACATTCCGAGGACCAAGGCCGTCGTTTCGCTCGTTTTTTCCCCTTTGCCAGAGTTCCATCTTACCCGGCCCCTGTGCCGAGGTGACATCTTTAATGCGGTCGATTGTAAATTCTGAAACTTTGCCACGAAACACTTTCACCATTTGTGTTTCTTGATAGGCCGAACTGTCAAACTCGACATTTTCGCGGCAATGAATGGACCTCAGTTCGGGCTTTTGACTAGCATCGGAGTCGCTGAACGACTGGTGAGAAACAAGCTCAACGACCATCTGGCCGCACTTGCTCATTCGAGTCCTCCCAAGTTCCGCACGGACTCTGCCGACAAATGCGGCTGACAGGCCATTGAACTCCATGGACTCATCCCACCAAACATCCAGTCCGGCTTTGGATTTTGCGTTCGCTAACCATTCGACAGGCAATTGCCCATCCATCGGCAGTCGTAAAAGTCCGCGGCCGGGG
Organism: Schlesneria paludicola DSM 18645; assembly: GCA_945876035.1. Classification (GTDB taxonomy): domain Bacteria; phylum Planctomycetota; class Planctomycetia; order Planctomycetales; family Planctomycetaceae; genus Schlesneria; species Schlesneria paludicola_C. The sequence goes on along the minus strand of CAMCMU010000080.1, from coordinate 7,955 downwards.
ACCCAAACTCGATTCGCTTTGCGGTCAAAATTCACCTCGTGTCCTTCAATATGCAGGCCGCGATCGCGCACATGGGCCGGACTCCCGAAGAGATGGACGACCTGTTGCAACGGGCCGTTATTAACCAACAACATTCGGTCTCCGGTGACGTCCGTTGGCTCCTCGCCAGTCTTGTGTTTTTGATGTAGCCGAAATCTTCCGACCGCTTCGATACTCGAAACCTCCGGTTCAGCCTTGGCGAAGCTCTTGCGAAGTTTGACACCGATTTTGTTGGCGCTCAGTTCAAAGGGCTCGGCGGAAAATAATCCGTGATCCGTTGTCGTGCTGCCAGATGATTTGCTGCCGTCTTTCCGAGATCGGAGTCCGTGAACGGCGTCCGAATGGTCCGTTGTCGACGACACTTGGTCGACCTGCGAATCCGACTCGAGTGAGAATTCCTCCAAGCGGATGTCCAATTCTTCTTTCGCGTTGGCTTGGAGTTGAGGGCTGACGAGGGCCACATTGGTTTCGGCGAGTAGCCGTTTGACGTCCGGATTCGACGATTTCGTTACTGCCGCAGACTTTTCAGGATCGGGAAAAACCGACGTGAGCCAGATTCGGATCACCTCTGCTCCCAACGCAAGTTTCTTTTCGGGTTGTCGGAACGATGCCTTTTGTTCGAGTTCAATGAGCTCGAGTTCGGCAGAACGGTTGTTCGATTCAGGAGATCGTTTCCAAGTCAATTGCTTGGCCCAAGAAGCGGTGAAGGCTGTTGGTTGTGTCACGTTTAACTCTCCCGGACCGCGACAAATAAGATCCGTGGGGTTTCCCTGATCTAGGCATAACTCGATATCCGGAACCTCGAGAATTGATCCTTTTTGAGAGGCCACAACACGCTGCGGAGCCGTCATCCTTAGGTTTCGGCTGGGGGCGTGGTAGGTCAGTTCTGTCATTAATACCTTGACTTCGCGCTTTTGAGAGATGACCTTGACTTCTTTTCCTTTAGCGATGAGTTTTTCGAATGCCAAATCCGATTCAATGTGACGATAGCTGTTTTTAGTGTGGGGTTTAATGCTGTGATTCGTTTCGTTTTTCAAATCCAAATTTGCAGACGATCGTTCAATATGTTGAGGTGTAAAATGAATCGCCAAAGAATCACAATTGATGTAGTCGAATTCCCCTGTGTCTGTCTCCAAGGAGGCAACGACTTTATCGGAGAAGACAGCAGTTTGGCGTTCTAAGTCGTAGACAAGATCGCCCGAACAGCGGATTCTAGCAGGCTTTTGCGGCTTATTAGTTTTTTCGAGTGTCTTCTCCTGCTGTAAGTCGAACTGCACGTACTCGAATTTGTGCTTGGGATTGTCACGATCGACTCCGCCGGCAAGACGAATTGTCCGAACTCCCAAGATATGAGGTCGATCTTTGCCCGGTGCCCCTTCGGCAGGGATCAGGCTCATGTGCATTCGACCTCCCGATCCCTTATGAGCTCCGAATTGAAATCGAACAGGATTATTGGTGTACAACGAGGGAGCGGACTCATCAAAAATGAACTGTTTTCCGTCGATCGCGAGCCCTTCTGTTCCGCGAACTTTCACGTCACCGCTCAGAACCGCGCGAATCACTCGGCCGGGATCCGTGGAATGCTTATCGTCGAGAATAGATGCAAACATCAACTGCGCGGATTCACTTGCGAGAGATATCGCCTGTTCACGTCCCTGTTTATCAGTACTCAGCCAGACAATCGCAAAGGGAGTGAATTTTACTTTTCGAGGATCATTTCCGTCCCGGTCCCAATCCCGGGTAAAGATAAATGCTTGGCCCGCACGGAGCATGTACTCCGACTCGGCCGTCCAGGGCTGGTCCGACAGGAACGTTTTGGCAATGCGAACATTCTCTGCCGGCCGATGTAAGTCGGCTCGATCAATGGCAACGGGTGGAACCACGAGTTGATCAGGAATGACGACTAACGGCCGGATTGCGACAGCATAGACCGCATACAGTCCGGTGAGACTGATTGCGGTCGCGATTGTGAAAAGCAATCGAGAAAACATCCGTTGCAATTCCTGATATCAACACTCGAAACACAAGCCGTGGTCATCGGTGTTTACACTATCCGATGCCGATCAAATCCGTGATGTCAATCAAACCGACGGGGCGTCGGTCATGATCGATCACGGGCAATTCGCTGACGTGCCTGGCACCAAGATGCTGCATGGCTTCTTCGAGGATTGAACCGATTTCAATCGTCAACGGATGATGTGTCATGACCTCGGAAATCGGGCGATCGAACTGTTCATCTTGCCGGCGTTCAAGCAGGCGTGCGAGATCGCTGTCTGTGAATAGTCCGGACAAACGCCCTTCCTCGTCCACAAGCATGACTGCGCCTGCACGGCGTCCAGGACGGGCGTGACCGACAAAAATTTCGCGAATCGTGGCCGTATCGGCTGCAATGCGGATTTGCTCTCCAGACCGCATGATGTCGTTGACGGAAGCCAATCGGCGTCCGAGACTTCCACCCGGATGAAAGATTGCGAATTGTTGTGGGGTGAAATTGCGATGCTGGCTTAGTACCAAGGCCAATGAATCACCGACGGCCAGCATTGCTGTCGTGCTTGTCGATGGTGCGAGTCCGTGAACTCCTGCTTCGATAAGACGACCGAGTTCTATCACCGTATCGGCTTCGGCACCGATCGTACTCGTGTGACTCGCCGTAATCGCAATAATCGACTGCCTACGCTCGCGGATTAACGGAAGCAATCGACAGAGTTCCTCCGTTTCGCCGCTGTTGGAAAGAATGATCCAGATATCGTCATTGCCGATACATCCGAGGTCCCCATGCATCGCCTCCGTGGGGTGGATAAAATGTGCACGAGTCCCCGTAGATGACAACGTCGCTGCAATTTTGCGGGCAATCAATCCCGCTTTGCCGATGCCAGTCAGAATCGCACTGCCGCGGCACGCAGCAAGCAACTCAATCGCGTCACAAAATCGACCGTCCATCCGTTTCGACAGATCAAGCAACGCCTGACCTTCTTGAGCGACGATTTCACGTCCAGCTTTGAGCGGTCCAAGACGTGCGAACGGCACGATGACAGGAACAACGGCCGAGTCGGCAAGTGATTGGCGGACAGCGTTCATGCGTGCTTCCTTGCATCGCGAACCGCACCGTCATGGCGCGGGGTGGTAGTTTATCAGCAGGCAACTGCAGGCCTGATCGTATCATAACTCATCGCCGCACTAGCGCCCAATACCATTTGGCTGTGATGGGAATGATTTTGTGAGTCGTAAGGATCGAAAATTTTTCTTCACAAGGGTGCCGATCTAGAATTGGCTCACGCAAGTCTCGTGTCGACCTGTTTTTTTCGATGTTTTGATGCTCATGCTTGTCGTCACCGAATTGCTTCACTTTCGATCCTGCGGGTTTGACTTTAAGAGTTCAGTAAAATGTCACAGGATGTCTTTCGGGTTCCAATGCTTTCGAGTATTTTTCGATCGTTGTTCGCTCCGATTTTTATGACAAAAAAATTCAGGCGTCGTTTCTTGTGGTCGTTTGGAGTTAAAGCCCGGGGGTGATCCTGAATCGGAATCGCTTCCTTCCTTGATTGTTGGTCTGCATGCCCGTTGAAGAACGTGTTCGAATACGTCTGTTCACACCTCGACTGAGCCGATGGAATCCAACGTAGAGCGGATTCCATCTCAGAGTTCGGGTGGGCGACAAAGCCGGCTGCCAGTGACTCGAGACCCATTGGCCTCCACACCAATCCATTCGCGATCGAACAATGCGCGCCGATCTCGGCTTGATCGTGGATCTGCCGTCGCCAGCGATCGTCTCTCATGCCATGAATTGTCGAGAACGTCGCGGCGTTGCTGCTTTTGCCATTTGACCATGAAATTTTCGCGAATGCTGATTCGATCCGGAGGCTGAGAATAGCGCGGCGGATTTGACATGCGGGAACGCCAGAGTTAACGGCCGGCGGCATTTGTTCTCGATCGTGCAGCTGTGGCGAAGTGGCCGGTCGAGAAATTCTAGTTGTGGATATCCTAAGACATATCCACCGCTTCTCTTCGGTTGTGAGCGGTCGATGATGCGGCACGCTTCGACCGCCCCCCCCCGCAAACGCACTTGATCAGATCGGTGTGAGCTTGGCAGATGCAGGCACCAACGCACTCGCTCCCCCGCCTGATTCGCGGCTCGAATACCTTCCGTTGTGAGGCAGGCTTCTTAAATCGCCATGAGAAAACGCTGGCCGATAATCCGGTTTAAGCCGTGGTATGGTCTGCTGTCTCCCCCGATTTCATCTTGGTGACTTCGAGTGGGCCGAGTTCTCTAGGGACAGATTGGTGTAACACCGGATTGATCACCCGTCTCGATTACAGTCGGATGCTTTTTGTTCTCAGTGACAGGGAAGTCCAGCGACTCCTTCAGCGTCGGACTTTGTGTGATGCCTATCAGTTCGGCGACAGTCCGAAACAGTAGAGGGCCTTTGATGTGCGAACGTAGATCCTGCCACCAACGATGGCAGGTGTAGCGTAAACATCCTCATGAAATTCCGAAGTACTTAAGATACCAAATTTGTGGATAGCACTGACGACACTCGACCGCCCTTGCTCATCGAACAGAAATATTTTGCCGTCACCTACCACAGGGGAAGCGAAATAGCTGTCGTTCGCATCGAGACGCAGTTGCTTCGTCGGTTTTCCGGAGTGCGAATCGAGACATTGCAGGATGCCGCCATCCTTGATCGTGAATAACAGGCCGTTCACCCAGACTGGCGAGGCACAGAACGGAACCAGTTTGGGATGCTTCCAGCGGAGGTGAGTCTCAGTCGAATCTCCTTTTGCACCCTGACCGATGCTGATAACCAAATTTCGGCCCTCATCGAGCAAGCCCCTAAAATAGTTGTACTCGGCCGCCGTGAGATGGCCATCCTTATTGAGATCGATTTGTGTGTATCTCTGAAGAACCGCCCCGCTTTCGAGTTCGTCCTCTTCAAGTGTGCCATTGGCGTTCGAATCGCGATGTTCAAGGACGTCTTCAAATGATGGAATTCGAATCGGTTCGTTCTCGTCGCCCCCAGCAGCCCAGCCAGCGATGTAAAGATTGCCGTCATCACCGACAGTGGGCGAGCATGATACCGAGCGAGAAATGCCTCGCACCGTCCATTCCTCATGGCCGGTTTCCAAGTCATATCCGACTACTCGCAATGTTCCGGCAACGACCAATTGCATCCGCCCCTGATTCTGCCAGAGGATCGGTGTGCTGGCATTACGGGAAAACGTGGAACGATTCGTTTTCCATTGAACGCCTCCGGTCTCTAGATCGAGCGACATAAGAGCAGAACCAGCATCGTGGTCTAGGCAGACAATGATTCGATTGCCAACAAGAATGGGGGAACTGGACACCCCGAAGTCGTTGACGAACGGTCCCATCGATTTTTTCCACAGCAATGTGCCGCTGTGGTCATAGCAATGCAGGCCGCAGGAGCCAAAAAAGCTGACCACATGTTGACCGTCAGCACACGGGCTAGATTGTGCATAACTCCCGGAGCGATGAATCGATTCGAGTTTCTCGTAAGGGGCTTTCTGTTCCCATTGTACATCTCCTGTAGCACGGTCCAGATCAATAGTCAGCAGTGTTTTCTGTCGCACCGCGGTCACAAAAATATGATCGCCGATAATAACCGGCGAAGAATGTCCAGAAGGAAGGTCGGTGCGCCAGAGGACATTTTTAGTCGGCCCAATATCGTTGGGTAGTTTTTCCTTTGCCGATGCCACCGCCGTACCGTTTGAACCGCGAAACTGAGTCCAATCGTCAGCAGGCAGGTGAGTGGCAAACAAGGTGTGCAACTCGATTGCTATTGCTGGAATCAAAAGCCGGTAAGACAGACACTTCCGCATACGAGTAAAGGCTCCTCGGTTGACCGATAACCGGAGAAGGAACTCAGGCCGAGCATGATGGTTTGTATCGTACAACAACGGATTTGAACGGGAAGTGGATGACTGTCCCCCGCGATGTCTTCACGGTCTTGACTCCCAAGACTTCGTTCGAGGCATTAACGTCCGGTCGGCGAATTCAGTTTGTGTCCGGGGGAACTGCTGCGAGCCGGACGGTGTGGTGGTTGGTGGCCATTTGAAGTGCGACTTGCCGCATCGGAGGATCGGCCCTTCGAGCCGGGTTGTTGAGATCGGTGGTTTCTCTGAGACGCATTTCGACGCGGCGATTTGAATTCGCCAGAAGGGAGCGACGAGAGATTCAATCGGAAGGGATGATCATCGACCACCGGAATCTGTTGCTTGATTACTCGTTCGATTGCGCGCAAAGAGCTTCGCTCTTCGGCATCACAAAACGTCAGAGCAATTCCATCCGCTCCGGCACGCGCCGTCCGGCCGATTCTGTGGACATAGTTTTCAGGCTCCATTGGCAGATCAAAGTTAATGACATGGCTAATATTATCGATGTCGATCCCTCGTGCCGCAATATCGGTCGCCACCAAAACCCGTGTTCGTCCGTCGCGGAACCCATATAAAGCGCGTTGACGTGCGGTCTGCGATTTGTTTCCGTGAATCGCGTCACTCGAAATGCCCGTCTGGGAAAGCCATTTGGCGATCTTGTCCGCCCCGTGCTTTGTTCGGGAAAAGACCAATGCCCGTGTGACAGACTTGTCCGACAGAACGTTTTCAAGCAATGCTCGTTTGTTGTCGCGAGAGACAAACATGACGCGATGGTCGACCCTCTCGGCAGTGCTCGATTGTGGCGCGACTTCGACCCGGACGGGGTTATTCAGCAGTTGCTGAACAAGTGGCATGAGAACTGGAGGCATCGTGGCTGAGAAAAAAATTGAATGTCGTTTTTTCGGTAATACGGCAACGATTTTTTCAATGGCGGGAAGAAATCCCATGTCGAGCATTCGATCCGCTTCGTCAAGAACGAATGTTTCCAGCCCATCAAGACGCACCGCACCCTGCGACATAAGATCGAGCAATCGTCCCGGTGTTGCCACAAGGATATCGACCCCGCGCGCGAGTGCACGAACCTGAGGCGCATATCCGACCCCACCGACAACGACGGCCTGCCTGAGCTTCAAGCCGCGACCATAGATCATGAAACTTTCGTCGATTTGTTGAGCGAGTTCTCGAGTGGGGGCAAGGATCAATACTCGAGGCTTCCTCGCAATGACAGAACTTTGAGACAGTGCCAGGCGGTTCAGAATTGGCAGTGCAAATGCTGCGGTTTTCCCGGTCCCCGTCTGAGCACAACCAAGTAGGTCACGGCCCTCAAGCAGATGAGGAATCGCCTGCGCTTGAATCGGAGTGGGAACGGTATAGTTTTCATTTTGCAGGGCGAGGCGAATTGGCTCAACGAATGTAAAATCCTCAAACGACGTCGTTTTCAATCGAAATTCCTTTACGTGGCTCAGTAGCCACAATTTGAAGCTGGCGAATAGATTGACCCACCCAAAGGTGGCGCTACCAACGCCTGATAGACCATTTTATTTACCTTCCGTCGAATCCAAAGATGCGGATAACGTCGGAAGCGAGACGCAAACAAGAAGTACAAATGTCGTGACGGACGTCATCAACAGGGTTGAGAAATATTCCGTAACAACGAACGCGATACGGACCGACCTGAAAATCAGCATCGTCCAACGCGAAAATTATTGTCAGAACGAAACAGCAACGGGTCGTTCAGCAATACGACGCACACAAAATGAGAGATCGTCTCGAATCCGATTATACGCCATTGGCGAACCGGCACGTCTCTTCAGCAAATCGGAAGCGGGGGGGGATTGCCCCCCCCGCTCGCACGATCTTATTGCCTTGGGCGTCGAGAGATCACTTAATACACGAGAAAAAATTAGTAACGACCGCCGCCGCCGCCGCCGCCGCCGTATCCACCGCCACCGCCGCCGCCGCCGCTGCGGCCACCACTGTAACCACCTCGACTACCACCACCACCACGCTCTTCTCGAGGACGG
>CAMCMU010000079.1 GCA_945876035.1 Schlesneria paludicola DSM 18645 | reverse complement strand
AACAACCCCTCCTGACGCTCCTGCTTCCGCCGTCCCATCGCCATCGAAACCACCTCCGTGAATTCCTAACCAACCACCGCGACGACAGCCTAGCGCCATTCTCATTCCCGTCAACCGTCAGCAGTGACTTTCACCACGGGCTCCTAGCCACAGTGTCAACAGAATCGGATCCAGAGTTCGTGCGCGACACAATGTCTTTTCCGTCAATCCGCACTCGAAAACTCCTCACCAACATGACTCACAGGCCGGAACGGAATCGTCGATAAATTCGCTCCGCAATTCGGCAAATTGCCGGTGCAGGATGGGCATCGCTCCCGCATGACTGGCCACCAGCGATCCGACACGATTCGCAAACGGGATCGCGCGTTGCAAGGGCCAACCGGCAAGCCGCGTCGCAATCAGAGCCGCGGTGAACGAGTCGCCAGCTCCAACAGTGTCTACGACCTTCACGGGGATCCCGGGTTCATCAATCATTTCCGTTCGACTGACGGCGAGGCAACCTCCGGCGCCTCGTGTCACGCAGACAAGCTCCAACTGCGATTCGTGTTGCAGCAAATGTCTGGCGAATTCGAGATCGTTGGCCGAATCTGTTGAAAAAAAAGGCGATAGAACGCGAACCTCGTCGTCATTCAGTTTGACAATTCGGGCGTGATGCAACGAATTTTTAATCCAATCAATCGCATAGAAGGGCGAACGCAAATTGACGTCATAGACGGTCAAACAGGAGGGAGAGGCCATACGCAGACAGGCCTGAATGGTGTCACGGCTGGTTGGCGAACGTTGAGCGAGTGTCCCGAAACAGATTGCGGGTGCCGACCGCAAGGCGGCGATCAGTTCCGGCGTCAGTGCGAGAAAGTCCCACGCAGAATTCGGCAAAAACGTGTAGGTCGTTTTATCGTGGCCGAGCTCGACAGTGACCGTGCCGGTCGCGTGATGCGGATCGCGTTGCACGAGATCCAACCCCAATCCCTGAGAGGTGAGTAACCGGCAAAGATCATCCCCCGATTCGTCGCAGCCAACACGCGTCACAATCGCGGCTTTCAACCCGAGTTGCTGGGCGTGAAACGCGACATTTGCCGGAGCACCTCCCGGCAAACGTCGATCGGGAAAACAATCCCACAAGAACTCACCTAATCCAAGCAGCGCGGGCGTCGATGTCATCGTCGAGATCCTCCTTGAGACCTATTCACAATGACTTGCTCAACGCCTCTGCAATCGTCTCGTTCGAAATTTGCTGGCCCGTCAAGGACTTGCACATAGTGGAAATGTAGGTCGTAAAGACATCGGTTGGCTCAATCACTTTGCAGCCGCGTAAACGAGCTTCTTCGATCAGAGGTGATTCGAATGGCAGGTTGCTGAGATCCATCACAGTCATCCCCTTTCGGAAAATGGACGGATTGATCGGAGTGATTCTTGAACCATGATTCAGGTTGGGTGACGTAATGACAATCACATCACTCAGGGTGTCGTACATACTTGCCTGTGGCACAAAACGAATTTCCGCCGCCTGAGCAATCTTCTGCGATTCTGTGTCATCACCCGAAGTGAGGCTGACCGAACCGCTGCGCTGTTTGATTCCACTCGCGATTGAAACCGCCATATCATCAGCACCGATGATGAGTGTATTCTTTCGATTCAGCGGGCGATCCCCGGGTGTCTGATGGCCAATTTTTTCTTCGAGCGCCCTCAGAGATGCCTTCCAGATCAGGTTGTATGCTTCCCATCCATGCGACTGTTTGATAACGAGATCCGCCATTCCTAGGGCTGTTAACGAGTCACCGTCGTTGGAGGCCAGTTCACGAATTCGTCGGTACATTGAGGGAGTGGCGATGATTGCCGGGATCTTCAGAACGTCAAACATTTTGGAAACTTGTTGGAGTGATCGAAAATCCAAGGGCAGACACCGCATGTTCAATCCGAGTTTATCAAACACGGTGTTGAGAATCTTCGAAACGATTTTTTCGGAAGGGTCCGCCGACGTGATACCGATGAACCGCGTCTTGGAATCGACTCCGCGCCAACGATACACATCGTCGAGTTCGCCAACCGTAGGCTGTCCAGGGAATGCTTCCATGCCTTTTTCCAGAGCCGCATAAACCCAAGGAGATCCATATTTCCGGCTCAGCAAGGAAAAGGTCAGCCCGCTACGGCCCAAACCCAGCCCAACCGAAGGGATCAGGCGTTTGCGGCTCACCGAGGCAAGAAGCGGCCAGGCGGCTTCCAGTGTCTCTGTGGGCCAAGTGAATTTGACCACGTCCGCATGGCAGCGAGTCGCTTCGTCGAACGCCTCTTCGATGTTTAAGAACGGTCTGGCAAGACTCACAAAGCTGATGACGCGTTGCGTCTTGCCAAATCGAGGAATCTTTTGGGCGGTCACGGGATCCATCTCAATATAGGCTGGACCCGCCAAAATCGCCTGTCGCAGCAAAGCCATCCGCTGATCCTCTGTTCCCTCAAAGTGACCGCCTTCATTTTTGTTTCTGCAGGAAACGAGAATCGGCTTTTCGAATCCTTCGAGCATCGCCTTCACGTCCGGCTCCTTCAGCAGCCGGTCCAGAGACACTTCGACAATATCGCATTGGTTGGCTGCGTTATAGAGGTCAACCTTTGCCAGCTGACGAGACTCCGGAGTAATCGAAATACAGATCATGAATTATTCCTGAGTGAGTCTTTCGTTGAAAGACAACATTAAAAACCAAGCATCGGCGTCAAAACGCCTCTCGGCTGGGGGGACTGGACTCCACCTTTCGCATGCGATTATGCCCTTGGCATTCTGCCACGGGCAACGAGGAATTCAAAGAAACGTCCACGAGTTGCGGCGAAATGCTCCGGCGATCACAAATCAATCCCATCGGCGGCAACGGCAATAATCTAACGAATGCCCACCTGCAGGGAGGTTGGCCAAGCCACAAAAACTTGCGGACTGTCATTAAAGAATTCCACGTGATCCCCGACGCGAAGATCCTCGGTTGTCACCTTGTCGCTTAAGGCACTCGCCGTCGAGAGGAATAGTTTGTAGATTTGGCTGACCATCGGTTGATCATGGTATCGAGAATCAGCAACACACCGCTGCTTTTTTTGCATTCAATTTTCTTGAGGAGATTCACGAATGACAGGCTACACCGTTCATACGGGCTCGAATCTAAAGTTTTCCAAGAGTTGGGATCGCATCTTCAAGGCGAGTCGCTCAACCAAAAAGACAGATTCGTCTGGAACCGCCAAGAAACAAAACTCCACGAAAAAGAAGCCCTAGGATCTGCCGCGACCCAAGTCGATCAATCTCTGACGAAACATTTGGCGACCACCTGCAACAACGGCCCACACCTCTTCCTCGCAAGATCTACTCAAATTCCATTTGATCGACACCATCCCCCCGAGAATCATGAAAAACATGCTGACTCAACGGAACAGCGGCCGTCTCGCAGGTGTCGCACCACCGCTGTTCGTCTCTTGTCGGATTCCGTTTCGAACGGATCCAAGGGTCACAGGCAACGCGATCTCTGCGTCGGAATTGAACGGCCTGAACGGGAACGCCCGTTTCAGCAATGGAACAGAACTCCTATGACCGAATGATGGCTTGTGGGTGTTGACAAATTTGACTGATCCGCGCTGGACGACGGCACCCTCGCCGATGCTATAATCTATCCCCCAATGAAAAATCGGCTAGTTCGTCGTTTTGAATTTCACGTGAGTTTTTCAGAGAGTTTCCACGGTGCCGCGCGAGGACGAGAAGAGTGTTTACCAATTCCCTTGCCACATCGAAAACCGCTGACCGAATGCCTCAATACCCCTGCTTCAGCAAGGCGATGGCCCTGATGAAAAATTATACGACGTTAACGTCTTTGGTTTTGTCATGCTTCTTGATGTCTTGGAATTTTACTCGACCTTTGGCGGCCGAAGTTGACCCGGTTTATCAACTGCTCTTAATGGATGCGCGCGCACAACTCATTCACAGAAGGGAGCGGCGACTCAATCAGCTTCCCCCCGCAGTTCCCGTGCCAGAAATCAACGGGGAGAACCTGTGTGAAGTTGACCGCTTCATCACGGCACGATGGCAGGAAGCAGCTGTGCCGGCAGCACAGAACCCTCCCCCGCTGTGCTCCGATAGTTCTTTCCTCCGTCGGGTCTTTCTCGACATCATCGGCCGCATTCCAACCCTCGAAGAAACGCAACGGTTTCTCGACAATGACGCTCCCGACAAGCGAAGCAAACTGATCGACGAACTGCTCAGCAGACATGAAGAATATGCCGATCATTGGACACCATTCTGGGAAGAAGCCATTGCCAGCAACCCGGCCCCCATCGTCGGGGGCATCCCGTCGCGCGGAAATCACCAAACATGGTTACGAGACCACTTTCAGAAGAACACGCCCTACGATGTCATGGTGGCGGAATTAATCGATCCTCGCATGCCCGGCCATCGACCTCCCGAAGTAAAAAATATCAACGGCAAACCGACACAGGCCGGATTCATTCTGAATCAGACGCAGACAAACACCATTCAGACCGCTGCGTTGATCGGTCAAGTCTTTCTGGGCACTGGTATGAAGTGTGCCAGTTGCCACGACCATTTCGAGAACCACGAATGGTTGCAGTCTCGTTTTCTGGGATTTGCTGGGCTGTTCAGTTCCAGCGATTTGGAGCACATTCGTTGCGAAAAAAACATCGGCGGTACGATTCCCGCCGCGTTCCCGTTTGAAATTCCTGGTGTGCCGACGGAACCTCCCCCAGAAGTGGACGATCGGTTGCACTACGTCGCATTGGTGTTGACCGATCCTTTAAATCCTCGATTCAGCAAAACGATCGTGAATCGATTGTGGCGGCGATATTTGGGGCTGGGATTGTTCGAGCCGATCGATGATTTTCGACTAGATTCTCCCTCGAGTCACCCGGGATTGTTAGATTGGCTCGCCCAAGATTTCATGACACACGGCTATGACATAACCCATACGGTCCGCCGAATATTGAATAGTCGAACCTATCAACTTCGATTCGATCCGCAGCGGGAAGATCACTTTGACTCGGCCCATCGAAATGCGCCGCGCTACTATCAATCGCCGACACTTCGAAAATTGACCGCGGAACAATTAATTGATTCCATCCGTCTTGCTACTCAGCAGAGCCTAAAAACAGAGGAACGCAGCTATCGAGTCACGACGACGACGGCCCTGTCACGTTCGCTTAGTCGTCCCGCATCCCGTACGGAGGTCAGTACGGCCCGGTCTGAAGATACGGCCGTCGTTCAGGCATTAGAGCTACTGAACGGCAATGAGTATCACAATTTGATCTATGAACAGCGACCTTTGACAACTCTTGTCGCATCGCAAGCAGGAGATGAAGCGATCCAGACGTTGTTCCTCGCCACCTTGAGCCGTGAGCCCACCTCCGACGAGTATCGAGCGATTCGAGCCTTTCTTGTGCCGCAGATCGAGTTTCCGACATCCACGCACGAGAGACTCAGCGACGTGTTGTGGACGTTGCTGACGTCTGCAGAATTCCAGTACATTCACTAACAGCCAGAGGCTGAACGCAATCAAGGAATGCGACGATGAAACGACGCAACTTTCTACAATCCGGTCTGCTCGCAGGTGCGACAACGGCGGTACCCCGTTCACTCAGGGGCAACAGCCGCCCTGCCCGGGAATTGAAGAATGCAACGGCCGATGCTGTGGTCTTTATTTGGTTACCCGGTGGAGTTGCCCAAACAGACACATGGGATCCCAAGCAACACACACCCTACCAAGAGGGAATGAAAGGGAATGAACTGCTGGGCACATGCGACTCGATCCCCACCGCAGTGGACGGGCTGCGGTTGGGAAAAGGATTGGAGACCATTGCGTCCGTAATGGATCAGGGTGCCATCCTGCGTTCACTGACCAACGATGTCACCTTTGGGGCGATACACTTGAAGGCCCAACATTACATGATGACTGGTAATTTGTTTCCGGTCGGCGTGAAAGCCCCGAGCTTAGGTGCGGTCGTGGGACGAACATTGGGGAGACGTAACCCGGCGGTTCCAGAGTACATCTATATTGGCCGCGACATCGACACAAGTGACAACGAAAAACTGTTCACGAGTGAGTTTCTTGGCCCCGGATTCTATGGCATCAATTACGGTCCGTTCATGATTCCCGATCCGACTCAGGGACTGTCCACGCTCGAGTCAGCGGCAGGAATGGCAACCGCAAGACTGGATCGGCGGCAAAAGCTGTTCAAAAACATCGCCGATCTTTCCGAACGGGAAATTAAAGAGTCGGCCAAAGCCGGCGAATACTTGAAGACCATTGACGATGCACGGGCCATGATGGACTCACCGGTTAAGGCCGCTTTCAACTATCACACCGAAGAAACTCCAGAAATTATCGCAGCCTATGAGCCCCAAATCGAGGGAGCCCGCCTGCTGGATCCCTCGTATGACAACGGTCGGCGATTTGGTCACGGACTGCTGCTGGCCCGCAGATTACTGGAACGCGGAGCCCGCTTCATTCAGGTGGAATATCAATACGGCCCATTTAAGGGATTCGATATGCACGAGAATGGATCTCAACGCATGATCGAAATGAAACAACAGATCGACGCTCCGATTGGGAACTTTATCAAGGATTTGAGGGACCGTGGTCTTTTGGAAAGAACCTTGGTCGTAATCGCCTCGGAATTCGGTCGCACCATTGCGTCGCAACCAAAAGCGGGCTCCGAGGCCGATGGGGCAGCCGAGTCACATACGGGGGAGAGCCTCGTTTTGGATCGCGAATCGATGTATGGTTTTCATGGACATTTCAGCAGCAGCACGTCTATGGTATTTTTCGGAGGGGGAATTCGGAAAGGTCATGTTCATGGGAAAACAGCCGATCGCCATCCCATGAAAACCGTGGAGAATCCTGTCCCGTTGATCGATGCCCATGCCACGATCTATCACGCACTGGGAATCCCTGCCGACACTTTCTATACGGTTGAGGATCGGCCTTTTTTCGTCACCAAGGACGGTAAAGGTACTCCCGTCAAGGAACTTCTAAGTTAGCAGGCCGCCAAACACAGTGGTTCTTCCCCCTTTTTTTGTTCCCAAGCCAGAATGCTGCATTGACAAGATAGGGATCGTTGGAAATGTACCCCATCATCTCTTTTTTTCTGGTTTGCTTCGTCTCCATGGCAGGCCTCATTCGTTCCGCATCAATGGGTCGTGCCGCCGAAGAGTTCCCGAGACCACAAAACAACACCGGGCGATCGACTCACTTTCTGTCGCGACACCCCCTGAATCCTCACTACTTCCTGTGGTGCGACCGACCCACCATTCTGATCAGTTCAGGGGAGCACTACGGTGCTGTGCTGAACCGATCTTTTGACTACAAAAAATACCTTGATACCCTCGCAAGCTACGGATTCAACCACACGCGAATCTTTTGTGGTCTTTACGTCGAAGACAACGGTAGCACACACGAGGGACCTCAGTGCGGCAATACGCTCGATCCGCCAGAGGGCCAACTGCTCTGCCCGTTCGCGCGCAGTGACGTGCCGGGATACCCCAAAGGCGGAAACAAGTTTGATCTGTCTCGATGGAATACTGCTTTCTTCGCACGATTGCGCGATTGCGTCGACTATGCGGCGGAGCGACGCATTATTGTCGAGGTCAATTTTTTTTGCCCCTACTACGGCGACGAAATCCGCCAGTGGACACTCAGCCCATTCAATTCGGTCAATAATGTGAACGGGGTTGGCCGTTGCGAATCGAAGGCGGTCTTTACCTTGGACCTGCACGACGGACTCCTCCCCTTTCAAGAGGCCATGGTCAGACGGATCGTGGAGCATCTTCAGGAGAGTGAAAACGTCTATTATGAAATCTGCAACGAACCCTATCTCGATGGAATCTCTCCGGAGTGGCAGCACCACATTGCAGAGGTGATATCACACACGGAAAAAGGATTTCGACAAAAACATTTGATCTCTCAAAACATCGCCAACGGCAAACAAGAGAAACCAATATCGGATCCCCATTCCGCAGTATCTCTCTTCAATTTTCACTACTCATCTCCAGACGCGGTCACGATGAACTACGAACTCAACATGCCCATAGGCGACAATGAAACGGGATTCATCGGCATTGCAGATGCGCCCTATCGGCGAGAAGCGTGGAAATTCTTGACGGCAGGCGGGGCACTCTTCAGCCATCTTGATTATTCGTTTACTGTGGGACACGAGGACGGAAGTTTTGTGATTCCAACCCGCCAAGGCGGTGGGGGCGGGCCATTCATCCGCAATCAGTTGCAATATCTGCAGCAGTTTCTGGGGCGATTCGATTTTCTGCAGATGCAGCCTGATCGCTCCGTCATTCAAGGACTCACCGTAGAATCCCGGCTCAATCCCGCAGAGGCTCCAACGGCCACCAAGACCTCCGCCGTGTCTGCATGGGCATTGGTTCAACCCGGACGCCAATACGCAATTTACATTGATGGAGGCGGACAGACGACGTTTCAACTGGTTCTACCCGCAGGAAAGTATCAAGCTCAATGGTTGCACCCTCGAACGGGGGAATATGCAGACCACATGGTATTCGATCACGAAGGGGGTTACAGACACTTTGTCGCCCCTCGTTATGAGGTGGACATTGCGTTGCGCGTGTATCACACCGAAGACAGTGTTCGATCACGTTGAAGGCCACGAACGGAGTTTTCCATCCACAAACCGACGAGCACGGGGCGAAATCTTCGCGCTCTTTCCTCGTCTGTACTCCCCTTGATTTTGGAAATGCGGGATCGCTCTCGGCGGAAAAAATCGCAAAACGCTCAATCGAGCTGCGACAAGTCGTACAGTTGAAATGTCCGATTCCGATAGACCGGGTCCAATTCCAGTGGTCCTAGTCGGTCGGTCAATAGATGGGTGATGCCTGTCTCGCGTCGAAACCTGCGTAATTCCTCTACCGAATACAATTGATCCGAGTACTGATCCTCGTACCATTTCTTAAGAAAGAGCAGGCGTCGGTTCCACTCGACGATCCCGGCGTAATCTTGCGGGCAGTCCTTGAAAGAAACATACTCCGCTCGTCCGGCGAACCACTTGAAGGCCCATCCGTTGTGTGGTGCCTGGACCAGTGAGTCGGCAGGCAGGTGCTGGTCGATCCATCCGCATACATTAATCCAATCGGCCCGCGACGCACCTCGATGATCGACAGACCCTGCGTACGCATGACCCAGAGTGAATGCCCATAACAAGGCATAGGGTCCGTACGCGGCGGCAAACCTACTAACGGAGCAACAATCGCCCCACCGTCCCGCATCGACTTTCCCGATTCGACCTGCATGGACATTCTGAGCCAAGACGTCAGACCGTTGCTCCAACCACCTTTGGACGACGACCGACACAGCCAGTGGTACGGCCACATCGGCCAACCGAAACGGATAAAATTTTAAAAAAAACATCCGCTCTGCATAGAACGACATCAAATTCGGCGGGCGAGGTCCCCAACTGACAAAAAAACCGAAAATGGCAAACAGAATTGACCAACCGACAATGTGGTGGAACCATCGCGTTCCGACCACTGGACTCCGCGCGCGCGCGAGGACCAACCAAACACTAATCAGTACGGTATACCCCACAAAAGCACGTCGCGGAAAAAGCATGGGATCGAGATGGTGGGCCAAACGGTAGTAAACTTGAATGTAGTTCGCTGAAAATCGAGTTTGTGCCGGAACCGCTTCGAACAACAGTTGCAGAACGGGAATCAGACCGGGCAATGCGAGGGCGATCATCACCGCCACCGCGTACACGAAAGGAAGCACTGTTTTGCCTGTGCCAATCGGCCGGATTTCTATCGGCTCAGGTTCCGCCACCGACCATCGATCTCGAGTCATGTACGCTCCGAAAAACGCCAACACGCACCACGCACCGATCACGGGATGGAAGGAAATCGCTGTTCCGGCCAATGCTCCCGCCAAGATGATTCGTCCACGACACACCTGACCGAAGGCGGCGAACAACAAACCGTAACTAAAGACTTTTCCCTCAACGCCACCCACAATCCATTCACCGGACAGACTGCCGTAGGACGCCATGCAAAAGAACAGCCAACAGGCGGCTAAGGGGGACCAACGAGCGGTCAGCAGCTTCGCGGTCAGACTGACCCACCCCAGGGCAAGAACGAGTGTTGCAATTGCCCGAGCAATGACAGCGGTCTGCTCCAGCGACAGATACTTCGTCAGCCACCCCACAGCCATATAAAACACAACGTGTGCGTTGGGTGAGGCAAGAAAGGCATCCTTCGCACCCCATTCGGGCTGCCAGAAATGCTTCGCCTTGCAGAGATAATGCGGCTCATTGACCGCCGGGATCGGAGCCACCACAGCTCCAAACATGAGCATGCTTAACCAAACAAGGAACACCAATTGAAGGTCGAATGATCGCGTATTGGATTCTTCGCTCAACAGTGGGGCCATGGAATGCACACTTTCCAAAATTCCAACGAAAAACCCCTGCAAACGCAGGGGTTTCGATGGGTCCGAAACACTCCGGTTACCTATTTCTTTTTCGCGGATTTCTTGGCGGATTTCTTGGCGGATTTGGCCGAAACGACGGCGACCTTCGTTCCGGATTTCTTGGAAGCCGAGGCTTTCTTCTTCTCTCCGAAAATTTTGTCGTAATTTTTCCAGAATTCCGGGGTCGTTCCCGTTCGTACGATCGGTCCGCTCATTTTGCAGTTCCTTTGTCGAAATTAAAGTCAGGGTAATGCTGGGGTCCAAGTTGCAGTCGCCCAGCGGCGCAGGTTCAAGTGAATGTTCGACAGATTCTCTCTTGAAGAACGGTTGATTCTTCTGAAGCGTGCCGAAGCTGTCAAGCGGCTTAAGCAGATCGCGTGGAACTTCCCGGAAAACTTCGCTTGTGTTCGGGTGAACGTTCGACTCAACTGATGGTGATATTTTGTGACTTGGGTGCCCCCGAGCATCCTGTTGAAAAATCCGTCGTTGGCTTGATGCGTGTGACAGGGCGTTAGGATCTGCTCCTTTGAGGGACTGAGGAGCAGAGAATGGCGATGGGGCATTGGCAGACGGAGCAGCAGCAAGAGTTTTGGATTGCGACCGAAGAGTTGTCGTAGACGCCTCGGCATCTGTTTTATCAGCGGGTGAATGAATGGGTTACTGCGGCCGGGTTCGCTTCGTGGTTGGAGCAACTCTGTCGGCCGCACGACTCGCAGCAGGGTCTCGGTTCGATTGCGCCGGGGAAGGGATTTTCGGATGCTGATGGTCGGCTACTTCGAGGACATCGACTCACAACACGGGATCGTGTGGCGGTGTTCCGACAGTTTGTCGCTGACGAGTTTCCTGGGCTGTCAGCCACAGGAGGCGACTGCCGAGCATTCGAGTCTGACGCGG
>CAMCMU010000078.1 GCA_945876035.1 Schlesneria paludicola DSM 18645 | reverse complement strand
CGTGGAAGAACCTCTGCGACGGGAAAACCTCGTGCGGTTCGGTGACACCGAACAGACCTGCCACGCGACAGGTCCGTATGGAATCGAGTTCAAGGCTTTCTGTCACGATGCCATGACACGCGTCAATTCCTATCCGCCTCCAAGACCGAAACCGCAGCCCGTTAAGGAACTTTTACAATTCAATCTCGCCGACCGATCGCGTCGGGAACGCACGTACGCGTTCCCGACGCGAAAATCCCGCCACCACCAAACGGCGTTGTGAGACATGCGTGCTAGGTGATAACCCACCCCCGCAGGCGCCTCACGGAATGGCCGTCACCTTGCCAGCACTTGCAACATTCCTTGGCAGAAATCGGGGAGATCGCTGGGTTTTCGACTGCTCACAAAGTTTCTGTCAACAACTACAGACGAGTCCTCGAATATCACGCCCGCGTTCAGCAAGTCATCCTTGATGCCCGGAGAGCCAGTGGCCCTGACGTCGCGATAAACGCCGGCAGAAATGAGGATCCAACCTCCATGACAGATTGCCGCGACAAGCTTGGCACCGGATGCGAATTCTCGGATGAGACTCAAAACTTTCGGATCACGCCTTAATTTATCCGGCATCCAACCACCGGGGCAGAGGATGCCATCAAAGTCAGCGAAGTTCATCTCCTTGATGGCCGCATCGGCAATGCAGGGATAACCGTGCTTGCCACGATAGCATTCGCTCGCCTGCTGGCCCGCGACTGTGACTTGAACGCCAGATTCCATCAACCGCAGTTTTGGATACCAGAGTTCCAAATCTTCGTAATCATGATCAACGAGGATCAGAACTCGTTTTCCTTCAACAGGCATCGCAGCTCCTTTGATAACAACGACATTTGAGGACATATTGCACAACATAACAGGATGCCAACCGATGCGGACCGAAAGTCCGAAGAATGAACACTTCGCGTGATGCAAATTGTCTTCCATCGTGTCTTCGGAATCAGACGGTCGAATCCAAACACATCAGGCATCGACAGATCCGAGACGGTAAGCGATGTGTCGACGCATGGCTTAGGTCAAGCGGAACGCGGGTGCGGTGGTAAAACCTCTTGAAATCAGCGGCCAAGTCTTTGCCAGAGAACCCTCACGAGATCCCCAGATCCGGCCTCTCGATCACACATCGGATGTGCATCGATCTGACATCCACCAATCCACGGTGGTGAATCGAGAAATGGACGTTTGAAATCGTGATTTGGAGTACGATCTTCAGCAACGGGTTCTCGTTCGATTTCCAACAGCAGCGGACGAGTCCGGTTCGGAACTGTGGAAGTCACATTTGTTTTGTTGACTCCGAACGATCCCCGTCACTCGAATCAGGAATTTCGCGATGCCCAACACGACACCGGAGAAGATCTCGACGCCTCAAGGCGTCGAACAACCGAAGGCGCGACACGCCTCCGAAGCGGATGAGGCGCGGATTATCGAAGCTTGGAAGTCGGGAAATTACCGAACCAAGGAGAGGTGCTTGGAATCTCTTGGCTTAGAAAACATCAACAACGCGGCGTTGTGGAAGCGGGTCAAGCGGGCCATGGATCGCGACGACCGACGGGGGGCCACGCTCTAGACTCCAGCCGATAAAGCGGCCAGTTCTTGATGAGAGGAGGGGGGCCAATACGCTGATTGCGGGTGCCCACGTACCCTCCCGGTGACACCGGCGGAGGCTAAGCGAGGGGCATGAATTTCGAGACAGGCCAAAAACTCTGTCGCCGAATTCGCCGGTTCACAGTCGACGATCGCAGCGGTTTTGGCTGGTTCAGGGGTGTCCTGTGCCGATTGGACACCCCCTCTCGTCTTTTTTTATTCGAATGCCTGTTCAAAGTCTGCGACGAGGTCATCGGGATGTTCGATACCGACCGAGACACGAAGTGTATTCTCTGAAATCCCCGCTTCGCGTCGAGCGGCTTCATTCATCGAAGCGTGACTCATCGTGTCGGGATATTCGATCAGAGATTCGACACCACCAAGCGACTCCGCCAGTTGAAATATCTTTAATTTGGCAAGAAGTTGCTCGACGCGGGGGCGGCCTCCCCGGACATCGAAACTCAACATCGCGCCAAACCCCTTCTGTTGCCGCTTTGCCAGTTCATGTTGTGGGTGATCAGGAAGCCCGGGAAAGTAGACGCGTTGGACATGGGGGTTCGCTTGCAGAAACTTGGCGACGATCATTGCTCCCCGCTGGTGAGCTTCCATGCGTGGGCCAAGAGTCTTCACGCCCCGCAACACGAGCCAAGCATCAAATGGCGAGCAGCCAAGACCGAGTGCATTCACGAGATAGCTGATTTTATCTGAGTGGTCCTTTTGCTTGGTAATGACACATCCGCCGACAACATCCGAGTGGCCGTTGAGATACTTGGTTGTGGAATGGACGACGATGTCGCATCCATGGTCAAACGGTCGTTGGAGATACGGAGAGAGAAACGTGTTGTCGGTGATAGAGATCGCATTGCCTGCACGGGCAATGCGACAAATCGCGGCGATATCGACGATGTTGAGCAAGGGATTACTGGGGGTCTCAATCCAGACGCCCCTCGTAGCGGAAGTCATGGCCCGACGAACGTTTTCGGGGTCTCCCATGCGGACAAACGAAAACTCTAGCCCCATCTTGCGAAAAACAGCGTCAAACAGTCGATAGGTCCCACCGTAAATGTCATGACCGGCGATGATATGATCGCCAGGCTGAAAAAGATGCATCGTCGCCGCGATGGCGGCCATCCCTGTGCATGTGGCTCGACAATCGATTCCTCCTTCGAGTGCCGCCAGATTTTCTTCGAGGGCCCGCCGCGTTGGATTGCCACTTCTTGTGTAATCGAATCCGCGATTGGTATTCAGATCGTCCCACCGAAATGTGGACGAGGGATAAATCGGTGTGGTCGCGCTGAGATAGGCTGAATCCTTGTCGACACCAACATGAACGCAGCGAGTTTCGAACTGCATGGCCATCGAATCCTTGGTCGAAATACGGCAGAGTCAGGAAAACGGCATCGTAGCGTATGACGCATCGCTGAAACAATCGACCGCAGGTCGCGAGGGCGAAGGATCAGCAACACATTCACGGTCGTCCGCCTGTTCGCAAAATTGCTTCGGCAAGTTCGAGGATGTCCGCCGTAATGCCGGCGTTTTGCAATCCTCGGACAGTAGCATCAATATCATAGGGAATCCGCTTCAATTCGATCCGGCCATTGGTGATGATGGCATAGGCCGCGCGGGGGTCTCCATCGCGAGGCTGGCCAACACTGCCTGGGTTCAGTAACTGCCACTCTCCGAGGTCAAGATGCAACGGAATGTGAGTGTGGCCCACACAAACAATGTCTGCTTTAATGCCGGCCAACTGAATTTTCCATTGTTCCGACTGGTCGGACAAATATTCATCCATGGGATCGCGCGGCGTGGCATGCACCAGATGAAAACGTAGGCCATCCAATTGCACGGTCTGTGTTACGGGCAATTGGGCGAGGTACTTAATGTGGGTGGGAGACAAAACACTCCAGTGTTGCTGCCGAGTCTCTCCCGCCAGTCTTCGCAGTCCTGATCCGGTATTCGGGCTGACGCGTTGAGCGACGGAATGATCGTGATTACCCTTAATTGCAGCGGTGGCGAATCGTCGTATCCAATCAATACAGGGAATCGGATCGCCGCCGTACTCGACCAGATCACCGAGAAACAAGCAGGCGTCGAACGGCTCATGCCAAATGGCTGACAACGCCGGCCAATTGGCATGAATGTCAGCAAGGACGAGAATTCTCATACGGGTAACGTCCGAACGAGTGGCTACTTCCAATGCGCAGGATCTCAGACAATCAATTCGCACGCCGCGAGCAGGATCAAAAAATGTCCTCGAACAACTAAGATCGCGTCAGCGAATTGAATCCACAACAATTCGCCTTGCGTCTTGACTCAGTTCGCCTTGGGACTGTCTAATAGCAAATAATCCACATCATGTCGCTGTAGGCTTGCTCCCCTCAAGCCATTAACTCACCTCAAAAAAAAATAAACGGCGTCTCACATGGCTCGATTGACCAAGTACGATCATTTTACCCTGCGTGACAAGATTCATGAAGCCTCTCTACGAGCACACGAATTGGCGGAGCATTTACGATTGTCTTTTGTACCCAAAGTTCACGGGCTACGAAAGGTGTCACGGGCTCAGAATTTGGATCTGGATTTACCGCCCGTAGAGGATCTCTCGATTCGACATCAGGCGGCGGCGGTACTCGAAGCCAATCAATACACCGACGGATTGAGCGAACAGACCGAAATTTTATTGGAGGCCATTTCGACGGCAATCAGCAAATTGGCGTCAACAGGAATACCTCATTGAAACACGACAGGCCCCGTTGAAAACTGGGCGCCGATGTGCCGGCTCGGACGACACACAGAGGTTGAGTACCCATGACCAGTAGCCAACTTAATCTCGGAGATCCATTGCCGCCGGAATGCTCTGTGGGTTCGGAAGATCTGTTTGCGGTCCGAACACCTGCGGTTCCCGGGTGTGACACGGTCATCGCAGTTCCCCGATCACCGTCTCTCCGCGAAAATCAACAACGGATCCCCGACAGCCAAGCAGATTCACTCCGAAACCTGCTCCCCAAGTCGGCAGCCACCGAAGACATGACCGGTGTGAAAATCGGCCATTTCACAATTCAAAGTCGTATTGGAATTGGTGGAATGGGAACGGTCTTTCTTGCCGTCGATGATCGACTGCGCCGCCATATTGCTCTCAAAATTCTGTCGCCGTCTCTTTCGGCAGAACCGGCCTCGGTTCAGCGATTCCAGAACGAGGCGTGCGCCGCAGCAAAACTTGACCATGACAATATCGCGAGAGTTTTTTTCTACGGTGAAGAATCGGGATTGCACTACATAGCCTATGAATTTGTCCCCGGGTCAAACCTGCGGGATGTCATTCAATTGAGGGGCAAGCTCGACCCCGCGGAAGCGGTGAATTATACAATACAACTCGCGGGCGCGTTGAGCCACACGTCGGCAGCGGGGATCGTTCACCGAGACATCAAGCCTTCCAATATTCTCATTACGCCTCAACGACGAGCCAAGTTGGTTGATCTGGGACTAGCCCGCCGTGAAAGCCAAGTGAATTCCGTTGAATTGACCGTTGCCGGAACCACGCTAGGCACGTTTGACTATATCTCGCCGGAACAGGCCAAGGACCCCCGCAACGTCGATGTGCGCAGCGATATTTATTCGCTGGGCTGTACGCTGTACCATATGTTGACCGGCGAGCCACCGTACCCCGAAGGGACCGTACTTCAAAAATTGCTTGACCATCATGGCAAAGATGCGCCTGATCCGGCCGTCAAAAATCGGCTCGTTTCGCCCGCATTGTCCGCGATTGTTCGCCGCATGATGGCCAGTGACCCACGTCGTCGTTTTACCGATCCCGGCGAGTTGCTCCGCGCCTTGCTTCTTGTGGCACGCTCCCTCGGTTCCGGAGCGGTTCCCATTGATGGAAAAGTTTGGCTCACCGCCACCCGTTATCAGCAATCTCGTTGGCAACGAAATGTTGGTTGGATTGGCGCGGCGGGTACGCTACTTCTAGTCGTCACTGCGTTGCAGGGCTTTCCTCGGTTGCGAACGCCGTTTTTTGATTCCGCAGCAGCACCCTATTCGTGGCAATCACCGCCAAACGATTTGGAACAGCCTCAACGAAATCGGGAGTCGCCTCAGCCGAACACGGACGCGACAGGCCGGTTTGACAGTGATGCCGTTGAATCGAAATCTCATACAACATCACCAAAAGTGGCACCTGTTCCGACGCTCAAAAGTGGTTCACCCTTGACACCGGCTGTTAGCGATATCGCGGCGGATTCAGGCCAAGTGCCGTTGGAGGAGGAACTTTTTCATAAGCCAGGCACTCTGGGCACAGCATTGCCTCTGACAGCAACGCCTCTTCCGAAAAACATGTTCGGGCCAAACGGTGTCGAGTTGCTGACGTCTTCCAAACCGCTGGTCAAAGATCGGCCTAGCCCAGTCAACAATCGTTCGATTTCATCCGTTCCGGGTGATGAGGATTCTTCAGCTCCGCCCACTCGCAACAACGCATCGACGCGGGTCGATGGTTCGCCTGTGGTCGACAATGGCAAGTCCCCGATCTTTGCAAAAGTCGTTTCCGTCCTCGACGATAAGTCTTACTCGAGTTTGGAAGCCGCGTGCGCAGAAGCCAAAGAAGGCAGTATTATCGAGTTACGGTATGACGGTGCCAGCAGTGTCGCAGAAAGGCCCATTCGGCTGGCAAGCAAGAAGAATATCATCATCCGAGGCGGAATTGGATATCGTCCGGTGATTACGTTTGCGCCGCCCGTCACGCCCAGTGAAGCAACTCCGTCAAGCATGATTACGGTGAAAGGCGGTTCGTTGGAACTTGTTAACGTAGATCTCGTCTTCTCGATTCCTAATCGAGTGACTGCCGATCGGTGGACTTTATTTTCATTGGAGCGGCCAGAAAAATTTCAACTGCGCGGAGTGACGATCACCGTTTCAAATTCTAATCGACAGACGGCATGTGTCATCGAACAGGTCGTCGGACCCGGACAAGGTTTCAACAGTTCCGGACTGCTGAAGAATGGAATGCCGGTCGAATCGCAAAATATCTCGATCACGGAAAGTCTCGTGCGTGGTGAATGCGATCTGATTCATCTTCGTGACTCGGCCTCCATTCGGTATTCCGCGAAAGACACCCTTGTTGCGCTAAACGGTGTTCTGCTTCGAGCTCTTTGTGAAACAGAACCCTCCGCAGTGGAGACAGATCATGTCACATTTGAACTCGAACACACGACGTGCTTCGTTTCCAACGGACTGATCATTATCGAAGGAATCGACAACCTGACACATCGCACGCCACCCATCCGCGTCGTTGCCCGAAACAACATCATCTCCACGGGAATCAGCCATCCCCTTGTTGTGATGAGTGACTTGGGAGATCTGATGGACATGGAAATCGACCGCCAATTTGCTTGGAATGGTGACTGTAACTATTACGATGCGATCACCGTCTTCTGGCGGCTCGGCGGACGTCTGCTGCCAACACTCATGCGTCAACATGATTTCGAGTCGTGGCGCAACCACTGGAATAGCGGCAGTTCCCGTAGTGGCAGCGAAGGAGTCAGTTCGACAAACACCGCCGTTTTGTGGCGTACGAATCCCAAGGGGAGCCCTTGGACGACAATGACGGCCCACGAATTTGAACTTGCAACGACCAGCGTTTCAAATGCGGCGGTGAATGGGGCGAGTGATGGTACCAATGCGGGTGCGACATTGAAAAAAATTCCTGTGCCACCCCATTTTTCCCCAAATGCCACGAAATCAAATCCTGCAGATTTTCGGTGAGCCGGTTTCCGAGTGTTGCCGTTGATCTGGACTTGTTTGAACGTAGCTGCGATGCGTTGGATAAAAATGTTTGTTCAAGTGCTCCCCTTGTGGGCCACAATTTCGCCATTTCTGGGAATCATTTCCGTTGTCATCGCGGCACGTCTGAACCGCTTATTCATCAGGCCGACGGCGATCTTCAGTGCGGTGCTAACGCTTCTCCTCTTGTTAGCGACGGCCGGACAATACGATCCGCATCAAAGTGATCAACCCAGCCAAGCCATTCATTCGCAGATGGAAACCCGTGTCGATGGGCATGAACAAGCCGCGATGTCACCCCTAGGCCTGAACGGCCTGATTCCCATTGTCTTTGACGGTCGGTTGACGTTCGGCATTGATGGACTGACCCTTTGGCCCTGCCTTTGGATTGCGTTGGCGGTGTGCATCGCAACTCTGTCTCCACATGACAGATCTCGGGAATCGATTGCCCACTATGTCATTGCATTACTGTTTGCCGAAGGAACGCTGCTGGCGTCGTTGACGATTCAGCAGATGATCTTTCCGCTCCTGTGTTTTGAGGCATCGCTACCCGCTCTCTACTTTTTAATTGGCCGATGTGGTCAGAAAGATCGGCGCCGGACAGCCGGACAATTCTTGATTTATCAAATGGTTGGCGGCACTTTGACCATCCTCGGAATGACTCTTGTGGTTGTCTCTTGGCCGTGGATACGTCGTGATTTTGATGGTCATCGTGCTCCCGTGTCCTTTGCGGGTACGGGATTGATTGATTCTATTCCCTCGTTGGTGGCCAGTAACGAGATTGCCGTCGCCGTCTGGAGTGATGTTGCTCCATGGGCATTTGCAATGCTCAGTTTGGGGCTCGCCATTCGATTGCCTATTTTCCCATTTCACTCGTGGTACGTGAAGACCTTGGTAGAGGCTTCACCGGGAGTCGCAGGCTTGATTTCAGTCGCTTTACCGCAGGTAGCATTTTGTGGCTGGGTCAGATGCGTCATGCCACTGTTTCTGCAACAGACACTCGACACTTCGTGGCTACTGGGTATTGCCGCATCCGTGGGAGTCCTCCACGCTGGAGTGATGTCCTTGGGACAAACCGATCTCCGTTGTTTGGGGGCATCATTGTCGATGAGTTGCCTCGCTTTGGCCGCTTTGGCAATGAGGCTTCCAGATCGATCCGGACTGGCGGGTGCGTTTTTGCTTGTCCAATCGCAGGGTCTGTCAATGATGATTCTACTTCTGCTGATCAGCAGATTTCCATCGAGGATCAGCAACCAAGGCGGCGACTCTTTTCAGAGCATGGCGGTTCAGCAACCACGGCTTGCCGCCATGCTAATCGTTTCTCTTTTTGGGATGGGGCTATGTGGCATTGGCGGCGCGGCTGGCACACTCGTGAGCTTCATGACATTGACGGAGGAGAGTATTCCTTTTGCGGTATGCGGTATCGCCGCCGCACTGATGACGACAGTCGCCACAATCACCAATCTTCAATCCGTCTTGTTGGGGCGCAACACCTCACGATCAAACTCCCGGGTCCGCAACGATGACCATGCCGTGAAATCAAGAGCGATCGCAACGGACAACGTCGGTCGCTCTTCTAACTCCACGGATACGACCGATCTGACTCGACAAGAATTTCTGGTCATCAGCGTGATCATCGGTCTGATGGCCTGGTTCACATTGGCACCGCAGGCTTTCCTCAAGAGCGGAGAATCTTCGTTGTCACGTTTGCTAAAACGGTATGAATTCGATCCACAAGCGCGAGACAGACAACGCGCCAGTCCAGTAGAACTCGACAACAACTAGTGAGCGACGATCCGAGGAGTACTGACCAGCCTGCCGATCAACTCCGGGACTTTCCTGTGAATTCAGAGGCGATTGCTTGAATCGACGTCACCTTGGATTTCCGTGGGAGTGGTGGCATGGCGAGTCGCCGTTAGTGCGGTTTATCCCGAGATGCGAATGACTGTCGGGACGACGCTTGTCTTTGATCAGAGACGCAATGAGCGGTGAGTCGAGATCGGAAACGCGACGCGAGGTCCATAACGCATTGAAGGCGGACGGCGCTCCATGCCGCCTGCGCCTTGGAGACACTATTCGCGGGGGACGTCGAGAACAGCTTTTCCAAACACACCAAGAACTCGGCGGGCCTCCCTTCACCAAGGATCCTTACGGCCGAAATCGCATCGAAAACGATTGTGGCTCCGGCAAGCTTCGTCAATACCTTCAAAACTCACGTTTGGAATTCGTGTCCGTCACACAGGTCGTCTGACTCCCGGAGGTACCGCAATTTTGTTCGACAAGGGTTCGAATTTTAATCGGGTCCTCACCGCACGTCGTCGTTGAATCCACGACTGATCTTCCGTCGTCAAGGGGGTCACACTAGAAAGGCTCATTCGGCAAACTTTTCAGCCACTGATTTCTAATCGGGACCAGCTTTTGCAGGGCATTGACAAGCACTTCGGGAGGCGATTGCATGGCATCAATTTGAGAAATGATTTCCGTCGGATAGGCGTTGATCACGGGTTCGGACTCACGACGATAAACCTCAAATCGAGTGCGAATCACATCCTCATTGGCATCGTCAGCCCTGTTGTCACGAATGGCGCGACGCTTAATCCGGTCTACCATCTTATCGACATCGGCACAAACAAGATGAATCACATGAAGGACGTTAATTGTGTCATTGAGCATTTCAATTTGACGTGTATTGCGAGGAATCCCGTCTAGGACCAACAGCTCATCCGGGGGTTTGTAACGTGAGATCGCGATATGCCCCATTAAAGATTGCTTCCAGATCTTCACCGTTAATTCATCCGGCACCAGTTGTCCACGCGAACTGAATTGGTAGATCTCACGGCCTTCCCGAGAATTGATGTTCAGTGAGCGAAAGACATCGCCGCAAGACAGATGATAAAAACCGGGAATCTGCCCGAGAATCAGCCCTTGAGTTCCCTTGCCAACACCCGGAGCCCCAAACAACAGAATCGTGGGATGACGACCATCGAACATCGCAGAAATCTCCAATACGGGAATCGTGGCCCATCAGAAAAAAATTCAGGAGCGCCCAATCCTAATAGCTGCGCCGAAGAGGTTCAATCGGTGGAATACATCCGCAACTCGAAATCCCTGAATGTCGATGCGCCGGAATCCATCACGCCGCTTAAATCTACCTTAAGGAGTCCTTCCAGATCCTTGCGGCAGAGTCGAATCCCGCTGGCGTTAAAATATGAGCAGCAATGGCAGTACACATTCCAGAAGATTTCGGATGATCCCGTCAGGTGGGTGATTTCAGCGTCTGGTCACGGTCGACCGATCCCACCTCAGGGTTGTCATCGAACCACTCAAAAAAATGCCGACCTGCGTTAGATTCTCGAGGAAGCAACGACCGGTTCGTAAAAATATTATTCCTATATGACGTCAAAATTGAATGAATTACGGAATAAATGTAAACTTGATGTGTTCAATCAGAACTCAGGCGGCGAATTTGAGTTGGCGATGACAATCGGCGCGGGACTGGTGTTGGCCGGGGGTTTCGCGGCGTTGGGTCGCGGCAAGCGGCCGAGGGGTTGCTGGAAGCGACTCACGCGCGCCACGAGCGAGAGTTGGGGTTGGCCAAACGGCCTGGAGCACCCGGTTTTGAGGAGTTGGGCGATCAGGTTTCGGACTAGGGCGCGGAGCTTCGCTGACGTGGCGGCTGGCAGGATGTTCCAACCGCTGACTTTGAGCCGCAGGGTTCGGAAGACGGCACCTTGACCGCGGACTTTCAGGCAGCCGAGGCCGAGGCGATTCTTGAGGCCGCTGTTGGTGGATTCGATGCCGGATCGTTGTGCGTAGCGTTCGCGGAAGACGGGGGTTGCTTGTTCGACGCGGCGGGCGGCGAGGTGGCGAGCTTAGTCGGTGAACGTCAGTTCGAAGCGACCGTCCTTCGTCTGGTGGATCGGGCAGAGCTTCAGCAGCGGGCACGACGCGCAGGCGGTGGCGGACATCTCGACCACGGTCGTGTGAGTGGCCTCATCGCGTGTGACGCGCCGTGGGGCGTGGCTGGCCGGGCAGGCTTCTCCCGCGCCCGTTTCTTCGTGATGGGCGAAGTCGTCGAGCGTCAACGCCTGCGGGTCCACGTGCGGAGCGCGACCGGGCACGGGGGCGATCCGTTCGACTCCGAAGGACTCGGCGAGCAGCACGTTTTCGTCGCTGCCATAGGCCGTGTCGGCGGGTATCTCAGCGGGGATCAGACCGTGGGCGGCGAGCTGTTCCAACATGGTTCGCACGGCGTCCGAGTCATTCGCGTTGGCCGTTTCGGGGATCGCGCCGACGATGAGCGGCACGTCGTTGTCGGTCGAGCACGTCTCGCTCAGTTGGATCTGATAGCCCTGTCCTTTATGGCCGTCGTAGGTCGCATCCGGGTCGGACAGATTCTGAATCACGTCGTCGTTGGTCTTCGCGAGGACGACGACGCGGCCCTCGATGACCTCGCACTGCTGCTGAAAGATTTTCACCAGCGACGTGTACGACGTGCGGCCGTTGATCTCGGTGCGGTCGGCGAAACGTTCGATCACCAACAGCATGTCCTCGGCGACTTGCGGCTTCGAGCGTGCCCGAGCCGCCGCGTCCTTGGCGTCGGCGAACAGCTTCCCCTCGGACGGCGCGTAGCGCGCCCGCAGTTCGTCCGGCAACGCGGCGTAGTCGTCCGAAGCGTGCCGCTTGACCAGCGTGAGACACCGCTTGATCGCCACCGCCATCAGACGCACCCGGCCGAACGTCGCCATGTGACTGAAGACGTGTGTGCTGTCCAATCGCTGCTGCGACACGTCCAGTTCCAGCAAGTCCGTCAGCGTGATCGTCAGTTCGGTAAAGACCCGCGTCGCGAGATCGTCGTCCGTGAACAGCTTCCGATAACGTTCCGCCGTCCGGTCGGAACACTCGGCCCCCGGCTCGATGTTCAACGCGAACGGCACATCGGCCCGCATCATGTCAGCGTCGGCGGCGTCCACCGCGTTCCAGCCGAAAAAGTCGGACAGGAACACCAGCCCGGCCATCGAATGCAACTCCTTGGTGGGACATCCCGTGTCGGGCGAGAAGTGCTCGGCCAGTTCCCTCACCGGCAACAACTCCACCACCACCGTGCGAAAGAGACCTTGAACTTACCCACATTTTTACAAAGTTTGCCAGTGTCGGACAGCGGTGGCGGTTGGGTCTGACTTGTTTGGTGACTTGGGTTTGCGTGTATTGTGTTGGTTCTTGTCGTGGGGAGGCACGTTGGTTGCACAGCAGGTTGGGACGGTCTTCAAGGAGCGTTGAAGGTCGGACGTCGATGGCGGGAGGCTGTCGCACAAGGGGG
>CAMCMU010000077.1 GCA_945876035.1 Schlesneria paludicola DSM 18645 | reverse complement strand
GTCGATCTGCAACTCGTCCGCTTGCAGAAGCGTCTCGAAGACAACGGCTTTACGTTGGAGGTGACGGATGCCGCCAAGAAGCAACTCGCTGAAGAAGGCTACGACCCGGTCTACGGTGCTCGTCCTCTAAAACGCGTCATCCAGCAACGTCTCCAGAACGAACTCGCGAATGCGATCCTCGGTGGCCAGTTCGAGGAGGGATCGCAGATCACGATTGACGTACAAAACGGAGACTTCACGTTCGAAGGCGAACACCCCTAGAAATTGGTTTTGGTTCTCCCACCCGAATCGTCATTGCTGGCTGTGACGCACAACATCATTCGTGGACAGTCGATCCCTTTGAAACCATCGATCCCTTTGAAACCATCGATCACAGCGGTTTTCCATCGATGAGAGGCCTGCTGACACATCCTCGAATGACCGTTGAGCAGATTCGTTTGTTGTGGCCGGGAAGCGGGACCGAACAAAGTCCGCTCACTGTCGAGGCAGGATTGGGAGATTCGCTGACGTCTTTGCAATTTTGCAGTGATTTGGCACAGACAACCAAGCTCGAGGGAGCCGCGACGGTCTTTCCTCAACGGAAGAACCGGTTCAAAATGCAATTTTAAACCGGCCGCGGTGGTGAGCTTCGAAGCCGTGGGTGGGGATTCCGTGCACGACCTCTTTCGGCCCGACGACGGATCCTGTCGCCCGGCCGAAAGAGGATTCTGGGCGGAAGTCTAGGCCAAACTCATCGTAACGGTCTTCGATTCGGTGTAATTCGCCAAAGCGGCAGCTCCGAGTTCACGTCCCATGCCGCTCATTTTGAAGCCGCCGAACGGAGCCGCTGCGTCGAAGACATCATAGCAGTTGACCCAAATCGTTCCGGCTCGGACCCGCGCTGCAAACTGGTGGGCCTTGACCACATCGCGCGTCCAGACCGCTGCCGCCAATCCGTAGTACGTGCTGTTGGCACGCTCAATAATTTCCTCCGTCGTCTTGAACGGCAAAATGCTCAGAACGGGACCGAAAATCTCATCGCGGGCAATCGACATATCGTCAGTCACATTGGCAAAAACGGTCGGTTCTACGAAGAAGCCCGTGTTCCCGAACCGGCGTCCCCCCGTCAGGCACTGTGCTCCTTCGGATTTGCCCTTGTCGATATAACTCAAAATTTTGTTGAATTGATCAGCATCGACCTGCGGTCCCTGTGTCGTTTTGGGATCGAAGGGGTCACCCAATCGTCGCGTTTTCGCACGCGCCACAACCTTTTCCACAAAGGTGTCGTAAATCGATTGTTCGACGAACAATCGGGAGCCGGCGCAGCAGCACTGGCCTTGATTGAAAAACAGTCCGAATTCGGCACCCGCGACGGCCGCGTCGATATCCGCGTCGGCGAAAACCACATTGGGACTCTTTCCACCCAATTCGAATGTGATTCGTTTGAGAGTCTGTGCGGCATCAATCATGATCTTTTGAGCGGTCTCGTAGTGACCCGTAAAGGCGATCTTGTCGACCCCGGGATGCCTGACGATCGCAGCTCCTGTCTGGCCATACCCCGTGACGATGTTGATGACACCATCCGGAAAGCCCGCTTCGTGAGCCAACTCCGCTAGCCGAAGACAGGTCAACGGAGTTTGTTCGGCGGGTTTCATCACAATGGTACATCCGGAGGCGAGCGCCGGTCCCCATTTCCAGGCGGTCATTAAGATTGGAAAATTCCAAGGAATGATTTGTCCAACGACACCGACGGGTTCTCGTCGCGTGTAGCAAAAGTAATTGCCGCGGATTGGAATCGTATCGCCCGTCAGTTTGTCGGCCCAACCTGCGTAGTATCTGATGCAGTCAATCGCGAGGGGCAGGTCGGCGGCCTTCGCATCACTGATTGGCTTGCCGTTATCGAGCGTTTCCAACGCCGCCAATTCGTCGAGATTGGCCTCCATGAGATCGGCCAGCTTGTTCATTAATCGACCCCGATCACGCGCGTCCATCTTCGACCACGGTCCGGATTCAAATGCGGATCGAGCAGCCTTGACCGCGGCGTCGACATCGGCCTCGTTCCCTTCCGCGACCTCGACAATCAGTTGCTCATTGACCGGATTCACCGTGGGAAAGCGTTTGCCACCGCGTGACTCCTGCCACTTTCCTCCAATAAACAGATTGGTCTGGCGAATTTTCGGCGCGCCGATGATTGCAGATGTCACGAGTAATCTCCTGAAGAGAGGCGATAAGAAACCGAGCCATAGTCCGCTAGATTAGCGTGGCGAAGCCAATCGCTCCAGTAAACAACGCTGGAACGTTTTCTGACGCTTAATTTCGGAGAGACCCGCATTGCTTTTTTACGGGCCAATCTTAAAGACAACGTTCTCACCCAACGGCCAGCCGTCGGTTGAGAACGCCTCATGCTCTGCCTGTCGTGGCCCAAACGCTCGTCCAGGCTACCGAACAGCCAACGCATCGGAATCCAGAAAAATTCACAGCCTCGAGAACTTCCAGAGGGGGGCTGCCGAGAGGCGTTAGCGACTCAAGTCCGCAGGGCGGAAGGTCACAGCCCGCCGGCCTCGCGATCGGCAGGAGTCCTCTTTCGTATCCGCCAATCGGTCAGCCCGTGAACAAAACCCCCTGAATGAATGGTCTGCGTCTTGGATTGGAGACCAGACATTGACCCGCTTTACGCACGCCAATAGACTCTGAAGATATACGGGCTCTGCGTCATCTGCTCTCTATCAGGTCACTCGATCCAGTCGGCTCAAGTGGCCTGTTTTAGACTCCAGCCATTCACGGAGTTGGGTTTGGATGATGACGGCTAGATGCCGCACAATGAGCGGCCCCCAGAGCAGCTTTTGACGCATTCTGCGTCTCTATCAACGGACGAACCATGGAAATTCTCGATAAGGTTGGCGACGCCATCAACGTAGTTCTCGGGGGAGCCGAGCGTTTGATTACAGGTCTGTTTGGTTCCTCCAATGAACGGCGCGTCAAAGCCATCGGCTTCTCGCGTGACAAGCAGGGGCGAGCCTCAATTATTCCGGGCTCGGTCTTAGACCGGATCAACCAGTTTGAACCGGACTTCGAAAAGCAATCGGATTCCGAATTGCGGGAAACCGCCTCACGGTTAAGGCGATACTTGGCCGATGGGAAGACTTTGGATGATTTGATTCCCGAAGCGTTCGCCGCCGTCCGCGAAGCGAGCAAGCGATATCTGAAGATGCGGCACTACGACGTCCAAATGGTCGGCGGCTACATCCTGCATCAGGGGATGATCGCCGAAATGGTCACGGGCGAAGGGAAAACACTGGTCGCATCGCTGCCCGCGTTTCTGAATGCACTTGCCGGATCGGTGCACGTCATCACCGTCAACGACTATCTGGCGTTGCGAGACATGGAGTGGATGGGGCCGCTCCATATGGGGTTGGGGTTAACCATTGGTGCGATTCAGTCCAACATCAGTCACGCCGAAAAGCAGATTGCCTATGGCTGCGACATCACCTATGGGACGAACAACGAGTTTGGTTTTGATTATCTGCGTGACAACATGAAGTCATTCCGTGAAGAGCAAGTCCAAGGGCGTCTGCATTATGCAATTATCGACGAAATCGACAACATTCTGATCGACGAAGCACGCACTCCCCTGATCATTTCCGGCCGTGCTCACGACGACATTTCTAAGTATCCAACCGCCGAAAAACTGGCCAAAAAATTACAGCGGGACGTTCATTTTGAACTGAAAGAGAAAGAACACTCGTGCCATTTGACGGAAGCGGGAGTTCGGTACGCAGAAGAAATTGCTGGCGTTGAAAGTTTCTATACAGCCGGCAACATGGAGTGGCCTCATTTAATCGACAATGCACTTCGAGCTCACCATCTGTACAAACGTGACGTGAATTACATCGTGCGAGGGGATGAGGTGATCATTATCGATGATCACACCGGACGAATGATGGAGGGACGCCAATGGAGCGACGGGCTGCATCAGGCGGTTGAAGCCAAAGAGGGTGTGAAGATTAAAGAGGAAACGCAGACGCTGGCGACAATCACCCTGCAAAACTTCTTCAAAATCTATAAAAAACTGTCGGGAATGACCGGGACGGCCATGACCGAAGCCAATGAATTTTTGAAGATTTACAACCTTGATGTGGTCTCTGTTCCGACCAACAAGCCCTTGAAGCGGGTGAATTTTCCGGATGCGATTTATCGTACGGAATCGGAGAAGTGGGACGCTGTAGTCGAAGAAATTAAAGAGGTTCATGAAACAGGACGTCCGGTTTTACTCGGTACGGTCTCGATCGAGAACTCAGAAAAACTCAGTGGCAAACTGACTCAAAACGGTGTCAAGCACGATGTGCTGAACGCTAAGCATCACGAGCGTGAGGCGGAAATTATTGCTCAAGCGGGACGAATGAATGGTGTCACCATTGCCACCAATATGGCTGGCCGGGGAACCGACATCATTCTGGGCGGCAATCCCGAGTACTTGGCTTGGGATGCACTGAAGCATGAAGAAGACGAGGACGGTCGCCTGAAGTATCCGTCACGCCTGAGCGTTTCCAAATCCGTCTGGGAAGAACGCACGCGCGAAATCGCGAAGCGTGAAGGGATGGCTGATGAAGGTCGAAAGGTTGCAGAGATTGGCGGACTGCACGTCATTGGAACGGAACGGCACGAATCGCGGCGAATCGACCTGCAGTTGCGAGGACGCGCCGGTCGTCAGGGTGACAATGGTTCCAGCCGGTTCTTTCTGTCGCTTGAAGATGATCTGATGCGAAAATTTGGCGGCGAATGGGTCAAAAATTGGCTCGCCGCACTGGGAATGCAACCGGGAGAACGCATCGAAAGTCATATGGTCACAAGGCAAATCGAAAGCTCACAAAAGAAGGTTGAGGAACGCCACTTTGAACAGCGGAAAAATTTGCTGGAATATGATGAAGTCATGGACGAGCAGCGAAAACGGATTTATTCCTATCGACAGGCCATCTTGGATGGTGCCAACTGCCGTGAATTGATCCTCGCCATGATTGACAAACAGCTTGCCCACTGGGTTGCCCATTTTTTAAAGCCGTCCTACCGTTGGGAAACCGTGATCGAGTGGGCACTCCAGAATTGCTCTCTCGAAGTGGATCCACGAAACATCAAGGATCTGCCTGCGGAGGAATTGATCGACTACCTGAAAGATCAAGCGGACCGTGATTCGGACATACAAATTAAGGAAAAGATTGAGGAAAACCTGCCGGAAGATGCGGAAGATGATCGCCTGCGAAACTGGCAGGCCATGACCTTGTGGGTCAACCGAAGATACACCCTGAACACCAATGAGCGAGAACTGAAGAAGGTGGGCCTCGAGGAACTCCACTCCTATCTCTATCGACGCGCTCTGGATGCGATTGGTCGATTTGATTTCAGTCCGGTCGTCACGTTTTTGAAGCCCGACTGGGGTCAGAGTTCTCTGCGCGCTTGGGTTCTGCAGCAGTACCTCATCGCAATTCCTCGGGAGTCGTTCGAGGGAAAAAGTGCCGAAGAAACAGCCGAGATCATTAAACATCAGATTGTTGAACTCTATCGCCAGAAGGAAATCGAATTTCCGGTCTCTGTCGGCTTGTCGCATTTCATGGCGGAGCGGAGCACTGGCGGTAGTGAACGTTACAATCGCGACGGATTGGCCGACTGGGGCTCTGCCCGCTTCGACACTCCACTTCCAGCGGACGAATTGACATCTCGATCCAAAGACGACATTACGCGTCTGCTGATGGATCTCAGCCGCCGCTTTTTTGAGCGTGGTCAGGTCATTGCCCGTCTGGATGAATGGTTGGACCGCGCCTGTCTTGCACGCCCCGCCAACGGACACTCACAACAGGGAGTGTCTTCCAAAGCCGGAGACGACTCAGAGTCACTCTGCAATCGAGAGACAGCCGTCGAATTGATTGAGTGGGCAAACAGCGAGTTTCGCGCCGAACTCGATGCGGCGGAGCTGTCAACCTCCGATCGGCGCACATTAGAACGTGCCATTCGTCGCGCCTATGAAATTCGCTACCGTCGCGAGCTCTATCAGGCAGAACGGTCGGTGATGATCGACATGCTCGATAGCGCATGGAAAGACCATCTGTACTTCATGGACCACTTGCGTTCTGGAATCGGACTCGTTGGATACGCACAAAAAGATCCGAAAACAGAATATCGGCGGGAGGGGATGCTGGCGTTTGAGCAGATGTGGGATCGCATTGCAGCGCAAGTCACGGGGACAATCTTTCGGATTGAGGTTCAAATCCCCGAATCGACCGGTTCTGTTTGGCAGATTACGTCGACAGAACACGCCTCACCGGCAGACGATATTCCGGACGATCATCCGGCCTTGGCGGGGGATGCGATGCCCAATAAGGGGACCCCTGCGGAACCGATTCGGAACCATGGCGAACGTGTCGGTCGTAACGATCAATGCCCCTGCGGTAGTGGGAAAAAATACAAGAAGTGCTGCGGCGCGGGTTGACGAAAAAAGTCCAATCTCAGCGAAAAAGGGAGAGCATGCCCTTGATGATCACGTGGGTCTTGAACGCGGTTTACGCCCTGCTGCTGATCGTCGTTTCGCCGCTGTTAGTTTACCGTCGCGTGGTCCATGGCAAGTACCGCAGCGGGTGGCAGGAAAAGTTGACTGGTCGGCTGACTCGGAAACACCCAGAGCGGCCATGTGTCTGGTTTCACGCGGTCAGTGTGGGCGAAGTTCTGCAGTTGCAGAATGTGCTCGATGAAACAGCTGCCCGATTTCCGAATGCCGAAATCCTCGTCACGACGACAACCGACACTGGCTACGAAGTGGCGAAAATTAAGTATCCGCAAACGACCGTTTCTTATTTTCCTCTCGATTTCAGTTGGTCGGTAAACCGCGCACTGGATGCCATACGCCCGAATCTGGTCGTTCTTGTCGAGCTTGAATTGTGGCCCAACTTCATTTTTGCGGCCCACCAACGCGGCATCGCACTGGCACTGATCAACGGCCGGATTGGAGAAAAAAGTTTTCGGGGTTATTCGCGTGTGAAGCGACTGACGAGTCGGGTCCTGTTGTGTTTCGATATTCTTGCGGTCCAGAACGAGGTCTATGCCGAACGACTTCGCCGTCTTGGGGCGCCGGTTGAACGAGTGAAAGTCACAGGCAACATCAAGTTTGACAGTCTTGAGTCGGATCCCGCCAACCCCCACTCCCGAGAACTTCGTCGTGTGTTTGGACTTGCCCCTGAGGATCCCGTGTTCATTGCCGGAAGCACGCAGGACCCAGAAGAAGTCTATGCAATCGATACGTGGTCTGCCTTACAAACCGAATTTCCAAACTTGAGACTGATTCTCGTTCCGCGACACAAGGAGCGATTTGAGGCCGTGGCCAGCCTGATCAGAAAACGCGATTTGCCGCTTCTGCGTCGCAGTCAAACGCTTGAACAAAATGCGGACGATCTTCAACAAAAATCGCAGACATCGAAGCCGATCCTGCTCTTGGACACACTCGGAGAACTGGCCGCTTGTTGGTGTCTGGCCGATATCGCCTTCGTCGGTGGGAGTCTCACGAAACGCGGCGGCCAGAACATGCTTGAGCCGAGTGGTTGCGGCGTGCCAGTGCTCTTCGGACCGAATACGTGGAACTTTCAGGAGATCACCGTGTCTCTGTTGTCACTCAAGGCGGCGTGCGTCGTGTCCGGTCCCGCCGAATTGACCGCAGTGGTTCGATCACTCTTGCTCAACCCCGCCGAGGCAAAGCGAATGGGAGCGGTCGCGAGACACTTTGTGAGCTCACAACGCGGAGCCACAAAACGGACAGTCGATCTGTTGATGTTCACCCTTCTTGCGTCGAGTTGTTCCGGCGAGAACTCCCAAGTCGCCTAATCGTCAGCAGGAATGAGCAACAAAACGTCGTTGCCGGTTGAGCGAAGCTGTTCAGTTTCCTAGAATCATCGCCAGTGCAGAGGGTGACTGGCGGTCCGTTCCGGCTGGCATCTTCATCAAAGTGACCGGGATTTCAGGAACGATGCGAGTTTCACGGAGCAACCTATTCAGATGTCAAGTTATCTCTTCACGAGCGAGTCGGTGAGTATGGGCCATCCTGATAAGGTGGCAGACCAGATTTCCGACGGAGTGCTCGATGCCTTGTTATCACAGGATCCTCGTTCTCGCGTCGCCTGCGAAACACTGTGTACGACGGACTTGGTCGTGTTGTCCGGCGAGATCACCACTAAGGGTCGACTCGACTACGCCCAAGTGGCACGCGATGTCGTCAGGGACATTGGATATACCTTTGATGACGTCGGTTTCCACCACGAAACATGCAAGGTGCTCGTTGCCATTCACAGCCAAAGCCCCGATATTGCGATGGGAGTTGACCGCGAAGGGGCTGGTGATCAGGGTCTGATGTTTGGATATGCTTGCAATCAGACTCCCGAATTGATGCCGCTGCCGATCGCGCTGTCTCATCGGATCATCAATCGATTGACGGAGGCACGCCAGAAAAAACAGGTTGATTGGCTGCGGCCTGATTCCAAAAGCCAGGTCACTGTGGAATACGGCCCGAACAATACGCCGTTGGGAATTTCCGCCGTCGTCGTCTCCACGCAGCATCAGCAGGATGTCTCTCAGGCGACAATCGCACACTTTGTGACCGAAGAAGTGATCAAAAAAACGATTCCAGCCCATTTGCTGTCATCTAAAACAAAGTATCACATCAATCCAACAGGCAACTTCGTTGTGGGCGGACCGCACGGTGATACGGGTTTGACAGGTCGAAAAATCATCGTCGATACGTACGGCGGATGGGGACGACATGGTGGCGGCGCTTTCAGCGGAAAGGATCCGACCAAGGTCGATCGTTCTGCCGCATACATGGCGCGACACGTTGCCAAAAATATTGTGGCCGCGGGCTTGGCGGACGAATGCGAATTGCAGTTGGCATACGCCATCGGAGTCGCTGATCCCGTCAGTGTCCACGTGGCCACGAACGGCACAAATAAGATTCCCGAGGACAAGATCGCCGCGCTCGTGCGTGAGCACTTTAAACTGACGCCGTTGGGAATCATCGAGTATCTTCAACTGCGGAGACCGATCTATCGCAAAACGGCCAGCGGTGGCCATTTCGGCCGCGACGATGCGGACTTTCGTTGGGAAGCAACGAATCGCGCTGACGATTTGAAAAAAGCAGCCGGTCTGTAAACGTGTTTGTGCTCAAATGGAGAATCACGTCCCTCTGGTGTTCTGTCGTCTGTCGTCTGTCGGTTCCTGCGGAGTGGTGTGGTTTTGCGGTGAGGCGATTCTGTAAGAAACACCCGCACGAAGACATCTTACGCGTGTTTCAACGTTGGTGAGTGCCAACTCAAACCGACCCGAAAGTTATGGTGATCGGTCTTTGCAACATTCCTCAGTGGCTCGACGACCGGTGATAGTCAACGTTTGTACCACGCTGAGGTCCGACGATGCAGGAGCAGATGAACTTCGGGCACTCCACAGCGGGTGATTGATGGACGACAGTCCGGTTTCAGATTTTGCAAAAAAAAAACGGATGATTTCTCGAAACAGCGCAATCGTGACCGCCTTGACTGAGATTGCTTTCGGAGTCCTTTTGGCGGAAAGAACGCGTGACAGAGTGGTCTCTTGCCACGGACAATAATCCGGCGCAATTTTCTCTCATGGGAGCGACTTGATGGCGCAGCAAAATGATTCGCCAAACCTGCGGGCCGAGAATCGCCTGCAGCCAGAAATTGTGCTGCGATGCTTGCTGGAACCGCTGCGCGGTCCGGCATGGCCGGCACGGCGATCGATCGCCGTGGGGATCTGGTCATTTCTGCTCTTTGTCGATTTGGTTCTCGTCTTACGTGTCGGCTGGGGAGGGGGCCTGCCTCTCATCCCGCCATCCATCGCTGTGCTCTCGACGGTCCTCGTGGCGATTGCGTCCTGTGTCGCATGGTTCGTCTTTCGGTTCGATCATCGGCCCGAACCAGTCGGCTATTGGCGGGCACGATTGCCCATTTTGGTTTCAATTCTGGGACCAGCGGTTTGGTGCCTGATGCTGGTATCGAGTGTGTCACCGTTGACGCTGGGAATGTTGTTTGGGGTGATCCTGTTTCAGTGGTTGACGGTGCTTTATCTGGAGATGGAAAACGCTCACTGCCGTGCCGTTTTGCAAACATGGACACGTGACGTGTCCAACCCCGTCATACGAAATCACGAACATTCCTCAACGTCCTCGACCTCTGTCGCGAGCCGATCACAGACACCTTCCTCAATCACAGAAAGTGTGAGTCGTGATCCAATAAAACCGGGCCACGATGGCGTGCAAGAGTGGTTGGCCTCCACAACCGACAGGGACTACGATTGTCGGTCGTTTTCTGATGCCGTCGCCGAAGTAGCGAATACGGGTGACAGCAAGGGGCATGACGAGGCCATGACTCAATGGATGTCGCGTCGAAATACGGATGAGGGAGAAGTTGTGGAGGGATGGGCTCGCGTCGAGTTTTCGGCTGGTCAACGCGATGCAACGGTGCATCTTTCTTTTTGTCCGCCACTCGGTGGGCGACCGGATATCCAAACCGAGGACCTTGACGGAAGCGACTTGGAAATTCGCATTCCTGCGGTCTTTCCGTTTGGTGCTAGACTGTCGGTGCGGCGTTTGGGTTCCACCACGGAAGTGCAACGAGGCCGCATCGGCGTTGTTGCAGCCGCTTGTTACGTGAAACCCCTCGGCCCGGTGATCCGTCTCCCGGCCCCGTAAGACAGAAATGGGGAGTTCGGCGGGATCGCCAAATGCATATTCCTCGCTCGGACTCCCGATCGCCGAATTCGTACGCTCTGGCCCTTTGAAAATAGGATTTCCGGGGGCCGATTGATTCTACGCTTGAGGTTGAACGAGGCGTGCAAGGCGTGATACTCGAGACGGCGATTCAATAACCAACGGATCGAAACCTGCTTTTGTCATCAGATTGAAGAGATCACCAATGCCGGATTCTTA
Organism: Schlesneria paludicola DSM 18645; assembly: GCA_945876035.1. GTDB lineage: Bacteria > Planctomycetota > Planctomycetia > Planctomycetales > Planctomycetaceae > Schlesneria > Schlesneria paludicola_C. The sequence continues at coordinate 1,994 of CAMCMU010000077.1, read as the reverse complement.
GACCAAATTAGACTCGGATCGATTGGCCAGTCATTGACGCACGTGGCCGGAATGGGATGGCCGATGAACTCCGGCACAGATCTGCTGATATGAATCCCGCGTCTTAAAAAATAAGGAGAGCGATCTGTGGCCGCGGCGGATCAATCGGTTGGTTGAATTGAACGGTGACAACGTGTTGGGGTATCCAGCCTCTGGTACTGCTTCGGGAACATTTCTGGTTGGATGGCCGGTGATTCCGCTCCAGCCCGTGCCGATCGTTGTGGTCTGTTTCGAAGAGGTTTTTCCCGATGACGCTGCCATTTCCGCACGGATCGAGCGGCGTCCAAAAAGATTTCGAAATGCTGTGGCGTGGGAATAAAGTCGATTTGGCGCGGTGATGCAGGCCACGAGATTTGTTCTTCTGATATCCTGCCGTGGTCTCGACGGAGTCGAGCGGACGTTTTTTCTATTTTTTCTGGAACAGCAATGTTTATGAATGCCAATCCCCCTCACCTGATTGTTCCCGCCGTTCCGGACTGGTGGTCGGTAACCCCGTTGGAACAACTGGATTGGTCGGCGATCAGCGCCCTTCCGCCACTTCAGTTGTTTGACGCCTCAGGACCGGCCCTTCAGCAAACGAGTGTTCGAATTTCACAAAACCAGCAGGCTCTGTTTGTCCGATTTGACTGTCAGGACAGCGATATTTGGGGAACATTCAAGGACCGAGACGATCCGATCTATGATCAGGAAGTTGTGGAGGTTTTTCTTTCGCCGGGCGAAGCAACGCCCGTTGACTACTATGAGTTTGAAGTCAGTCCGAACGGTGTTTTGCTCGACGTGTCAGTCCATAACCCGACCGGCGATCGCGAGCAGATGCAATTTGATTTCGGTTGGAATTGCGAGGGCATCCGTTGGACGGCGGAACGCGACGACAGCAATAATTATTGGTGGGCGGGACTGGCAATTCCGTGGACGAGTGTCTGTCGGAATCCCGGCAGAGAAACGACTTGGCGTGCAAATTTTTACCGGATTGAAAGACCTCACCACTCCCCGCCGGAATACAGTTGCTGGTCGCCAACGATGACCGTTCCTGCTGATTTTCATCGCCCGATTCACTTTGGAAGTTTGGATATCAAGGCGCCCTACCATGATCCAAACTGGTGATCATCCCCTGATTCCGGCTGACTGTAACCGTCTCCACGTTACCGCTCCGAGGATTCGCGATGTTCACTGATGAACACTTATCGAAGACAACCCATCTGGTCGGAGTCTGCGGCGTCGGTATGACGGCTCTCGCCGAATTGCTCGACGGACTGGGCTGGCCGTTGTCGGGATCAGATCTTTCACCGGCCACCGAATCCGTTGAGGAACTGATTCGCCGCGGTTTGATATTTTATCAGGGGCACGGCGTCTCGAATGTGCATCAGGGCATCCAACGTCTCGTCTACAGTCCAGCGGTCGAAGCCTCAAACCCGGAACGAATGGAGGCCGCCCGACGCGGAATACAGCAGTATTCGTACAGCCAAATGGCGGGTTGGCTGATGAAAACACGCCAGGGGATTTGCATCGCGGGGACGCATGGAAAAAGTACCACGACGGCAATGATTGGTTGGATTCTGACGCAGGCCGGCCGCGATCCGTCGGTGTTGATCGGAGCGTCTCTGAATGGCCCGGGGAGATCTGCATTGAAAATGGGCCCCGTGGCTGACCAACAGACAACGGGAATCGATCTTCATGGTCATGCGGTCGCCTCCGGATTGTGGAATCGAAGTGGGTGGGCCGGTGACGGGGATTTGTTTGTCGTTGAAAGTTGTGAGTTTCGAAACAGTTTTCTTGATTTTGAACCACGTCATGCAGTCATTCTCGGCGTGGAACCTGACCATTTTGATTGCTTTGCGGATTTGGGTTCATTGCGTCAGGCGTTTGATAACTTTGCCCAGCGAGTTTCGCCGCAGGGACTTTTGCTTGTGTCTGGCGACTGTCAGACCGCGCTGGAGTGCGCTCAACAGTCTCGG
>CAMCMU010000076.1 GCA_945876035.1 Schlesneria paludicola DSM 18645 | reverse complement strand
CCCCCCTCAGTGATCGTTGACCCGCGCGACCAACGGACCATACGTCCGCGGTGAACACCCCCGAAACAGCGACTGCAATCCATGACATTCCAAGGCCCTCGACTCGACACATGTCTTGAAATCATTGTGCCACTCTGAGGTTTCTTGTATTTCGAGTTGTCTGGCCGGAAAAAACGTGGAGCAACGAATTCGCCCGCGAGTGCTCAACATGCCGTACGTGTTGCGGTTGTCGGCACGGCCGTCGAACAAATCACCGACTCCGCAAAAGAAACAAGCCTTCGGAATGAGCCTTTTCGGCACCCAACGCCGAACGGCTTGGCCTCCGCCGCTGGTTGGCTTGCTCGATGAAAAAGAGGTACGGCTCGCCACATGCCGGCTGCGGTCAACTCCGCAAGAAAGGCAAAAAAACTCCGGAACACTTCGATGACGAGTGTGACATTTTTCACGCCCGATCAGGAGCCAACGGCGAGAATCCTTACCGAATCAATAGTGAGGCGAGATTCGTGTGCTCAAAAACCATCGCGTGCATCGGACCAAATTCTAGCACTTGTTTGAGACTCGAACTTTTAACCGTCCATCGTGTATGCTCTCGCATCCCGTCACAGGAACCGGATGATGGGTCGAACCTGATACTGGCAATCATCAATATGCTCGCAATCGGCATTGAAACGAGTGGTTACATCGGAAGCCTTGCACTCCTGCGAGATGGCGAACTCATTGACGAGCGTTCACTCGGTGAACCCGGTCGGAGGCACGCTCAGGCTTTGGTGTTGGAACTGCGTGATATGCTTCAACGCCATGGTGCAGGACCACGCGAAGTGGATGCCATCGCCGTCAGTCAGGGTCCGGGCAGCTTTACCGGATTGCGTGTGGGTCTGGTTTGCGCGAAGACGTTCGCCTATGCCACAGGTTGTCAGTTCGTGGCCATCAATACGTTCGACGCGATTGCCGAAAACTGCGGCTCAGAGATAGGCTCCGTTTGGGTCGTAGAAAACGCTCAACGTGGCGAACTGTTCGTCTGGCATCTTGTTCGCGACGACATTTCGATCTGGCGACGGACGGACCGACTCCAGATTGTGGATAGCCGTGAGTGGCTTTCCCGCCGAACAGTCACGGAGACGATCACCGGGCCAGGTTTGACTCATTGTCATTTGGAGAACGTTCGCGCGGTACTGCTCACCGATGACGCGATCACTCGACCTAAAGCCAGCGTGATTGGTCGTCTCGGACTGCGTCGTCTGCTCGGCAAAGAGCCTTTGCACGCATCCGTGGAATTCGATTTTTGGAAGTCTGTACCGTTCTATGTTCGAGTCAGTACGGCCGAAGAGCAGCGGGACATCCGAGACCAGCGAAAGAGCATTGATGCACAAGGCTGAAGCTTCGGACGAGGAGAACAGAATGAATCCGGAAGGCAACTCCAAACCCGCTGAAACGGCTGGCGAACGCACCGTGACTTTATGCGACGCGTTGAAAGTTTGGATTCGTGTGGCCTTGCTCAGTTTTGGCGGGCCGACAGGACAGATTGCCGTGATGCATCGCATCCTTGTGGAAGAAAAGCGATGGATCAGCGAGAGTCGGTTCTTGCACGCACTCAACTTTTGCATGCTGCTTCCTGGCCCGGAGGCACAACAGCTCGCAACCTACATTGGTTGGTTATTGCATCGAACGAAAGGAGGGCTTCTGGCAGGAGGTCTGTTCGTGCTACCGGGGTTTGTGTGCATTTTGGCACTCAGCCTGCTCTACACGGAGTATGGACACGTTCCAATCGTCGTCGGATTGTTCTACGGATTGAAGCCTGCAATTGTTGCGATTGTGATTGACGCTGTTCTACGAATGGCCAGACGGACCTTGAAAAATCACGTGATGGTTTTAACGACAGTCACCGCATTTGTTGCGATTTTCATCTTTGAAATGCCGTTCCCGGTCGTCATTTTTTCGGCGGCGGTGGTGGGCTTTCTCGGCGGGCGTCTTCGTCCTGATCTCTTCGCCGTGATGCGGGGGCACACAGCGAAAGAAGAGAACGAACCCGTCCCAGAAGCGATTTTTGCCATCGCGCGTCCCAGTCTTAAACGATCGTTGGCGGTGGCTGGAGTTTGGCTGTCCTTATGGATCGGACCCGTGGCCGCTCTCTGGATATGGGCTGGCGAAAACAACATCTATACCCAACAAGCCCTCTTCTTTTCTAAGACGGCAGTTGTCACATTCGGCGGTGCCTATTCCGTCTTGGCCTATATGGCTCAGGAATGTGTGCACACTCATCACTGGCTCACTGCGTCACAAATGGTCGATGGCTTGGGGATGGCTGAGACCACACCTGGACCTTTAATTCAAGTCGTCCAATTTGTCGGCTATCTTGGAGCTTATGACCAACACGGACCGCTGAGTCCAATCCTCGCCGGCATTGCGGGTTCACTACTTGCAACGTGGGTCACGTTTGTCCCTTCATTTTTGTGGATCTTTCTGGGAGCTCCTTACGTGGAGCGGTTGCGTGATCATGCCGCTCTCCGTGCGGCGTTGTCTGTTATCGGCGCAGCTGTCGTGGGTGTTGTTTTGAACCTTTCTATTTGGTTCGGACTGCATGTGATCTTTGCACGAGTCAACGAACAGCGATGGGGCGTTATTCGATTGCTGGTTCCGGATCTCTCCTCAATCGATCTCGTTGCCCTAGCGATCAATGTTTTCGCTTGTCTGGCGATGTTTCAATTCAAAATCGGCATGGGACGAACACTGTTCGTGAGCGCCATTTTGGGAATTTGCTACCAATTGGTGCGAGAGGTAATGTGACAGACTTGAACCACATCTGTCGCGGCAGTGTCAACCACCTCTCCCGTGCCCAGCAGCTGCTCTTGGCTCAAACCGATGCGAGTTGACACTCGTTCACCTGACCGACAGACAACTCGACGGATCAAGATCGGTCACTCTTTGCCAAAGCGACTTTTGAAGAATTAGATCCGCCAACCATCGGACAATGTGGTTTCTTTGGGGATCACGATGATTCCATCTTGAAGCACCAAGGGGGAGTCCATGGAAAGATGTGTTTGGAGGCCCCCCTCAATATGAACACCCTGACCGATACGACAATTTTTGTCGATGATCACTCGGTCGAGATAACAATAGTCACTGACACCAATGGGGGGGGTCCCTGTCAGACGATCCGAGTTTAATTCCGCCTCTGTCTGGTAGTAGTCGGCGCCCATCAGAATCGAATTCACAACCGTCACATTTCGTCCAATCTTGCACCGCAGGCCAATCACAGAATTCTCGATGACTGAGCCCTCGCCAATCACGCAACCGTCAGAAATCAAGCTTCGAGAGATTCGTACACCATCACAGCGTGTGGGCGGCAGGAATCTTGCGTGCGTATAGATTGGGCTCTGCTGATTTTCGAGAGTGAACGGAGCGTCGGGTAAAGTCAGATCCAGATTGGCCTCGTAAAATGATCGGATCGTTCCAATGTCCTCCCAGTAGCCATCGAACAGATGGACCTGGACCTTATGAGTCCGAATGGACATCGGAAAAACTTCTTTGCCAAAGTCGTGATAGTCGGATTGTGTCAGCAGATCAACCAAAGCATCGCGATTGAACAAATAGACCCCCATACTGGCGAGGCAGTCGCGACCGTGGCTTTTTATTCCACGCGCGTCGATCCACTTCGGGTCAGTACGTACGTAGAGGTCAATTTCCTCATCACTTCTCGGTTTTTCAATGAAACCCTCGACTCGGCCTGTATCGTTGACCCGCATGACGCCAAAACCGCGAGCCGCCTCGCGTGTAACGGGGAGACCAGCAATCGTCACATCAGCGCCCGCATTTTGGTGCGTCGCCAACATCTCACGGTAATCCATTCGGTAGAGTTGGTCACCTGAAAGGATCATCACATAGTCGATGTCCTTCTGTTGCAAATATCGAAGGTTTTTTCGGACGGCATCAGCAGTTCCTTGATACCACGATTCGCCCTCCATCGTCTGTTGAGCCGCCAAAACTTCCACGAATCCGCCCTCAAACCTGTCAAACTGATAGGTCTGGCGAATATGACGATGCAAGCTGAACGAATTGAATTGTGTCAGAAGATAAATTCGATTCATTCCACTGTTCAAGCAGTTAGAAATGGGTATATCAATAATACGATACTTCCCCGCGAGCGGTACGGCAGGCTTGGACCGATACTGCGTCAACGGAAACAATCGCGTTCCCTTACCCCCACCGAGAATCACCGATAACACGTTGCGCATAATGAGCCACACCCTTTCTCGAAGTCAGTAACTCGTGTTGTATCCTACGAATTCCGTCATCAAGCACAGTTTCAGTTCCACTGTCCAATCGGTGGTGCGGTGTGTCTCGTAAAAATGGCTCAGATCGTGGGCCTCAAAGTTCAACCGACGGGGAGCATTTCCGTTCAGTGACTCAGCAAGGCCGATGCGTTGGAAACCGCGGGACCGGTCGGCTTCAGTGCCACTTTTGCATAGCCCGAAATTCCCACAACGACGGACGCTAGCAGGAGCAAAATCGTTTGCCACAACTTCGATTTTTGACGCATCGCTTCGAACGATTTTGAACGACCGACCAATGCCGAAGCAATAAAGAAAATGACCATCGAAAGCAGTATTTTTGTTCCGATCAGAGGGTGATAAAGACGGTCGCCGCGGTGCATCGGAGCCCCAACAACGATGTAGTTATAGAATCCACTGGCCATAAACAACACGATTCCGACGTGAACAAATTTCTTCCACGTTCCTGCCACCAACATTTTCAGCTTTGTGTGCTCTGAGTCAACTAACTGAGCGGCAGCGGGAGTAACAACGAACCGGAGGAAGAAGGTCCCACCAACCAAAACAATAGCGGTACCGATATGAGTCCAGCGGGAAATGATTGCGATCCAGTCCATGCGATATCTACTTTCCAAAATGATGGGTGAAACGATTACGAGCGACGAAGCAATTCTAAGGTCTCCACAGCAAGATACCACGTCGACTAAAACTTTCGTTTTTTGCGGGAAATCTGCGTCCCCGGCGCAACGGTCTTTCACGCCCCTGAGCCTCGTCGCACTCAATCAAAGCAATTCTTGACTGAGGCCAAAAGACTCAACCTTAGCACGACCCGCGATCGCACATCATCCATCTCGAGCAATCCAACACGAACATAGACCTGAACCGAATTGCCAACCTATTAGTTCAAAACTCTGGTGGAAAGGGCTGAGGGTGGGGAGAGTCAGCGCCTTCTGCCCGTGAGCGATGTGGTCCGTACGAAGAACACGGGTTTCCAGCAACCCCAAAACGTTTTAGCCCCGGACTGAGGCTGGCGCGTCCACCGCGACCCTCAGTCCCAAAAGAGGCCATTGACCTAGTGGTGAAATCCGCATGAACAAATTGCCGATAGTCTCCGAGGCTTGCCTCTATCCCAGCGACGGTGTTCATTTTGAGCGGAACGAGGAGGCCAGCAAGGCTAGAACAAAGTCTTTATCTCGTGCCGACGTGACTATGAGGCGAAGACAGGTTAGGACTCGGTGGTCTTAATTCTCATGCAATAAAATGAACGGTAGACGAACACGAGGGCCAAGGCCAACAAGACCCAAGCCGCAACCTGACGAATCCCTTCTTGGCCTCTTGCAGAAAGCTGCATGGCCACCTCCAGAGCCAACAATCCAAACAGCGTGCTGAACTTGATGATCGGATTCATTGCCACGGAAGAGGTGTCCTTGAACGGATCGCCGACCGTATCACCCACAACCGTCGCCGCGTGCAGTGGAGTCCCCTTCATTTTGAGTTCCACTTCAACGAGTTTTTTCGCGTTGTCCCAAGCACCGCCGGCGTTGGCCATGAAGATCGCTTGATAGAGACCGAAGACGGCGATCGAAACCAGATATCCGATGAACAGATAATTCTCGAAACACGCGAAGGAAAGAGTGATGAACAGAATGGTCAGGAAGATGTTCAGCATTCCCCATTGAGCGTATTGAGTACAAATTTCCACGACCCGTTTCGAGTCTTCAATAGACGCCTTACCCCCCGACTCGTCCAGATGAATGTGCTGCTTAATGAACTGTACCGCGCGATACGCACCGGTCGTCACGGCCTGCATTGTCGCACCCGTGAACCAATAAATTACCGCACCGCCCAAGATCAATCCGAAAAGGAAAGGCGCATGCAGAATCGACAAGTTCTCCAAACCGGTCGTCAGGCCTTTGGTCAGCATCACGATGATGGAGAACAGCAGCGTCGTCGATCCAACGACGGCAGTCCCGATAAGAACAGGTTTTGCAGTGGCTTTGAATGTGTTACCGGCACCGTCATTTTCTTCCAGAAATTGTTTGGCACGGGCAAAATGAGGGGTGAAACCAAAATCCCTTTGAATCTCCTGCTCAATTCCTGGCAAATGCTCGATCATAGAAAGTTCAAAAACGGATTGGGCATTGTCCGTGACCGGACCGTAGGAGTCGACAGCAATCGTCACCGGCCCCATCCCCAAGAAGCCGAAAGCGATCAAACCGAATGCGAATACCGATGTTGCCTGCGGGCTGATCATCATTGCCTCCGCCCCCTGCCAAGCACAGGAATTTCCCACGGCCATCAATCCGACAATTGCCAGACCGAGCCAAAAGCAGGAAAAATTGCCTGCGATCAAACCCGAGAGGACATTGAGTGACGCCCCCCCCTCTTTGGAAGCTTCAACAACCTCGCGGACGTGTCCCGATCCGGTTGACGTAAAAACGCGGACCAAGGCGGGAATCAGAGCTCCGGCAAGAGTTCCACAACTAATAATTGTGGACAGTTTCCACCACAGACTCCCATCACCAGGAAGGCCTCTCAACAACACCGACGAGGCAGCAAACGTGACGGCGATCGAAAGAATCGACGTCAGCCAGACCAATGTTTCCAAAGGAACTTCAAAGTTCATTGTGGCGACGGAAGAATATCGTTTCTCGGCAAAACGTTGGTTCAGCCAATACGCTCCAAACGATGTCACGACCATCAGTACCCGCAGTGCAAAAATCCACGTCAACAGCTGGACCTGCAGGGCACCGGTCGCCGTTGCATCTCCGCCCGGAGCCTGAATCGCAAGGGTGATAAACGAAATCAGAGCCACCCCAGTCACACCATACGTCTCGAAACCATCGGCGGTGGGCCCCACGGAGTCGCCCGCGTTGTCTCCCGTACAGTCGGCGATCACACCAGGGTTCCGAGCGTCATCCTCATCAATTCCAAAAACAATTTTCATTAAATCCGCACCGATATCGGCAATCTTCGTGAAAATACCACCGGCGATGCGGAGCACTGATGCTCCGAGTGATTCACCAATCGCGAAGCCGATGAAACATGGACCCGCTAATCGGCTGGGCATAAAAAGTAAGACTCCCAGCATCAACAATAATTCGACGCTGATTAACAACATTCCAATCGCAATCCCTGCCTGCAATGGGATCGAGAACGCCGGGAACGGTAAACCGCGTAGAACAGCAAATGCAGCTCGGCTATTCGCCAGCGTATTCACTCGAATCCCAAACCAGGCCACTCCATAACTTCCGGCGATTCCAATGAGACTGAAGAGCAGGATTATTGCAACATCCATGGCCGGCTTCTGCTCAAGTACGCCGAAGTAATAGATCATCACGCCGCCAATGAGGACTTCCAAGAGCAGGATAAATTTGCCTTGAGTCAGCATGTATGTCCTGCACGTGGCATAGATCAGCTCCGAAACATCACGCATCGACGAATGCACGGGCAGAGCTGCGAGATGGCGATACATTCGAAAACCGAAGATCAAACCACCAACGCAGACAAACATGCCGCCCGTAAGCAACAACCACTCGAAGCTAAAAAGTGGCAACGAGGGGATCTTCAAATCGGCTTCGCCCGCATGGCCGATAGACGGTGACGACAGCAGAAACACAAATGCTCCCATGAGCATGCGCAACAAAACGGCGGGCATTGGGATCCTCTCCAATTTTTTTACGGTATCGTATAAAAACAACTGCTATCACGAAATCTCGGCTCATGCGCATCAATTTCTGACAGATGCCGATTGCATCTCCCTGAAATTTATTTCACACGATAGTAGTTGACAACGTTGCTGCCAATACTCGGGCCACTCAATTGCCAATCTTTTTTTTGATCCGTGCTTTTTTAGCGTCATGAGACGCCTGCCGTGCTCCGCGACCTAGCACCTGAATCAATCGTTTTATTATCTGGGGAAAGGGAGTACTGCGGCTTTCAGAGGGATGCCGGCGTCGGACTCAGGCTGAGTCCCTCATTCCTCGTTGGCGGCTCTCTTCTCGCTGCCGATTGTCATGCGTGTCGCAACGCGACAGATCTTGACGGTTTTTGGTTGCAGAACGGTGGCTTGCCCGGCAATTTGGAACGGTCGGTTCGTCGAAAGACGTGCGCGGGTGATCCGCCAACGAACCAAGGTAACCACACTGTTGTACGATGTTTTCCATCCACAACGGTTGATCCTCGCGGTTTGGGTTTGGATCACGGCCGAACGGACTCACAACGATCAGACCGAATTCTTATCGCCGGCCGTATTCAAAAAAGACCGTCAACAACAGGATCATTGCGGGAAGCGACGCGATGAATCTGTCTCGCGGGAGTGTCTCGCCTGCTGCACTTCAGCACTATTTGGGGGGGTCCGTTGAGAGCTGTTCTGGCTGAGGTAGGAATTGATCGAGGTCATCGTTTCCTTTCGTTGCTCAACCATAGAACCGTCTGCCAATTGAACCGACATTTCTAGGTACCGACTGACTTCTGATTTCGTCGGTAAGCCGGTCAAGCGATCAATCGTACAAGTCCCCGCGCATCGGCCGCCGTTGACATAGACTTTCATTGCGCCATGAGAATTCCCAATCGTGATTGGTGTCCTATCGCCAGCAATCGTCCCGGTCAGACGAATCTCCGCCGAAGTATCGCTCAGCTCTTTTATCGCACAGTTCATGTGGATCTGGATTGGAACCGCACCACCGGTCTGACGCGGTTTTAGTTCCCAAGACGTTCCGACTTGCAGTGAGCTATGAGAGTCCTTGTTGTACGGCAAGAGCCCGATCCCTTCGTCGAGAAAATTTGCGAGGTCATTTTCGGTATGAACGCCTTCAATTTGTCGTTGAGCCGACTGGCGGAGTTGCGGGGGCACGTTTTTCAAGCACCGTTGCAGGAAGTCCGCAAACCCAACGATTTCGATGACGCGGTTGTCCGAGCCGATCCAGAACGAAAAACCGTTTTCGTGCAAACCGGCGTACACCAGAGCTTCCGCTGGAATAGGCTGCGGAGAATCGGACGAGTACTCAACGACTCTTCCTGAAATATCCTGCTGATGGCGAACGCGATGATAATACACATCGAAGCGTTTGCTACCATCCCCGCGAGCCTCTTTGACGTCCAATGAAAGACTGAATTCTGTCACCGTCCGGTAGACGGAGTCGCCGTTCGCGTCGGCCTGAGTCAATTTCTGTTCGATGCGTTTCGAGAACGGAAAACTGTCGCCAACCGTGAGTTTCAAAGCGAATTGGTGATCCGCTCGCGTCTCACTTTCAACATCGGACAAACCCGATTTCGATTCCGGATTAGGCTCAGAGGGCATGTCGTCATCAAGGTCCGCCAAATCGGCATCCGACAGCGTCTGACTTCCCTGAAAATAGTCGCAGCCGGAAAAACTGACACACATCAATGCGATCAGGACAGAATAATGACAAGCGGTGGATTGCATTTTGGAGACCTTCCTCGGTCAATGGCAGCGCGAAATCCAGACTGATTCCGCGAACATTCCATCACACAACGACTCCCTTGGCCCACGACGGGGACAGTTGCGAAGAGCGGAAACATAGCGATCTCAACGAGTCGCGCGAAGCTCAGGTTGTGGGCCAGACGAGTCACGTTTCGGCGCCATGACAGCGCAACTCTGTGCTCGCAGCGTGATGTCTCGCACTGCAGGAGGCTGTTCATTTTTGCGCCGGTTAGACTTTACCAAGATTCCTGACGAATTCGGGTCGGAGAAGCCTCAGTGGGGCGGTGTGGTAGATGGGAATTCCGGAGCGTGCATCGATTCTGCAGCACGCAGCCTGATTGAAAAGGTGCTCCCCTTGCCGAGTTGACTCAGTAGTTTGACTTGTCCACCGAAAACCTGACAAAGATGTTTCACAATTGACAATCCTAATCCGGTACCGCCGACCTCGCGCGAACGCGCTTTGTCCTCCCGAAAAAACCGTTCGAAAACGCGTGCCTGATTTTCCTTGGCAATTCCAATTCCGTTGTCTTCAACCTCGAACGCGATCCATCCGCCGTCTCGGTACCATCGGACATCGATCTGCCCACCCGCCGGGGTGTAATTGATCGCATTCGCCAGCAAATTATTGGCGATCGTGCGGAGACCGTCGAGATCGGCCAACCCCCATGATACGTCGGTCGAGGCAGCAATGGATAATTTCAACTGTCGAGATTTTGCGACATCCTGATGAGCATGGACGCTTGCGGTCAGAACGGCGCCAACATCAATTGGAACCAACTCGAGTGAGTGCTCCTCAGACTCCATCCTTGCCAATTCTAGCAACTCCGAAATAAGAACGTGCAACCGATCCGCTTGCTCCTCGATTCGGCCAATGAATCTCCGATTGCATTCCGGGTCCTCCAAGGCACCGTCCAACAAAATCTCGGCATAGGCCGTAATGGCTGCCAGCGGCGTCTTCAACTCGTGCGAAACATTAGAGACAAACTCACTCCGCATGTTCTCCAGTCGCCGGAGATTTGTCACATCGTGAAGCACGATCACCGCGCCGGTGCTCGGATCGCCAGGAAGTCTGGAAACAACCACGGCCAGCACGGATCGCGTCCGCGGGACTTCTATTTCGATTCGTGGCAGTTCGCCGACTTCGGACAGTGTTCTCCGGACCAAATCCTGAACCTTAGGCAATCGAACGGACTCCCACAGCGGACGGCCGGTCAAATCACTCGATTTCAGATCGAGTAATCGGATCGCCGCCGTATTCGCCAACAGGATCATTTCTTGGTCATCAATGGCGATCACACCTTCAACCATGGCTTCAAGAATAATCCCCAGTTGCTGTTTCTTTTGATCGAGAGTGGCACCGAATCGTTGCAATGCGGTGATCCGATCGACCACTCGTTGGCTCATCTGTTGGAAGGCGGAATCCAGACGCGTTGCACCGATTTCGCCCCTCAACGAGATCGGCATAGCTCCCTCAGTACAGAACTGATTGATCGCCAAAACCGTCCTGTCGAGGGGGGTAATCATTCGGGTTTGAATGACGTGAGCAATCCCGAAAGCAATAGCATTGATCGACGCAAAAACAACAAGGCTTGGAACAGCCCAATCCGTCCAATCCTTCAATGACGGTGATGTTGGAGGCGAACCGAAGAGACCGGCGACAGTCGCAGCGGAGAGGAACGTGATCAGGGTGACGACCGCTGAGCCTCGCCAAGAAAAACGGAATCGCCGCATAAGCATAGACGCCAAATGAAGTATGACCGAGGGTTCACAGACCAGTGGGCACGTGCTCCGTGAGAGCAATCTTCGAATCGGAGGGGGTTTGATGCCACCCTCTTGCCATCATGCCAAAACTTCCTTCACCACCCGACCATGAACGTCGGTGAGACGGAAGTCCCGACCCTGATAGCGATAGGTCAACCGTGTGTGATCGATTCCGAGTTGATGAAGAATCGTCGCCTGCAAATCGTGTACGTGAATCGGGTTGCTGACAATGTTGTAGGAATAATCGTCGGTTTCGCCGAGCACCATTCCAGACTTAATCCCTCCGCCGGACATCCAAAGCGAGAAGCAGCGAGGATGATGATCGCGACCATAGTTATGATTGGTGATTTGTCCTTGGCAATAAACCGTGCGACCGAACTCTCCGCCCCAAATCACGAGGGTCTCGTCCAGAAGACCTCGTTGTTTTAGGTCCTGAATCAGAGCCGCCGTTCCCTGATCGGTTTCCTGGCATTGCGCGACCATTCGATCTGGCAAATTGGCATGGTGATCCCAATCACGGTGATATAACTGCACAAACCGTACGCCACGCTCAACAAGCCGGCGGGCCAGCAAACAGTTCGAAGCATAAGTTCCTGGCGTTTTCGATGGCTCACCATACAAGGCGAAGGTGTTCTCTGTCTCATTGGACAAATCCATCAGTTCCGGGACAGACGATTGCATTCGAAAAGCCAGTTCATACTGCGCCATCCGAGCGGCAATTTCGGGGTCCCCGACTTCGCGAAACTGCTGTTCGTTGAGTTCATTCAGCCCATCGAGCATCTGTCGACGGTCTTCCCGTACAATCCCGGCTGGATCAGAGAGATAGAGCACGGGGTCTCTAACACCACGCAACTTGACTCCTTGGTGCTGCGAGGGGAGAAAACCACTTCCCCACAGGCGAGCAAGCAATCCTTGCCCCTTTGTATTCGATTTGGAGATCATCACGACAAATGAAGGCAGATTTTCATTCATCGTGCCGAGGCCATAATCGGCCCAAGAGCCACAACTCGGCCGACCGGGAAGTTGACTGCCCGTCTGCATAAAAGTAATTGCCGGATCGTGATTGATTGCCTCCGTATACATCGACTTAATCAGACAGATGTCGTCGGCGATCGCGGCTGTGTGTGGCAACATCTCACTGAACCACATGCCGCATTCACCGTGTTGAGCAAATGCAAATTTCGAGGCGACGACCGGAAAGTTCTTCTGCCCCGAGGTCATTCCCGTCAGTCTCTGTCCCATACGAATTGAATCGGGTAGCTCCTGCTGATGAAATTCTGAAAGTCTCGGCTTGTAGTCGAACAAGTCAATCTGCGAAGGTGCTCCCGATTGAAACAACCAAATCACCCTTTTGGCTTTTGCCACAAGCGAAGGCAATGTCACTGACGGATGGGCCATCGAATCGCGTTGCAGCAGCGCTGTCATCGCCGCTGCGCCAAGACCCGTTGCGGTGCGAGCCAAGAAATGACGGCGCAGGATTTCCGATGAAGTCTCGTTGTCGGGTACGATCACTGAAGCACTCTATTCCAACTGCAACCGTTCGGGCTCACCTAGAATGGTACTGGTTGCTTGAACTGCTGAACCACCATTCCGAAGCATCGTCTTTGTACCTGTCTCTCTTCGAAGAGAACGTCGTCTTCGGTAGTGTCCGTCTGCCATGACGGGTTGTCAAACAAGATCATTGATTGTCCCTGCAATTCGCCCATTCATATCTCCCGAATGAGCAAGACACTCTGTTCCGGATGATTGTTGCTAGGCTAACCCCCGTGTTCATGGCCTGACATGTTGACTCGGGTCGCCCGGGGGGGGGGGGG
>CAMCMU010000075.1 GCA_945876035.1 Schlesneria paludicola DSM 18645 | reverse complement strand
CGCTCCGCCATCAAATCTCGCGACGACGTCGCGCCGGCCCAACTCGTGAAATTCATAGGAATTTGATTGACAATCTGTCTGCCCGGTTTCGCCTCCGTTTGCGTATTGTTTTTCCTTTCATCAAAAGGACTGACGCCAAAGGAGGCTCCAGTATTTGAATACGCTGTGAGAATTGCGGGCTAGGACGGAAATCGCGTCTTGATTTGATCAATCCCGCCTGATCATCAATTCTCGCTAGACGGAACCATTGCCACTGGCATCTCACGTTCTCGACAGTTTTTGCAGCGGAGTGACTGCGACCATCAACGGAACTCTGTTCGTCACACAGGGCCGATCGGAGTGACCCGTGAACAACGGCCCAAACACATCAACCATCACACGCTGACCCGCCTCTGAAGTTCTTACGACCCAAATTATCATGCGTCCGAATTCGACAACGATTGGTGCTGACAGAGGCAGCGCTAAGGATCCATCGAAAGGACTTCCTGAATGTCCTCATCTCGTGATTTTTCTGCCGGATGATTTGGAATCGAAGAACGTCGATTTCGATCGGACCTCTGCGAATTGGAATTGCCAGTCCGACCCCTAATGATTGTGGTTTCTGTCCAGATTCACAAACTTGATGTGTGACGAGAAAACAGAACGTTCCGCCCTCGCTGGAGTCGTTAGTGTTCGCCATCTTTCAATTGGAAGCCGATCATCAACGCGCCCTTCTTTTCAGGAACGATGTAGGAGCCGCTGGATCGAAGATGTTTTTGCAGGACCTCGAAGGGCGGAAGCTGGCTGACGTCGATTCCTTCGAAAAAATCTTGGCCGTTAGCATTCTTTATCCAATCGTACAACCCTTTGAGTTGTGCATCGGAGTTTTGAAATGAGATCATCGATGTCTTCGTGGGAAAATGCTTAGAGATCCGGTTGTACTCGGGCGAATCGGCCAAAGCCCCGCTGCCACTCGCACGAAGCATGGACTCCAGCATCTGTGTGCTGTTCGTGACAATAAGATGACCTTCAGACACGGCATACGACATCGACTGATCTTCCTGCGAAAGGGCGATTTCGTAGATTGTCTCACCGTTGAATTCACGCGATTCGACGGGATAGCCTTCCGATTGAGCCAGCTTGGCGAGCATTTTTTTTGCCTGAGCTGCATCCTTTAGGGAAAGACCGACAAAAAAATTCTGAGCAGGTGCTTCCTCTCCCTCAACGTCCTCTCCCTCGACGGCACTTTGAACGAAATGAAATTTTCCATCCAATAAGTCCAGTACGTCTTTTTTCGGATGGACACCAAGTTCACTGTCCTCGGCCTTGTCCATAAATTTCGTCAATGCGCCACGTCCCTGAAACATATCAACCATCCCTTCGACGGCCTGATAGGCGGCGGCGTTGTCCCAATTGCCGCCGAAATACATACTCACATCAGGCCTGACCCACTTGGGTGGCGTGAGTTCGGTGAGCGGGAACTGAAAAACATTCAAGATCCCCGTCGGCGTTTCTGCATAGATGAATGATTTGGAAACGACGTCAAAGTCCGCTGTACTCAAATACGTCGCTCCCCCCCAGCCCTTTAGTTTGTCGATACCCAGCATCGGAAGAAACGGGGCGACCATTCCAACCTGCGGCTGAACAGCCTGAGCCATGTTGAGGGCCGATTGAATCATGCCAAAAGGATTCACAAAAAACTTCATCGCTGGCGCGCCCGAGTCATCCTTGCATCGGTCCATGCAGTGCTTGAAAACGTCGTTTGTAGCGAGAGTATCCTCACGATCCCCTTTCCAGCGGGACAAGACTTCCCAAAGTGCATCCACTTCGGTGCCGAACACGATGTACTTATCATGTTTGAAATAGGCCAATGTCTTGAAGGGGCTGTTCGCCATTGAATCGGAGAAGGTGAAGATGTTGATTTTAACGTCGTCTCGCTCTTCGGTTGAGTCCTCCGCTAAATCCTCAAAGGATTCGTGCATCTTCTGAAGAAGCTTTTCGATGGTTTCTTCGTTCTCACCATAGTTCAGCGTCACGACAGCGGAAATCTTTTTCGCAGGCTGCTCCATCAGGGCTAATGTGACTTCCCCTTGCGGCAGGTTGCAGAGTTCCTCGAGGGTGACACCCAACAGGCTGATGAAGAATGTGTCGTTGTAACCGTTTACCAAAAAATCGCCCAACTTATTCTTGATGTCATCCAGAAATGGGTGAAATTCCGGATCTTCAATGAATTTGCCGAATGCGGACGTCTTCCATTGGCTCTGAAATTCGGTGACATCAGGAACCGCAAAAAAGAGAAATGTGTCTTGGGGCAAACGTTGTTCGCCGAGCGCAACATCGGTTGCTCCAGCCAATTGCCGGCTAGCCATTGCCTGAAGCAGACAGATCACTGCTGCCGCCCGAAACCAATTTCGTATCATGTCGAAGTCCCGTCCTGAGTTCGTTGGTCCTGTGAGTCGAAAGAAGTCAGCGGATTTCAGGGGAAATCCAATTGCTCCTCACGGTTAATGTCGTTGTCGCCTGCTTGGGTGTGATTTGATGACCTTCGAGGTGAGTTCCAGTCGATCACGACAATCAGGCTTATCCATCAGTCGCAGTATAGTCCAGAAACGCAGACTTCGACGAGCGTCATTCGGGTAATATCGGCCGGATTGTGGGAAGAGTTGGGCGTCCGTATCGATCTCATTTTTGCATGGCGGAAGGCGACCTTCGTGGTGGCGGGTCGAGATAGCGAAATCCCGTATTGGGGTTATTCCGATCAAACGCGAATGCCTCGTGATTTTCCAGAAAGAGTTTGAGGTAGGGGGAAGGAATGGCGAATCCTAGGCCTTCCGCAAACAAGAGTTTCATGTTCGTGACCCCGATGACTTCACCGCGAGAATTGAACAGCGGACCTCCACTATTTCCCGGATTGATTTCGGCAGTGGTCTGGATATAGACCAAACCTTTGAAATTGCGATTTTTTGTGCCAATGATTCCCTGCGATACAGATCGCTCCAACCCCAGCGGATTGCCGATTGCAAACACCTCTTCACCCTCCTGAAGATCATCCTCTGCCGCTAAATACACCAGCTTGAAAACCAAATCTTTTTGGGCCGGAATCTGTAGGAGTGCGAGGTCGAAAAATGGGTTCAAGGCTACGATTCGAACATCGTCGATTCGGCGTCGATTGAATTCACCGTCCGCACCGCGATGAAAAATAGTGGCTGAAATGCGGGTTTCTTTTTCAATGACGTGACAATTTGTCACGCAAAAACCACTTTCGTTGACGATAAAACCAGAACCGAGTCCGCTGGTTGTCTGAATCAACACGACCCCTTCACCGAACTTCTCGGACAACTCCTTAACGCTGCGTGGAGGGAGATCCGCCGTTCGATAAAGCGTGTGCTGATGAACCGCCATCGGTACGTTCGCAAATTCCTTGGATTCAACACGCCGCTTGATCTGAGACAGAGGAATCTTTACCACTTCGACACCGATATCGACCAGCAGTACGTCGCCGTGTTGCTTGAGGACATCCCCTTCGACTTTGTGACCCGTCTTCAGCTCGAAAACGTCCGCACAAACGGACTG
This sequence comes from Schlesneria paludicola DSM 18645, assembly GCA_945876035.1. Lineage (GTDB taxonomy): Bacteria > Planctomycetota > Planctomycetia > Planctomycetales > Planctomycetaceae > Schlesneria > Schlesneria paludicola_C. Next base: position 11,295 of record CAMCMU010000075.1, on the reverse strand, counting down.
TGGACAAGTTGCAAAAAGAGTGACGAGCAACGACGCGTGCAAGACCGTTCGATGGGTCAGTGTGTTCACAGACTGCATAAGTGGACTCGACTGTCACAATGAGGAGGCTGGTCGTAGTGTTGGAATAACAGCGACAAAAAGGCCTAAACAGCAAAAATAATCGACGGATCTCAGCGGCGAATTGTCATTCCAATCGACCCTGAATTCGGTGAAAAATACGAATTATTGAGCATATTGGGGATGACACTCTGCACAAGACTTGCCGATCTTGATAATGGATTCGTGGAACTTTTGATAGTTTGACTCGGCGGCAGCGCGTTTGGCACCACTCCCCCCCGCCACCAAATCGGCAGCATATCGCTGATAGTCTGTCTCGTCAGCGCCGGGATACCCCGCTGCCGAAACGACTTTTCCCAATGCCGCGATGAGCGATGCTTCTTTCAGAATCCGAGTCTGCTCCGATTTGATTTTTGCTTCGGTAACGATGTTTAATCGCAACCAGTCGTAACTTTTTTCGATCCGCTTCATCAACCCTGTTCGATCCAGTGACTGGTGAAACGGTCGTTTCCTGACAATCTCTTCCGCGCCCGGAGGAACAGAATTGCGAAAGGCCGCATCTAATTTGTCGAAGGCCGTCTTCGAACTCTCATAGTGAAGCCTACCGGGACCAACAGCGGCGGAGGCAACACCATTGCTCAAATCTCGGATCAGATGCCCCCGGTCTCGCCAAGATGCGATCTGCTGATCGTGCTCAAGGACGATTGCGGCTAAGCCCGCTAGCAGACGGGCGTTCCAGGCAATATCTTTGTACTCCCTATTGTAGGTTCCTGTGGCTTGCATGGATGTTGCCAACAGGTCCCGCACGTGCTCCGCCTCTTCAAGGAGGATCTCGAGGGGAATCAGATTGCTCCACTCAAATCCATCCGCCCCATTTTCTAATGGGTCGGTGTCGACAGGCGATGACTCTAAGGAATCGCGATTCGAATCCGGAGCGGCTTCTCTCCCTTTCGTGCCCACGTTCGTGCCCGCGGCCGTCATGGATGAAGATCGTGGCGGATCGTTGGCGACGGACAATGGATCCTCAAAAAAAGCGTCGTAGGGAATCCCTCGACCGCTCTTCCTTCCGGATTCGCTGGATGGCCCGCGTGCAGATCTCGCTGCGGAGTTTGTGTCGTGACTCGTTTGGCTCGAGGGGGACGACGTTTTTTCTGTTGCGGTTTCTCTCAGAACCTGATGCGGCGGCTTGGCAGGTTGGGAGTGATCGACACAGCCGACGGCTGCGCTGCTCAGGCCCAAGCAGCCAAATCGAACCAGCCACGATTGGCCCCACGATGCAGGACTGCAGCAAATGCTGTTGCCAAAACTCAACATGTCGATCTTTCCTCCGGCAGACGCCAGAAACGCTGAAAAAAAACTCGCACCGATTATTTTTTGGGCGACACACTCACCGTCGGCTATTATTGTTTCATCCGGTTGTGGCTGCCATGAGATGGCCGCGAGTTTTCATCGACTCGTGCTCCTGCTGACAACCGGCCGCGAGAGCAGGTTAAGGGAAGCACCGTATTCGTCAAAATACTTTAATGGCATTCGTGAAAATTCTGACAGCCGACCATTGCCCCCGCAAGGTCAACCTATTATCTGTAATCTACGAATGAGAATTGCTTTGATGCGAATGTCCTGCCAGCCGATTATCGTCTCTCGCTGGATTCTCAGCGATGGGCGTCTCTGGGTTCCAACACCGATGTCACCTGTCAAAGATTGTGAAGAGTAGAGTAGAGTCGATCGTGAAGGTCCGTGAGGGCAAGATCACTTCGTGGATGAACCTCATCTTCGAAAACAAGTATTCCTGAGGCTGTCTTGGAGCAAAAAAATGTTGAGACAATTAATCGTTGTTGGATTTGGATTGGCCACAATCGTTGATGCATCGGACGCCACCGACCCAAGACATATTCGGCGAATTTCGCAAATTCAGAATGGATCGGATCAGGTCGACCTCTCAATTCCAATCCCATTGTCCTCGGAGCCGGAAATTCAGTACGGCCAGCCGATTGAAGAAATGCCCTTGATGCCGAGTTCCATGGAACTCTACGGCAACGTGAAGTACCGCCGACTACGAAACATTGATCCGTGTGCTCATCCGATTGTTGTTCAAGTTCCCGATCCCTGCGCTCGTGTTGATTCCTGTTGCCCGAAGCCTTGTGTCAATATTCAAATTTGTGTACCGGAATGTGGTTGCCCCACTGTTCGTGTGAGCAGAAATGGCAACAAGATTTGCTACGACTACGGCAAATATGCTGTGACGATCGTCTCGGCACATGGCCGAGTTGTGGTTGATTACGACGACTGATCGACCACGGTATTGGTGTGGCTTCGCAGTTGATCTGTTCTCGGTTCGGCTGTCTGCACACCAAAATTGATCGTCGATCAGCAGCACATCGGGCGAACTCGAAACGGTTGATTCGTCGGAGGTCACCGCACGGATGGTCGACTCTTCGTCATCACGGACAGGCGGGCAAGAGATCTCCACGATTCGGCGTTGGTGGCACTGTGATCAACGATGAACTCGCGAATATGAGACGGCTGACGACCGCCGTCGTTCGTTTTCTCTGTTGGGTGCCACTTCCCATCAGTTCGAGCGTGTTCTACAATCCTCATTCCTCCAATCGGCTGCTTCGAGGCGATGTCGAAACAGAAATCTCGAAATATCTCGCGACTTGGGATCAGATCCGTCAAACGTTTGGTCAAGTGTTCGGAACAACTCTCGCCGAGGGCATCTTTGACAGCTTCTGGTAGGAGTCTTAATTCTTCAGCAGGGATGTCAAAAAGACCGTTTTTCCGAATTTTATAGATCGTTGGCGGACCGGATCTGAATCAATCGGCTCGGCGTCGAAATGAATAGTGGCAATCAGAAACGGTTGTCCTAGGTCTCATTCGTATTGGTTTGTGTGGCCCGTGCATTCCATGAGCGTCCGGGTGGCTTTTGAACTTTATCGACTCAAGGACATCCTCGGTGCTTCGGACACATACCTGCGGTGAATTACGGTCAGACCACATTGGACAATCGGTCAGTCTTTGTGGCTGGGTCGATACCTATCGCGACTTCGGCGGATTGGTCTTCCTCGATTTGCGTGATCGATATGGTCTGACGCAAATTGTTTTCAACCCCTCGAATGTCGAAATGCATTTATTAGCTCGTTCGCTTCGAAACGAGGATGTGATTCGCGTCACCGGTGATGTCGTATCTCGTCCGGCCGACATGCAGAATTTGAAGCTCGTCACGGGAAGCATCGACGTACGAGGCCGTGAGCTGGAAGTCCTCAACAAAAGCAAGACGCCGCCGTTCTTTCCGAATCAAGCAGAACTTCCGAATGAAGAGCTTCGTCTGAAGTATCGCTTCGTTGATTTGCGGCGTCCCGCAGTTCAACAAGCTTTGATCCTCCGTCACAAGATGTCGAAGGCGACGCGTGATTACTTCGACGAGCGAGGCTTCCTTGAAATCGAAACGCCGATGCTCGGCCGCAGCACGCCCGAGGGGGCTCGAGACTATCTGGTACCCAGTCGCGTTCATGAAGGCTGTTTCTACGCGTTGCCGCAGTCTCCACAAATCTACAAGCAAATTCTCATGGTGGCCGGCTACGACCGGTACTTTCAACTGGCGAAATGCTTTCGTGATGAAGACCTGCGCGCGGATCGCCAGCCCGAGTTCACTCAGATCGACGTCGAGATGGCCTTCGTCAGGCAGGAAGATATTCTGAGTACCATCGACGGCCTGATGGCGCGGCTTGTCAAGGATCTGCGTGGGTCGGAGCTTCCACTGCCGCTGCCAAGGCTTACCCATCGTGAGGTCATGGAACGCTTCGGCAGCGACAAACCCGATCTGCGTTTCGGGCTGGAGTTGGTCGATCTTGGCGACATCGCCAAGGCGTGCGACTTCGCTGTCTTTAAGTCGGCGATCGAAAGTGGCGGCCGAGTACGAGGTATCCGCGTTCCCCAAGCGGCGGATAAATTCAGCCGCAAACAAATTGATGAGCTCACGGAATTCGTGAAGCAATACGGCGCGAAGGGCCTCGCATTTTTCCGCGTCAAGGATGGGGAACTCGATTCGCCGATTGCCAAGCGTTTTCATGCCGAGCATCAGCAGGCCATCATCCAGAGACTGGAGGCTCAACCTGGCGACATTCTGTTCTGCGTTGCCGACACGTTTGAGGTCAGTTCTGCCGCACTGTCGGCCCTGCGCAACCGGCTGGCTCGTGAACTGCGCCTCTTCGACCCGCAAGAACTCAAGATCGCTTGGATCTGTGACTTTCCGATGTTTCAGTGGAATGACGAACAGAAGCGGTGGGATGCCGAGCATCATCCGTTTTGTCAGCCGGTGGACGAGGACATTCCACTTCTGGACACGGATCCTGGCAAGGTGCGTGCTCAGTCGTATGATCTCGTCTGCAATGGCTACGAAGCGGCCAGTGGTAGCGTCCGAATCCATGACCCCGCGGTTCAGCAGAAGATTTTCAATCTGCTCGGCATCACCAACGAAGAAGCCGAAGCCCGCTTCGGCTTCCTGCTGGAAGCCCTCCGCTACGGAGCACCGCCCCACGCCGGAGTCGCGCTTGGCCTCGACCGCTGGTTGATGCTGTTCCTCGCCTCTGACAACATCCGCGATGTGATTGCCTTCCCGAAAAACCAAAAGGCCAGCGACATGCTGACCGGAGCTCCGGCCGCCGTCGATCTGCGGCAACTCCGTGATCTGCACATCAAAGTTGACGTGCCGAAGTGAGGTTTTTGAGCAATTCCGGCAGCCGTCTTCTGGTCTGCAGGGTGCGTCGAGGCCTCCGCTAGGGACGGCCTTCGCGTCCCCTTCGAGTGAATTCTTGTGATTCAGCCCGGCAGGTTTTGTTCGGTGTTTGAAAACGACGTGAGTTCCTGTCGGAGGTCGATCAGATCCGGATGACTCACCAAAAAATTCGTAGCAGTTACGTTTAGTCCGTGCGTTGTCATTCGGCATTCTACGTCGTGTGTCTTCGTCTCATCCGTCCCTGCTCGGCCTCTACACGTTGACCACCGTGTCTTGGTCGGCCGTGTCCTTGAAGCTACGCGGCTTCGGTGTGCGTGATTTCGGGAGGCTTTAACCGCGGAGTGCGCGGTCGGGGACTCTGCCGCTTGTCTCTCCGCGGAACTCCTGCGGACCCGCGACGATCCCGGTCACTCACAGTTCGATAACCTTGCCCTGTTGTAGGCCATTGGCCACGACAATGGAGCGGCGATTCATCGGCAGGCACTCGGACGCTCGAACATCCAGAGGTGCTTGGCGATCACTTGTCGCCACGGCGGAATTCCGTCGGAAGAGACGTCAGGAAACTTGTTATACGCCACGTTTTGAGAGGAACTCCGTGGGGCGAACCCGTAGGCAGTCATCGAAAGCAGAAAATAAACTCGGAACGAATCAATACCCTCCACACACCAACGCTTTGACGTTTTCTTTTAAAGTACTGCGATTTCGAGACATTTTAACCGCAGACGGTGTTTAGACACGATTGACAGGCCGCGAGTCCGAAAACGTGAGGCATCACATTTGGATGTCCTCGGGGCGAATACAGGTAGATGCGTATGCGCGGTCCGACACATCATCCTCCTTGAAAAAGGATTGAAGAACGAGGCGAAATTGATAAGAAATCTTGTTGAGAGGCTCCCCCCCCCATTTTGGGTTTATCACCTCTGAAGCCTCGAAATGTGACTTACAATAAAGCACGCATCACACGCCACGCCTAAGAAACCACTCGCTTCCACCTCAGCCGTTCTTTAGAGGAAGCAATTCATGTCCCTTCCAAGTCCACCACAACGTGTCGGTTGGCATTCCGTCGCCGCATCGCTGCTTGCTGTCATGGTTTTGAACTCCTCCTTCACATTAGCCCAACAAAAAACTGCAGAACCGCCACCGCCACCGGGATTCGGCCTGCCTCTGCTAGGACTGACGCCCGATCAACGCGCAGCGCTCATGGATGGCAAAGAGGATTTCGAAGAGGTGGAGACAGTGGATGGCGGGTTGGGTCCGATCTTCAACTTTGATTCGTGCGCCAAGTGCCACTCGGTTCCGACGCTCGGCGGCAGCATCGCGATTTTGTGACTCGATTCGGACGTTTAACGAACGGCGTCTTCGACCCGCTGAACGCTCTCGGTGGATCGTTGTTGCAGGATCAAGCGATCGATCCGAGTGGCTTGGAGCACGTGCCCCGTGAGGCGAATGCTGTTGCCAAGCGACAATCAACATCGCTGTTTGGCCTCGGGCTGATTGAAGCCATTCCCGAGTCAACCATTCTTCGCGGAATTCGAAGCAAACCCGTAGACGGAGTCCTAGGTAAGGCCTCGATGGTGATGGATGTCTCCACGCAAAAAACGCTTCTCGGCCGTTTTGGTTGGAAGGAACAGCAGGCTACGCTGCTCTCGTTTGCCGCTGACGCTTACGTGAATGAGATGGGGATCACCAACTCGCTCTTCCCCACCGAGAACGCACCGAATGGGAATGTCGCATTGCTCAAGAAGCTAGACGCGGTCAGTGATCCGGAAGATCGGAAAGATCCTGTCACCGGCAAGGCGAGCATTGATATGCTCACCGACTTTATGCGATTCCTCGGCCCGCCACCGACGCGACCAGCCACACCATCCAGCACGTTCGGTGCCAAGTTGTTTCTGGATCTTGGCTGTGTCAACTGCCACACGCCGAGAATGCTCACCGGCCCCAGCCCGATTCAAGCCCTCCACGACAAGGCAGTGATGCTCTATTCGGATCTGTTACTTCACGACATGGGTACACTCGGCGACGGCATCGCTCAGGGGGCCGCCGGTGTACGAGACAATGAAGACCTCTACCCTTTGGGGACTGCGGGTCAGTGGCCCGTACTTGCATGACGGTCGAGCGTCGACTACTGAGGCTGTCATCCAAGGTCACGAGGGAGAAGCCAAGAATTCCAAGGACCGCTTCCTGAAACTCACAAGCGATCAGCAAGCAATTCTGGTCGAATTCTTGAAGTCGATTTGAATCACACTCACCACCGGCCCGACAGGCAGCTAGGCCGAGTGAATTCAGTGGATCACGTTGGTGCTCAGGGACAGTCTCTTTTTTCAAGCGATACCTGTTACGGAGACGCTGCTAGGGGATGGTCAACTCGCTATTTCCCTCGAGGCCTTCGGTTCCGGATTCGATGGCTTTCATTTCAATCACAACTTCACTCACCGGTTTGAACGCTTCGCGGGGCTCTGAAACGTCTTTGGTTTCTCGAACGATTTTTGCAGACCAGCGTGCGATTCCGAACGGCATCTCGGCACTCTTCCAGATCGTTGATTCTTGCACGGAACGGCTCGACGATCGTTCGCTCACCACCTGTCCGTGAAGTTGTGTGGCCCGCTTCACCGAGGGGATTCCGACGTCTGGGTCAACGTTCTCACGGACGACTTGCCATTCGCGAAAATAACCGACGAGGATACCGACGGGATACAATTGAAGAGCCGGTTCGCTCAATGGTCTGACACTCGCTTTGCCAATTTTTCGATATCCTTTGACCAGAGGTAAAAAACTAACTGGAACACCCTCTGAATCCACGCTGTCAGAAATCACCGCTTTCTCGGGGATCAGTATTTTGTAGATTTCAGAGCCGGTTAAACCTGTATCGATCCCGCCATCTTTCTCGCGGCCGCGATTGATCTTGATTTCGATCCAGCGACACTGAGTGGATTCACCACGATACTCCGCCGTTTCACTTCCCACGGACTTGATCCAGACCTTCTCGATCCACGGTGCGATTTCCAGTTTTCCGGTGGCCGAATCAGAACGAATTTCGTTCTGTCTGTAACTTCCTTCGAATCGAACCCAAGTGCCATCGGCAGGCAACTGACAAACGATCCCTTGTGCAAACACGCCACGAGCCACAAGACAGACAATCACCGCAACGAAAAATTTCATTGCATCCTTCCCCATTTCTAGGACACGACTTCAACGACGGTCATTACTGAGAAGTCTGGCAGACAGTCAAGTCACTGACAAGACCATGTCGCTGTTGCGAATATCAATGGAACAGGTTCCTACGTCAAAAAATCCTGTTAACAGAACCTTCGATACGATCTGCGATCAGCGGTTAAAGATTCAAATAAGTCACTGAAAAGACAAAATTTTCAAAACGGCTCAACCCTCATAGTATCGGCAATAATTTCAAATCTACGGTTCAATCACTGCATAAACTGCAGAGCCGCTTCAACGGCAAGTTCGTCACAGCGTTCATTCTCGGGGTGACCGGCATGTCCACGGACGTGCGTGAAACGAACTTGGTGTCTGTTGAGTAATTCGTCAAGCAATTGCCAATATTCGACATTCTTCACCGGCTTCCACGCACCCCCCTCTTTACGTCTCCAACCGTTTTTCTTCCAGCCTGGCATCCACTCTTGGCAGCCTTGCGCCACGTAACTGCTGTCTGTGACGACTTCAACGGCTGAGCGAGTTTTGAGTGCTTTCAGACCTGAGATGACGGCCTGCATCTCCATTTGGTTGTTGGTCGTGAGTTTGACACCACCGGACAACTCTTTTTCAGTACCGGAGACCGGATGCCGAAGAATGCAAGCCCAGCCTCCAGGGCCCGGATTTCCACGGCAGGCACCATCGGTAAAGATCTGCACACAGGGAAGTGATTCAGACAATGCTGGCATGGTAGGAGGAACGTTTGACATTTGCGAACCACGCGACTTCCTGACGAAATGTACGAAAACACCGTATTCACGGCCGCAAAATACTCGTGACACGGTCTGTCGTAAATCGGGCCTGAATTATGAGTGTCGCCTGCTGAAACGCGTGTCTCTATCGCTCTCGAAACACAATCCGGCCCCGATTGAGGTCGTAGGGAGAAACTTCAACTAAGACATGATCGCCAGGAACGATACGAATAAAATGTTTCCGCATCTTTCCAGCAACGTGTGCCATGACGGTGTGGCCGTTCTTCAATTTCACGCGAAATTGCGTATTGGCGAGGGCTTCAACCACGTCCCCCTCGACTTCGATCGCCTCTTCTTTGGGCATAAATATACAGTCTCTTCCAACAGACAGACGAAACGAATCCCGGTCCCCGACACTCGGCATCCAGAAACGTGTCCTGAGTATAGCGACGGCGATGCCGAGACACCAAGGCAACAAAGAAATCGAGGAGACACGACAGCCGCCCGTGGTTCGTGATCACGTCACCAGACGGGGCGACAGAATTCGTATCATTCCCAGAGAACACCCACCGTTTGGAATTGCACCGGCCATCGGAATTCTGAGGAATTATCTCCAACGAACCACCTCCACCGACGACATCATTCGCGCCGGGCAATCGGATTGCCGTACCGCAGCAAGGTTAGCTCCATGTGTCGATCGCGATCACCCACCCTCGACGTGACGCGATCCGGGATGGAATCAAGGCAGAAGAGCCAGTTCTAAGGGAATTGCCACAGCGTTATTGGTCATCAAGGTCGATACTTTTCGAAGAGGTTGAGTTACAGTGCAGACTTGCAATTTTTACCCACAAGCTCAATACTCCGGATCGATTGAGGCGACAACACGTCGCACCAGAGATGTTCTGCCTGTGCAATGTCGCATGGGTGAATGGGATTCCTCCACGTTTCTGACTACGAAACGGGCTTCGAAATTAGCGAAGTCTCCAAAAGAGGTGAGTGAGAATATGGCTCCATACAACAAAACCGAAGTCAAAAAGATCCGAAAAAAGAGGCAGCGTCTCAAGAAGAAGTTGCGCTGTCGATTCGCCCCAAACGGCAAGTCGCCTCACCCGATCTATGTTGACTATAAAGACTTGAAGACTTTGCGATCGATGATTGATCGCGAGGGGAACATGTTGCCACGCCGCAAGACGGGGAATTGTGCAAAGTGGCAGCGAGCCGTACGTGAAGCCATACTGCGCGCCAGATTCATTGGTTTGTTGCCTTATGTTTCGGAAGAGTGAGTGCTTCACAAATTGAATCACTCGGCTTTTGTTTCTCCAATTCGGATGAAACGACTCCGGAAAATTCTTCGATCGGTGGCAATGTTTAATCAACGTGGGTGGCACAGATGCCCTGCGGTCCCTATCTGCAGAAAGATTTTCAGCGTCCGCTGAAACGCTTTCTGCAGATAGGTGACAATCGACCGTGTATATTCTGGCAGTGTTACATGTGGGTCAAGATCTGCGGAATCACAGACGAAGAAACCGTACAATCGGTTTGTAGCTTCTATCCCGATGCCATCGGTTTGAATTTCCATTCTCCCTCGCGACGCAGTGTTTCGAAAAATCGTGCTCGCCGCATCGCCGATCTGGTTCCCTGCGGTATTTCTCGTGTCGGTGTGTTTGTGAATCACGCTGCATCGGAGATCGAGGATCTGGTCCACCACTGTCGCTTGGATCAGATTCAACTGCATGGTGATGAATCCCCGGAAGATGTTGCGGAAGTTTGGCAACGACTCCCGGCGATCCCTCTGATACGAGCTTGGCGAATCGGCGGAGAATCACTGGCAGATCTACATCAGCACTTGATTCAATGTCGCCGGCATGCGGTCCCCTTGGTCGCGTGTTTGATCGATTCTTATGTTCCTGGTGAGTATGGTGGCACGGGACATCCCGTTTCATGGGATCTGGTCTCTCAAGGATATCGACACGACATCTGGCCACCCCTCATCTTGGCGGGCGGCTTGAATACCGGAAATGTCAGGGAAGCGATTCGCACGACCCGCCCTTGGGGCGTTGATGTCGCCAGCGGAGTGGAATCGGCAGCGGGAATCAAAGATCTCGAACTGGTGCGAAATTTTATTGCACATGCACGTCAGTCTTCCAGCGACTGAACGGTCGAGCCGCGGCGCGAGCTGGATCGTTCGACAATCCCGTTGTTTTTTCGGCAAGGGATTGTGCTGAGTGGTCTTGCGGAGAGCGAAACGGGATTCGTAAGATTTCTGGCGTGAGCGGCTCAGGGTAACAAGATCACGTGTTTTCAGGTGTTGTCCGTGAGTCGGTGTTCCCCTCCGGTGGTCAAGACTGTGGCCTCCCCCTGGTGATGGTGGTCTCGAAGGTAAACCACAGACAACGGCGGTGGACGGTGCTGCTCTCAGAGATCCGTGGAGATTTCCGATCGAGGGGGATATTCGGAATAGAGGAGCGATGTGATTCGACACAATGTGTCTGTGTCGCGAGCGGAAAGAGCAGTCGAAACAACGTTTTCTGTCGAAGTTGCGATGACAGTGACGGTCGTGCCAGCCAACGTTGGGTTTCACGATTGGGGTGAGAGCGTTGG
>CAMCMU010000074.1 GCA_945876035.1 Schlesneria paludicola DSM 18645 | reverse complement strand
TTGCACCAAACTCTGGCAAACGGGGGCAAACTGTGTCATTTGCTGTCATCTCATCGGATGATGCGGGTGAACGAACGCCGCCAAGAGCGACACTCGAAAACCACTACGAATCAAGCAAAAAAGCCTTGTCCGCAGTGTTTGCGAGCAAGGCTTTCAGAGTGGAGCGGAGGAGGATCGAACTCCCGACCTCTGCATTGCGAACGCAGCGCTCTCCCAGCTGAGCTACCGCCCCGATTTCGGTGTCTTTTGACCGTGGCCATCCATGGTGCTCGACCGTCCTGATTCTAAGCTGGAAAATTCCTGTTGAACAGGCTGCCGCAGGTTTCATCAATCGGCCGCTGTGACCGAGATCCGCTTGGCGTCGTTCACAACGTTTCAAGCGACGGACTGAAGACGGTTTCTGCGACGTTTCGCGTTTCGACTCTGGCGGTGGTCGCGTCGGATTCGCGAGAGATCTGACGCAGATTCGTCTTGCGAGAATGAGCCAATCTGTTGCTCGATTGGCTTGTCGGATCAAACAGTTTTATAGTACCCTCGGACTCTCGTCAGAGATCTCTGAATTCTCAGGAATGCACGATGTTTAACCGACGTTCACCAATGCTGGCCGCGCTCTGGGCGATTGTTTTTGCTGCGCCGATTTTCAGTGCCGAATTAGTGGAGCAGACTCCATCCTCTGCGGCGTCGTTTAACATCAAAACGCGTGAGTTTTGGACGACGGGCAAGATCCACGGGTCACCGGATCCGGCCGATCCGTACACCACGAAGGACGCATTCCCCCAATTGAAATTCATGGAACCTCTGTCTCTCGGACTGGTTCCCGACACGGATCGGTTTGGCGTGGCTACCCGGCCGGGCAAGATTTTCACGTTTCAGAATTCACCAGAGACAGCGAGTGCCGACTTGCTGCTGGACATCCAGCGGACGACTTACGGAGTAGCCTTTCATCCCCAGTTTGCTCAAAACGGATATTTCTTTGTGACCTCGGTGCTGGACCCAAAACTCTTCCTTCCGCAAGGGAGCCGACTCTCCCGTTTTTGTCTGAAACCCAATTCCGGACTCGTCGCCGATCTCTCGAGTGAGCTTGTCGTGCTGGAATGGCCTTCGGGCGGACATAACGGTGGTTGCATCCGATTTGGTCCAGACGGGTATCTCTATCTGTCCACGGGTGACGGCAGCGGGATCGCGGATGAGTTAAAGACGGGACAAGACATTAGTGATCTGCTCGGTTCGATGTTGCGAATTGATATCGACCATCCGGAAGGCGGTCGGAACTATTCCATTCCGAAGGACAATCCCTTTGAGGGGCAGAGTGATGCTCGCGGTGAAATTTGGTCATTCGGGCATCGTCAAGTATGGAAGTTTAGTTTTGACGATCAGCAACGACTGTGGGCCGGAGAAGTCGGCCAGGACCTGTGGGAGACGATCTCGTTAATCCAGCGGGGCGGAAACTATGGTTGGAGTGTCCTCGAGGGGCGGCAGCCCTTCCGGCCCCAGCGTCCGCAGGGGCCAGCCGCCTTCGTGGCTCCCGTTGTTGAGCACTCGCATATTGATTCCCGATCAATCACCGGTGGATATGTCAGCCAAACAGATCGGCTTCCCGATCTGAAGGGAGCCTACATTTATGGTGATTACGATACCGGCAAAGTGTGGTCATTTAAGTTCTTTGATGGAAAAGCGATTGAACATCGCCAACTTGCGGACACACAGATCAGGATCGTCGAATTTGCACAGGATCGGTCTGGCGAGGTCTATCTTGTGGATTTCGTCGGTGGTGGGCTGCATCGCATTGTCGAGGCTGCGCCACAAATCGCCGCCCAGCCGTTTCCGCGTAAACTCAGCCAGACGGGGCTATTCTCCTCCACCAAAGATCATCTGCCGGCACGGGGATTGATCCCCTATTCGGTCAACGCCCCGTTGTGGTCAGACGGAGCCGAGAAAGATCGGTTCATTGCTCTGCCTGGAAATTCTCAAATTGAGTTTGATAGCGTAATCTATCCTCACGGCGCCGATTACCCCGATGTCGGCTGGCGATTTCCCGACGGCACGGTTCTCGTCAAAACCTTTTCGCTGTCCACGGACGCTCGTCGGCCTGAGCATCGTCAGCGTTTAGAAACACGATTGTTGCAATATCGTCAAATGCCAGGCAATGACGACGAGTACGGAGCCCAATTTTGGAACGGCTATACCTATGTCTGGAATGAGGCTCAGACTGATGCCGATTTACTTCCGGCAGACGGGCTGGATAAAACGCTGATCATTCAGGATGCCCTTGCACCCCAAGGGCAGCGTGAGCAGACGTGGCGTTTTCCCAGCCGTGCCGAATGTGCCTTATGTCACACGATGGCGTCGAAGTACATTCTGGGTGTGAGCACGTTACAGATGAACAAGGATCACAACTACGGTGGTGTCGTTGCCAACCAACTGACAGTCTTGGATCAATTGGGTGTCTTCAAAAAGAAACTTCCGAAACCTGTGGCGGATTTGCCTCGATTAGTCGACTATCGAGAGACCCACGAGAGTCTCCATTTGCGTGCCCGGGCCTATCTGCATGCCAACTGTGCTCACTGTCATCGCAAGTGGGGTGGCGGCAAAGCGGAGTTTGAATTGCACGCATCGATTCCTTTGAGTCAGACGTTGACGGTGAACACGCGACCTGGCCAAGGGACGTTTCAAATGGATGATCCACGCATTGTCGTTCTTGGGGTTCCCGATCGCTCCATGATTCTTCATCGCATGAAGCTCGAAGGGCTTGGCCGAATGCCGCACATCGCTTCCAAAGTGATTGATACCGATGCGGTCGAAATGATTAGCCGCTGGATCGCCAGCCTGAGCGATCCAGCAGGCGCGATCAATCCTCGTTTGCCACCCCACTAGGCGCGCCGGCCTCAGCCTCCAACGACAATCTCCAAGCCTCGAGCATCGATTGTGCTCCGTTCAGAGGGGATTTTGTGATCGCGGATGTGTCCGGCCTCTGTTGCCGGGCACATCCGCGATCACAATCCACTGACCTCGAATGCCTTACGGTCTCCAAAGTCCTCACGCGTCGTGCATGACCTGGACACAGGGTGCGTCGAATGAGGCTATTTTATTGCTCCTTGCTGACAGTCGGATGGCGCGTTGCACGGGCATTTTGCGGGAGCATCGAAGCTCGCAAACAAGGCCGTGGACTTCGGTCTTGTCCCTTCGAAAAAACGTCACGATTTATGAGCAAGACAGCGTCGGATCGAGCCGCTATCATGCGATTTTGATCCAAATCGAAAACCCTGCGAATGGTTCGTTTTTGGGAAGTTGGCGGATGAGACCTTTTTTGAACTACGGATGCGACGATGCAAACACTTGATCACTGGCTTCAGGATTATGTTTTGAAACAGCGTGAGGTCTATGCGGCTCTTCCGCTGGATCAGGTCGCTCGGATTGTGGATCTGTTCCGCGACGCGCACAGCCGCGGGGCGCAGGTCTTCGTGTTTGGAAATGGTGGTAGTGCGGCGAACGCTTCGCACTTTGTGACGGATGTCGGCAAGGGGTCTTCGGATGCTCTTGGAAAGCGGTTTCGTATCCTGTCACTCAACGACAACACGTCTTGGATCACCGCCTTAGGTAACGACTATTCCTACGACGATATTTTTCTTCGGCAGCTGCAAAACTATGCTCAGCCGGGGGACATCGCCTTCGTGATGAGTGTCAGCGGTAACTCGCCCAATCTCGTCAAAGCGATGACTTGGGCCGGTGAGAACGGTCTGCGCACGGTGGCCCTTGTCGGTGCGAAACGCGGACACCTTGCGGACATCTGCGAGCAGGCCGTGATCGTTCCCGAGACTCACTATGGCCGAGTCGAAGACGCACACATGACGATCTGTCACATGCTCGCCTACGCGTTTATGGAACAGACGACAGGAGTCTCACCATGAACTCAACTGCCGTATCTCTGTGGCCCAGCGTGGAAATTTCTGCACCGTTGACGCCGCGTCCGCAGATCAGTCATGTTCTGTTTGACTTTGATGGTACCCTGTCATTGATTCGACAAGGCTGGCCTGAAGTCATGGTCGGCATGTTCCTCGAAATGCTGCCTCGCTTGCCCGCGGATACCGACGAATCGCTCCAGACTCGGGTGTTGGATGACATCATGCGTCTCAACGGCAAGCAGACCATTTATCAGATGATTCAGTTGGCCGACCGAGTTCGTGAACGCGGCGGTGAACCGCGTGAGCCGCTGTGGTACAAGCACGAATACCTGCGGCGGTTGGAACTCAAAATCGCCCAACGAACAGCGGGGCTGGCTGACGGGACGATTTCCCGCAATGCGTATTTGGTGCACGCGGCTCGGCCGTTCTTGGATCACCTCAAAGCCTGCGGCCTGACTCTGTATTTGGCAAGCGGCACGGATGAATACGCCGTGCGGCGGGAAGCTGGGCTACTCGGTGTCCTGGAGGACTTTGGGACGCACGTTTATGGAGCTCAGGATGACTACGCCAAATTTTCTAAAAAGATGATTATCGACAAGATCCTGCAAGAGAATCAGATCCCGGGCGCGCATCTGTTGGCGTTTGGAGACGGTTATGTCGAGATTCAGAACACGCATGAAGTCGGTGGCTTCGCCGTCGCAATGGCCACGGACGAGGCCGCCAACGGATCCGGCCGAATCGATCTTTGGAAGCGTGAACGTCTGTTGGGTGTGGGGGCCAACGTGGTGTTGCCCGACTACCGCGATGCGATTGCGTTGGTGGACTATCTTCTGGAGAGAACTCCATGACGGTCACACCACTGGACCTGCGCAAACTGAAGGTTTTTCCCCTGAAGGAGCGACAAAGCCTGACGCGAGCCGATGAAATTTTATTGGATCCCGATCTGGCCCCCAAGTCTTGCCCGGCACCACTGCGGTCCACGATTCAACAGTGTGCCACTCAGATCCACGCCGCTCGAAAGCGTGGTGCGTCGGTGCTGCTGATCTACGGTGCGCACCTGCTTCGCAACGGGGCCGCTCAGATTCTGTCCCGGATGATGGGACAAGACTGGCTGACCCATCTGGCGACGAACGGTGCCGGGACAATTCATGACTGGGAATATGCGTGGTTCGGCGCATCGACCGAAAGCGTGGAGATGAATGTCGCCAGCGGTACCTTCGGCACATGGCATGAAACCGCCACGAACATTCACTTAGCGATTATGGCTGGCGCGTTGGACGGTCTCGGTTATGGTCGTGGGTTGGGTCGGCTGATTCACGAGGACGGCGTCACACTCCCCTCGATCGAAGAACTCGCCGCATCGATTGCGGCCGAACCGATGCACCCGTTGACCTCCGCCCGAGCCGACCTGTTACAGGCCATGCGTTCCCAAGATTGGCCGGCCGGTCGGATCGTGATCGACCACCGCTGGAAGCACGCTTCCATTCTGGCCCAGGCTTGGAAACACAATGTGCCTCTGACCGTTCATCCCGGAATTGGCTACGACATCATTGCCAATCACCCGGTTTTTAGTGGGAGCGCCATCGGTCGGGGTGCGGAGTCCGACTTCAAATTGTTTGGCGGTTCAATTGACCAGCTCGACGGTGGTGTCGTACTGTCGGTGGGCTCTGCGATCATGGGGCCGCAGGTGTTCGAGAAGAGCATGAGTTGCGTCAACAATCTCCGTCTGCAGAGTCAGCGACCGGTTGTCCGCGATCATTCGATCTACGTTGTCGATCTGCAGGACGGCGGCAACTGGGACTGGACGCAGGGTGAGCCCCCCAAGACCAACGCCGCGTATTATCTGCGATTCTGCAAGAGCTATTCGCGGATGGGGGGCGTCATGCACTACCTTCAGTGTGACAATGCGACATTCATCCACAACCTGTATCACGAGTTGGGCCGCGTATGAACCGTGAGCGTTTCCAGCAGATCACCGACGGCTACCGGCATCTCAAGATTGCGATCATCGGCGACTTCTGTCTCGACCGGTACTTCGAGATTGATCCCGCGCGATCCGAGATCTCGTTGGAGACCGGTTTGCCCGTGCATAACGTTGTCCGCGTCCGTAGCCAACCGGGAGCCGCTGGGACGATTCTCAACAATCTTGTAGCGCTCGGTGTGGGTCAGATTTTTGCGGTCGGCTTTTGTGGTGAAGACGGCGAAGGATTTGAACTCAAACGCTGTCTGGCGGCCGAGCCGAGTGTGAATCTTGAGCACTTTGTCACGACGTCACTGCGTCGTACGTTCGTCTATTGCAAGCCACTGGTGATGGAACCGGGCCAACCGCCACGTGAGCTCAATCGACTCGACTCCAAGAACTGGACCGAGACACCGGCGACACTGCAGCAGGACTTGGCAGCACGCGTCACCGCTCTGGCGAACCAGGTCGACGCGTTGATCCTCATGGATCAAGTTGATCTCGCGGAAACGGGAGTGGTGAGTCGTCCCATCGCTCTGGCGGCCCGAGTCGCCGTTGACCGCCGACCCGACTTGCTGGTCCTCGCCGACAGCCGCCGAGGTCTGCATCACTTCCCGCCTCTCGGCTTCAAAATGAACGCTGCCGAGCTTAGCAAGCTGAGCGGGGCGACCGCCAACACCGTGGAGTCCGTGCAAGCTCAAGCCACGGAACTGGCTCGCAAGAACCACCAATCCGTATTCGTCACACTCGCAGAACAGGGGATCGTCGGTGCCGCACCAGACCAACCGGCCGAACACATTCCGGCCTATCCGATCCGCGGATCGATCGACGTCGTCGGCGCCGGAGACGCCACGATGGCCAACTTGACCGCGGCCCTCGCGGCGGGAGCCAAAATGTCGGAAGCGATGCAACTGGCGATGACCGGTGCCTCCCTCGTGGTCCACCAACTCGGGACCACCGGAACGGCGAATGTCCAGCAATTGGCGTCGCTGTTGAACCCGCAATGCGACCCCTAAAACACGAATTGGCCAAGTCGCCGTGTCGGGCTAGACGTTACCAATGCTCCGATTCTGTGGCATCGTTGAGCACCCGCAGGCTGCCGAGTTGACCACGATTTGAACGAGCACTTCGTGGATCACGCGCACGTCGTTTCCGGTCGCGATCCCCGAGACGGGGCTTTCTGGCAAGTCACTTTACAGTTGCCATCCGGTCCCAAGTCTGTCAGATTGGAACTGGGTGGAATCGTCCATTCCTTCGGGAAACATCCCGACGTTCGGAAATCCGGTGTGGACTAGTGATCATGACTCGCGTTCTGCGGCCTTGGCTGATCCTGCTCTTTATCACATGCGGATTGGCAGAGTCTGTTCACGCGGAGGAGCGATTGATTCCGTTAAAGAAAGGCGATCGGATCCTGTTTCTCGGTGATTCGATTACCCAAAGCGGTGATGACATCGACACGGGTTATGTTCGCCTCATTCGCCGCAGACTTGCCGAGAAGCACGCGGATTTCGGCATTGAAGTCCTTGGAGCCGGGATCAGCGGCAACACAGTTCCCGATCTGCAAGCTCGTCTGGAAAGAGATGTGCTTGCCAAAAAACCGACAATCGTTGTGATTTATATCGGGATCAATGACGTCTGGCATCGCCAGCGGGATCAGGGAGGAACATCCCCTGAAGCGTTCGCTACCGGCTTGAACGATGTCATCAGCCGATGCACTGCGGCCGGAGCGCGTGTGGTGCTCTGCACACCCACAATGATCGGCGAAAAAAAGAATGGAGCCAACGTGCTAGATCGCCCATTAGATCAGTACGCAGACATCAGTCGAGATCTCGCCCAGAAACACCAACTGCCGTTGTGCGATCTGCGGAAAACATTTGTCGATTATCAGCAGGACAACAATCGGAACGATGTGGAACAAGGACTCTTGACGTCTGATCAAGTCCACTTGAACGATGCGGGAAATCGACTTGTGGCGGAGACCGTGCTGAAAATTTTTGAGCGTTAGGGCCGATCCGCGTTCGAGTTCCGGAGCCGGTGAAAACAAAACGGGAATTGAGGTGCTTCATGCAACGTTTGCGTATCGCGTTTTTTGCTGGAATCGTGATGTGTGCCGTCTGGCCGAGTCCCGTGGAGGCGGTGCTTTCCAGGACGCGCATTCCCCTTTCTGGACGCTTGAAAAATTTGTATGCCAAGGGGTTTGCGACCTATACCGACAGCTTTCTTGAGAAAAACATTCCCGATGGAAAACGACTGCTGATCGTTGTTGAAAATATCTCGTTGCCTCCCGATACTGTCCTTTTGGTCTTCATTCACGACACTCAAGTTGGTACGCTGACTCTTAATAAACAGAGAGCGGGCCGATTCGAAATCGTGACGGATTCCAAGACGAGAGTGCCGTCCCTGACTCTGAGTTCCTCTGTCGTTTTAAAGCTTGCCGACGGATCGAACGTGATGTGGTAAACCACGTCGTCTCCCATTAGATTTCCAAGAGAACCCGGTTTTCCTGACGATGCGGCAGTGTGTTGATCCGTCATGAAAATGCGGAATCGCTATTTTTTCATGCACTACATCCCTGAATCAACGCTGGAAATGTTACGCGGCGAGTCCCCTTCGCTGAACGGGACGACGCGAGTCAGCTTTCATTACCAATCGGCGCCTCTTTATCTCTTGACCACCTGCGTCACACTGCTGCTTCTAGGCGACTGGGTCTCGTCTCTCGGATTGATGTCGTTGTCTGTCGGTGGAACGTCCATCGGCGGAAGTGTCATTCCGCAGAGTTTGTGGGGCTGCCGTTTGGCATTGCTGGCGGCCGTGCTTGGCGGAATGAGGATTCTTTATCACGCTCTGGATGGTTTACTCTCTGGGCGATTCGGAGCGGATCTGGCATTAATGATTGCCTGCCTCGCCGCAATTGCCGTGGGAGAGCATCAGACCGCAGGCCTCGTTGTCCTGATCTCGTTGGTGGGTGAGAGCGTGGAGGGCTACACCCTCGATTGCGCTCGCTGGGCGATGCAACAGACATTTACCCAACAGCCGACGGTGGCCCATTTGGCAACGGAGGGCCGCGAGCGTGATGTGCCTCTGGCCGATCTCCGCGTGGGCGACGTTGTCATCGTTCGTCCTGGTGAGCGAATCCCCGTGGACGGACGGATTCTTTCAGGGAGCTCCTGGATTGACCAGAGTGCCTTTTCTGGGGAGAGTGTTCCACTCGACAAATCGAGCGGCGATCTGGTCTTTGCCGGAACGTTGAATCAAAGCGGGGCCCTCACCCTACTGACCGAGTCTCTCGGTCAGCAAACCGCATTGGCACGTGTCTCGCAATTGGTCGCCGAGGCACAGCTCAAAAAGTCGGACTTAGAACGAACGGCCGATCGGCTCGCTCGTGGGTTTCTCCCCGCGGTCGTGGGGAGTGCCCTGTTGACATGGCTCGCCTGGCGGATCGGAACCGGCTCGTGGCAACGCGGTATTTTGCCCGCGTTGGGGGTGCTGGTTGTGGCCTGCCCCTGCCCCTTGATTTTGGCAACGCCGTGTGCCGTCATGGCCGCGATGGCTTGGCTGGCGCGTCAGGGCGTCGTACTCAAAAGTTCCAAAGCACTGGAACAGTTGGCCGATGTCGATACGTTTGCGTTCGACAAAACGGGGACACTGACTCAGGGGACCTTGATTTTGGGAGCGGTGACCTCAACCAGCGACTATTCGTCGGAGGATATCCTGCGAATCGCCGCTTCGGCCGAAAGCCACAGCGAACATCTTTTGGCGAGACTGATCGTGCGCTCTGCGGAAGAGCGTGGTCTGGCACTGACAGCCCCTGCTGTTTTTGAAACTCTGCCAGGTGCGGGAGTTGTCGCCCAAATATCCGCTCAAGAGTTGTCCTTACCGAGCTCAAGCCTTCCACAACCGACAACGCTTCTGACGATCGTGGTCGGTAATCGTCGCACCTTGGATCGTGGCGACATCGTGTTCTCGGATCACGTCGATGGACTGCTGAAGAGCCATGAAATCGCCGGCGAATCGATGCTCGTTGTGGCTGTCGAAGGACACATTGTCGGTCTGATCGGGATTCGCGAGACGATACGCCCAGAATCCGCCGAAGTCCTGCAGCAGTTGCGCCGCGCTGGTATTTCTCAGTTTGCACTCCTCACGGGCGACAGACCTCAACCGGCAGACGCTGTTGTCCGATCGATCGGACTGTTTGATCACGTGGCGACGGATCAACTTCCAGCCGATAAGGCCACGTGGATTGAAAATGCTCGGGGGGCAGGTCGGCGAGTGGCTATGGTCGGCGATGGTGTGAACGATGCACCGGCCTTAGCCGCGGCCAACGTCGGATTGGTTCTGGGCCGAGTCGGTGCCGACTTGGCCGCCGAGGCGGGAGAGATCCTGTTGCTGGGCGATCCGCTGCGTCCTCTGCCAGGCCTGCTTCGCTTATCACGAGCTCTGGTTCAGAACATTCGGCAGAGCATTCTGTATTTCGCATTCGGCCTGAATGGAATTGGTGTTCTGGCCTGTGTGCTCGGATTCCTCACACCCGTGAGCGCGGCGTTATTCCACGAAGCCGCTTCGCTGGCGGTGATGGCGAACGCCCTGCAACTGCTGTGGTTCGACCGTTGGCGAATCACCCCGACCACCCGATTTACCGAAACCCTTCTGAAGCTCCTGCACCTGCTGACCCTCGCCGCGTCGCCAACACTGTGGGTCTATTGGACTGTGTCGCGATGGCAACTTTGCGTCAAGCTGGCGGCGGCCATGGTACTCGCGGTGTGGTTCGTCTCCGGAGTTGTTCAATTGAGCGAATCGGAACAGGGGCTGGTCACTCGATTCGGTCGTTATGAAGCCACGCTGACGGCAGGCCTACATTGGAGATGGCCAAGGCCATTGGAGCATCTGACGCGTGTTCCGATCGATCCTCTTCGAAGCGTCGGAATCGGCTTTCGAGCGAACCCCACGGGAGGATTGGCGCGAGAAATCCCGAACTTCGCAACTGCGCCGACGGCCGTACGTCAGTCCGCCGCCGGAGACGAGTCGCCCACCGCGTTGAGCATTGTCGAATGGACCAGTTCACACGGTGACCATGATGCCGCTGCCATGTCCGACGAATCTCTGCTGATGACATCAGAGGAAGTCCCCGTCGAATTGACGGCGGAATTGTTGTACCGCGTCAAAGATCCGCAACAATTTTCATTTCGTGGCACGCGACTTCCCGACGATGTGCTGCGTGCCGCCGCCGAAAGTGTCCTGCGTGATATTGCCGCCGTATCATCGCTCGACGACATGCTCACCGACCGCCGAGCCGCATTGGAACGTCACGCATTGTCACGGTTGCGACAGCGTATGGAGGGCTATTCTCTGGGAATCGAGATTGTGGATTTACAATGGCTCGACATCCATCCTCCGAAAGCGGTCGTGCCCGCCTATCGACAGGTGGCCGATGCGTTGGAAGATCGCGAGCTGCTGATTAATGAGGCCGATGCGTATGCCGATCGCGTTCTGCTTGGTGCCGTCGGTGAGCAGTCCTTGAGAGTTCTTCAGCACTCGGCTGATGACAGTCAGCGGCCGCCCGTCTGTGATGCGACAGCCGGACGACCGACTCGAGATCCCTCCGTAATCGGGAAACGATCCGTAAAGGTCGATCTCCAAACCGCGGAGTCCTTCTTCAGGAGACGCGCGGACTGGACATTGAGTGACTCGCTGTGGGATCAACTGACAAGGGCGGAAGCGGATGGTTTTAGTCTGTTATCAGGAAACGCAGCGGCCACAATGAATGAAGCACACGTCTTGTCCGCCGGGCGTCGTGCCTCCGCTTCTGCGAATGCCTTGCGGATGGAGCAGTTGCATCGGGAATATCGCCGAGCCCCTGAGTTGACGAATCAGCGTCTGTATTGGAACGCTGTCATCGAAAGCCTTTCGCCACGGAATCTAACCATTGTTGATCCCAAGGCCGTCGTCAAGCAGCACCTCTGGTTTGGCGACGTACCGCTATCGCCACCCGCAGTGCACGACACGATAACGCCGACACCCGCTGCAGAAAAATGATCACGTATCTCGACCCGTCGCCAATTCCTCAAAAATTCCTTTCGCCGTCGCGGTGTCTCTCCGGCCATTTCCGCACAATTTCGTTGCGGATTTCATTGGGCACGACATCACTTCGGCGACACGCTCAAGGCCACCGACGTGGCATCGGCCGTGGCGGAAAGCTCGATAGGCAGCTTCAACGTCACGGTATCGACTTTGCACAGCCCCCCTTGACCGTCTCGGCAGTAGCCATAAGTCAGAGTCAGGAGCAACGTGGCCCGACCCGTTTGCCGAGCCACGGGGATGCGGAACGTGGTCGAATCACTCTCTGTCGTGACGTCAATTTTGCGATTCCACTGCTCGGCTGCGATCAGCGATTGTTCCCCCTCGACAGCCAGTCGGCATTTCACCGGCAATAACGGATTCCGTTTGTAACCGTCCGGCAACGCGAATGTGACATGGAACTCGATCGCACGGCTGGGCACGATCTGTTGTGCCGCGACTTCGACAACGCGTCCGGTCGTTCCGTCCACGAGCTGTTCGCTGACGGGCTTGGGTGCGGCAAGGCCGACGAGGGGAAACTCGCGAATGCGTTTGGAGGACAGATCCACGGCAACGATCCGTTGATTGTTGGTATCGGCTACGAACAGTCTCCCGTCGGCGATAGAAATTCCCGCAGGCTCGGCAAACTGAACCGGATCCAAATCGGTACCCGACTTGCCCGTACCAAGCCAAGTGATGACGTTCCGCGTCTTTAAGTCAATCGACTTAATCTTGTGGTTATAGCTGTCGGCAACGAACAGGCTTCCGTTGTGGAACGCGATTCCGAGAGGATGTTGAAAACGGGCCTCGTCCTGCGTGGCATCGAGGTCACCAAATTCGAACAACGTTCGGCCGTTTGGCAAGTCGTGCGGCCCGGCCACCGTCGAGATCTGGCCGGCCGGACTCTGCAAATCATTGTGGGGATTGGTCGTGATCTGACGCACGGATGAGCCCTCACTATCGACGACGTACAAATGCTTGCCGTCCGTCGTGATCCCAGACGGCTGAGCGAGAGCTCCCTGATCGAGTTCTCCATTCGTAATGTCCTCTCGCCCCGATCCCGCATACGGCCAAAGAGTTTCCGAGCCGAGCCGGTGTGCCCAAATTTGATGCGGTCCGGCCATCGCCACGTACAACACACCATCGAGCGGACACAGATCCCACGGGCTGTTCAGTGCCGTCTTCAGCAACGCGCCACCCTCCGAACGAAAATGCGCTTGTGCTCCAATACCGGCCAACGTCGAAACGGATTTTTGGACGAGGTCAATCGTGCGCAGCAGATGGTTTTCGGTATCGGCCACATACAGCGTGTCACCCACCAATGCCAACCCCTGCGGATGATCAAACTGAGCGGTCGAATAATCGCCATCCTTGGCACCGATCGTTCCCTCGCCGATGACATCTAGTAACTCTCCCTGCAGCGAGCTGACGACGATCCGGTTGTGGTTACTGTCGGAAATAAAAAGCCGCTGACCGACGGCATCGGCCAGGACTTTGCCTGGGAATCGAAGTGGGCTCACCGCTGCCCGGTTTCGTTCCAGATCGAACGTCACCGGCGATTTGTCGAGCGTCCCCTTGCGTTGATGGTACGTGATCAGATTTTGCACCACCGTGTCCAAGAGTTCGCGGTTTCCCTCTCCGGACACATAGCCACAATACTGACCTTCGGGATCGATGAGCACGAGGGATGGCCACGATCGGACTTGAAACTTGCGCCATAAAATCATGTTGGCATCGTTGACGATGGGATGCTCGATCTCGTACCTCAGAATCGCCTTGCGGATGTTGCCGGTTTCCTTCTCATTGTCGAATTTGGCGGAGTGGACGCCAATGACAACGATCTCCTGACTGTACTTCTTCTCCAAAAATTTCAAGTCGGGGAGGACGTGCATGCAGTTGATACAGCAGAAGGTCCAGAAATCGAGCAGGACAATCTTGCCACGGAGATCCTGCATCGAAATGGGTCCTCCGGTATTGAGCCATTCCACACCTCCCTCGAGTTCCGGCGCCGGAAAACGCTTAGGGAATGGGTTCTCCAACGTTTCTGCGATCGGTTCGGTGGCGGGAGCCTCCTCGGCATATAACAATCTCTGTTTCTGTGGGACGGGATCCGCACACAGGTGCACAGCTGCCAAGATCCCGAGCAGACTCTGAAGGGGAATTGACGTTGACCAATAAGAAGCAGAAAATCGTGTCACAGAGTGTCCAAGCCAAGAAATTTTAAGGGGAGTCTCCGCTCCGGAAGCAGCACTGAAGCCGATCTCGAGAAATGGTATCACTCCTGCCGTGGACTGCCAACGCGTTCTGGAAACCGATCGAACAACAGTTTCTCCCTGTGCAATAAAATGCTAGGCTCTGCCAACTGTCTGCACTCGACAGACAGACTCGCGTAGAGAAAGTCACGAAACAGTCCGAACGCTCGCGTTCGTGACTGTTTTCAAGGCGGAAGTCAGCACCGAATGGGTGCCAATGCTTCCGCTGTTTCTGTTCTCGATCGATCCCGTTTCTGTTACAGGACTCTACTCATGAGCGTCGAAGCCCGGATTGTGGAATTGAGCCTCGAACTTCCTCCTCCCCCAAAGCCTGGCGGAGTGTATCACCCGGTGGTGATCGTCGGCGATCTGGCCTATGTCTCCGGTCAGGGCCCGATCCAGGTGGATGGGACGATGATCACGGGCAAGGTGGGAGCGACCATGAATGAAGCCGATGCGCATCTTGCCGCGCGGCAAGTCGGTTTGACGATGCTGGCGACGTTGCGGCATGAGTTAGGAAGCTTGGACCGAATCGAACGACTGGTCAAGACGCTGGGAATGGTCAATGCGACGCCCGAGTTTGGCAATCATCCTCAGGTCATCAACGGTTTCAGTAATCTGATGGTGGAGTTGTGGGGACCGATGAAGGGAAAAGGAGTCCGTAGCGCCGTCGGCATGGGATCACTGCCGGGAAACATTCCCGTCGAAGTCGAAGCAATTTTTGAACTAAAACCAGAACCTCGCCGCGTCCGGGACGGCCAACCGTGAGATCCGAAGTGCAACGGCTCGCGTTGTACGATCGCCCGTGAATGGACTCCGATCCTGTGGCCTCGAACCGCGGATGTCGGTGCCGCCAGAGTGGGGTCTGGAACAGATCCTGAACCGATTTGACACGGCGTTGTTCGAGTCTTTTCGGAATCCGTCATCAGCCGCTCGGAGACTCTCACGACGGGCCTGGCGAAGGCGCAACCGATGTGCCTCCGCTAGCAGCCCGTGGTGAAAGGCAATTATTGGAGTTCGAGTCGGCGATGGACCGGCAACTCAGGCGAGTGTGGGTGTCGGTTGTGTCCAATGAATTGTTCGCGGTCGAGACGGCAGAAATGTTGGAGCGGCGGACCAACAGCGCCAGCC
>CAMCMU010000073.1 GCA_945876035.1 Schlesneria paludicola DSM 18645 | reverse complement strand
TCCAACTCAAAGGCGAGATCTGGATGTCCCTGGGACGGTCGCAACTGATTCAGGTGAGATGCCTCTCTGAAAATGCACGGCAGGAAAGATCCCAGTGAAAGAGGAAAGCCTCGGCGGATAGGCATTGACAGTCGCTTATGGATCGGGGGTCAGCGGGAGTTTCGCCCTCCCTCTAGACATTGTTCAGAGTGCTGTTCGCCCCCGCCTTCGTGCCGGGACAGCATTACCAACAAAGTGTCCCAGCTGTTCGCCAACCGCGGCGAATACCTAGCATCGGCGGCGGAGGAACCGAAATGGCTTTTCATAAAGTGCGAGATCCACAAAGGCAGCGATATCGCGTGTCGTCCACTCAGAAAGCTTCTCAAATGATTGCGAAAAAATGTCCATGCCGGCGCGAAATGACTGCCTGCCTCGCCCAACCCCTTTTAGGAACGGAACAAACTGAACATCAAACCTCGAAAAGATTGCCAAATCGTAATTTTCCAAGGAGGAAAATGCTGCTCAAATCAATGACGCTGCGTCACGTTTTTTTGACAATCGTTCGCGAAGAGATCAGGCCGCGGCCAGCGATTCCTTTAGTGGTTGACAAGCCGGCGTTGTTTCTGTGTAATGTTGTGCGGTATGTTTTGAATCGCGGCTTGTCGATATCGATGTAGGAAGCTGAATTCTCTGGGGCAGCTGCACAGTCGTGTGTCGCTGTTGAGTTCATCATTCCTCATCCGTGGGCAAGTGTGGTCCTTTGGCTCTGGGTGTACTCCTGCGGTTATGAATTTGGGATATGTATTCCGAATTCGCGGCATTCTATGGTGTTTCCTCGGTTTTCTGCCGTTGAAATCCTCAGTTCGTTAAAAGGATTAACGCAGACGCGCGAATCCGTACGACAGAGAATGCTGTCATTTGTGCTGCTGCGTACGGGGATTTCTTAAAATCAATCAGGATAGTGTCAAAAGTTTTTTCGCGAATTCCTGCGGTTGATTGGTTCGTCAGCAAGAATGCAAGTGACTAAAAATCTGACGTTGCAATACAAATTATCGTTCGACCGTTTCAGCGTTTTTTTTGTGATTTAGGGATCGAAGTTAATTGCGTCAGATTGGATCGGCATCTTTCCCGTTCGTCGATTAGAAGACAGACTAGACACTTTGAAATTGGTGCCTTTGACTGATTATTCGGCCGGAAAATTGACGATCACAAACGGCAAGCTCATCAGCTAAGAAATGGTTTGTGGATTCTGATGGAGCATTTTAAGTCCTTGAGTCGATATTTTGAAGGTGGGTGGACTCCTAGGGATTGCTGCTCTCGATGTGTGCGTCGCGTTGGCAGTTAGCCGCGAACTCAAGTTGGCAGGGTAAGGCTATGAAGGCTTCATATGATTTGCCTCGCGTCGTGGTCACGGGCGTTGGGGTTGTTTCTCCGATTGGAATTGGTCAGGAATCATTCTGGAAAAATGTGATTTCTGGCCGTTCGGGAATTCATCCGCTCTCTGCCTTTGCGGTTGGAGATCTTCCGTCGAAATTGGCGGCTGAAGTTCGTGATTTTGATCCCGTCCAGCATATCTACCACAAAAAACTCCTCAAAGTCATGTCTCGCGACATCCAACTCGGAGTCGCCGGCGCTTCAATGGCGATGAAGGACTCCGGACTCTCACGGGGGGACGTCGACCCCGAAAGATTGGGTGTCGAATTCGGAGCCGGTCATATTTCCACAACCCCTGACGAGTTGGCTGACGCTGCTCTCCACTTGAAACTCATGGCGGAAGGGGAGCAGGTTTCGACATGGGCCGAGGATGGAATGGGTCAAATCGCGCCGCTTTGGCTGCTAAGGCAACTGCCAAACATGCCAGCCTGCCATGTCGCAATTGAGCACGACGCGCGCGGGCCAAACAATACAATCACGAGTTGCGAGTCCTCAGCATTGCTGGCACTGGCGGAGGGGGTTCGTGCGATCGAGCGAAATGCCGCAGATGTGATGATCGTTGGTGCCTGTAGTTCGCATATTCATCCTCTTGATATTGCTCGACTAAATTTGTACGAGAGTTTGTCGCGGGGTGATGATCCCAATCAAGCCTGCCGACCATTCGATCTGCATCGAGATGGGACCGTCGCCGGAGAGGGTTCAGCGGCATTCGTTATTGAACGTTTTGAACATGCCATCCGTCGCAACGCGCGAATTTATTGCGAAATTTTAGGGGTCGGTGCGGGATGCGATGGTCGTGATCCCGCCAACAGATCGAATGGGCTTGGGCTGGCAAGAGCGATTCAGTCCGCTCTGCGTCAGTCGAACTTGTCGCCGAGTGATCTCGGACATATCAACGCACACGGCAAAGGAACCCGCAAAGACGATATCGCTGAAGCACGAGCGTACCACACGGCTCTGGGGATGGTCGCTGAGACGATCCCTGTGACAGCCTTGAAGAGCTACTTTGGTCATTTTGATGCGGGCGCTGGAGCTGTTGAACTTGCAGGCAGCCTGATGGCAATGAGACACGGTCGCTTGCCGATGACACTAAATTATCGAACACCTGATCCGTTGTGTCGGCTCAACGTCGTGCGTGGCGAACCGCTGAACATCAGTAATGGAGTCGCTCTGTCCGTGAATCGTACTCGCTTGGGACAGAGCGCTGCGGCAGTGATCAGAGCGATTTAGTTCCTCCCCTTCGAGGCAGCGTGATCTCGGCTTGAACTGGATCAGAAGATTGCCACAAGCGAGACAATCTGTTTTAAGTTTCTGAGCAATGCCCAAAAACGAGTCTTCCGTGACGAACCACGATTTGCGAATCGGATTTATCGGTGCCGGTCAGATGGCAACGGCACTCGCCAAGGGATTCGTCAATTCATCGGCAATCTCTCCGCAAAAGATCGTTGCGTGCGATCTGAACCACAATACGGCGATTCAATTCACTGAACAGACTGGCGGTTCGGTCGTTGCCAACCCGTGCGACGTTTTGAAGCAGTCGGAAACGATCTTTCTTGCGGTCAAGCCCAAGGATATTTGTGGTGTGCTCTCTGAAATTCGTCCATTTTTGAAGGCCACACATGTTGTTGTTTCGATTGCGGCAGGCGTGACGTTGACGAGTCTGACACAGGGGTTACTTCCCGATACGCGGATTATCCGAGTGATGCCGAATACGCCCTGTTTGGTTGGCTGCGGAGCTATTGCGTTTGCTTGTGGGACGGCAACCCGACCGCAGGACGTTGAGATTGTAAGTCGCTTGCTTTCCAGCTGTGGATTGGTGTTTCAACTTCCGGAGAATTTGCTTGATGCCGTAACAGGGTTGTCCGGAAGTGGCCCTGCTTTTGTTTACCAGATCATCGAGGCACTCAGTGACGGCGGTGTACGAGTCGGCCTGCCAAGGGAGATCGCGACAAGTTTGGCCGCTCAAACCGTTCTCGGTGCCGCTCAAATGGTCATTTCCACGGGGAAGCATCCGGGCGTGCTCAAGGATGCGGTCACAAGTCCTGGGGGGACTACGATTGCCGGACTGCATGTCTTGGAACAGGGAGGACTAAGGGGCACTTTGATGACCGCCGTTCAGGTGGCAACAGAGCGCGCCTATCAACTTGCCCAGACTTGACTACATACGAAATGTGCTTCATGATGCACTTTCACGATGTGATGAATATGCATCTGTCGCCGGAGTGGCGGAACTGGCAGACGCGCTGGATTCAAAATCCAGTGAGGTTTACCCCTCGTGTGGGTTCGAGTCCCACCTTCGGCAGTTTTTAATTCCACCTTTGATCCCCCTGCATTTGCGGGGGGATTTTTATTTTTAACGCGATTCCATTTTCGGTGTCGCAGGATGCCCTGCATTGGAAATCATTTCGATACGGCGTCTTGGTGAACGCGTCTACGCTTCGTTTTGATCAGTTACCGAAGAGCTTCTCGGGCCGAGAGAGGGCTCGATAGATCGATTTTCAGACGCGCCGAGTCAGGAGTCGGATCACACAAAGCAGCGACGTTTAGGGCGGCGACCTCGTGCCCACTAGCATCCTGTTGAAAAATCCGTCGTCGGCTTGATGTGTGTGACAGGGCGCTATGATCTGCGCGTTTGAGGGACTGAGGAGCAGGGAATGGCGATGGGACATTGACAGACGGAGCAGCAGCAAGAGTTTTGGATTGCGACCGATGAGCTGTCCCCGGCAGGTGTTTTATCAGCGGGTGAATGAACTGCTCGCGGAGGCCGGGTTCGCTTGGTGGTTGGAGCAACTCTGTCGGCCGCACGACTGGCAGCAGGGTCGCGGTTCGATTGCGCCGGGGGGGGGTATATTTTCGGATGCTGCTGGTCGGCTACTTCGAAGACATCGACTCACAACACGGGATCGTGTGGCGGTGTTCCGACAGTTTGTCGCTGACGAGTTTCTTGGGCTGTCAGCCACACGAGGCGACTGCCAAGCATTCGAGTCTGATGCGGATCACGTTGCGGTTGCCGCTGGAGATTGACCGCGAGGTGTTCGCCTTCGTGCTGCCGTTGCTGTATGAGCAGGGTCTGCTCAAAGGGACGACGCTGGAAGCCAATGCGGCGATGATTGGAAAACTCATCGGAAGAATTTTACGGCGGCGGAAGAGATCGAGCTCTCATGGCGAGCGGACGCGGCTCGCTTCGACCAGCAGCGAGCGAAGGCCGGGAAGAAGAAGTGCTCCCACGACGACTGGCTATCGCCGTCTGATCCGGACGGCCGCATCACGAAGCTGACGGCTGGCTCGACACACTTGGCATACAAGGCGAACGCGGTGGACCTCGACACGGGCCTTCGCACGTACATCTCTGAGCCACTGGTTCCCCAAGGTCGCACTTGGATCGACAAGGCGGTCGAACAACGCGACGCCTTCCGCGTCAACCATTGCCGCATCCGCAGTGAACGCGGCAAACGCCTGCTGCGTCGCCGTGGCACGGTGGTCGAACGGACGTTCGCTCACCTCTGCGAAACTGGTAGCGGTCTCCGAACGTGGCGGCGAGGTCTGACAACGGTGACGAAACGCTACCAAGTGATGGCGTTGTCTCACAACCGAGGCCTGATCCTGCGAAACCTCTGCGGAGCGGCCAAACAGTGAGCGTTTACGCTCGTCTTGAGCCTTGGTCGGTTGCGACGGGCCACCCTACGGACCCTGAAACCGATCAGCCACTCTCAACCCGATTTTCCGATGTTCAAAATCACATACTCGCAAACCGCACTCGCGACCGGATCACGCCGCTCGCATAACGACAAACTCAGACGTCGTCAACAGGCTGTTATCTGACAGGGTATGGCAATTGATCCACAGTAGTTGCATCGGCACCAGCCAACAGATCAGAGGGGGGGCGTTCATCGACTCGGTGCAGTAACAAGAGAGTGCAGGCGAGGAAGACCATCGTTACAAATTCATGGCGTTCGAAAGCACGTCCCGCGAGGAGTACCACGGGAAAAATCAATAACAGGCCTTCCAACCATCCGGGGAGATTCGTTCCCTCAGTCTTCCAACGAATCGCTGCGGCCAGCGTACAGGCGGCGGCCTTATAGAGAATGATCAGGTCCGCCCCTCCCACGTGATACAGACATGCAATTAGGAGCCGAAAGCCTCAGTGTAGGTCAATCCGCCCTGAAGGAATCGAAAGTCTAGCGTCTAGGTGTGGCCGAGAGGCGCCCCGTAGAAAGGAAAAGGCAAACCGCCGGGGAATCGAGTATTAAAAAGAATCAACAACAACTTTAGTCAGCGACAGAATTTTTAAGGTTCCTCTACTTGTTATTGAGCGGCTGAGACTCTGGTATTTTACTGCCACAGGCAGCTCATTGCTAAATCAATTGCGAGGCTGCGTTTATTTACCTTTTACGACTCAAATCGACTCTGTTTCTTGCCAAGAAATGCTAGGCGAGTCGGAGCAAATCGCTTGTCAGCCGAATGCTGTTCTTGGCCGCCGGCCGTGGGCGTAACAGTCATCACCTTTCTCGCTTATCCGCTTTACCGTCTGGTTCTACCGCGGCGGCCTCCCCAACAGTCCACCCTAGCTGGCTCGATCATCGGAGAAACTCGACCATAAGACCTGATGAAACTTGTTCGATCCACCCATGATTGCCAACGCCGCTCAGTGGCATTGCCTGTCCGTCCGTCAGCGATTGCCGTTCCTGTGGACTGCTGCATTGACCTGACTAGGTGCTGCGGAATTCGGATCACTCCTCCTGCATGCCCTACGTCTCCGTTTGGCTCCCGTCCAGCGTGTGTTCTTCGCAGGCGGCCGACCGTGTGATCCCCGAAAACAATACGGATCAACAGGACTCGCGTCCGCTCTATTCCAATGGTCGCGTCCGCCGGATGCCATTATATCACCGCACCATTTTTATTTTGCCTAGGACTCGGGGCGAGGCGCATCAAAAAGACTTCGACTTAGTCGAATATCAGCTCGACAAATCGTAAAGAGTAGTTTTCAGCAGGCTCACATGGTGCGTCTGCTTCACAACGTCGGCCGATGTTTCCGTTCGGGGGCACCGATCCTCCTGCTTCTTGACCCGATTTTCGATCGTCGATACGATTTCCATCCTGTGTGACGATCGATGCCGTATGGTAAAATGCCATATCTTCAAATCTCCCATGAACGCCGATCTCTTGCAAGCGGTCGTCCGACGCGATCCCTAGGTGAATGTTTAGGTTTGCAAACGGATTTTGCATGAAATGCCATAGTTCGCACCAAGGATGTCCCACCGTTTTTTTGCGGTGATCAAGGGTCGGTAATTCTTCATGAGTTGTGCTCTCTCATCGCATGCATCGAGTCGTTCGACATACCGAAGGATGACCGGTTTCAAATCCATTCGGTTCATCCGTTGCCGCAACAGCCCTTTTTCCTGATCGATCCCCAATGCCCGACACAATTACGATTTTTGATACCACGTTGCGTGATGGCGAACAGTCTCCGGGTTGCAGCATGACGATCTCTGAGAAGCTCAAGATCGCCGAGGCCCTTGTCGAACTGGGGGTGGACGTAATTGAAGCGGGATTCCCGATTGCGTCACCCGATGATTTTGAATCGGTGCGAGCCATCGCACGAAAGTTTGGCGACCGAACCACGATCTGCGGTCTAGCTCGATGTCGAACAGAGGACATTGAGCGTGTGGCGGAAGCGATTCAGGGAATTACCAAACCGAGAATTCACGTCTTCCTTGCAACGAGCCCGATTCACCGTCAGTTCAAATTAAAAATGGCTGAGCAGGAAATTGTGAAAGCTGCTGTCGAACACGTGGAATTTGCCAAATCGTTTTGCGACAACATCGAATTTTCGCCCGAAGATGCGGCCCGGACGGAACTTGATTTTCTCTGCGAAGTTGTGGAAAAGTCGATTGCCGCGGGAGCGACCACCGTAAACATTCCCGACACCGTCGGATATGCCACACCCACGCATTATTTTAAAGTGATCTCGTACCTCAAACAAAATGTCTCAAATATCAACAAAGCGATTATCAGCACTCACTGCCACGACGATTTGGGCCTCGCTGTCGCCAACAGCTTGGCAGCCGTTGAAGCTGGAGCTCGACAGGTTGAGTGCACAATCAACGGTCTCGGGGAGCGCGCCGGAAACGCTGCGTTGGAAGAAATCGTGATGGCGATTAAGACACGGCAGGACTATTACGGTGTCGCGTCGAGGATCAACACTTCCAAGCTGTGCAGTACGAGTCGCTTGGTTTCAAATATTACAGGGATGCTGGTTCAGCGCAACAAAGCGATTGTTGGTCAGAACGCGTTTGCTCACGAAGCCGGCATTCATCAACACGGCATGCTGCAAAATAGAGCGACCTACGAGATCATGAAGTCCGAGGATGTGGGATTCATTGGCGAGACCATGGTGCTCGGCAAACACAGCGGACGGCATGCCTTTCGGGCTCGAGTGATCGAACTGGGATACTCACTGGATGACGCGCAACTTCAACACGTCTTTGACAACTTCATTGCTCTGGCCGACAAGAAAAAAAAAGTCTACGACGCGGACATCGTGGCGTTGATCGACAATCAGTCGAATGTGTCGGTAGATCGATGGAAGCTGATTCAATTCCATATTTCTGCGGGTACGGGAACCATTCCAACTGCCACAGTGGAACTACGCGACGAATCGGATCTCAACAAGCCACGCACGGTGCGTGATGCGGCGATCGGTGCCGGCCCGATTGATGCCGTTTGTAAAGCCATGGAACGAATCGTCGGCGTCACCGCGGAACTGAAAGACTACCAGGTTCGAGCAGTCTCCGGAGGTGAGGATGCGCAGGGCGAAGCCAACGTTGAAATCAATCATCAAGGTCAACGATACCACGGCAAAGCCGTGAGTACCGACATTATCGAGGCGAGCGCACTGGCCTACCTGAAGGCACTCAATAAAGCGGTGTCAAAAAACACGCTCCAAGACCCACTGGAAAAAGAGTGAATCGCGAATCAAGTTGAGGCAATTGCGAGTTGCTGAGCAAACTGTGATAGCAGGTTTGGCTTGGGCGATAATTGACAACCTATTACGGTCTTGACCGGTTTCAATGGGCCAGACTATCTTCGACTCTTGACTTGTGTTTTGGAAGGAGCTGAAGATGTCTGATCACGTGGAAGACGCTGACTCACAGGCCAATTCTGCTGACGGGGAACAAGAGTCGTTGCTGGATGCGGCGGACTGGTCCGGTGACGAACTGGAACAAGCTTATTTACGCGCCATCGAAGTTCTTGAAGCTTCGGAAAGAACATTGCCAGAGGGAATCGTTGTCCATTCGAATTCCGAATTAGACCCACTTGAACCCTTGGTGCATTCCGCAGAATTCACCAGCTCTCTTCGGGAGAATACGGGGCTTAATCTGACCGCCGGTCCCCGAGTCGATGTCGCCGTCCAACTCGAAGAACTTGCGTTAAGTCGAATGAAAAATCCGTCCGCAGCCCCTGCGGCCATTCTGCCCCGACAAATCGTGGAAGCCTGTCTTTTCGTCGGCGGTGAACCGTTCACCGCAAAGAAATTGAGCAGCGTATTTCGGGGCGAATTCTCCGTCGAGTACATCGAGCGAGAACTGGACGACTTAAATTCGCTCTACCGTGCGGAAAGCCGCCCCTATGAAATTCGGCTCGGAGATGGGGGATACCGCCTGTCACTACAGCCCGAGTATGAACGGATCCGCAACAAGGCCTATGGACTCGGGCCAAAGGAAGTTCGATTATCTCAAGAAGCACTGGAAGTCCTCGCAGTTGTGGCTTATCAACAACCAATTTCGGCGAAGGAGATCGAGCATCTGGGCAAACCGGGGAGCGGGGCGATCCTCAGGCAGTTGCTCCGACGCGAGTTAATTGCTCTCAAACGCCGAACAGATGGTCCCCACGATGTTGAATACGTCACAACCTCACGATTTCTATCTCTGTTCAGTATTCGCAGTCTTGACGAGCTGCCACGACACGACCAAGTTGGCTACAAATGACGATTGGGACTGTCTCGCGAAGGCCATTATCCGTGTACCTTTCGAGAAACATACCATCAATGACCCGACCGCCACCGTCGCCTTTCAGTAGCCCTTTTTTCTGAGGGATGCGCATGTGTCAATAACAGCCTCTTAGAAATGACAACGTTCATTATCATGGCCCGATGATTTTCAGTTCCGGCAGGGCCTTTTGAAGCGACGCTTTCGCATCTCTGGTAATCAAAGTGCAAAAATTGATGGACAAAGTTTTCAGTTTTTGGAGTTCGCGGACATCGTCCAAGGCCGCCGGAGAAATTTCGGTCTGACTGAGATTCAGATCTTCCAATTCCGACAACGAACGTAAAAGCGTCACACCGTCATCGTTAATGCGAGATTCCGACAGATTCAATTTTTTCAACTTACTCAGTCCGGCGATGGTGCGTAGTCCCGCGTTGCTGATCGGAACCTTCCACAGATTGAGTTCTTCAATATTTATCAGTCCGGCAAGATGCCTAACTCCATCGTCACCAAAATTTCCCTCACTCAAATCCAGTTTTTTCATTTTGCTGAGATTGGCAATACTTTCCAAACCGGCATCCGTAACCCGGGTGTCTCGCAATTGCAAAACGCGCAACTCTTTCATCTCCTGAAGAGCAATCAGTCCGGCGTTGGAGACATGCGTTCGGACGAGTGACAATTCCCTCAATTTGACAAGCCCACGCAATTTGAGAAGCCCGTCATCTTTTATCTTCGTATCATCCATTTCCAACACTTGGAGGGTGGTCATCTTAGCGATCGAATTGGCCGACTGACTTGTGATGAGTTCTCCCCACACATTGAGCTTCACCAAATTTTTCAGCTCGGAGAGTTTCTCGAGCCCTGCGTCGCCAACCTTTGAGGCTTCGAGCAGCAGCACACGCATCTTCGAGAACTTCGCCACAGAGGCCATACCGGCACTGGTGACATTGGTGAACCGCAGGTCAAGTCGTTGCAGGTTTTGCAGAGGAACCAGTTTTTCCAATCCCAGATCCGTCATGTTAGCTCGTCGCAGGTACAGGGTTTCCATATTTATGAGCCCCGTCAGGTGTTCGATACCGGCATCGCTGATATTGCTGTTGATCAATTCCAGTTCGCGTAATTCGATCAGGATGCTGAGCTTCGCAATTTGAGAATCACGCAACTCCGGTCCAAATAGTTGCAGCCTCCGCAGAGTTTTTAGACCTGCCAGAAGATTGACGATTTGATTTGCGTCGTCGACTTTATCCAGCGATTTTTCCGACAAATCGACATCGACTACTCGCTTGAGATCGTCAAACGAAATCTTGGCCCCGAACTTTTCAAGTTCCTTGACTGTCGCCGGATCGGTGCCGTGTTGATCTTCGCTCACCGTTGCGGGCGCCGATTGAGGAGCATCCACGCGGTGGAATTCCGTTGGCGAATCTTTCTCGCCAACGCACCCCACCAAAAATACCAGGGCAGACAGAATCCCCAGACGAATCCAAGAAAACATGAGCAAACTTTCAGACTCTCGCAACACGGAAACCGCGAAAATGTCGACTGCCAGAATATCTCTGATGAAAGAGCAACGCAAACCCGGAGGGGCTTCGGTCTGTGCTAATACCGATCACAAACAAAAACTCGGCATTGGGTTTTGTAACTACGTTCTTCCGTTGCTGAAGGCTTCAATCGCGGGTGTTCCAAACGCCGCTGAGCATTGCTGAAACTCGACCTCAGCGATGCAATACTTCTCGAGATCCACAAGAGAACAGAGATAGACCCTCGGCGGTGCCTTAGATCACGGAATTTCGCAGCAGCCGTTGATTGAGAAATTAGACAACGGCGATGAACGGGATTGACGTCGCTTCAGGTTGACCGCATGGACGATGCCGCTCACGATCACTCCCCGCAAATCAGGAAAGTCTATTCTCAACCGTGATACCGTTCTCGGTCCCATCATCAGTGTCTTCAAAAAACCATTGCATTTCGATGTTTTGAAACGGCTCACTTCCGATTTAGAGCATTGGAAATGATCATATCGTGATCTTGGTTCCAAGCAGCGTCGCCACGCTGCAACGTGGACAGAGAGCTATGAACCCCGCTTGAACAGAACGGAGCATTAAAAAACACGCCCGGCCGGGGACTTGTTTGCGACACTTTAAAACACGTTTCGGAATGCTGCAGCGGTC
Organism: Schlesneria paludicola DSM 18645; assembly: GCA_945876035.1. GTDB lineage: Bacteria > Planctomycetota > Planctomycetia > Planctomycetales > Planctomycetaceae > Schlesneria > Schlesneria paludicola_C. The sequence goes on along the minus strand of CAMCMU010000073.1, from coordinate 4,959 downwards.
CCGATACAAACAGCGGTTTTCGAGAGGTGGACTTTTTTGAATGTGATTCCGAAGGGACTGTCCAGAGTTCCGGTGATTCGGAACCTGCAACATCGACCTTGAACGACACGCTTATTGTGCAGCGTTGCAGGCGTTTCCTCGACGTCCCGTGATCCCCTGTGATCTTGCTGATCGAGTTATGAACGTGGCTTGCACGTCAGACGAATATCGTCCATCCACAGTTTTCCGGTGCCGCCATTAAGCCCAATTCGAATGATCATCTCGCGAGTTTTTGCTGGCACGTTGATTGTTTTTGTAGCCATGTTCCAACCCGCCGTTGTTCCCAACCAAGGACCGAAGACAACATCTTCGATGGCGCGACGGCTTTCGTCATAAAAATGGATGAGCAGCGCCGGTTGCTCATGACTTTCTGCTCCTATTTTTGTCTGTTGGATCTTGTATTTCAGACTCATCTGCAGCGAGCCAATTTTTCGGCCGTCGATCGCTGATGCCTGCAACCCCTGCGCCATACGGCCCGGCGTGGCATTTTCAAAAAACAGACAACTCAGACCTTCCTCAGCACCCTCCGTCAATAAACGTGATGACCGCTGATAGTGCCAGTGATCGGCATATCCATCGTGATCTGAGTCGTCTTCAAAGTTGCCGTTGAGAATTTTTGGGTGGAGCGGATCCGGCTTAACCTGACGCTGGTCCTCTGACTTACCGGTCATCGGAACGAACAACGTTGAAATTAGCTTCGATGAGACCAACGCTCCGGATTTCTTTTCGTAAAGATAGAAGACTTGTTGATACCGCTCGCCAAGTGGAATAAGCAGTTTGCCACCTTCCTTCAGTTGGTCCACAAGTGGTTGCGGCACACTTTCAGGCGAGCAGGTGACGATAATTTTGTCGAACGGGGCGGCGTCAGGCCAGCCAAGATATCCGTCTCCGATCTTGGTCGTCACGTTGTCATATTTCAACCTTTTCAATCGGTCTGCCGCCTGCCTTCCGAGCGGCTCAACAATTTCGATCGAATAAACATGTGTCACTAAGTTCGAGAGTACTGCAGCTTGGTAGCCACTCCCGGTCCCTATTTCAAGCACGCGGTCGTTTGGCTGTGGATCAAGCGTTTCGGTCATGTAGGCCACCACAAACGGCGGCGAGATCGTTTGTTTATGACCAATCGGCTGCGAGCAGTCGTAGTAGGCAAGCGACCGTTGAGCACGGTCCACAAACTCGTGACGCGGCACCTGCCGCAATGAATCCAAGACACGAGCGTTTGTGATCCCCTCTCGCTCAATATGCTCAGAAACCATTTTGTAGCGAGCGTCTTTCAGCAGATCTACCTTTTGAGCAACAGACGCTTCAGGCGCAAGCAACTGCCCCCCAAGCATGACGGACGCAGTCCAGATTAACCCGCGATTCACCATGACCTGACTCCCGATCAATCCCGAGCACTGAATCCAAGTCGATGATAGCCCCTCCTGCCCAAGCCAGGAAGTGGGATTGCGATTGGATCGAGATACGACTGGGCGAAAGGAGACGTTTTCATTCCTGCGATGTGATGCGAAAGCAGATCGAGCGAGCGAACTTCGACAGGGATTAGGCAAGGGTCGCACCACCCATGGAATGTCAACCTGTGATGGAGTGATTCACAATTTATTCGGTCAAGGAGTGACAAATTATTCGTCATCGATAAACTCAGGGTCGATCACAATTCCATGAGCATGACCGATGCGAGGGTCATCGACTGCATGGATCCTTGCACCGCTGAACGTCAGCGGACGACTGTGACGCGCAGTCTTCCAGACTGTTTTTCACCATTGCTGGCGACTGTCCATGGCTGTCTGGATTCATTGTTTTGTCGGAATTCTGGTCGGAATTATGTTGAGCGCCTGGCTCGAGATCCTGAGCCTCTCAGAGCGTTCGGCATTGCGGATGCAATCTGTTTCGAGGTCTGTCAGATGGCAACGTACGGTGGTCTTAGTCATTTTGACGTCCGTGTTGTTTGGTTGCCTGAGCGGGGCAGAACAGGTCGCGAGAGTCCTCGAAACCCCGGAAGTTCAACCGTCGGAATGGGGTCGCGCATGTCGGCTGTATTATCATCTGCTGTTGCTCAGTCTACTGCTTGTGGCAACCGCACTCGACTTCGACTGTTTGGTGATACCTGACCAAATAACCGTTCCGGGGATGGTGCTGGGATTGTTGGGGGCCTTTGTTATTGGCGAATTGCAAATCTGCCATTTGTGGGTTGATTGGTCATTTGCGATTCCTCAACTGCGTGGCCCGTTGATTCCGGAATGGTATGACCAACACCGGCATTGGCATGCGCTGTCGTGGAGCTTTGCAGGCCTGTTCATGGGGGGCGCAGTCACCTGGTGTGCTCGAGAACTGAGTTCACGTGTGTTGGGGCAGGAGGCGATGGGATTTGGCGACGTGACCTTAATGGCGATGATCGGTAGCTTTTTGGGCTGGCAAGCAATCCTGATAGTCTTTCTTCTGGCTCCGATTGCCGGTTTGACCGTGGGAGTCATGATCAAGTTTGTCTCGGGAAAAACATACTTGCCATACGGTCCGTGGTTGAGTATGGCGACTGTTTTTTTGTTGTTTCGTTGGGGCTGGCTTTGGCGGTTGACGCGTGTCATCTTCAGCGACTGGGTCAGTGTCGCGATCCTTGCCGGAATTGGCGGTTTGGGATTTGTCTCGCTCCTTGGTCTTCTGTTGCTGTATCGCAAGTTGCCGGTTTACAAAATCACCAAACCTACGGTGGACTCACCAATGGTGTAATGTGAGAGGGCCACACGTTGCGTACTTTAGTTTCGAGGACATTGGATTGAAACGAATTCTTGAGCAACTCCGGTTTGTTCTGATTGCGTTGTTGGTCTTTTTTGTGGGTCGGTTGGTTGTCTTAGCCACTCCCCCGACGAAGATCTCTGATCTCGCTAGCATCGAAGACTTAGTCGACGAAATGAATGCGCTCCGTGCGGAGATCCATGAGATTCTAGAGTCTGAGGAATCGTATACGACCAACCGGAATGCCCTGCATCGGAGTGCTTTGGAGTTGGCACTTTGTGCGCAGGCATTGATTGCGCACGATCACGATTCAACACTGAAAGAATCGAGTCCTGATGTTCGTAGCGCCGCTCTGGCGCTGGCGAGTTCCAAGTCCCACAAAGGCGCGACAGAAGCCCTGCAAACACTACAACGGGTCACGGACGGTACAAACAGCGGTACAGCCGTAAGCGTATTCGAATGGAAAAATCCCTCTTCGCTCGTCTCGGTGATGAGTGCGATGACAAGTCGCAGTCAACTCCTGCGTCAAGCAATCCGGAAACGTGCCAGATCCCCTGAATCGAGTCGCCATGCAATGGTCATTGCGATTCTTACAATGGTCGTGCATAACGATTTACGGGCCATTGAAGACTCTGATGACACGGAACGTTGGCGGAAATTGTCGCTGGAATTACAGCGGCACATGACGAATACTGCTCAGGCGATGAAAAACGGAGACGCTTCGGCCACGGACTCTTTTCGATTCGCTATGGAGGTGTGCCACACCTGCCACGAAAACTTCAAACACTGATCCTGTTTCCGATGATCTTGCCCGTCTCACGATTCGTCAGCATCACCGATTGATTCGTCACTGAAAACAACTCTCACTCGACTGGAACGTGCCATGCCCGGAGCCAAGCTCGCGGCCGATTTGTGGATCAGTGAATATCTCACTCCACACGATATCTGGCAGCACGGTGTTGACCGAATTTTGGCACACTGTAAAACGCCGCATCAGGATTTATACGTTGTCGAAAGTGGGGCCTATGGCAAGGCTCTGGTCCTCGACGGTAAATGGCAAACCTGTACGGGTGATGAATTTCTTTACCATGAGCCGCTTGTTCATACGCCGTTTGTGCTGCATGGTCGTCCTCGCCGTGTCCTGATTGCTGGTGGGGCCGACGGTGGAGCTGCAAGAGAAGCCCTCAAATGGCACCACATCGAACAGGTTCTCATCGTGGATATCGACTTCGAAGCGGTCGAGGCCTGCCGGAAATGGCTGCCGGAAATTCATCAAGGGGCCTTCGATGATCCCCGAGTTCGCGTGGAGTACGGCGATGCCTTTGACGTGATCCAGAACACGCACGGGTGGGATGTTATCATCGCAGACCTGACAGATCCGATTGAAAACGGCCCTGCATACAAGCTGTTTACTCGCGAATTTTTCGCAGCGTGCCACGCGGCCCTCACTCCGGACGGAATCTTCGTCAATCAGGCGGGCTCCATGTCTCCCCCCTTCATGAATTTATTGACTCGCACCGTGAATACCATATCAGCGGTCTTCTGCCACGCCACTGTGATTCAAGCCAATGTTCCGACATATGGATCACCGTGGGGCTTGGCTCTTGCCAGTAAAACGCCCCTCGACATGCAGCCCAACATCAAAGCCACCGACGCGTTGTTAGAGAGCAGTATAAATGGCGATTTGCGGATGTTTGACGGCCAAGCGATGCTAGGAATTCTACAAATCCCCAAGCATGTTCGTACACGCTTAGCCAACGAAACGGCAGTCTATTCACTGGCGGACCCACCCCGTTTTTTTGGTTGTTCATCCGAGACCCACGTTTGAAGAGCTACTCGGCGGAACGTTCATCGGGGTGCCGCGATGCACTCATTTGACCGCACTACGGGTTCAAGGCGGGATGTTTTTGGTGAGCAGTCTTGGTCGATCGGAGACTAGCCCGGATTATTCATGCGACCCCAATGAAACGGCCCCCTTTGGCGTAGAAGGCGTTGTGACATCAGCACTTCAACGCCGCAGGGAGGCCGGGGATGAGTTTCTTGAACTTACCCACATTTTTGGTTCATTGCGGAGTAGCCACGGATGGCGAGGAGGAGTTTATCGAGGCCGCGCCAGAGGGTGAGCCAGCCGGGGTTACCGTCGCGTTTGCGCATCAGGAAGCCACCGAGGCCGGCGAGGTGGCGGAA
>CAMCMU010000072.1 GCA_945876035.1 Schlesneria paludicola DSM 18645 | reverse complement strand
AACAACCCCTCCTGACGCTCCTGCTTCCGCCGTCCCATCGCCATCGAAACCACCTCCGTGAATTCCTAACCAACCACCGCGACGACAGCCTAGCGCCATTCTCATTCCCGTCAACCGTCAGCAGTGACTTTCACCACGGGCTCCTAGGAGCTCTTATTCAGAATGGTCCTGCCGTTCAAAAACAACCAGCATCGCAATGTCCTCACGGGGATTGGCGACCGATCGACGCGGAATTCCAAAAAAATCACGCGGACGGAGAAGGTGGAGCCACTCTCCGGGTTGTTACGAGGCCCCGACACTGAAAACCACCGTCGAACACCGACCCCGTCCAAGACAAACAGCGTCAGTTCTGACTGCAGTTCTCGAAACACGCCGAAGAACCGTTCGTGGACAACTGCGCAAACTCACAATTCCGTCAGCATCCGCTAACGGCACACTTCGGCCTGGCCCTGCACGGGACAACTCCGTTCGTACGACGCACACACCAAAACGCGTTCCGCGGAGAATACCAACTCTCTCATCGAGATCTGACGGCCCCTCCCGCAAACGGCGGATGAGCCGAAATTCAAGACGGAACGAACTGCTGTCGAAAGACGTCCTGCTGCACCAATTTGTGCGATCTCATGGTTTGGTCGTCTGGAATTTTTGATATCTCGACAACGCCATCAAAGGAAAATAGATAGCGTAGAAGTGATACCGCAAATAAAAGACGCGAGGAAAGCCTGTGCCGGTGAACTCTGTTTCGTGCCAAGTCCCATCGGGTTGTTGAGTCGCAAGCAGGTAATCAATGCCACGATGGACCGACAGGGAATCCGCTTCATCGGCCGCAATCAGACCGAGCAGAGCCCAAGCGGTTTGAGAGGCCGTCGGTATTCCGGTTCCTCGCAGACTCGGATCATCGTAACTGAGGGCCGTTTCACCCCAACCGCCGCAGGCCTGCTGTTTTGATTTCAGCCAGTCGACAGCCCGTCGGAGTCGGGGATCTTCAGATGAGACACCGCTGGCGATGAGTCCAACCAGCACCTGCCAAGTCCCGTAAATAAAATTGACGCCCCATCGTCCAAACCAGCAGAAGTCATTCTGTTGATCCCGCCAAATGAAATCGATCGCACGTTTGTGAGAATCACTATCCGTGGGAATTCCTAGTCCAGCAAACGATTCCAGCACGCGTGCCGTGATGTCCGCCGTACTCGGATCAATCATGGCGTTGTGATCCGCAAAGGGGACTTTGGTGAATATCTCGCGCGTGTTGTTGGCATCGAACGCGCCCCACCCTCCGTCTCGACTTTGCATCGCCTTCAACCACCGCACCGCGCGGCGAATCGCTCCGACCATCGGAGCGGACGCCTGAAGTTCGGCAATTGCGTTTTCAGCCGTCGCAGAGCGACCGCTGAAAACAATCGGTGAGGTATCCCGTGCCGATCGCCATGCCGCGTGATTCACTGCGCGATTTTCAGTGTTCACCCCAAAGATCCGATCATTGGACTGCGTCTGACTCCGCCCTTTGGGTTCCTCGAAAAGTTCCATCGTCCAGTCGGTACCCAGTCCTTCCGGAAAACACTTACCCAGTGCGATGAGTGCCATGCAGGTGTCGTCAATATCGGGATAGAACGGATTGTTGTATTCGAAACACCAACCACCGGGTTCGACGCTTGGATGTGACAGCGACCAGTCGCCTGGCTGTGTGATCTCCTTCGAAAGGACCCACTCGATTGCCTTGAGAATGGCCGGGTCGCGACGCGAGACACCCGCATCACGCAGGGCAATCATCGAAATGATCGTGTCCCACACGGGCGAGAAGCAGGGCTGCAGCCGAATTTGCTGATCCTCCCGAATCACTAATTTTTCGAGTTCGGCCAATTGTTGCCGGATGACCGCCGAATCCTCGTTGTATCCAAGACTTTTCAAACCGATGATCGTCCAGACAATCGGCGGAAAAATGGCACCGAGTCCGTCACTCATCTGCAGCCGATCAAGAATCCATTGCTCGCATTTTTTGACGGCGTAGTTCCGCAACGGCTTAATGCCCCACTTCTCGCCGCACTTAATCACCTGATCCATGCGATGAAAAAATTGGCTCCAGTTGATCCAACCGGGAGACGAAGAATCATGATTCACCCCCGCAATTTTCGACGGCATGGTCTTTTTGGTGGAGGCATAAAGCTCATCGATCTGACATCCGGCTGGCAACTTCGTTTGAGGTTGGTATGCCCAGAGCAGGCTGAGCGGAACGATGATCGTTCGAGACCACGCCGACATCTCGTAGATATTGAAGGGTGCCCATTTCGGAATGAGGATCATTTCCGGAGGGACCGCAGGACAAGCGGAATAAGGAATTAGCCCGAGCATCGCCAAGTAGTACCGAGTGAAGCTGTTGACGCGTTCGAGACCACCAGCACGCACGATCGCCTCTTTGGCGCGTATCATGTCAACCGCCTGTGGATCGTGGCCGATGATTTTCAAGGCCAGATAAGCCTTGACCGAGCCACTGATTTCAATCGGTCCTCCGGGAAACATCGCCCAACCGCCGTGCGAACACTGCTGGGACAGCAAATAGGCCGCGGCCTCTGTGGCGCGTTGCGACCGTCCTTGGCCGAGAAATGCAAGCAGCAGGATATATTCCGACTCCAGAATTGTATCCCCTTGCAATTCGGCACACCAATGCCCGTCCGCCTGTTGCTGGGAAAGCAGATGATCGCGAGTTCGGCAAACCGCCGGACCAATTCGCTTTTGAATCGACGCGATCTGGGCCACATCACTTGCGGTGAAGAGACCCGAGAAATCGTCCGAACGTTGTTGTGGGAATCCACAATCTCCCGTACTCATTTCAGAGGCGTTCCTAGCTCGAGCATACAAACCGCAGACGGACCAAGAATCTCGGTCACGGCACAGACAACGGAGTTAACCAATCGCTCATGTCCCGAAATCTAAGCCGAGCGTTTCGTTGCTGCAACCTTGTCCCTGTGCGCCATTGCAACTGCTGGTGAAAAACAACAGTGCCGCAGCATCCGAAAGCATAGAACTTTGAGACCCTCTGAATACATTATTTCGGCTCCGCCTGCTCGCCGCATGCGGACAGATTCCGGAAGGACCTTCGCTCAGCAGCGTTCCACCCCGACTCCGCATCCCTTCTGCGCAGACGATGTATTGCTGAGCAGATGCGGTTTTGTTGTCGGGGGCGCATGACAAGGAGGTCGAACGTTGCTCGTGATATTCAATGGAGGCAATCCGACGTTACGGCAGGCGGTCGATCAGGCGTCCCTGATTCCAGTGGGTCGTCACAAAAATGGCGACAGCCCCGCAGATTTCAGGCGGTGTCCGCTCCGGAGTGATCCGGCCCCCGTCGGGCCATCGCAGGGGCCGGATTAGGCACATGGGATGGCCCGACCTTCGTCGCGACGTTATTAGCCCGCGCGGCCGGTTCGGTCTAGGAAAATCCCAGAGGTCGCCCTCGACCAACAGCCGATGCCACGACTTGCTGGGCCAATACGCTCTCTTCTGAGGAGGCGAACCTGTTTCGGTTTGACCTCAGGCAATGATTGGACTAGATGCGGTCCGAGGAGTCGCGACGTCGGCCCTTTATTCCAAGCCCATTTGAAAAACATTGAAACCACACTGCGGCTTCGGTAGCTCGGTTGTGATCGGCGACGAGTTGTCTCGCATACGCCGCCATCGATGACCTGTTTCGGGCATTTCGTATCTGGCCGAAGGAGTTGGCCTGCAATCCGGAATGGAGGTTTCGCACAAAGGCCGCTGGTCTCGCATTGTGGTTCTGATAACCGATAACACAACGTTCTTATCGAGGCTGGGCCGTGACACTCAATCCCCCGTAAATCCACCCAATCGATTCGGTCATTCTATATTTGACTGACCCGCGGACAGCCTTTTTTCGCATTCTGCGAGATCAACCCCGGGCCTGAGTGCGTGACAAACAGACTGCTCCGACATCACAATGTTCCGGTATCGAAAAGCGGGGCCTCAGATCGTCACCGGAATGCCGCTTTCCGAAACGACGAAATCCAAAACAGAAAAGCCGATCGCTTGGCGATTCCGTGAGGAGTCGCAAAGCTGCGACGCTTGTAGACTCTCTGGAATTCCGTATTCTCAATGGATCAAGCGTGGTCATTGACCAAGTCGCCCTGTTGATTGTGACGGTTCTGATCCGAGATATTTCAACACTATCGAAGGGACATTCAAGAAATGGAGCGTCTTAATCGCACGCAGATGCTGATCCCGATGGGCTTGCTGTTCATCCTCGGTGCGGAGGGATGCAAGAAAGCTACTTCGAACAGCGCTCCGCCTTTGATGCCAACCGTTGGTGTGAGCAAACCGATCGCACGTGAGATCGTTGATTTCGCCGAATTTACAGGACGAACTGCGGCTCCGCAAATGGTCGACATTCGTCCGCGTGTAACTGGGTACATCATCAAAACACCGTTTGTCGAGGGAGCCGAGATCAAGACGGATGACCTGTTATTTGAGATTGACCCACGTCCGTACCAAGCCCAACTCGACCGTTCCCGCGCGGACCTCGATTTGAATCAGGCGAAGCTGAAACTCGCGAAGGGGGATAATTTACGAGCCCAAGGCATCGTTGCCGTCAACGCCGGAGCCATATCCAAGCAAGATCTTGACAAGTATGCCGCAGCGGAAGCGGAGTCTGCGGCGGCGGTCGAATCATCGCAGGCCAGTCTTGAAATCGCCAAAATCAATTTGGAATTTACAAAAGTAACCTCTCCTATTGACGGACAGGTCAGCCGATATAATTGGACAATTGGCAACCTCGTGAACGCAGATACAACCGTGCTGACGACGGTGGTCTCCCAAAATCCGATGTATACGTATTTCGATATTGATGAACAAACATTTTTAAATGTCATCCGGCGGATGATGATTCAAACATCGGATTCCATTCACACAAAAACATTTCCTGTGCTGATGGGGCTTGGCGATGAAGAGGGCTACCCCCACCCAGGGTTCATCAACTTTGCCAACAATGTTGTCAGCGTCTCCACAGGGACGCTGACTGCACGTGGATCCTTTGACAACCCGCCCGCACCATCAGGTCGACGACTGCTGCGACCCGGAATGTTTGTCCGTATCCGCCTTCCGCTGGGCAAGCCCCGGCAGACGTTGCTCGTTAGTGAAAGGTCATTGGGCACGGATCAGGGCCGAAAATTTTTACTCCTCGTCGATGAGACGAAGACAGTGAAGTACGCGCGGGTGACTGTCGGTCCATTGCAAGACGATGGGCTCCGTGTCATTGAAACGGGATTGAGTGAAACTGACACCGTGATCGTCAGCGGACTGCAGTTTGTCCGCTCACGGATGGAAGTCCAGACGGAAGACGAGCCAATGCTGAAAAACGGAGTGGCGAATGATGACTCACCCGATGCTGGCGGCAAAACCAGCAGCCCGAAAAAGTGACGAGGGGCGTTGAGGGTCATTGAGTCGTTCGGTTCATACACAGCCGACGCATTAAAGATTCGATTCTGTCTTCCTCCAATTTCGGTTTGAGAAAATGCTTTTCAAGACCGATCCATCATCCCTCCGGCTTTCGTTGAATCATTTTGAAATCGGGTGATCCCACGTGATCTCACACTTCTTCATCAGCCGCCCGATCTTTGCTTCGGTCATCTCCATTCTGGTGACACTGACTGGGGCGATCTCATTATTAACATTGCCAATTGCACAGTACCCCCCGATCGCGCCGCCAACAGTGCAGGTCTCGTGTAGTTATCCGGGTGCCAACGCCAAAGTGGTTGCGGACACGGTAGCAGCACCGATTGAACAGCAGGTCAACGGCGTGGAAGGCATGTTGTACATGTCCTCCCAAAGCGCGAACGACGGTTCGTACAATCTGATCGTGACGTTCGATTTGGGGACCGACTTGAATACCGCGTTGGTGATGGTCCAGAATCGCGTTGCGCTGGCCATCCCTCAGCTTCCCGATTCCGTTCAGAAGCAAGGCCTGACGATCAAGAAAAAGTCGCCCAATATCCTCTTGGTCGTCAATTTTTTCTCGCCTCAACAGCGTTACGATGATGTTTATCTGAGCAACTACGCAACCGTCAACATCAAGGACGAATTGTTTCGTCTGCCGGGTGTTGGCGACATCACTTATTTCGGCCAGCGGGACTGTAGCATTCGCGCATGGCTTGACCCCAAGAAAATGGCCTTGCGCAACATTACGGCAGGCGAGGTCGCCGATGCCATCCAAAGCCAGAGTGTGGCACCCGCTGCGGGACAGATCGGCCAGCAGCCGGGACTCAATACGGCAGAGTTTCAATTGCCAATCGATTTCGAAGGCCGTCTGATTGAACCGGAATCCTTCGGCGCAATTATCATCAAGACCAACTCGGACTCGAACGACAAAACTTCAACAGCGGCAGTCCGTCTCCGTGATATCGCACGAGTTGAACTCGGAGCGCAAAACTACAATCAGTCGTGCAAGATCGATGGCATGCCTTCTGTCGGATTGGTGGTTTATCAATTGCCGGGCACGAATGCACTGGACGTTGCCAACGGTGTGCGAAAGAAATTAGAGGAACTGAAAAAGCGATTTCCCGAGGACCTTGACTACGGGATCTATTACGACACGACTCCGTTTATCCGTGAGTCCGTGGCCGACGTGGTGAAGACCTTACTCGAAGCGATTGGCCTTGTGGCGATCGTCGTCCTCGTTTTTCTGCAGAGCTGGCGAGCCACCTTAATCCCTTTGATTGCCGTCCCCGTGGCGATCGTTGGGACCTTTGGTGTGATGGCTATGTTTGGTTTCAGCTTAAACAATATCTCGCTGTTTGGATTGGTTTTAGCAATCGGAATTGTCGTCGACGATGCGATCGTTGTCGTGGAAAATGTGGAGCGATGGTTAGAAGCGGGAATGAGCCGCGTCGATGCCGCGCGCAAGGCCATGGAAGAAGTGACGGGGCCCGTGATTGCCGTAGCATTAGTCCTGTGCGCAGTGTTCCTTCCTTGCGCTTTCATTACGGGCATCACGGGGCAGTTTTTTCGCCAGTTCGCTGTCACGATTGCCGTATCGACGATTATTTCCGCCATCAACTCACTGACACTCAGCCCGGCTCTGGCGGTCATCCTGCTACGCCCTCACGATGCCAAGCCTGATATTTTGACGCGTATGATGAATCTGACTCTTGGATGGTTTTTCTCTTTTTTCAACAACTGCTTTCGTCGGATGAGTAATGCCTACGCTACGACGGTTGGCGGAATGCTGCAAATCAATCTCGTGATACTCGTTGCCTACGGTGGACTACTGGGGCTCACCGTCTGGCTCTTCGGTTTTTATCCTGTCGGTTTTATCCCTCAGCAAGATCAGGGATGGCTGTTGGTCGATGCCCAGTTGCCGGATTCGGCATCCGTTCAACGAACGGGCGAAGTGATCGCCCAAATGGCGAAGATTGCGAGTACGATTGATGGCGTCGACCATACGCTGACCATTTCTGGTCAGTCCGTTTTGCTGCAAACCAACAGTTCTAATTTCGGTTCCCTCTTTGTGATTTTGAAGCCGTTTGAGGAACGTCGCACACCAGACCATTCCGCCCAAGCGATTCAGTTGCAACTGCGAAGAAAATACACACAACTCGTCCGAGAGGCACGCGTCGGCGTCTACGGAGCCCCTCCCGTGCCGGGTATCGGATTGGCTGCCGGTTTTAAAATGATGATTGAGGACCGTGGTTCGCTAGGTCCTGTAGTTTTGCAAAAAGCCGCCGACGATTTAGTGGAATCAAGCGGCAAAAAGCCACATATGATTGTGATGCCGACCGTCTTTCGATCGAACTCGCCGCAATTGTTTATGGAAATTGACCGGACTAAAGCCAAATCCCTCGGAGTCGCCATCGACGATCTCAACCGGACACTTCAGATCTTTCTCGGATCGTACTATGTCAATAATTTCAATGAATTTGGCCGATCGTGGCAGGTCAACATTCAAGCGGATGGCTCTTTTCGAAATCGCGTCGAAGATTTGAATCAATTGTTTGTGCGTAATTTGATGGGGGAAATGGTCCCCCTCGGGTCATTGATCCGGATGAAGGATGTTGGTGGACCGGTCATGATTACCAGATACAACCTTTATTCCTCTGCACCGATCATGGGTGGGGCGATGCCGCCGGTGAGTTCTGGGCAAGCGATTCAACTGATGGAGCACGAGGCATCGTCAACATTACCAAGCTCGATGAGTTTCGAATGGACGGAATTGACCTACATGCAAATCAAAGCTGGCAGTACGGCTATGTTTGTGTTTGGGGCTGCCGTGGTGTTTGTCTTTCTCGTGCTGGCGGCCCAGTATGAAAGCTGGACTCTACCACTGGCCGTGATTCTGGTTGTTCCGATGTGTCTGCTGTCGGCCTTGTTTGGAGTGTTCCTACGGCGTCTGCCAATCGATATTTTTGTACAAATCGGTTTCGTCGTGCTCGTGGGTCTTGCCTGCAAAAATGCGATTTTAATCATTGAATTTGCCAAACAACGCCACGAATCCGGTGAAGACATTTTCTCAGCAACGACAGAAGCCTGTCGCTTACGGCTGAGGCCGATTCTGATGACCTCGTTTGCATTCATTCTCGGTGTTCTGCCGATGGTCACGGCAACTGGCGCCGGTGCAGAAATGAGATGGTCTTTGGGAACCGCGGTGTTTAGTGGAATGATTGGGGTGACCATTTTCGGTGTGTTCCTGACACCCGTCTTCTTTTATGTCATCGAGCGATTCGGGGAAGCGTCGAAGCGGCAATCCCGCGGGATACAACGATTCGGATCCGCTGTCATGGGGGGTAGTGCCGGACTCGTTTTCGGCGCTTTCGCCACGGCTGCCGGTTTTCCATCTCAGCGTTGGGCACTCGTCGGCGGATTCCTGCTGGGGATCCTCATTTCCACGGTCGTCAGCAGTCAGATTCGCGACCGACGTCGAAAATCCGGTTCGCTTTTAACAGAAGGCTCACAGCGATGATCTCGCATTTCTTTATTGATCGGCCGATCTTCGCAGCCGTCCTGTCGATTGTGCTGACTTTGGCGGGCGCCGTCGCTGCCTTTTCGCTTCCCGTGGCCCAATACCCTGATGTCACTCCACCGACGGTCCTAGTGACCGCGTCGTATCCGGGAGCCAACTCCAAAACCGTCCGCGACACAGTGGCCGCCCCCATCGAACAACAGGTCAGCGGTGTCGAGAACATGCTTTACATGTCGTCGAAGTGTACAAACGACGGCGTCTATCAATTAACGGTCACATTCAAACTGGGCATGGATTCTGACATGGCTCAAGTGTTAGTTCAGAACCGAGTTTCCTTGGCTCAGCCGGTGATCCCGAGCCTCGTTCAAAAGCAGGGGATTAACGTCAAAAAAATGTCGCCCAGCACGATGATGATCGTGAATCTTGTCGCAGACAGAAATCTGTACGACGACATTTATCTCAGCAACTATGCCACGATCCAGATCAAAGATGAACTAGGGCGCCTCGATGGCGTGGCGGCAGTGACATACATGGGCCAGCGAGACTATAGCATGCGCGCCTGGTTAAAACCGGACCAACTGGCCGCGATGGACCTCAGCGCCAGCGACGTTGTGGCCGCGATCAGTACACAAAATATCCAAGTGGCCGCGGGCGCGATTGGCCAAGAACCGATCGGGCCTGGACAGGAATTCCAACTCACGATCAACACGTTGGGACGTTTGATGGACGTTGATCAGTTCGGCGAGATCGTGATCAAATCCACGCCGGCATCCAACGAACAACAGGCGGTCGGGATTGTGCGGCTGCGCGATGTGGCCCGGATCGAACTGGGGGCACAACAGTATGACCAGTCGTGTACGCTCGATGGTCAGCCTTCGGTGGCTCTTTCGATTTATCAACTGCCTGGATCCAACGCGTTGAAGACGGCTCAACGGGTGTACCAGAAGATGGAAGAACTCAAGAAAAAGGGCTTTCCAGAGGGTCTCGACTATAAAATCGTGTACGACACCACGCCGTTCATCAAAGAATCGATTCTCGAAGTGTTTAAAACGCTGCGCGATGCGATTGGTCTGGTGGCGATTGTTGTGCTGCTGTTCCTGCAAAATTGGCGTACCACGTTGATTCCTTTGGTTGCGGTGCCGGTCGCCATCATCGGTACGTTTGCGGTCATGGCCGCCATGGGGTTTTCGCTGAATAATCTGTCGTTGTTTGGACTCGTGCTGGCAATCGGAATTGTTGTTGATGATGCGATCGTGGTCGTCGAAAATGTTGAACGTTGGCTGGAAAAAGGGTTGTCTCCTCGGGAGGCCACGCGGAAGGCCATGGAGGAAGTCACCGGACCCGTGATCGCCGTCGCCTTGGTTCTGTGTTCCGTATTTATTCCCTGTGCATTCATTTCCGGCATCACGGGCGCCTTCTTTCGACAGTTCGCGATCACCATCGCTGTCTCTACCGCTTTTTCCGCAATCAATTCGCTGACGCTGTCTCCGGCACTGGCGGCAATTCTCATGCAACCGCATGGTTCAAAGCGTGATCCACTGACGAAGTTACTCGATCTGTTATTGGGATGGTTATTCTGGCTTTTCAACACCGTCTTTAATTGGAGCACCACGGCGTACACCAAGTTCGTGAGCCTTCTGTTGCGCGGGAGCATCGTTGTACTGGTGGTGTATGGCGGATTACTGATGTTAACGTGGAGCGCGTTTTCCAGAGCACCGATCGGCTTTGTTCCCGATCAAGACAAAGGCTATCTCTTACTGAGTGTCCAGCTTCCCGATTCCGCTTCCGTACAACGAACTCGGGAGATTCTAGCACGCATAGAGTCGACGGCCCGAAAAACGCCCGGAGTGGCTCACACCGTGGCTCTCTCTGGTCAGTCTTTGTTACTGGCCACCAACGCGGCCAATCTGGGATCCATCTACGTCATGCTCGAAGAATTTGGCAAACGCCACAGCCTCTCCGCCGGAACGATCGCCGAGACGATTCTTCAGGCGTGCAATGCAGAAATTCGCGACGCCCAAATCAGCATTTTCGGAGCACCTCCGATCGATGGGCTAGGCACCACAGGTGGATTCAAGTTAATCGTGGAAGATCGAGGAAACCTCGGGCTGGATGAACTGCAGCGTGTCAGTGATCAAATTGTCGACGAAGCCAACAAAGCACCGGGGCTCAAAGGGGTTTTCAGTAGTCTTCGGGCGAACACACCGTGGTTATATCTCGAGATTGATCGCGACAAGTGCTTGGCTCTTGGCATCGATCTGTCCGATGTCTTCGACACGTTGCAGATTTACCTCGGTTCTTACTACGTCAACAACTTCAACGAATTCGGACGATCGTGGCAGGTGAATGTCATGGCCGACCAACGGTTCCGCGATAAAATAGATCAGATTCGGCAACTCAAAGTGGCCAACAAAAAAAAGGAAATGGTACCACTGGGAACGCTGCTACGAATCAAAGATTCTAGCGGTCCTCTGGCGATCATGCGTTACAACATGTATTCCTCGTGTTCCGTGACGGGTAATCTGACGCCGGGAACGAGTTCCGGCGACGCGATTAATCTGATTCAGAAAATCGCCGATGAACACCTTCCGCGTTCGATGGCTTTTGACTGGACGGAGCTGACGTTCATGCAACTCGATGCCGGGAACACGGCAATGTATGTGTTTGCCTTAGCGATCGTCTTAGTCTTTCTTGTTCTGGCGGCTCAGTACGAAAGTTGGTCGCTGCCTCTGGCCGTGATTCTCGTGGTCCCCATGTGTCTGTTGTGCTCCGTTGTTGGCGTTTCCGTCGCACATATGGATGTTAATATCTTCACCCAAATCGGGCTGATTGTTCTTGTCGGCCTCGCCAGCAAAAATGCGATCCTAATCGTGGAGTTTGCCGAGCAACAACGAAAATCCGGCTACTCACGCCGAGAGGCAACCTTGAATGCCTGCCGCCTTCGCTTACGACCGATTCTGATGACTTCCTTTGCGTTCATTCTCGGTGTCGTACCGCTGGTCATCGCGGAAGGAGCCGGAGCCGAGATGCGGCGTACGCTGGGCACGGCCGTCTTCAGCGGGATGCTGGGAGTGACGATCTTCGGCATCCTCCTGACACCGGTATTTTACTATGTGATTACTTGGTTCATCCGCAGCCCGTCCATTTCGGATCCTTCCGCGTCAACAATCGTTCCGCAGCACGATTAGTCCGCATTTCGGTCAGCCGTAACAACACTCCGTCTAGTTCGAAGGCTGCGCATCATCACGATGGCTGAAGATTTTTGACCGACCCTTTCAATTCACAGCTCAGACCGACTACTGACCTGATCGTCCGTGCGGCTAGAATGGCCTCGCAATTGGGCGAAAATGTTTTGAGATCGCACGAAGGTACAGAGGAGAGCGACCGTTGCTCATATCGGGCAATCATCGAACGTGACTGACGGATCCGAAACCTGTTGCCGACCGAGCCAAAGGCTAGGGAACAATCCGAAAGTCTTCCACGACGATGATGTGATTCCGTCAGCAAGAAACAGGGAATCGCGTTATGGTGTGTACGAACTCGCGACTTCGTGGCGACGGAACAAATGCAGTGGGGTTTCGCCGATGTCCTCGCAGCGACATGGGCCGAAGTCGGTAAGGTTCACCATGAATCGCAAATCCGAATCGTTACGGTCCTGCTCTTGCTGTTTTGGGGAGCACTGAATGCCAAGCCAACCGACAGTCTGAGGCCGGGACTGGTCGTGATTTCCGCTTGCGAACAATCTCATCTGACCGTCTGACTTGCAGTCTCAACAGCCTCCGGATGAAAACCGGCATCGCATTATTGGCCGTGGGGCTGATTCACAGTTTCGCTGGGGTTTGCCAATTCATCCAAGTGACATCGAGCAAGTTCGTCGTACTTGGAGCAATAGTCATCGCAGACAAAACATACTGTCGGGCAAGGATCCACCGGGCACGATTTTTTGCAGTAATCATCGCAGTAGTAACTGTCATTAAGGCAGGGGACGGACGGTTGGGGTTTGCGTTGATAATCGTCTACGCACACACAGTCGCGGGATTCAGCGTCTGTGTGCATCAGGAAATTCGGCGTGTGATCTCTCGCCACCCTGCGGCCTTGATGATCGATGGTTGTACAGCCCATCATCATCAGCACCAGCAGCATGCAGAAAACTGGCCATTCTTTCCCTTGGCTCAAAACGGTGTGATGTGTTGGCAAGGCTTACTCCTTCACGACATCGCCAACCGGTAACGGTTGCTCTGTCGTCTTGAGGATCTCTGCGGTAGGGGGTGTCAAGGATTCCGGCACCTGTTCGAGACGCATCTCCCAGCCCCCTCCCAGTGCCCGATAGAGTTGGACCAGACCGAGTGCAATGTTCCCTTGAGCCTGCGCCAAGAGATTCTGTTGTTGGACCAAGTTCTGTTGAATCAGCGACAAACGGTTGAAATCAACCAGTCCCCCTTTGTACTGAACCACAGCGATGGCCACGGCCTTGTCTGCGGCCGTGACACTGACCACGAGTTTTTTCGCCTGTTGTTGGGAGAGCAGAAACTGGACAATGGCGTTTTCGGCTTCTTCGCCCGCCACGAGCACCGTCTGCTGATATTTCACAGCCTGAGCTTCGAAACGCGATTCGACCCGGCTGATGTTACTGACGATCCGACCATAATTCAGCAGATTCCATTGGAATCCGGGTCCGACATTCCCCGTAAACGCTTTGGTTGTAAACACATCAGAAAAAGTTTGAGCACTGTATCCGAGGTTACCCGTGATCGAAATCGCCGGGTAAAGATCAGATTCCGCATATCCAATGCGAGCCGATATGGAAGCGGTCTTTCGCTCTTCACGACGGACATCCGGCCGACGGCTTAACAACTCTGCGGGAATTCCAATGACGACTTCCGGTGGTGCGGTAGGGATTGATGCCCGCCCGAGTCGCTGACTCAGGTCTTTCGCGGACATTCCTAGTAAAACACACAGATGGTTACGAAATTGCCGTTGCTGAATCTCTAGTTGAGGCGTTTGAGATTCCGTTTGCGCTAGGGTGCTGACCGCCTGCTCAACGTCCAAGTCCGTCGTTAGACCTCCGGACGACCTTGCAACGGCGATGTCGAGACTGTCCTGCTGAAGTTTTGTGTTCGCCGCCACGTAGACCGCTTGCTGCTCCGCGATCCGCATTTGAACATACGTTTGGCCAATGTCGCCCACCAGAGTGACCAACACCGCATCATAGTCTTCGACGGAGGCATCTAAATGGGCGTCCGCCGACTCAATCAACCGACGATATTTGCCCCAAAAATCGAGTTCCCAGCCCACTCCTAAACCATCTTGCCAAGTCGAAAAGTTCTTCTTCGGCAAAAGGATGTCATTCGCGACGAACTTGCTCAATTGAGTCCGCGTGAAAGAACCGCTAGCAAATTGCTGCTGAGGGAAGAATAGTCCGTTGGCGATTCCCAACTCTGCCCGAGCCTCCAAAACCCTGAACGCGGCTTCGCGGAGTGAAAGATTTTGTCCGTACGCCGTCTGAACCAAATCGTTCAAAACAGGATCCTGAAAAGTCTGCCACCATTTCGCCAATTCCACGGAGCCACTCTTTAACCGATGGTCTTCACGATCGATCCACTGTTCCGAGAAATCTGCTGCCGGACGGCAATAATCCGGCCCGACCTTAAAGCAATTGCTCAGGTATTCGCGTGGACTCGTGCATCCCGACAGGAGTCCGATGCACGCGAACAGAGCTATTGCGAAATTTGTCGCTGAACGGTTTTTGCTCCGCTGTTGAAAAGAGGCTTCACTCCGAAAATGCCGTCTGCAATCGATTGCTATTTCCAGATAAGTGAGCATCAAAAATGTCTCCGTGGCGAATCGTTGAGACTCTTTATATACGTGAGAATTCGTCAATCCGTTGTAACCAGTACTATCGGCACTGCCGTTGATCTCGACTAATGTTCAAAAACCAACCCCGAAAAACATCCTAAGGAACCCAAGTTCCCATGTTTGAAGTCACGCTCGGAGAACAATTCGGACGGATCCACTGTGACTCACTCAGCGTTTACAATTTGGCTCAGACACACGTTTGGCGAGCGAGGATTGCATTTTTTGGTAGGGCCTTCATTCGTTGCTAGTACATGACCCCAAAATCTTGATTCCGCAATTTTCGTGGAGTTGCACTTCCACGCGGACTCAGATGTCCACGCCCATTTTCCAATGCCAACCCGCCACATACATGACACAATGAGCCGATGCTCGATGGATGAATAGTGCCGGTTCGGGACGAATAGGTTTGTCCTTACAAAACGTTTTTTCTATCATCCAAACGAGGACAACAATGCTGCAGCATTGATTCTGCGGCGCATGCTGACAATCCACAAAGGGGGAGATCACACATGAGCCCAACGCGACCCCTCATCTGTAGGCCAAGATATCCACTCGGAATGACGTGCGACTTCGAAAACGGAAATCCAATCGGTCATGCTCAACAACGTTCGTTCAGCCTTTTTTCAAGACACCCTATATAGTTGAGCAACATGCACCAGTCTTTCACCGCACAACTTGATTTGTTGAAGTCCAAATTTCGAAAGCGAACGGACTTCGCGGCCTTGTCCGACCTCATACAAGAAATGAGGACGCTCACCAAAGCTTCGACTTGGGAGTCGACAGAATTTGACAAAGGTGTCCTACTCTATGGAGCAGGGGCCATCGGCGCGGGCGCTTTCGACTTTTTTCAGAAGCATCACGTGACTGTCTTGGGGGTGATCGACGACACACCGGGAAGAGCGGGCACGAAGTTTTCGGGAGTCGATATTCTGTCTCTGAGTTCCGCGTTGCAGATTGATTGCCCGATCGTTATTTCGATGAAGTTGTGGCAGGAGCCTGCGGCACGATTGTCCGACTTGGGACGCCCCTTTGAAGCCTTTTCTCACCACATTTTTCACACACACTTGAATCATCTGAAACAGATTTCAGAAGAACTGCTGTCGGATGATCGTTCTCGTTTGGTCTACGGCACGATTCTTAAGGCGAATATCCTCGCGGATTTCTCCTTTTACCGCGATGTGTTTGAAGGCGATCAATATTGGTCTCCCGCTGATTTCCAATATCTCGCCGACCCCCATGCCGTGCTGATTGATGCCGGTGCGTATGTCGGTGATACCTCGGAGGAATTCGTTTGGCGCACACGTGGAATATTTAAGCAGATCCACGCATTTGAACCCGACCCAAAACGTTTTCACGCCCTAGAAACTCGAGTGAATCGGCTAACAGAAGAATGGGCTCTCGATGACAATGCGATCAAGTGCGTGCGAGCAGGCTTAGGCGATCAAGAAGCCGAATTCCCATTCTTTACGCATGCCTCTGGTGCCGACGGATCCTTCTTATTCTCTCATGGTCAACCGCAGGGGACGCTGCAAATCAGGAAACTGGATGACTACCTTGCGGGAGCACCCGTCACGTTTATCAAAGCAGATATTGAAGGATACGAGATTCCACTCATTAGGGGAGCCTGCGAAAGCATCCGAAAATATCGTCCCAAACTTGCCCTTTGTATTTATCATCGGATGACGGATGTGATTGAGATTCCGTTGCTTTTGAAGACGTTGGTTCCGGAATATCAAATGGCCGT
Source organism: Schlesneria paludicola DSM 18645 (assembly GCA_945876035.1). Classification (GTDB taxonomy): domain Bacteria; phylum Planctomycetota; class Planctomycetia; order Planctomycetales; family Planctomycetaceae; genus Schlesneria; species Schlesneria paludicola_C. The sequence goes on along the minus strand of CAMCMU010000072.1, from coordinate 551 downwards.
GAGGCATCATTCCCTCGGTCAAGATGAATCTGTTCTCTATTGCTGGATCTAAACGTCTTCGTTTTCCGAGACGGCAGAAATGTGCCACACTCGGAATTGCTGGGAAAGCCGCTTCCATGATGGAAACGGGGAGTTATTCTGTCCGCCCCCCTGCGGCACACCTCGCGTAGAGTAGGTCAACGTCTCAACGACGGGGTTCCGCCATTCTTCCTTGAAGAAATTTCGTTCCCTCGCCGAAGAACGACGGAGCAAATGCTGATCTTCGGCTTCGGTCTCGAGTGTAGTGTCTCTAAGATGCGGGAACGTATTTGGGGATTCTGGCGTCTGATACTCCAACCACGGAGGATCATGCCATGCGGGTTGCGAAGGGCATCACAGTGACGGCGGAAGAACGAGCGTCGATGACGAAAGGGGCGTGCGGGCGGAGTACGCCGGCGCGACTGGTGTTGAGGGCCAAGATCGTTCTCGCTGCGGCGGTTGGCCGGCGGAACGATGAGATTGCGGCCGATCTCGGATGCACGCGGCGGACGGTCGGAACCTGGCGGAACCGG
>CAMCMU010000071.1 GCA_945876035.1 Schlesneria paludicola DSM 18645 | reverse complement strand
AAAAACTCGAATAGAGGTACTCATGAGCACGCGTTTGGCGTTTTACTTTGGAGCGGCACTCCTCGGAATGTGCCTGTGTGGCGATTCGCTCGACGCGGATGATTGGGTGGTTGTGCCGAAGTCCAGCCGTGAAAAGCGACTCGCGCCGGAACTCGATCTGTTGCGACATTGCGACCACCATCACAGGTTCAAGGGAGTCAGCCGGAAGGGCAAGGCGGTCTTCGATGTTCCGTCAGGCCAGGCCGAGAATGTCCAGAGCATGTCGATCGCCATGAATTCCGACATCCCACGCATTTCCACGTGGGGCAAACGGCTGCTGATCAGCTACGCAGGCCAGGGTGCCAAACCCTCGGAGGCGACACTCAAGGCGGCGGGGCTGAACAAGGTCGAGGACTATGAACGGGGGTCGTTTCTGGTTGTGGAACCCCAGGACGCCGTGTCATCGAAAACGGTCGAGGCCCTGCTAGGTGACGACGCGGTCGCCTACGCAGCTCCCGACTACTTTATGTCGATTTCGCCCGTCAAGCCGACCGCCGAGGCGGCTCAGCCCTTGATCACCGGTTCGGCTCCGAACGATCCACTCCTCAACCAGTTGTGGGGGATGCAGAACATCGGGGCGACTCAAGTCTGGCCGAGCTTCCACGAAACGCCGAAGATCATTGTCGCGGTCATTGATACCGGGGTCGATTACAACCACCCAGACCTTAAGGCCAACATGTGGTCGAAGAATGGTCGATACGGCTACGACTTCTACGATGATGACGACGATCCGATGGATGAACAGAACCACGGCACGCACTGCGCGGGGACGATTGCTGGTGCCGGAAACAATGGTGTCGGCGTGGTCGGAGTCAGTTGGAAGGCTCAGATCATGGCCATGCGATTCCTCGGCCCGGACGGTAACGGTTCGACCTCCGATGCAGTCAAGTGCATCGACTGGGCGGTCGCGAACGGTGCTCACATTCTCAGCAACAGTTGGGCTGGACCCGATACGTCTCCCGAACTGGCGGAGGCGGTCACTCGTGCGGAACAAAGGGGCGTTCTGTTTGTCGCCGCCGCCGGCAATACGGGCGGAGGCGGCAACGACAATGATACCGCTCCGTATTTCCCCGCAGCGCTGCCCAATGCCAATGTCATCACGGTGGGAGCGATCGACGTGAACAATGCACCCGGATCCTTCACCCACTACGGTAAAAGGACCGTTGACATCGGCGCGCCTGGTGTCCGCATCGTGAGCACCACTCGAAACAATACGTACGACAAGTACGACGGAACATCGATGGCCGCGCCGCACGTCGCAGGAGCCGCCGCCCTGGTCTGGGCCAAGACATTCCCATCACCCGCTCCGGATCGCGCTCAGATGACGAAGGTCCGCGATTTGCTTTACGAGAACGCCCGCCCGGTCCCCGCCCTCAAGGGACTGTGGGGCTATACGGCGCCCGCCAGAGTGCCAGGCGGTGTCCTCGATATCTCGTTCCTCAACAACACGCCGTCCAACGCCAATCCGACTCCGAACCAACCGTCGCCCGTCGGTCGGCGATTGGTTGAGAATCGCATGAAAGTCGATCCCGCCAAATTTCGATGAGCCATCTCTTCCGGTGAATGGAGTTCGACATGCTGCAACTTACCTCTGTGCTGCTTCTCGCCATCGGCGTCTCAACATGAGCGGCTGAGCCGCAAGGAGCAAAGCAGTGTGAGCCATCCATCCGTGTTGAATGCCACGGCAAACTGCGACACGGAGTGGTCGCGATGGGCGGCGAGACGACCGGTTCAACGATCACATTCGATGGCACGACTTGGGAACTGAAGCTGCCCGACGAAGTCAGCCGTACGTTCGCGAAGGAGCATCACAAAAACCCGGTCACTGCCGTCGGGACATTGCGGCGAGTGGCAGGAACGGCAGTTCCCCTGCGGTGGATCGTCGATGTTGAGCGACTTTTCAAGTCGGATGTCGGCACTCACAAGGAGGGAGCTAGCCTGACTGTATTGGGCACGCTACGGGCGGGAGACGTTGCGGCGGGTGAGTCACCGGGAACGGTGATTGAAGCCGCTGGCATCACTTGGCCACTGGACCTCTCGTCGGATTCCTCAAACCAATCCAGGGCCGAATCGTTCTTCGGAAAGTCGGTTGTTCTCACGGGGCGGCTTGAACGAGGAACGGAAGCCAAGTCTCCGCCGCGACCGATCATCCGCGTCAACAAACTTGATGCGCCGACGGGCAATGCCGTCCCCAAGTGATCGATTCAGACGGCGACTGTAGACTTGTCGTTCCGCCGACAAGCGTCCCGTCGGCGGCACGACGGGACTACGGCAACTCGCGCAAGCCGACGTTACGCCAATTTCGTCCGTGCAAGGCCGGTGCGTCAGGCATCCTCTGGTTGGCAGACTCGATTGCGGCCTTCCGACTTGGCTCGATACAAGCTTTGATCGGCGGCGGAGATGATGTCGGCGGGAGTCATCGCGTGGCGAGGACAACTCGCCGCACCGATGCTGATCGTGACTCGCAGACTCTTGTTCTGAAACGGGATCGCGCGTTGTTCGACCGCCAGCCGAATCTCTGCGGCGAGTCGCAGCGCTCCGGCCAGACCGACACCCGGCAATAGTACGACCAACTCCTCCCCGCCGTATCGAGCCAGCACGCTACGTTCACCGGATCGCATGCGGCCAACGTGCTCCCGCAGCAGTTGAGCCACCACGCGTAGCACTTCGTCTCCGGCGGGATGACCGTGCGTGTCGTTGATCGACTTGAATCTGTCGAGGTCCGCCAGCAGGAGCGAGCATTCCGAGGAGAGCCCCAAGATGACGGCGGCATCGGCTCCCGATCCCACCGCACCCTAGCCGTTCTCGTTCACACGAGAGAGCTGACTGTTGGTGCTGCCGACGGTGCCAAGATCGATGAATCCACTCTTGGACGTCGCACCGTGAGATCTGGCGCGCGGCAGTGAATAGGACGCCCTCCTGATCCCCTGCGAAGACACCGCCGTTGACGACGCACGCCGATGCACGGGGATGTTGATGGCAGAGCCGCAGCGTCGCAGAGTTCACAATTCCAGCTCTCACCAGTGACTTGCTAGACTCGCATGAGCCGCAGTCTTTACTATTGCCCGTGGCGAGTCCGGCTCACGATAGTCGCACGATTGGAGAACGCGGACCGCCACGGGTCCTCGATCCGCAGGACTCCTTCACTGAAAGAGTCATGGGTTTTTGGTTTTTGAGATGTGGCGTCCGAACTTCTGTAAATGTCTTCCGATTGAGAACAGTAACTGAACCGCCAAATAGCCTCCGAGATTGTGCATCTCAGTTTTTTGTGGACTGCGAAAGTGAACATCAGGGGGATGTCTTCCATGTCGGTTTTTGACGTTGTGGATTCATGGTTGCGAGAATCGGAAGATCAACAGTTTTTTTTGGGGGGGGGATCACCGAGAATTGTTCCGCCACGAATTGTCTCAAAGGTTGTCGTCGCAGGCCAATTGACGAGACCACGACGTGTCGGCCGGGGAGATGGCCCGACGGGTCAAACGAACCGAGCGCAACGCGCGATTCCATCCGATCTTTCCCGATTCTCTCCAGTGAATTGTGTCGCATGGATAAACCCGGCCTCCTGATAAAGTCATTGTGAGATTTTTGTGATGTCCTCGATGTCTTCGCCAACAGATGCCAGCACTCGGTTCACCCCACGATTGATGGTTGTGCTTTCGTGGATCAACCTTCTGGCGTTGGCGGTTGTTGCCTGGCTTCTATTTGTCGTCTCGGAAAGCTGGTGGGTCGGTACGGTGCTGACTTATGCACCTCTCACGCCATTTGTCGCCCCCACTCTGGGTCTGTTGGTGGCGTCCTTCTTTTGGCATCGACCGTCACTGTTTTTGAATACCGTTTCCCTGGCGCTCGTAGCGGGACCTGTCATGGGGTTGTCGTTTCCGATCTTGCGACTGACCGGCATCGTCCCCGTTCGCGCTGACGGATATGAGTTGAAGCTTGTCAGTTGCAATGTCCAAGCGTTCCGTCCGGACTTCTCCATGCTGCTTCACGAAATTGCGGTGATCGATCCTGATGTAATTGCGTTGCAGGAAGCATTTCCGTTGTCACCCTTGGTGACAACGGCATTTCCGGAATGGTATACGGTGCAACAGGACCGGTACTGGGTTGGATCTCGGTACCCTCTTCGATTGATCGCAACGTGTCAGGCGGCAATCTTTAATCGTATTGCCGGAGTCGCTGTTGAGATTCAAACTCCCGCGGGGTCCGTGATTCTTGGAAACATTCATCAGATGACGCCGCGACGCGGTTTGGTCAAACTCAGCCTGCGTTCGGTGTTCGAAGACGACGGACCGCGGCGACTCGAAAAACTCGGACGGCAACGCGCTGAAGAATCTTTGGCCATTCGCACGTGGATGGAATCGGCTCGTGGTAATCGCCCGTTGTTGATCTGTGGCGATTTCAACACTCCCGTCTCGAGTCAACTCTTCCGCTCACACTGGAGCGAATTTCAAAGTGCCTTTGATATTGCCGGAATTGGTTTCGGCTATACGGCACCATGTCAGCCCAGCCAATATTGGCCGGAAAATCTACCTTGGGCACGAATCGATCACATTCTCTGTTCTGCGGAATGGTCGGTCCAATCGTGCCAAGTCGGTCATTCGGCCGGGTCGGATCATCGACTGATTGCAGCCACACTGCGGCTTTCAGAATCTGCTGTCGATCTCGCGACAACCTCGGCGATTGGTTCGCGGTGACCGAACAACCAAGACCGTTTTTTTGACCATCAGGCGATCAAGCCCCAAAAAACGTGTGGACCGCCAAAAAAAGAGTGGGAGTGAATCGGAAATTTCAAAAACCATGCCAACTCGCTCTTCAAATCGGATCTGGATCAGCGTCTTCGATCCTCCGGCGTAAGACACATCATTGAATGGAAGACCCGTTTGATCAATTTCTGACTGTACCCCGGATCAGAGGCGTTATGACAAAACACCCCTGGAACTCAAATCCGTGTCCACAAGAGTCCTTTTTGGCGAGAGCAATTCAAGAACAGGAGATCAGCTGTTTCGTCCTCGCCAGCACTCTCGATGTGTTGATGACCTAGATTTTGCTTCGTCAGCCTGAATTACAATTCATCGAGTCCAATCCCATTGCGACTTTCTTCCTCACAAACTGGGACGTGACAGGCTTGGCCTGTTTCAAACTGTCGATGACCGCAGTCGTCTGCATCATCGCTCATTTTGTGGCGAAATATCGGCCGAATGTCGCACAACGGCTTCTGAATTCGGCAACACTGGTGATTCTTGCGGTTGTGTTCTATCGCAGTTACCTCTTGGTGAGGCATCTCCCATGAGAACATGGTATTCCGCATTGTCTGAGGATTCGTGAGCGGAAGGGCTTGGCCCACGGCGGCGTCTCTGAACAGGTCTTGGGTGGAAGTTCGCATCCAACAACGCGTTTTTATCACGCTGATTTCAAACTGCGGTGACTGCTGAAATCAAGAACAACACGGCCGGTGTGATGGCCAACCGCTTGCGGAATGCATCGATCGGTTCTACCAATTCTTCGATCAGCACACGTCCAATTTCGGAAACATTCAATGCCTGAACAAGTCCGCTGAGTTTGGAAAAACGACAAATCGCGCAATCATTCTCCTCGACATGTTGGTACCGGACTCTCCTTGTTTGTCTCTGCGCAGCTTTGCTTCGAATTGCGGAGACACCGCCTGAAATCCGCCTCAAAACGCACTCGTGATTTTTGCCGTTGCGACTCGAATTGCTATCCCCTCGCGTTGCTATTGGTGTGACCTGCCGGACGGTCACACAGACGGAAAGCACCCTCGGTACTCTTTCGTTTTGGACGGAGACCGGCGGATACGGACGAGGTGGTCGATATCCGATCTGACAAGGAAATGATCGCAGGGCCATGAGCAACATCCGTCTGGGCTGCGTTGGGGTGGAAAACAACGAAAACGTCACGTTCTCGCCAAATGAATCAACAACTGTTCGAGTTGTATTCTTTCGGGAAGCTTACTTCCGCCCTTGAGACCCGCTTCCGTTTCGAGAAGCCTATTGAGAATTTGTTCCGCTCTCTGGCGACCGATTCGCCGAAGATACGATGCACTGGAAGCAACAGCCTGTGGAAAAACGCCTGCCTGCCGCAGAGCTTGGTCGAGCGACAACCCTGGCGAGAGATCCGTGGCTTGTGAGAACTTTTTGAAAACGAACGAAATTCCGCCCAGTAATTTCGGTCCCGCTTCACCAGCCGTCAGGAGTTGATCCAGGGCAGTCAGAGCGAATCCAAGATCTCCGTCGCGGACGGCATCAATCATCGCCCAAGTCGTTTCCGTACGCCAACCGCCGACAAGAAGTTGAACGTCCTTGGACTCAATATGGCCCGCTGCACCAACAAACGTGGCCAGCTTTGCCAGTTCCTGATCGAGCATTCCTAAGTCGTCTCCCACAAGTTCAATCAACAGCGACGCGGCGTCGCGCGAGAGATTTTTGTGGTACGAATCTTGTGAGACGTCTTGAATCCACTTGAACAGTTGGATGCCCTTCAATTCCGTACACTCAATTCCCAGCCCATGCGCGGCGACGAGTTTTGCCAGTCGCGTGGTTTTTGGCCACGTTTTGACATCCAAAACTAACACCGATTTCTTGGCGAGTTTTTCGACGTACTTTTCCAACCCGCCACGGTGCTTGGTGACAAACTCGTCGGCCTCGTCAACAATCACGAACCGTCGACTGCTCCACATCGAAACGGTCCGTACTTCGTCCAATACCGAAATCAGATCGGATTCTCGTCCGATGAACCGCGTCAACGAGGTTTCGTCATCGCCAATAACGGTCTGTTTCAACTGGGACAGGACCAACTGCTTCAAATGACGTTGCGCACCCGACAGCACTGCGATCGGTGGAATGTCAGACAACGGCTTTTTGAGAAAATCAACGGCGTGCATGATTCGAACGGGTTTCGATGGCGAATAGCGAAATGATACCCGCGGAAGATAGCGGATCGGCGATGCTGCGGACCAATTCAGACAAGCTTATAGCAAGAAACGCCAGGCGTCATCTCTCCTCTTCAGACTTAGGCACGAGGGAAGTATTGAGCGGTATCATCATGTCCGCTTTCCAAAACTCTGACAGTTGGACGACAATTTTGCAAAACTGTTCGTATTCGAGTGGCTTTGTCAGAAAGGCTTCGACGGGGAGATCGTGGCACAGAAATGAGTCGGTTTCACCGGTCATCACAATCACAGGCAGCGTACTGATGGCGTTATTGTGACGCACACGAGAGAGCAATTCCGTTCCGTCGATTCCGGGCAATTTCAAATCGAGCAGCAACAAATCGGGCCGAGGGGCATTCACGTAGACTCCGGTTCTTTGCAAGAACTGCCAGGCATCCGCTCCGTCAGTCAACCAAGTCAAGTGATGTTGCACGCCCCCCTTGTTCAGCGCACCGATGGCTAGTCGCGCGAACATCACACTGTCCTCGACCAGCAGGATTTCCATCAGCCGACCAACGGTTTCAAACGCCATGACCTCGAACCTCAATACAAAAAACATTCCGTTCCAGCCGCTGGATTGTATGAAATAATTGCCGGGGCTGTCAGTAGCTTAGAGATGTTAAAAAACAGAACCGTCTCGGAAACAGAACTGGAAGACGCTTGATGACGACGCCAAATCCCCTCAACCGTCACGCCGCACGTGTCTGCGCTTGGTACAGACGTTGATAGGCGGGACTGGTGGCCAATACGATGTCGTGTGGACCGTACGCGATGACGCGTCCGTGCTCCATGACCAAGACATGCGAGAGGCAATTCACGAGCGTTGCTGTCATGGCATGGGTCACGATTAAAATCGTACAGGTTCCCACCAATTCCTGCAAAACTTCGTGGATCAGATGTTCGCTGTGGGCATCGACCGCGGATGTCGCTTCGTCCAGAATCAGGACAGCAGGAGAGCGGAGCAAAGCGCGTGCGAGGGCGACTCGCTGTCGTTGACCACCCGAGAGCCGATGACCGCGGTCTCCCACATGAGTGTCCAATCCGTCTGGCATTTGTCTTGCAAATTCAATAACGCGAGCACGTTTCGCGGCGAATTCAACATCTTCCCGAGAGGCACTTTCCATTCCATAAGCGATGTTGTCGGCAATACTTCTATCGAACAACTGCGTCTCTTGAGTCACAATACCGATCTGGGATCGAAGCAGCGACAAATTGGCTCTGAGCAAATCGGTCCCATCGATTCGAACCACGCCCATTTGCGGATCAAAGAAGCGCGGAAGCAAATTCACCAACGTGGACTTGCCCGATCCATTCCCGCCGACCACTGCGACAGCCGCACCGAAGGGAATACGAACGGAAACTCCGTCTAATGCTGGCGGTCTCATCGCAGCTTTATCAAGCGATGAATAGCGAAACGTCACCTGGTCGAAAACAATGTCGTGGCCGTGTCTTGGCAAACGGATGGGAGAGTCCTCTGCGGCCAGTAGCGAGGGGCGGTCCATCCATCCGAATATGCGATCACAAGACGCCGCGGCTTTTTTCATCCGCGAAAAGACTCCGGATAATTTTCTGGCGGGATCAAGGACCCCGGCCAACAGAGCGTACAGCAGAGCCAGGTCGGCGACGCTCATTTCATGACTTGCCAATTGCAATCCCAAAATCGATGTCTGATGCCGAAGAACGAGATAGGCGCCGGGCAGAGTCGCCGCACAGACCGCGACCATTGCCAAAAATTCGATGGCCGGACTGGAAATGGCGTCGATTTTGACGATTTGCTGAGCTTTTTGGAAGTACTCGCGTTGTTCAACAGACAACTTGCGACGATGCAGGCCTTCGTTCCGAAATGCCAAAACGTTTCGAAAAGATTGCAGAGTCTCATCGAGCAGCCGATACACGCGCGTCATGCTTTCCATCTGGCCATGACTGGCGCGTTTCACACGTCGGCCAAGTTTATGAAACAGCAGAACGATCATGGGGGCTCCTGCCATGGCAATGATTGTCAGCCTCCAGTTCACATGCAATGCCAGGCACACGGAAAACAACACCCGCAGGGGATCAAGAACCAGTGAACTGCCAAACAACGAAACACCATTGGAAACCTGCGCCAGGTCGAAGGTAAATCGCGCCATTAATCCGGGTGTGGTTTCTAGTGCCAACGTTTGTTGATCGAGCTTGAGAGTCCGGCGAAGTAATTGCTGCCGCAGGGACTGCATCGCCCGTTGAGTGACGGAACCCGTCAAAACGTCCACAAGACACGATGCCGCGCATTTCGCGACGGTGACGGCAAACAGCGACCCCATAATCAGGGCCAGCAAATTGAACGAATCGCTGGGCAGCCATGGAAGAAAGGTCTTGTCCATCCAATCAATCCGAGATTGCCACTGAATCGCTACTTTCAATTTCGATGCGGTACGTTGTTGCTCGCCCTTGAGTGATAAGACCTGCGGATTGAGGCCCTCTGAATGAGCCTGCCGTATTTTTTCATCGAGAACACGGCAGCCGGTCTCGAGTGTCGCGACGGCGTCTCTCGCTGTGCGTTGTTCGGCCGCAACAAATTCACGAAAATCCTGACCCTCAAACAACAATTTGACGACAGGAAACACGAGCATCAGCGCAATCACTGAAAGCACTGCGGCCAAGCACGAAAATCCACCCGCCCACATGAGTCGCCAGCGCTGGTGCCAGAGATACGGAAACAAACGCGCCAAGCTGCCCACAAATTTCACCCCGAAAAATTGGAAACCTATCGTCGATGGATTAGACAATGAAGCTGCAATGAGGTCTAGACGAGTTCGCTAATCGCGATTCCCAATGAGCTTTCAAGATCCGTCACGACAAAAGAAACACACGATGTAGTGGCTAAAGACAAAAACAACAACAAAATGTTCCGTTTGCTTTACAATCTCAATGAGCGAAATTACATTCCGCACACCAAAGGAATGGTCTGTGGTCATTCAAGCCCGGTGCAAACAAAATTTGCGACCTTGTTTTTTTGATCGCCGTCAGATGACGTTCGGTTCTTCGGTTGATTGACCGACGAATTCAAACTAAGAACATCGACACTAGTGCCCGAAGGATTCGGGTGGAGATTGCAGAATGGATTCTCTTCGATCGCGTGATCCGCGTCGCAGGCGCCATCGCCTACCTGAAAATTCGCTGCGATCATCCTCCGGCTTGCTGAAATAGTGTCCGGTTCTCTTGAGATGATACCCGCTGGCACGCTGCACTGTCGGACACTTCGTGTCCGGGCGTACCGTCAATGGTAAGGCTGTTTAGATGTCTGCACACAGGGATGTGCTTCAAAAACAAAGGAATGTGACATGCAGAAAAAACCGATCGTCGGAATCAACGGTGAGTTGCGACCGAGCAACAAGGATACTGTGGGTTTAAGCTGGTTCAATTCGGGTTACTATGATTCGATCTCTGCCGCAGGAGGGTTGCCGATTTTGCTACCTCCCTACCCCAATGACGATGATTTGAAGCAGGCCTTACGTAACGTGGATGGTGTGATTTTGTCTGGATGTTCCATGGATCTTGATCCCGCCCGCATGGGACTTGAACCCCACCCGCATACGCGTCCGATGCCACCCCGTCGAGAAGACTTCGATCGTCGAATGGCAAAGGCCGCAGTGGAGATGCGGTTACCAATCATCGCCATCGGCTCAGGAATGCAGACATTGAACGTCGTTTGCGGCGGTTCCGTTTATCAGCATGTCTCTGAAGAGGTATCGAGAGCCCTGCACCACAGAGACCCGGTCGAACGCCACAACCGCCACATCATCAATATTGTGGAAGGTACTCGATGTTGGGACATTTATGGTCCAGGTGAAATTCGCGTCAACAGCAATCATCACATGGCCGTCAATCGTCTTGCCCCGATATTCCGAGCAGCCGCTCACGCGTCCGACGGAGTCATCGAATGTTATGAATCGATCGAAGAGAGCTGGTTCTGCGTCGGTGTGCAGTGGCATCCCGAAGATGAAACGTCCTCCGCACTCGACATGCAAATTTTTCAACAATTCATGGCTGCCTGCGGTTGCTCAACTCCCCAGATCCTCCAAATGCCGGTGCGCGCTGCGGCCTAACTTTGAGAGCATAGAACAGGCGAACGAGCAGGTCGACAGGCGTAAAATTGACCCCGGCACCAACCAGTTGCCGGGGATTTCTTTTTGCCGACCAATCAATTCTGCCGATCTCGCTTCACGGCAGTCACTGAATGGGATTGCCCAACCGTCTCGGACTGCGTCTTTGTTGCAACCGGTTGGCCACACTCCTCCCCAGACACACTCCGCTGATGGACGGGGGCCACGCTCTCGTTGTCGTTGAATCCAGTCACTTTTGTTATGTTGTACAGACAGTAATGCAACAACCTGCGGTCGAACTATTGTGTCATTCTGGTCATACATCAACAGGGATAGGCAACGTGACGCTGATCGTACAAAAGTTTGGGGGTTCGAGCGTAGCCGATGCTCCGCGAATCATCGCAGCCGCACAGAGGGCCGTTGATGCGAAACGTGCGGGCCATCAGGTCGTGATGGTTGTCAGTGCCCGTGGCGACAAAACAGACGAATTGATTGAACTGGCAAAACAGCTCGGTGACAATCCACCGCCGCGTGAAATGGACATGCTGTTGGCGACAGGTGAGCAGGAATCGGTGGCTCTTGTAGCGATGGCCGTTCAGGCTTTGGGTGAGCCCGCCATCAGTTTAACTGGCTATCAAATCGGTATTTTGACCGACTCGACCTATACCAAGGCTCGAATTCGAAGGATTCAGACGGATCGAATCCGCAAGGCCTTGGATGAAGGCAAAATTGTTGTCGCCGCCGGATTTCAAGGAATCGACGAGGACTTCAACATTACGACACTTGGCCGAGGTGGTAGCGATACCACGGCCACGGCTTTAGCCGCAGTCCTAGAAGCCTCCGTCTGCGAAATCTACACCGACGTCGACGGGATCTATACAACCGACCCTCGCCTTGTGACTACCGCTCGCAAGATGAACCGAATTTCCTACGATGAAATGTTGGAGTTGACGAGTCTTGGTGGCGGAAAAATGCATTCGAGATCGATTGAGTTCGCCAAGAAATACAGAGTTCCACTTCTTGTTAGGCCGGCGTATTCCACCGGGGAGGGGACCTTGATTGCTCCTCATCAAGAAGACAATGTTCCCATGGTTGCCGGTGTGGCGTTGGTCAAAAGCGAAGCGATTGTTGTTTTGCGTGGATTGCCTGATCGACCCGGTGTACTCGCCGCCCTGTTCGGCAAGATGGCCGAGCGAAAAATCCCGATCGACATGGTGATTCAAGACATCGCCGCTGGTGCCGTAGCCGCCGTTTCGTTTACGGTTCCTCAAGATGATTTAGCCGAGGCTCTGACTGCCGCACAGGAAGCTGTGAATTTTCTGGGTGCCGGCGAGGTTCACCATGGCACAAATGTGGCAAAGCTGTCGTTGGTCGGTGCCGGGATGAGATCTCACTCGGGTGTGGCGGCGCAGATGTTTCAGTCGTTATCCAAGGCATCCGTCAACATTCAAATGATTGCTACCAGCGAAATTCGCATCTCGGTGTTGGTGGATCGTGATCAGCGGGAAACGGCGTTGAAGGCCGTGCACGAAGGATTTGAACTGCATGAGGAGTTTGCGGCGGCACCGTGCATCGGCTATCGGCAGGCTGACGACGGAAACAAGCCGCGAATCTCGCGGGATGAATTGGAACGCGATGTCGTCTCACGACTCGCGAGCATGGAGGACATCGTCGTCAGCGAAGTGCAACTCGATACGGAGCAATCTCGAATCACGGTGCGGCATGTCACCGACCAACCCGGTGTCGCTGCCAAGGTTTTTTCCGCCGTTGCCGAAGGCGGGGTAATGGTCGATCTGATTGTTCAGAACATCAGCAACGGACAGCACGCGGATCTCAGCTTCACTGTTCCTCGAGGCGATCTTGAACGATGCTTGTTGCTGCTGCGAGAACTGACGGAACTGTGGTCGGCGGCTGAGTTGAGCTTTGAAAAGGAGACCGCGATGCTCTCCGTGATGGGTATCGGCCTGAGAAGTCACCCGGGTGTCGGTGAGCGAATGTTTCAAGCCCTGGCCGATGCTGGCGTCAATGTTCAAATGGTCAACACAAGCGAGATCCGCATTAGCGTCGTGGTTAGAACTCAAGACGCGATTAAAGCACACGTTGCATTGTTGAAGATTTTTCAACTTCAATGACGAGGACGAACGCTGTTGCCAGTGGCGGACTGTCTTGTGCCAAGGGGGCGTCGAGAAATCTCCTCCCAATGACGAATGTCGATTTCGTACGGGCCGTTCGGGAGATCAAACCCACCGAATTCCTTTAGATAACTTTCCAAACGCCCCACTTTTTGTGCGGGTGTCAGTTCTCCGGGATACTGGGTCTCTGGATCTCGCCCCCAGACGATCCGTGATCCGTTGTCCGAGTGCAGTTCTAGCGTGATCCGGGGAACGTGACTCTTGGCGTCAGGGTGATCCGTGACGACGATGGACTCGAGCTGAAGTTTCTCCCATTGAGGTGCCAGCAATCCGGCAAGACGCGCCGCAGCAAATAACGCCGGATTTTTCGAAGCGTTTCCCGGTTGCATCCTTTCCGGAAGACTTAATCCGCGAATGTTCGGATAGCGTTTCAGATCGGCGGAAGAAAAATCCGCGGGAGGCAGGACCATTCCGGTGGCATCGATTGGAAAGCAGCCTCCGTTGACATGAACCATCCCGACCGGTTTTCGATATTGGACTCGCACGGTCACATTCGTCGGAAAGGACTGATGAACAGAGACCACCGTTGCAATCCAGGGATGACTGGCAATCGATTGAGCAAGCTTGGCGGGCATCGTGCCGTCGAGGATCGAAAATTCGTGTGGTAATTTTGTAGAATCGATCACCTGCTCCAAAAGAGTTTCGGGAACAGGTGCTTCGGGCTTCGGGTCGATCTGAATCCGCCTCGTTTCGATGCGATATTCCGGTCGCGACGCCAAGTCCGGAAGTCGCTGAAGACAGTAAGGCAGCAAGGTGAACAGCCCCACGATGACAGCAATTTTTGCCAATCGCCTCGGTCCGAAGATCCGACCGACCCACGTGGTCAGAGGTTCAACTGCGCTGCCGTGGGACAGCGATTTATCGATTTTGTGAGGGGAGATGGACGACATAGAAGCTCGATTCGCCGAAGGTTGAAGACAACGCTGGCCCTCGATTTGACGAGAATCAGCCTCTTTCTGGTGCTTCATCGGAAGATCGGCAACCGGCAATTGATGCCGGTCCCTCAGGCGGGCTCATTCCCTGACCGATCCGCGCCGAATCGCTGTTTTCGGCAAGATGTGCGGGGGTAAAATCCGATTCGGGAGCGCTGCGAAAATCGCATGCTCGCACAATTCACCAAATTCAATCCCCATTTTGGCGGCGGCTTTAGGAACGAGACTGTGATTCGTGAATCCGGGAACCGTATTGATTTCCAGCACCCATGGCCGCCGAGCCTGATCCAGTCGCAAATCGACCCGCGCCAATCCTCTCGTGCCGAGTGCCCGACAGGCACGGTGGGCCGTGGCTTCGATGGAAGAGACGACGCTCGAGGGAAAATCTGATTCGAACAGGTACTGCGTTTGATCATCGTCGTATTTGGCGTGCCAGTCGAAAAACTCACGCTCTGTTTCGATTCGAATCGCAGGCAGTGCCAAGTCATCCAAAAATCCGACTGTCCATTCGGTGCCGAGAACGGCTTCTTCCACCACTGCAACCCGGTCATACTGAAAACATAAGTTCAGCGCCGCCAAGACCTCTTTGTACGACCGCACAATGCTGATACCTAAACTCGATCCTTGGCAATCGGGTTTGACCACCAGCGGGAATCCAATCTGTTCCACAACCCGCTGAATGTGTTGCGTATCACGATCGTCATGCACTAACAAATAGCGAGGGGTCGGCACACCCGACTTTAGAAAGCGTTCCTTAGAAGCGGATTTGCTGAACGCCAATCGAGAGACGCGCGCGTCGCTGCCCGTATAGGGAATTCCGACATTGGAAAGCAGCTGCTGCACTTGGCCGTCTTCACCGAATCGCCCATGAAGGGCGATGAATGCGACGTCGAAATGACACCAGTCAACACCGGCCAGATCCACAATCGAGGGATCGAGAGAGAGGGCTGAAAATCCCCTTGCGGATAATGCCTTGTGTACCGCGGCTCCACTTTTCAAGCTGATCACGCGTTCATCAGAATCACCTCCGGCCAAGACTGCGACACGTGCCTTACTTTGTTCTGCCATCCCAATCACGTCCTTGCGATGAGAAATAAATAAACAAACAGAGTTTACGGATCCATTATTTTAACGGAGCACATGTGGCCTTGGTTCCCTAGAAAGTGAACGTTTTTTTCACCGCAGCGTTCGCCACTACCGGGCTAATTTTTTTGCTTGGGGCTCGCCACAGGGCCGTATTCTCACCTGAACCGACTGTGGCACACGCGTTCGACGCAGAAAAATTCCATTCTCACGAACTTGAGCACTGTTATTAACACACCGCAGAATGACTCCCGACGCGGGACCCTACCAGATTTCGACCTCTGCCTCCAGTGGGACTCCAAACTGCTCACTCACCTTAGAGCGGACGAGATCCATGAGCCTTAAAACGTCGCTGGATGAGGCTCCGTCGTAGGTGACGATGAAATTTGCATGACGATCGTTGATTTCGGCCCCACCGATACGAGTCCCCTTCAGGCCAGCCTGCTCAATCAATTGCCCGGCTCGCTGACCTCGTGGATTTTTAAAGATGCACCCGACCGTCTGAGAACTCAGAGGCTGCGACGCCTTCTTGGTAATCCAGATCTTTCGCAGGCGTTGTGCGATTTGGTCGGGATCGTCCTTCAGCAGTTCAAACTCCGTTTCCAGTACTACGAGGCCACCGAGGCTGCTCTGGCGGTAATCAAAATAGAGTTCGTCTTCATGACGGATCAGCGTCTCACCATTGGCCGTCATGACCGTGACGGTTTTGATGAATTGGGAAATTTCCCCATGGCGGCCGCCGGCGTTGCCGTGTAACGCCCCGCCAATAGAGCCGGGAATTCCAGCTAGATTTTCGAATCCCGCCAAACCAACGCGGACCGTTTCTGAAACGACGTGTGACAACAAGGCTCCCCCACCGGCGGTGACTCGGTTTCCGACGATCTGGATCTCTGCAAACGTGGGGTGACTGAGTCTTAAAATGAGTCCGCTGACTCCCTCATCGCGAACGATGAGATTTGATCCGCCACCGAGCACGCGTACGGAAACCCCCTCTTGGTGACAGGCTTTTACAACTCGCAATAACTCATCCCGGCTAGACGGTTCGAGAAAAAACTGTGCCGGTCCACCGATTTTGAGCCACGTGTAAGGGGCGAGTGGTTCATCTCTCTTGACGATTTCAGCAAACTCAGTGGAGAAGCTCATGGAATTCCAATTGATTTGGACGGAGGAAAAAACTGCCTATCAGAGGCCCCCAAGACATGACAGCGATGATCATCCGTCTGGAGAGACAAATTTGTCAAGATCGCCTGCACCCATTGCGATCAGCACGTCCCCCGGGCGAGTCGCATGGTCTACGGTTATCATAATCCGGTCAAGTGACTCGATGAACTGAACTTGCACCCCGCGTGAGGCGATGCGTTTCACCAATTCCTGCGACCTGCGAAAATGTTCATCGGAGAGTTGCTCTCGGGCGGCATAGACGGGGACGATGAGCACCATGTCCGCCTGATCGAAACTGGCCTCAAAATCGTCTATCAAAGCTATCGTACGCGATACCTGATGCGGTTGGAACAGGCATACAATCCGGCGTGTGCCAAAACGTTGACGTGCCGCCGCCAAGGTGGCTCGCACTGCCGTAGGATGATGGGCGTAATCGTTGATCCAGGTGATTCCCTGCCACTGACCCATGTCTTCAAATCTCCTCCGTAGTCCTGGGAATGATCCCAGTCCGGCGATGATTTCCGAAGGCGATAATCCGATCTCGGCACACATGGTGACTGCTGCAAGTGCATTTTGAGCGTTGTGGACTCCATACTGACTCAATCGAATCACAGCCCATGTGCGACTCTGGTAGACGACACGGAAGCGAACCCCTTTCGACGTATGATGAATCTCATCGGCCCGCCAGTCACAGTCACAGTCTCGGCCAAACGTGATCACGTTTGGC
>CAMCMU010000070.1 GCA_945876035.1 Schlesneria paludicola DSM 18645 | reverse complement strand
CGCCGATTAAAGTGGTACGTGAGCTGGGTTTAAACCGTCGTGAGACAGGTTGGTCCCTATCTGCTGTGGGCGTACGAAACTTGAGGGGTTTTCTCTTTAGTACGAGAGGATTTGGAGGGACGAACCTCTGGTGTTCCTGTTGTCACGCTAGTGGCATCGCAGGGTAGCTAAGTTCGGTCGGGATAAGCGCTGAAAGCATATAAGCGCGAAGCCCATCCCAAGATTAGGTTTCGTTAGACGAAAGTCTTGAAGTCCCCTGGAAGACTACCAGGTCGATAGGTCGGAGATGTAAGGCGGGCAACCGTTTAAGTTGACCGATACTAATGGACGAAAGCTTGACCACTTTGATTTGCGGTTCTCATAATGCAATTTGTATTGTTGTTAAAATAATGATCCGGTGATACTACGCGTGAGGAAACACCCGTTCCCATTCCGAACACGACCGTTAAGCTCACTCGGCCGATGATAGTGCAAAACAGCGCGAAAGTAGGTTGTTGCCGGGTTTTTTTACTGAGAACGACTCGCAGAAATGCGAGTCGTTTTTTTATTGGTTGACGTTAATTTCGGCAAACGGGCTTATCAATCGCCCGATTCTGTCGTGAATAACTCCGCGGACAATCCGGATGTCTCGAGCCAATCTTCTCGTCTACGAAAATACGACGGCTACGAGAAGAAATACAGGGGCCGATTCAATGCACTCGAATCGACGTGAGTTTTTCAAGTCCGCTGTTCTCGGAACAACGTTGTCAACGATTCAGATGCCCGGGCGATCCGTATTTGGCCGCACTGCCGTTCACGAAAATCTCGAATTTAACGTAGATCTATCGGTGATTCGTCGAGGTTGGGACGGAGTGAAGTGCTACGTCCACTCACGCGCTGGATCCATTCCGCCGCGAACACCAGCGAATCCGGGGAATCGTCCGATTGTCGTGCTGACGACACAGAAGCATGCCGTTCACGGGAACGATATCTTCGATGGACTCGAGCAGATGCGGAGTGATGATGAGGGAGAAACCTGGTCTGGACCCTCCGCTAGTTCCGGTCTGGTTCGCCGTAAAAATTATGAGGGGATAGAATCCGTACCGTGTGATTTCACCCCGAAATGGCATTCGAAATCAGGAGTCTTACTCGGAACAGGTAAGACGTTTTCGTATCGGAACGACAATCAGTACGAAGGTTCGCCAGCTCAGGCAATATATTCCACCTATAATCCTTCGGAAAACGTCTGGGCCAATTGGAAAGCAGTCGGGTTCCCGC
Source organism: Schlesneria paludicola DSM 18645 (assembly GCA_945876035.1). Lineage (GTDB taxonomy): Bacteria > Planctomycetota > Planctomycetia > Planctomycetales > Planctomycetaceae > Schlesneria > Schlesneria paludicola_C. The sequence goes on along the minus strand of CAMCMU010000070.1, from coordinate 16,274 downwards.
AGGATCCGCGATTTCATCACGCCTGTGCCGGATGCTCACAGCGATTCGATCTTCCGAATGGTGATATTTTGCTACCAATTTATTTTCAACCGGAACCGGGCAATTGGGATTTGAGAACTACGGTGGTTTATTGCACGTTTGATGGGCAAATACTGCGTTACGTCCGACATGGTAACGAGTTTGAATTACCCGAAAAGCCCAGCCATCATGATGGTTTGAGCGAACCGTCACTGACAAAGTTTGATGACCGGTATTATCTGACGCTTCGGTCAATCGTTCGCGGATATGTGACCGTGAGTCAAAATGGGGAGAGCTTCGCCCCTCTCAAACCGTGGTGTTTTGATGATGGTCAGGAACTGGGCAACTACCAGACTCAACAACATTGGGTGACTCACTCCGAAGGTTTGTACTTGGTGTACACTCGTCGAGGAGCAAACAATGATCACATTTTTCGTCACAGGGCACCTCTTTTTATGGCGTGTATTGATCCGAAAAAACTGGTCGTGATTCGCGAAACAGAACGAATCATTGTTCCGCAGTCGGGAACGCGATTAGGAAACTTCGGTGTTGTGGATGTCAGTTGCGATGAGACTTGGATCATTACCACAGAGTGGATGCAGCATCCTCCACCGGGTGGATTCGAAAAATATGGAAGTGACAATCGATGTTTTTTGGCCAAAATCCGGTGGAATCGACCCAACCGTTTGCTGCAGTGACGTGTGAAATGAATGTGTGATTGGCAGGAGCGATATCTGCCACGTGCTTGTCGCGAGGTCGCAACGAATGGGGGCGAACATGAGTTGAGCCGGCCATTGTTTAGATCGATCAACGAACGAGGACGAGTTGGTCAATACGATTTGCCTCGCCAAGCGGGTTGAGCTAAATTGCCTCGATTGACTGTTTGGGTTTTGCGCGTCACTTTCTTGGAAAGACTTGCCATGCCTTGCTGTGTGCTCGCTTATTCGGGCGGATTGGATACGTCTGTTATTCTCGGTTGGTTGCAGGATGAAGGATACGATGTCCACTGTGTCTATGTCGATCTGGGGCAACCGTGCGAAGACCGCGAGGCGATTCTGCAAAAGGCTCACACCTGTGGAGCAAAATCGGCTCAAATCGTCGATGTCCAAGAAGAACTCTGTCGCGACTTCGCTTTCCAGGTTATGCAGTGGCAAGCGCGATATGAAGGCGTCTACCTGCTCGGAACATCGATCGCACGTCCGTTGATCTCCAAGGTCTGTCTCCAAATCGCCAAGGATGTTGGAGCGGACGCTTACGCACACGGAGCGACCGGCAAGGGAAACGATCAATGCCGATTCCAACTGGCTGCCGAGGCACTTGAGCCCGGAGTGAAGATTATTGCTCCCTGGCGCATTGAGAAATATCGAGCCAAGTTCCCCGGTCGCACAGAAATGATCGCTTACTGCGCTGCCAAGAATATTCCGGTCAAGGCCTCGGTGTCGAAGCCTTATAGTTCCGACGAGAACTGTCTTCATATCAGTTATGAAGCGGGCCTCCTCGAGGATCCCCGAGTGACGGGAGTCGATATTCCAGAGTTCGGGATGACGGTCTCACCCCAACAGGCCCCCGACAAAACCGAGCAGGTGACGATTGGATTTGAGCAGGGAGTTCCCATCCTGCTCAACGGAAAGAGGCTCAGTCCATTGTCGATGGTGTTGGAACTCAACAAGATCGGCGGTCGTCATGGGGTCGGTCGGCTAGATATGATCGAAAATCGTTTTGTGGGGATGAAGAGCCGTGGCGTCTACGAAGCTCCGGGAATGACGCTGCTCTACGAAGCGCATCGCTACGTAGAGCAACTGACCCTCGATCGTGATCTGCTCCACCTCCGTGATCGCCTCTCTCCAGAAATTGCCGAAATGGTTTACTATGGATTCTGGTACACAGCCAAGATGGATGCGCTAATGGCCTTCAATAAACAAATGCAGTCTGTCGTTACAGGGGAAGTAACTCTCGGTCTCTACAAGGGGAACATCATTGTCTGCAGCCGCACCAGCCCAAACAGCCTGTACGACGACAAGATTGCCAGCATGGAAGCGGGCGGCTCCTACAACCAAACCGACGCCGAAGGTTTTCTAAGAATCATGGGCCTCCCTGGCCGAGTCCAAGGGCGTGTCCGACCACGCAACTATTGAACGGGAAGGCCGACAGGCAATAGACGGCATGTGGACGCGGATCTCACCAAACGGAACTCGTCGTGGAATTCTGACGAGAATGAATCATTGCGGTGAGGACCCAAGACGACCCCGGTCTAGCGAGGACTCGACCTGAGACCTCAAATGCGGGGCTTATCTGTTTGCCGAAAATGCGTCGCAAATAATTTATCCAACATCGGTACTCCAACCCCACTTTTTCAGTCTGTCGGTACCGACAGTGGTCGTAATTTGCAGACGCCGATTTTGGAGTCTCGATGAGTGTGCCTCTTTTCGTTGGTCTTGCTTCGTGGCTTGGCGGCGACAAAGCCTAGGGTCACGCCGAAAGTTGTCTCGAGTCACTGCCTCGACAGGGATTTGTTCGGTGACGAGATCACGTTTTCCACGGAGGGATCAGCATCGATTCGGTCAGGCAGCAGAATGATACCGATTGATTCAGTATTTGTTTTCACAGACAACAGTCGAGTCATCGGGGAACAGGATCTCGTTGTTCTCGTGGAAAGTGACGGTCAGTCGATTGAGTCTTTTACGGAGTTGAACGTTTTTCCGCATCCGTGTTGGCAACCTCAAGGCAAGACAATTTTTGTTTGCCACGTGCGGGATTTCGGATGCGCACACCGTTCGGATTGTCTCATTGTAGCCTAGAGACGATGCGCATCTGAGCAAAGTCCCAATTGTCGCGTGGCAACCTTTGCCACAGGTCGAAGCGGGCTTCGGCGGAGTGTCTTGGGATGTGGGATGGAGGAAAGCGGGAACGCCAAACGCCACGTCATTCCCAGGAGCCGTATCATCAGACCGTCTCGGAAAATGCCATTTCAGAACCGTTTGTGATTCAATCCGCTCCAGCACGCAATCCGAAAGGGGCCAACGTCGACACCGATGACGTTCGCCCGAATCAGCAATCCGTTGCCAGCTGGCCGAGACACGGCCAGCAATTAAATTGGGTGCGTTGGGGCTCGAACCCAAGACCTACGGATTAAAAGTCCGTTGCTCTACCAACTGAGCTACGCACCCGAAGCCTGAAAACAGGCTTTTTTCTTCAGAACCTAGATTTGTTAGTCTTCCACGACACCCATTTTTACATGGAAAGTAACGAATATGGACGACAAGGAAGTCTATCCAGATTTCCTAATATTTCCACACGTCATACAGTGTTCGACAACAAGAATTACAGATCGACTCATTCGTTCGGATCATCGTTTGATCTGAACGCGACGGAGGGAAAGTATCTTGACCAGCGTGACGATTTGCAAGCCGGTCGAAGTCTAGAACTGACACTTGCGGTTGTTCGGTTCAGGACTTGACGAATCGAGTTTTCATCGGTGCTAAAATCTGGGGGTGGAATCGCCGGACTGTCGCCGTTCCGTCTGCATCCATCGTGTTCGAATTCCGGGACGAATTCTGGAAAATTTTGGGATTTCGCGACCGTTTCGTTGGCGGACAGGTAATCCGACTGTCATCTTAGCGGTTGGCCACCGTGAACAACTCAACCACACTCCCAATCGTTTTTAAAACGAAGTTTGTTTTACTTCTTCGAGTCCTCGTTGACGCCGCACACTCTGGTCAGTCGTGGTACCTGCAAGACTCTCGGCAGGCCCTGTCCACGTTTTTCGGGAACATCGCATAAAAACGAGGAATACTCATCGTCTTGCTTGATGTGATGATCGGCGCGCACGCCAGATCGGATTTGTGCTCGACTCTTGAGGCTGAGTCGAGATTCCCTCGGCGTCTTTCCGGAGAGGATCGCGTGCCAATCTCCCACTCCACCATGTCAAATGTTATTCTTCCCCACGAGTCAGGACCGCTTCATGGAGATCGCCGCGTTTGAAGCCCTTTCGCAGACGAGTGGATGCGGGAGGATCTGTGGGTGACGTGCCAAATCCCGGGAGGGATTTCTTTTCTGCATCCTCGGTTGGGCGGAGTGGAACTGTAGGGGACGCTCGGGGAGCCTCAATCGTCAGCCACAGGTATGGTATGACGGTGATACGCCTCCCGGAAAGGGGACGTTCGATGTTGAAAAAAAGTGCGATCGGACCGGCGTTTTTGATGATAACGCTTGGCCTTGCCGGCGCGGGAGATCGTATGACATACGCACCAACACAAAAAATAGATCACGTGGAACAGATCCATGGGGTTGCCATATCGGACCCGTATCGCTGGCTCGAAGAAGACGTGCGGGAATCGAAACGCGTTGCCGATTGGGTCACCGCGAAGAACCAAGAAACGTTTGCATATTTCGCTTCGATTCCGCAACGCGAGGCCATCAAGAGGCGTCTCACAGAGCTGTGGAACTACGAGAAGTTTGGTGTGCCGTTCAAGGCCGGTCGGCATTATTTCTACTTCAAAAACGATGGGCTTCAGAATCAGTCCGTACTTTACAAACAGGAGACCCTGAACTCCGAAGCATCGATCGTGATTGATCCCAATGAGTGGTCGACTGATGGAACGGTGGCTCTCAGTGACACATCATTCAGTGATGACGGACGCTTTGTCGCCTTCAGTGTTGCCGACGCCGGTTCGGACTGGAACACGTGGAAAATTATTGACATCGAATCGGGTCAGCGATTGAAGGACGAAATCAAGTGGGTCAAATTTAGCAGTGCGACCTGGACCATTGACAGTCAGGGATTTTTCTACTGTCGTTACGACGAACCATCCCCCGACGCCGCATTTCAGAAGACGAATCTCAATCAAAAAGTCTTCTATCACCGAATTGGAACCGACCAAGCGGAGGACGTGCTCGTGTACAAGCGTCCGGATGAGCCAACGTGGGGTTTCGGCTTGAAGGTTTCGGAGGACGGATGCTATTTGGTGATCAATATTTGGAAGGGAACGGACGACAAGTATCGGGTTCTCTACAAAGATCTGACCGAACCGTACGGGCTGCCAACAGACCTGATCGAAAATTTCGATCAGGAGTATTCATTTCTCGGTAACGATCAGACGACCTTTTATTTTGTGACGGACTTCGAAGCCCCTTGCCGCAGAATTGTGGCCATTGATATCCGCAGTCCGCACAGCATTCGTGAAGTCATCGCTCAATCGGTAGAAACGCTGATTCATGCCGATCTCGTCGGCAATCAATTCGTCCTGACGTATCTGAAGGACGCCAAGACACAGGTCAAACTGCATACGATTGATGGTACGTTCTTGCGTGAAGTTGCCTTTCCCGGCATCGGTACCGCCAGCGGATTTGTTGGCAAACGGTCTGACACCGAGACATTTTACTCGTTTTCAAGCTTCGCTAGGCCGCCTTCCCTCTTTCGTTACGACCTGCAGTCTGGTACGAGCACTTTGCTGCGTCAGGCCACGGTGACATTCCATCCGGAGGAGTATACCGTGGAGCAGGTTTTCTATTCGAGCAAGGATGGCACAAAGGTTCCGATGTTCATCACGCGGAAGAACTCCACCAAGCTCGACGGTCTGAACCCGACGTTGCTGTATGGTTACGGTGGCTTTTCGATTTCTCTAATGCCGAGCTTTTCGGTGGCGCGAGTCGCGTGGTTGGAAATGGGTGGCATCCTTGCGATCCCGAACCTGCGTGGCGGGGGTGAGTATGGTGAGGAGTGGCACAAAGCGGGTGTCAAACACAACAAGCAAAATGTTTTTGACGACTTCATCGCCGCCGCCGAATGGCTGATCGCTGGCAAGTACACGTGTCCCGAGAAACTTGCCATTCAGGGGGGGAGTAATGGTGGGTTGCTGGTCGGAGCTTGCATGACTCAGCGTCCGGAACTGTTCGGCGCCTGCTTGCCGGCTGTGGGAGTGATGGACATGCTGCGCTTTCATAAATTTACGGCGGGCCGCTTTTGGGTGGATGACTTTGGCAGCGCGGACAATGCCCAAGAGTTCCGAACGCTCTACGCGTATTCTCCCTACCACAACATCAAGCCGAATACGAAATATCCCGCGACCCTGGTGACGACTGCCGATACAGACGACCGAGTTGTCCCCGGCCACAGCTTCAAATTTGCCGCCCGCTTACAAGAATGCCAATCAGGAGACGCTCCGATCTTGATTCGAATTGAAACTCGAGCAGGTCATGGTGCCGGAAAGCCGACGACAAAGTTGATCGAGGAGACGGCCGACATCTGGGCCTTTCTCGTGAAGAATTTGAGGATCGGCCTTTGAATTCCGACGCAACGTTGCCCAAGCAAGATTTCCTGATCGATCGCGGAAAAGGCTCCGAATCGCGAGATCCTTTTTTATCGCACGACGAAGTTCACCATCCGGCCGGGGATGATGACCGACTTCACGAGTGTCTTCCCTTCGAGTTGACTAGCGATTAGGGGGTTTGATTTGGCGGTGGCTTCGATGACTTGCGGATCGGCGTCGGCGGGGACTTTCACTTTGCCTCTCAGCTTCCCGTTGATTTGAACCGGTATTTCGATTTCGGTCTCGATCAGATGTTGTTCGTCCCATTGCGGCCAAGGTTCATAAGCCAAGGTTGTCGTGTGGCCGAGCAATTCCCAAAGTTCCTCCGCGAGGTGTGGGGCGAAGGGACTCAGGAGCAAGACAAAAGGATCCATCACCGCGCGGGGGCGGATTTCGATGGACAGAAACTCGTTGACGAACTCCATCATCCGGCTGATGGCGGTGTTGAAGCCGAGTGACTCGATGTCATGAGTCACCGCTTTGATCGTGCGGTGCAGAATACGAAGTTGCTCGGCGGACGGAGGCCGGTCCTGCACCGCCGGGTTCAGTCGCACGGCGTCCTCATGCAGTTCATCGGCGATCATGCGCCAGACTCGGCATAGGAATCGCGAGACACCTTCGACACCCTTCATGCTCCACGGCTTCACGGCTTCAAGCGGCCCCATGAACATCTCGTACAACCGCAGAGAGTCCGCGCCGAACTGATCGACGACCACATCGGGATTGATGACGTTGCCACGCGACTTCGACATCTTCTCGGCTCGGCCAGTCTCATCGACTTCGCCGAGGATCATGCCCTGATTCACCAGCCGCTGGAACGGTTCGCAGGTCGACACCAGTCCGCGATCGAATAGGACTTTGTGCCAGAAGCGTGAGTACAGCAGATGCAGCACCGCGTGCTCCGCCCCTCCGACATAAAGATCGACAGGGAGACACGCCTTCTCGATGGTCGGATCGAGGAATTGTTTGTTGTTCCTCGGATCGGCGAACCGCAGGTAGTACCAGCACGATCCGGCCCACTGCGGCATCGTGTTTGTCTCGCGTTTGAGCCGCACGCCGGCCGCTGTCGTTTTCCAGAGCCAGTCGGCGGGTGCCTTGGAAAGCATCGGCTCGGGAGTCCCCGTCGGTTTGAAGTCGGCCATCTCGGGCAGCAGCACCGGCAGCGAAGCCTCATCATCCGCCTGCATCAATCCGGTTCGCTGGCCATCCGAGTCGAGTTCATGCCAGATCGGAAACGGCTCACCCCAATACCGCTGCCGCGAGAACAGCCAGTCACGCAGGCGATAATTCACCGCCTTGCGGCCGATTCCCGCTGCGGTCAGATCGGTGGTGATGATCCGTTTCAATTCCAGGCTAGGAGTTCCCTGATACTGTTTCGTGGAATTCATCGCGTATGTCGGGCCAATAATGGTGAATCGCTGTTCCTCAAACACGAGATCCATGACCGCGGAGTGATCCAGCACGCCCGTAAAAAAATGCCGTCCATTCAACAGGGATTCGCGCCAACGTGTGTGAGTTTCCGCACTCACGAAAGCCTGATGGACGTCATGACTTGGCATTCCAACCGTCTGCGCGGCAGGCGGCTCCACAACGCAAATCTTAGGGATGGAGTACTTCTCGGCAAATTCAAAATCGCGTTCGTCATGCGCCGGCACGGCCATGATCGCGCCCGTGCCGTAGCTGATCAGGACATAGTCGGCGATCCAAACAGGAATCCGCTGGGCGTTGATCGGATTGATTGCGTAGCCACCTGTAAACACACCGCTCTTATCTTTGGCGAGGTCAGTCCGGTCGAGGTCACTCTTCAGCGCTGCTTGCTGACGATAAGCCTCTACGGAGTCTCGTTGCTCGGGCGTCGTCAGCCGATCGACGCAGGAGTGTTCCGGCGAGAGGACCATGTACGTTGCTCCGAACAACGTGTCAGGACGAGTCGTATAGACACGAATGACGTCGTCCGACGGCTCAGCTGGAAAGCCGGAGGTTGCGCGACAGGCTTTCCAAGTGTCATAGAGTGAACACGGCTCACCGCTGTTGGAATCGTCTCCGGAATTGGTGTGAGGAACCGTTCCGACAGGACCGATGAAAAAATCGACCTCCGCACCCTCACTGCGGCCGATCCAGTGGCGTTGCATCAGCTTGATCGACTCGGGCCAGTTCAGGTCTTCCAGTTCGTTCGCGAGTCGATCGCCATAGGCCGTGATCCGGAGCAGCCACTGACGCAGCGGCGTTCGTTCGACCGGATGGCCGCCGCGTTCGCTCTTGCCGTCGATAATTTCTTCATTGGCTAGGACCGTCCCTAATGCAGGACACCAGTTCACGGGGGCCTCGTGCTGATAGGCCAGTCGATGCTTGTCTTGGTGACGCCGTACCGCCTCGGGACCCTCTGCGGCGACATCGGCGGGGATCGGTAACTCGGCGATCGGCCGTCCTCGACCTGTCCGGTTCAGGCCATCGGGACCAGTCCACGTCTGTTCGGCATCGTACCACGTATCGAAGATCTGGAGAAAAATCCACTGCGTCCAGCGGTAATAGTTGGGGTCAGTCGTGGCGAACTCGCGAGACCAGTCGTAGCTGAAACCGAGTGACTTCAGTTGCCGCTTAAATGTTTCGATGTTCTTCGCCGTCGTGACGGCAGGATGAGTCCCCGTTCGAATGGCGTACTCTTCGGCCGGGAGGCCAAACGCATCCCAGCCCATCGGGTGCAGCACCTGCTTGCCGCACATCCGACTGTAGCGACAAACAATGTCCGTCGCGGTGTATCCCTCAGGATGTCCCACGTGTAGTCCGGCACCCGAGGGATACGGAAACATGTCGAGGACGTACATCTTCGGCTGATTCGGATCGAAAGAACGGATTTCAAAAGTCTTATGCTGATCCCAAAAGTCTTGCCACTTGGGTTCGATTCGCGTCGCGTCATATCTGGGCATGGTGAACGGCGGTCTTGAGGAGTGGTGAAAAACGGCATCATATCGCGTCTTGGAGCAAAACAGAGTCGTGTGTGGTCTGTCGCGGTTCCAAGGCAGGGTCTCTGATCCAGAGCCGAAGAATGTCAGTGTAGGGCGAACGTTCCACGATTCAAAGTGGAGCTTTCTCAATAACAAAGTGAATGGAATAGTGCCGGCAATCGCATGCGAACTCCGTGATTGACAAACAACGGAGACGAAGGCCAGAACGGTGGGAGTGACGACCAAGAATGTGGCATAGGATCAACTTCGCCTGACGCCACGATCGTGGTCCGGCAACACGTCACGGCGCATCCGCTCCGAAGAAAAAAATCCTCACCATCTGTTGTTCAGAGCGGATGTTGACCGAAAAAAACTCCCGCGGCACAGCTCCGCGGATCAGGATCATGACGCCTCAATCGATGTCTCGGTGCCGGATCAATTCGTTTGCAAAAGGGCGTTTTTTGAACATTAGTACGCCTTGGCGAAGATGGCTCGCTTGTTCGTCGGCTTGCCGCTGAAGAGACATGTTCCCGGCTCGTCCTGAAGATTCAGCGGCAGACAGCGCGGAGTGACTTTCAGGTCTTTCAGGACGGCATCCATCGCCGGTTCGCCATCAATGAAGTGGCACAGGGCGAAACCACCGTGGATCTCTGGCGACTCCTCATGCTTCGATGTGAAAAATGTTTTGAATGCCTCCAGATTCGTGATCGTGTGAGTATGGCTTTCACGGAACGCGAGTGCCCGGACGTACAGATTCTTTTGGATCGACTCCAGCGTATCGGCCACTCCGTTCAGGAACGCTGTTCGATCCTGTGGAGTCTTTTCGCCAGTATCTCGGCGACCCACGAACACGCCGTTTTTGGCGATGTCCTTCGGCCCCACTTCGACTCGCAGTGGCACTCCTCGTTTGATGTGATACCAGCTCTTCTCACCACCTCGCATGTCGCGAAGATCGATCAGAACGCGGATGGAAGCTCCGGAAAATTGACGAGATTCCAGTTCCTGCTTGAGTGATTCGCAATAGGCAAGAACGAGAGATTTTTCCTCATCGTCCCGGTAAATCGGTAAGATCACGACATGTTTTGGAGCCAGTTTTGGTGGTAAAACCAAGCCATCGTCATCGCTGTGGGCCATGATCAGTGCCCCGATCAATCGCGTCGAAACCCCCCACGAGGTGGTCCAAGCAAAGGCTTCTTCGCCGGCCTGATTCTGGAACTTGATCTCCTGCGCCTTGGCGAAATTTTGGCCCAGAAAATGGGATGTACCGGCCTGAAGTGCCTTGCGATCTTGCATCATGGCTTCGATACAAAGTGTCGACTCCGCGCCCGGGAATCGCTCACCCGCCGTCTTTTCGCCCTTGATGACTGGCAGCGCCATCCAGTTCTCGGCGAATTCGGCGTAGACATCAAGCATCTGGCGAGTTTCTTCCCACGCTTCTTCGGATGTTGCGTGCGCCGTGTGACCTTCCTGCCACAGGAACTCCGTCGTGCGCAGAAACAGGCGAGTCCTCAACTCCCAGCGAACGACGTTGGCCCACTGGTTGATCTTGATCGGCAAGTCGCGCCAAGACTGAACCCACTTGGCATACATCGCACCAATAATCGTTTCACTGGTTGGACGAATTACGAGCGGTTCTTCGAGTGGGCCGGCGGGAACCAGACCGCCATCCGGTCCGGGTTCCAGTCGGTGATGAGTCACCACCGCGCACTCCTTGGCGAAACCGTCAACGTGTTCGGCCTCCTTTTCCAGAAAGCTCTTGGGAATGAGCAGCGGGAAGTAGGCGTTCTCATGTCCCGTCTCTTTGAATCTCCGGTCGAGTGCCGCTTGAATGTTTTCCCACAGAGCATATCCCCAGGGCTTGATCACCATGCACCCGCGGACAGGCGAAACCTCCGCGAGATCAGCGGCTTTGATGACCTGTTGATACCATTCGGGATAATCTTCTTCGCGAGTCGGTGTGATGGCTGATTTCGGTTGCTTGGCCATGAGACTTCCGTGTGTCTTTTCTGACGTGATTGTGAGTGGATGCAAATCGGGCGCAGTTCCAATAACGGATCTCTGAACTGTGGCCGAAATAGGACGATCAAACCAAGCCGCGATGTCGCGTCGCGGCAGATTTTATGTCTGGCCCGTTCAGGTGACGCAGATCATAGCGACCGCGACCGAGTTCGCACGCCAGGCGGGATTGTACCAAGCAGAAAAGTGGATATCTCGCATGGCGGAGAACATCCGGCTCGGCTGCCGACCGATGCCGATCGTGACGCCGCGCCGATGCGGAATTGTGGCAATCGGTTGGAGTTTGGAAATGACGGTCACACAGATGTGACCCTTGTCGGTGGGATAACTCGTGATCGCCAACCGCGTCTCTCCTTGGCCGCCGGTATCGATCGCAAGGCCTGTCACTTCTAACGATTGCCCGTTGGTAACGCCTGCGGAAATTCCGTCACCCCCGCGCCGGTTGCTGGCATGGGGCTACAACGCACGCGTCCTGAACTCATTCTTTTTTTGTTGGTGAGCGATGCGCCGCTCAACGGTGGTGGCAAGTCGATCCTCAGTCTGCTTCAATGGACGGACATTTCTCGAGCGTCAGAACGTTGCCTCATTCGCTAGGCGCACCGTGGCCAGTCATCGCCAAATCACGGGGACAACAACCTGGCGTCAGCGAACGCACAGGGATGACCAGCGGAACCGATTCCGGGTCTGTCGGTTCCACGGGACAAAGAAAGCAGGGACAAGTTGATGAAAAGAGTCGCTGTCGCTGTGTTGGCGTTAGTGATCGTTTCGGGATCAGCGTGTACCAAATCTGGGGACACGAAAGCCTTAGCGGAGCGTGGACAAGCGAACGCTCAATTAAATCTCGGCTATATGTACGACACGGGAAAAGGTGTTGCTCAGAACGACGCGGAGGCGGTCAAGTGGTATCAGCGAGCGGCGGATCAGGGACTGGCGCTCGCTCAACTAAATCTCGGAAATATGTACGCCACGGGACGGGGTATTGCTCAGAACGATGCGGAAGCGATGAAGTGGTATCAGCGAGCGGCGGATCAGGGACTGGCGCTCGCTCAAGGGGCGATTGGCTTTATGTACGACACGGGACGGGGTATTGCTCAGAACGATGCGGAAGCGGTGAAGTGGTATCAGCGAGCGGCGGATCAGGGACTTGCTCTCGCTCAAGGGACACTCGGCGCGATGTACGCCAAGGGTCGGGGTGTCCCTCAGAACGATCTGGAAGCAGTGAAGTGGTATCGGCGAGCAGCGGAGCAGGGCGGACCTCAAGCGCAATTCGACATCGGTCTCATGTACGCCACTGGACAAGGTGTCGCTCAGAATGATGTTCAAGCCTACAAGTGGTGGAATCTCGCCGCCGCGCAGGGAAATCAGAACGCAAAAACACAAAAAGCAATCGTTGAGAAAAAGATGACACGTGAGCAAATCGCGGACGCTCAAAAACTTTCAGCCGAATGGAAGCCGACCAAGTAACTCCCACGTCGCCAGGCGATCAAGTGCAGCATCGATCGCCTGACGCGGTCATACGACAGGCAAACGAACGAAGCCCACGCCTTGGATAATAAGTCGGGGCTTCGTCAAGCAGTCACCGATCGGCGGGGCGGACGGTGACTCATCGCGGAAGCGATGACAGGTATGCAGCGGCTATCGATTCGCTGCCTGCGGGTTCAGAATCGCAGCGTCAGACGAAGTCATTTCGCATCAACTACGTCAATATTGTGGCACCTTGGGTGTGGGAAAAACTTTTGCAACCGGCGGTGCGGTTGGGCACTTCTCAACGGGTCCATCTGCGATAGTCGTGTAGCCCTTGCTAGGGTTGCTATCGCATGGTGGTGGTGTGTCGACTCCGCCTTGAATCGCTTGCATTTCGTTTTCGTCAATTTCCGAGCGGTCATGATCTGAGTCAAGATATTTCTCCAAGGTGAAAGGGGCTGGCAAACACCAGCGTTGCGGGGATTTGTTTTTGGGATTACTCGTCAGCAACCGGTTCTATGAGTATCTACCGCAACAGCAACCCAAACAGTTCAGCGAATTTGCAAATGATTTTCGGCGAGCCGTGAAGTCGCGCAGGACGCCACTGGTGCGAACCCGCAAAATCGCAGAAATGCAACTTTGGCACCTTTGCAAAAATTCCATGCCAGCGTCGCCAAGCGGAAGCTTTCGAGAAGCTGGCAGAGACTCAGATCGAGAATCCCACGCTGACACGGAATCCGCCCAGAGCCCGTGCTGTTTCTCTTTACGCAGTCGTCTTGACCTCAGCGAACATGCCCCTGTCGCCCGATTACGCTCACCGGCAGAGCGAGAGAACAGAGAAAACAGTAAAGGCAAGGGTGATCATCTCACCCTGCCTTTACGCATCGGAAAGTCACGCTCATTTTTGCGGAATAGACAAGCTGTTTTCAAGGCGAATGCGTATTGCAGCGACCTCGCAAAGGCCGTTGAAGAACCAGATGCAGAGGAAGCCGTTCCCGTAGAGAAAGTGGAGACGGACATCGGTCTCCTGGCGCAATCAACATCCCTAGCCCATCGCCTGACGGACTTCTTTGATAAGGGACTCTCAATGGGCATTTTTCATCCGGCGATTGGTCATCACGTTGACCTTTGAAGAATCGCAGGAGGATGAGTGGGCTCCCGAAATTGATCAAGCATTTGATAAGGCCGTTCAGATACTTAATGACAATCGGAAGCAGTTGACCTTTCGAGTCACCTCGAGGTTCGACGCAGCGACCCGCGATTTCGCTGTCGAATGGGTGTGTCTCGACAAGGACGGTTTGTCGTTGCCGACTGCGAAGCAGCCGAAGCTCATCATCGACCTGCAATCGATTGCCCCTGTGTTACTCCTGGACGCGGTTCGCGACGCATCTCAGCATCTTCATGTAAAGTCGCCATTTTGGCGACCGCTCACAAAGAATCCGCAAATCGACGACGATACTTGGAAGGAGATCGAGGCGGTCAATCAAGCCATCCTGGATGAACAGAGGTCTTTTGATGGCATCAAGGCCGGGATAGCAAAAACAGGGACTTTGCTCCCGCTTGCTCCGCGGGACTTGGTAAGCGTCGAGGCATTGCCCACACGCATATTCGATATGCTGGCGAAGACACAGGTGAATCTCTTTGCCCAACTCAAGAGTGACATGCACGCCCTGTCGGCTTCTGTGGACAGCCTGGTGAGCAACTGGGCGTACATGGTAAGGCATCACTGGCCTGGAGCCTGAAGGCAGGGATGGCTCTTTTATTGCCCACCGAGGGGCGGGATGCCAACGCCCGGAGCGAAGAGAAGCCGACGCTCCTGCGGCTTCAGTTCACGACATTCCGTCGCGTCTTGATGGCCATCCCGCCGCAGATCGTGAAGACGGGTAGACGGATCGTCTTCCGGCTCTTGGCGTGGAACCGCTGGCCGCCCACGTTCCTCCGCCTGCTCGATCAGCTCCCCGTGCCGATTCGGTGCGGACCCCAATCCTTGAAGCCGGAGTCCGGATGCTCCGGTCCCCATTCAACCATGAAGCCCCCAACAACCCGACGCAGAAGACGGCAACCCAATGCTGGACGATCGGTGTGCGCCGTGGTGAATCCGCCTATCCAGCGTCCAACATGCGGTCTCACTTCGCTTGTTTAAGGCCGTAGGGGGAAGTCAAGAAAAGGGTTTTGGCGGCCGATTGGGCCGCGGGCAATGGGTGGGGAACCAGGCGTGGATCAATGGATTTTGGCAGAGATTGACTCGTTCGACGTGCCAGCAAGTCCCAGCAGCGTCTCCTCGATCACTCGAACCGTGCCCGAGCCAACGTCGTACATCATCCCGACAATGCCAATCTGCGTGCCAGCTAGCAACTCGCCGATCGCCGGACTCATGGCGATGACTTCTGCCACGGTGCGCACGACGTTGCGGCTTGCCACTTGATCGATGATGGCCAAGCGGTCGGCCTCGGATGAAATTTCTAACGTGCGGCAGTCTGTTGCATGAACCGATCGGGCGATGCTCTGCAGAATCGGCTCGACGTGAGTGCAGCCTGGGGCTGCAACGCGGTCTGGATGGCACGTGGCCTGCGTGCCGGCGGTGACCGCACCGCAGCGGGTGTGTCCGAGGACGACGATGAGCTTTGCACCGGCAACCACGCAGGCGTATTCAATGCTGCCCAGCACCTCGCGGGTGGCGATGTTGCCGGCGACTCGCACGCTGAAGATGTCGCCGAGCCCGAGGTCGAAGAGCAGTTCAGCCGGAGAACGCGAGTCGATGCAGCTCAGCACGACCGCAATGGGATGCTGCCCGGCAGCCGTGGCGGTGAGCTGTTGGCTCAAGTCTCGCTTCAGTCGTCGACCTTCGCGAAAGCGATCGTTGCCTTCGAGTAAGATCTCAAACGCCCGTTGCGGGGTCATGTCGGATTGGATTTCGAGACTCGAATAGTTCAAAAAGTGGGTGTCGTCGCCGATCTGCGGATACTTTTCCCGAAACCCGATTGCCCCAAACTCAACGCCTCGCGCCGGAGCGGAGTTTTTTTTAAAGTCGGTCAAGAGATCCAGGACGTCGGGATCGATGTAGTCGGTGTTGGTGGCGTCCACAAGCACTTTCCCTCCCGCAGGCACATCAAAGAGCGCCTTTTGGATCGCTGCGCGGTTGAAGAAGCTCACCTGATTGCCGAGTTCCATTCGCAGCACGTTCCCAGAGAGATGCTGCTCGATGACACGCCGGATCGGATGTTGAAAATTACTGCGGAGCGTGAAGAGCAGGCTGATTCCCATGCCAATCGCAATGCCAACCATCAGGTCGGTGAACAGGATCGCCACCACCGTGCCTGCAAACGGCAGGAATTGATAAGGGCCGTTGTGCCACATGCGTTTCACGATTCTCAGGCTCGTGAGCCTGTAGCCTGTGGCGATGAGAATGGCCGCCAGAGAGGCCAGCGGAATCTGGTTGAGGAGCGATGGCCCCAGCGAGACGCACCCCAATAACAACCCACCGTGAACCATCGTCGCCGCTTTGGTCTGGGCGCCGGCGTTG
>CAMCMU010000069.1 GCA_945876035.1 Schlesneria paludicola DSM 18645 | reverse complement strand
AAGTGCAGAGGCACGGACGGACGGTGTGTTCCACTTCGCTTCGCACACTCTGCGGCAACTTCGTTCGGGTTGAGGTCAAGCAGGCGTTACTTCACGCTCTTCTCAATGAGCGAATCGTACTCCTCCGCCAACTGGTAGCGGCGGGCCTTTTTCGATGGGTTGGCGACGACGAGGAAATTCTCTTCGAGCCAGCGTTTGCAGAGGGCGGCGGCCGAGCGTGTTGTCATCTCGAAGAACTCGGCCACGTCTCCGGACGAGACCGTTTTCGTTTTCACGAACAGAGACAACACGGTTCGCTGCTGGGGCGTGAGCGACCGCAGTTGAGGGGCCTGATCGAGAGCCTGCTTGCGGCCCGCTCGTTCCGCCTGTGAGCGGACTTTGGAAAAGCTGTCCGCCAAGCCGTGGCAGAAGTAGGCCAGAAACCCGGTCACGTCGGCGGTGGCTCGCCCCAGATGGTAGTTGTGACTCTTCCCGACCGACAGCGCGTCGTAGTAACCCGGCAGGTTCTGGGCGTAATACTCCTCCAGCGAATAGATGCCGCGCAGGCCGTATCCGCCACGGTGCAGAATCAGTGTCGTCAGCAACCGGGCCGTGCGGCCGTTGCCGTCGTAGTACGGGTGGATGGTCGCGAACTGATAGTGAGCCAGCCCGGCGATGAGCGGGACCGGCAACTCTTGGCTCTGGATCTCGCGGGCGATCCAGGCAACCAGGTCGGCCATGAGTGGCGGGACATCGTGAGCTTCGGGCGGCAGGTAGATGATCCGCCCGCTGCCGCTGTCACGAATGACGTTCTGACCGTCGCGGTAGGCGGTCGGCTTTTTCTTCCCCGACATCAGCAACCCGTGAATCGTCCGGACCAGCCAATCGGTGAGCGGCCGGGTGTCATCGACCAAACTCTCGACGAACTCGACGGCGCGGTAGTAGTTTCGCACCTCGGTCTCATCACGCTCGCGGCCGGGAAACTTTCCGCCACCGGCCAGCACCTGCTCGACCTGGGACGGCGAGAGCCGGTTTCCCTCAATCTGCGTCGAGTAATGCGTGGAGAGCAGTCGTGCCGTCTGCCGCAGCGAGTTCAACATCGCCACCGTCAGCGGTAATCGGGCCACCGTCTGCCGGCAGGCTTCGACCTCCATCAGTGTCTTGGCGATCGCGGGAGTGATCTGGAATGTCGGCTGAAACATGGTGCCTGCGACGCTACCCAGCCCGCTGCATGGAGTCAATAAAGTGCGATGAAAGTGTCATGAATTCAACGCCGCCTGACACCTCTGTGGGCCGACAATGCTCGCGAAGGCAGCAGACGCAACTTGCCCGCCACCGGCAGAGATGCCAATTGCCGCCGAGACTCCTGTTTGCTGCGGAGGATTTCAATCAGGTCAATCGTCATGTTTCACTTCGGTCGAATTGTGCATCAATCCGTGATCCTCACCTTCATCTCATCGCTGTTGGCTTTGAGTTCCGGGGCGTACATCGCGCTGGCTTTGGTGGGGAGGGCACTGAACTGGCCGGGGATTTCGGCGCGGAGGCGGTAGCTGATCGAGTGCTTGCCGCGCATCAGTTGTCGGACGAAGAAGGAGACTCGCTCGTCGCGGAACTCGACGAACGCGCCCATCGAGTTGCCGTTGTAGCCGCTGCGGACTTCGACCGGTTCGAAACCGGACGCCTTCAGGTCTTCGAAGAGGAGGTATTCGTAGTCATTTTTGCTGTCGATCTCCAATTCGATTTCGACGAGGTCGCCGCTCTTGAGTTGGCTCAGGTTGGGCAGCTCCGTCCGTTCGTACTTCTCGACCTTTTGCTTCACGGCCTGACCACGAGAACCTTGGGCATCGACGGCCTTATCGACGCGAGTCAGCTTGTAGAACTTGCGGTCCACCTTCACCTCCAGGCCAGCCTTGGTGATGAAATCTTCCAGCGTGAAGTTGGTCTGGTAGACGTTGAAGTAGAGCGGGCCAGTTCCCTGCTTCTTCAGTTCCAGCGTGTGCTTGCCGGTCGTGACGGCGTCGCCTTCGAGGACGAACTTGTTGTCGAACGTGAACAGGTTCGACGAATCGACCTTCAGCTCCTTCTGCTTCTGGCCGTCGAGCCACACTTCGATAGTGAGATTCGGTTTGTCCTCGCCGCTCGCTTTCATGTAGTCGGCGAGAGCCTCGATGCAGACGGCGGTGTCGCGCGTGCTGTTCCAGTAGGTCGCGTGCTTGCGGTTGTTGAGGATGTATTTTACTAACCGAGACGCCCGAACATCTTGAGGGTTCGTCTTGGACAGCAGCTTCAGGTAGTAGGCGTTCGCCTCGATGTCGCTGCCGTACCAGTACCACCAGCCGCCGTCGGGCAGCTTCAGGTAGGCGGTCTGATTCTCGTCGTCCTGCACCACAAACTGTTCGATGTTCTCCAGGATCATTTTGAGTTTGTCGGCCTGCTGCTGCTTGTGCAGGGCGAGGCCGAACAGGGCCTTCGCGTAGACCGGCAGTTGCACGCGGTCGCGGTAGAGGAACTCGTTCATCTCGTTGTTCGAGATGTCGGCATCCACGAGGATCATGTAGACGAGGGCATCCAGCGCGTCGGCATGCTGTTTCTGTCGAACGTCCTTCTTGCCCCAGTTCTTGATCCATTGAACTTGCTCGTCCTGATAACGCTTGAGCCACTCGACGCCCCGTTCGAGAACGCCCGGCACGATGGCGACATCGTTCGCCTTCGCAACCTGCAAGCCGTGGACGACGACTGCCGTGGTGTGAGGCCACGAATGTTCGCCGTAGCCGCTGAACCAGCCCCAGCCGCCGTCCGAGACCTGCATCGACGTGAGCCGTTCCAGTCCGTCCTTGACCATCGCACGGACCTCGTCCTCGTCGAAGACGGGATTGCGGTCGAACCGCTTCCATCGCTTGGCTCGTTCGACATCGTCGCCGATTTCCTGCGCGTTGAGGTTCGTTCGTTTCGCCTGAATATCCTTGAGGTTGAGCTGCATCTCGAGCAGTACGCGCTGCGTGATGACCGTGGGTAAAAAACGGTTCAGCGTCTGCTCGGTGCAGCCATACGGATAATCGACCATGTAGGGCAGGGCATCGACCATCGCTCCGGCCAGCGTCGGTGAGAAGCGGGCTTCGAGGCGGGACTCGTTCGGACGGCGGGCCTCGGGGACATCGAACGTCACCTTGCCCGAGACATCGGCGGGACGGATCGCCCCGCTGAACGATTCGGTCTTCAGCATCCCGTGAACGTAGACCGGGAAGCTCATCTGCATCGCGTCCGACTCCTCGTCGGAGAGGGCCTTGACCGTGATGCTCGTGCTTCCCTGAGACGCCACCTTCACGCGCCAATCGACGCGCTGCTCGCTGCCCGCTTTGAGTTTGAAGGTCTGTGTCAGGCTCTGCTGACCGAATGCCTTTCCGGACTGAATCACGTCGATGAGCGAAAGGAGTTTCCCGTCGAGTTCCAACGCGACCTGAACCTGCTTGTCGGTCTTGAGGTAACTGTGGACGTTGGCCGAGATGACGACTTCGTCTTTATCAACGAAGAACCTCGGTGCTTGAAGTCGAACCAAAAGATTCTTCTTCGTGGTGACTTCGGTCTCCCCCTGACCAACCTTGGTGCCGAGACCCATCGCCCACGTCTTGACCTTCCAGCCGGTCAGGCTCTCGGGCATCTTGAAGCTGACTTCAACCAGGCCGCTCTTGTCGGTCGTGATCGCACCGGCCCAGAAGGCGGTATCGGCGAAGTTCGAGCGGATCGTTGGCTGCTGCATGGCACCGGCCCCTGCGCCGCCACCCGCCTTGTCGGCCGCCATGCCCTCCTTGGCCATCGGTGCGGCATCGGCCATCGGTGCTCCTTCCATCGCGGCGGCCATCGCCGCGGGAGGTCCACCCGGCGCGGCGGTTGCTGCCATCATGCGGCGGTTCATCCCTCCGGCGCGACCTCGAGTCATCGGCATCGGGCCACCGCCACCCATGCGACCATCAAACCCGGCCATCTCCTCGCCCAGCATTCCGCCGAAGACACCGAGGTCGGCCATGCCGATCTCACCGTTCTTCAGCAGGTTGCTGAAGACGCGATCGAGCGTACAGTCGCGAGCCGGATGATGATGCCGACGCCACTTCCAGAAGAATTCTTTGATCTCCGGGACGTTGCTGCCGCCCGAGATGTATTCGACGCTCTTGTCGTAGACGCTGAGAACCGTCGAACCGATGAACGGCTCGCCTGTGTGGTCGGTCAGTTTGATCTGGACCTTCGCGTCGGCACCCGGTTTGTATTCGGTCTGAGACGGCAGAACCTCGACGTTGATGACCCGCTTCTCGGGGGGGACGACGACTTCGCGAGCCTCCTGGTGGTACTTGCCGTCCGCAATCGTGAAGGCTTCGAGGAAGAAGTTCGGCATGTCCTTCTGAACGACGACGACATCCTCGACCGTGTTCTTTCCCTTTAATCGGATCACCTTTGGCGGCAGGTAGACGCCGTTCGAGGGGCGGACGAACAGCACGACGCAGCCGTCGGGCTTGTTGGTCGTCACCATCAGCTTGACGGTCTCGCCGGGAGCGTACTCCTGCTTGTCGGTGATCAGTTCCAGATCGTTGAAGCGGAACTCGCGACCGTCGAAGCCGTCGCCCCGCACGACGAAGACGTAGCCCCCCTCGATCGTGTGGTCCTTGGCATCAGTCACCTTGTACGAGAGCCGATACTGCCCGGCCTTGCTCGCGGCGAGTTGCTGCTGCGCGTGACCGGCCTCATCGGTGTTGAGCTTCCACGTCTGCACGGCCTCTTCGACCGGCTGCTGCTTTGCGTTGTAAGTCACCTTGAACAGAGTCAGCTCGCCCGTCCCCTTGACCGGTTTGTTGTCGATGGTGTGCGCGTCGAAGTTCGCGAGGACCGTGTCGCCGACTTTGCAGTGGCCTCGATTGACCCACGCGAAGACGCGGAATGGCTGTCGCGCGACGAGGACGCTGCCCGTCCCGACGATCGTGCGGCGCGATTCGTCCACGACCTCGGCCGTGATCGAGTACGAATGGTCTTCGTCGCCGTGAACCTCCTTCGCAGGAAGTGTGTCGATGACGACGGAGACTTCGCCCTCGGGACCGAGCTCGACCTCTTGTTCGGCGATCACTTCTGGCGGGCCGGGGTTGTGGCCGATCCACCATGCGACCGGACGGAAGCAGCCCCAGCGATTGAAGCCGGGATACCACGTGTAATCGGACGCGAACCACCAGTAGCCTCGCCCGTAGAACCAGTCCCACCGCGCGGTCGGATGCCAGTGGCTGTCGTGAGCCGTCCGCAGCACCTTGTATTTCACGTTCCCCTTGGTCACCGGGGCACCGAAGAAGTACTTCGCCTTGATCTTTGCCGTGACCTTCTCACCGAGGGCCACTGGTTCGGTCGGAGCATCGACCGTCACTTCAAACTCGGGCTTTTTATACTCTTCAACGCGGAAGCTGCCTCCCTGATTGAGATTGTTCATGACGAGCAACTGGTACGTGCCGAGCATCGCTCCCTTGGCGAGCGGGAACTCGCCCTCGATGCCACCGAACTTGTCGGTCGTATACTGTTTTTCCAGTATTTTCTCGCCCTGTGGGTTGTTGATCTGGACGGTGAAGTCCTGGTTGGCAAACTCGGTCTTGTCGGGCTGGTCGTACTTGCTGGTCTGAATCCAGAACTTGAACTTCACCGTTTGTTCGGGGCGATAGACGGGCCGGTCAGTGATTGTGAAGACGCGCGTGGCGTTGTACTCCTGATCGTGTCGCTGCCCCCACCAGGCATGAGTGAATCCGGTGTAGGCCAGCCGCCCGGCCTCGGTTTTCGCGACGATCAGCCATTGATAATCTTGAGGCGCCTTCGCCGCTGGCAACGTGATCAGACCGTTCGCGTCGGTGAACTCGGCGAAATTGGTGGTCCTCACTTTCCATTGCTGCTTGTTCGGTGCGACTTGATCCTGCCGCCAACCGAAGAATTCGACATTGGCCTTCGCGATTGGTTGCCCCGTCACGGCATCGGCCACGAAATGGAGCGACTGTCCGTCGAGCGGTTTTCGCACGAGCGCCGCGTCCGCCAGCCAGATGACCACGCGGCTGATGTTGCCGTCGGCCAGCTTGCCCGTCAGCAGATAGGCCCCCGCCTTTTGCAGTGGCGTTGTGACTTTGACCACGCTGTCGAAATGGTCGGCCTTCGGCGTGAGGTCCAGCTTCCATGTGGCCACTTGTTCGCCGAGGTACTGCGACTTGCCCTCGGTCACCAGTTTGTAGCCAACATCCTGAACGTTGAACTGCTGCCAGTCGAGCTGTGCTGGCGACGACTTGAGATACGCCTTCACGTCGTCGAGCAGCTTGTCGATCTTGATCGCATGGGCTTCGAACGAGACCTGCTTCGCATTGCGGAAGCGAAAGTCGACGGTCGCTCCCTTGCCGGCGGGGGCGACTTGCAGGTTCTCGAAGCGGCCCCAGTTCTTCACGATCTGATCGAGTCGCGCCCGGCGATGATCTTCGTTGCCAAACTTCGCGAGGGCGGCCTTCCAAGCGTTGCCCGCCTTCACGTACTGACGGCGGTCCTCAAAGGTTTGAGCCACTGCATCGCTCGCCGACTTGGAGTGGTGATCCTTCGCCCGCTCGAAGATTTGCTGGAAGAGCTTGAGCGCGTTGAACTCATCGGGCAGTTTTATTCGCTTCACGCCGGAGGCGAGTTTGGCGATGGTCTCGTCGTCGCCGAGAGTCTGCACGGCGAACGGGCCGCTTTCGTTTTTATCGTCGTCGCTGCCCGAGCCGCCTCGCAACCACGCCATCGTCTGCACACCAAACTGCTGATGCAGGAACGTGGCCAGCGTGAAATCAACTTCGTTGCGGAGCGTGTTGTCGAACTCAACGGTCTGAGTCAGCATCCAACGCCAGCGTTCGCCGTCTGAGACGGCCGCCTCCCACGATTTAGGAAGCTGATGGAAAATGGGATTACCTTCCGCATCGACGGGGGCACCTTTCGATCCGCCGCCGTCTGAGATCCCACCACGACCGCGCCCGCTCCATGGATTCCTGTCCTCGTAGTCCGGCAGCACCGTGAGATCGGTCAGAGTCTGCAATCGCCAGGCTTGAACGGAACCAATCTGCTGCGCAAACTCGCTGCAAAATTTGGCGACGTCAGCCTTGTTGGCCTCCTTCGTCGCCAGCGGCACCGCCTGCCGCATCAGTTGCAGAGCCCGCACACGGTCGCGCGCGTCCGAAGAAACGTACTGACCGCCGCCGCGGTTCGGACCTCTTTGAAACTTTCCGGCGATGACAAATCCCGAATGCTCGATTGACGTTCCGTAAATCTGAGCGGCACGATACAGCAGCCTCCAGTGACTAAGATGCCTCGTGACAGACGACTCGACAACTTCTTCAATTTCGTCAATCCGGCCGAGTTGTTGCAGCGAGACAACAGCCAGACTTAAATCGTCAGCGACTTGGTTGGGGTCTGTTTTCGGATCGAGTGCTCGTCTGCGTGCTCCTTCGTAACAGTCCTGGAACTGACCGGCTTCAAACAGCTTGGTTAAGGCTGCGCGATTTGGAGAGGTTTCGGCGTCCTCTGCGACTAACCACCAAGAGGCCACACACAGCGAGACGGCACTCGCCAAGATTATTTTCGGTCGCATGTGGCGAGCTCATTTCTTGCTGAAGTTAACAGAGACCGGTCTTTCAAACCCGACGCGAAAGTATAGCGAACCTCCCGCTGAGTCGTCCTGCTTTCAGACGCAAACATCCGAACAAAAGTTCCAGTCCGCGGCCAGAGATTTCGATGCTGACGGGCAGGATGGTTGACGAGGATGCTTCGCCAAGTCAAAGTCCATGATGAGGGATCGACGAGCCGTCTGCCGGCCCCTCAGACATCGCAAACTTCCTGTCAGGAGTCCTGACCATGCCGCTCTACGAATATGCTGTGATTCTGCCTGACGGTTCGCACGGAAAGACGTTTGAAGTCTTGGCACGTCTGGGAGAGACTCCGCTCACGCACCATCCGGAAACTGGTGAACCGGTGGAACGAATCATTTCGGTGATTAACGGGCCCAAGCCGCCGGGAGACCGAATCAAAGGTGACATCAGCAACAAAAATCTCGAACGACAGGGCTTCACCAAATACCAAAAGACCGAAACCGGTCGATACGAAAAAATTCTCGGTGATGGACCTGATTTGATTCGGCGTGACGACGTGAACTGAGGTGCGATCCTCTCCAGAGCACTTTTATTTGATAAACGTGCATCGTTCGCTCAACTACAATCGCTGACGTCCAGTTCCAAGATGGCATGGACATGGCACAGGCACACACAGTTCTGCATCCGCCTACGGAGATTGCGGCCGCCCTGATGCGACCAAACGCGCGGCTTCCGAATTCAGATTTCCCTAGGAGACGAAGACCATGAATTGGCAACGACACAATTTTCGTCTGCGGATAGAGACCGTTCGCAAAATTCTCAGTCCCCCTCTGAAAAAACAGATTCGGAGTGTTCCACAATGAGAGTTTGGCCTGGCCGGCCTGCACCGTTGGGAGCCACCTGGGATGGCAACGGCGTCAACTTTGCTGTTTTTTCTGAAAACGCGACGCGGATCGATTTATGCCTTTTCGATTCTCCGTCGGCGGTGCGGGAGTCACATCGAATTCCGCTTCCGGAACAGACCGATTTCGTCTGGCACGGATTCCTACCCGATCTCCGCCCCGGTCAGATTTACGGGTATCGTGCCGACGGCCCGTATGAACCTCAACAAGGACATCGATTCAACTCCAACAAGGTCTTACTGGATCCCTATGCGAAAGCCATCGGACGCAATCTGACATGGAGCGATGAGTGCTTCGGATACACTGTCGGCGATCCTAGCAACGACCTGATTTTTGACGCACGGGACAATGCTGCGACAGCTCCCTTGGGCGTCGTCATCAATCCGGCATTTCGGTGGATGGGTGACACCCCCCCTCGCACGCCATGGCACAAAACACTGATCTATGAAATGCATCTGAAGGGCTTTTCACAAAAGAGCCCGTGGGTCCCGAAAGAGCATCGCGGTACTTTTGCGGGCCTTGCCGATGAGGGGTCATTGCGACACCTGCGATCACTGGGCGTTACGGCGATCGAGTTGATGCCCGTTCATCACCACATCGACGAACGATTCCTTGTTGATCGCAAGCTGACCAATTATTGGGGCTACAATACACTGGCGTTCTTCGCACCCGACGTGCGTCTTGCCTCGAACTCCGATCCGCAGGCATCCGTCAATGAGTTCAAACGCATGGTGCGCACACTGCACCGTAACGGCTTCGAAGTCATTCTTGATGTGGTTTACAATCACACGTGTGAGGGAAATCATCTCGGGCCGACGTTGTCGCTGAAGGGCTTAGACAACTTGTCGTACTATCGAGTCGTTCCGGGAGATGCGCGACACTACATGGACTACACGGGGTGTGGCAATACGCTCAATATGCAGACGCCACGCGTGCTGCAACTCATCATGGATAGTCTGCGTTATTGGGTGATGGAGATGCACGTCGACGGGTTCCGCTTCGATCTGGCAGCGGCACTGGCCCGCGAACTCCACGACGTTGACAAGTTGGGTGCCTTTTTTGACATCATCCATCAGGATCCGATCCTGTCACAAGTAAAACTCATTGCCGAGCCTTGGGATATCGGACCGGGCGGATACCAAGTGGGCAACTTCCCGGTACTGTGGACCGAATGGAACGGAAAGTACCGCGATTGTGTGAGGCGTTTCTGGCGTGGCGATGGCGATACCGCAAGTGAGTTTGCCACACGACTGTGCGGCAGCAGCGATCTGTACAAACACAATGGCCGCCGCCCGTATGCCAGTATCAATTTTGTGACGTCGCACGACGGCTTCAGTTTGCAAGATCTGGTCAGCTACAATCACAAACACAACGAAGCCAATGGCGAACACAATCGCGACGGGGATGATCACAATCTCAGCTGGAACTGTGGTGCAGAAGGTTCGACCCACGAGGCGACGATCCGCGAGCTCAGAGAACGACAAAAAAGAAACTTCATCGCGACGCTGCTGTTTTCACAAGGTGTCGCCATGCTTCGCAGCGGCGACGAGTTGAGTCAATCGCAGAGCGGCAACAACAATAGCTACTGTCAGGATAATCCCCTCAGTTGGCTGCGTTGGCGACTGACCGAAGACGAAGAAGCCTTTCTGAATTTTTTCCGGCGCACGATCCAATTTTGGCAAAAACAACCGGTACTGCAGCGCCGTAAATTTTTCCAAGGCCGCTCTATTCGCGGTGAGACGATCCGAGATGTGATCTGGCTTACGCCGCTGGGAATCGAAATGACCGACCAGGATTGGCACAAGCATTACACACGCTGTCTCGGCATGCGTCTTGAGGGACAGATGTCGGATGAGATCGATGATCACGGTCGAAAAATTACCGGTGACACAATTCTGATTCTGTTCAACTCACACGGTGGTCCCATTCCATTCAAACTACCTCCCCACTCCGGTGACGAATTTTGGGAAACCGTACTCGATACAGCGAGTGAGTTTGAAACACTGAGAATTCAAGCGGCTGAATCGTATCCTTTACAAGCCAAATCGCTTGCGGTACTCAAACTGGTGAAATCTCGCAGGGGGATTTGGAAGTAATCGATCTCACCAAGAGGCGTGCTGGTATTCCACGACTGTATCGCGTTCCGCTAGAATCGGGCCGCATTTGCTAGGCCACTCTTACCGGTGGGTTGACTGCGTTGAACATCAAGCAGTGACGTCCATTCCAAAGTCTCAGCGGCGGGTGAGATGGTTTCGTTTTTTTCATCGCAGAATACCAGCCGGAAAAATCAAGAGCGTGGATCTCGTCTCGGTGAGACTCATTCTTATCCGGATCGTCGAGGAGTGCTTCGATCGTTGATCGAGTCATTCATTTCTCTTTTTATCGCCGTGCTTCTGTTCCGCACATTCGCTGCCGAAGGCTACATGATTTCGACGGGCTCAATGGCTCCGTGCCTATTGGGATTTCACAAGCGAGTCGAATGTCCCACGTGCGCGACAACGTTTTCGTTTGGTGTGGCATACGATACGGATGAGGAGGGCCAGGACATTGAACTCGCACGAGGAAGAACCCGAGCAATTTGTCCGAATTGCGGACAACGCGGGATCGACGTCAGCGACGTTCCCCGGAATCATGGCGATCAGTTGCTGGTCAATAAGCAGTCTTATCTTTATCGCACACCACAGCGGTGGGAAGTCGTCGTTTTTCGAAATCCGTCGAAGGCCACAGAAGCTTATGTCAAACGCGTTGTCGGAATGCCTGGCGAGCAGGTGCAATTGTCTGAGGGAAATATCCTGATTGATGGAGTCATTGCCCGCAAAAATCTGAGTTGCCAGCGGGCGATGCGAATCCCGGTGCATGACAACAACCATCAATCGAAACAGACAAGTCAAACTCTTCCACATTGGACCCCGGTTGCAGAAGATGCGGTCGAGATGAGTAATACTCCAAACTCATCAAGTTGGAAAAGCGTAGAAAATGGCTTCGTTTTGCATCAGGGAAACGAGCGACGTCCGGACCGAGAACCGTTTCACTGGGTCAAGTATAGTCACCGAATTCGGGCGGGTGGATTACACGAAACGTCCGTTCCGCTGGGACGTTGGCCGAAGGATCTGCAACCGTCATCCGACTTCACTGAAGGATTGCGGTACGATCAAAAGCAGGGCACTCTCAGTTGTCTCGGAGTACTCTCAGACCAGATGGCCCAGAAGATTACAAACCTGACTGACGACAGACCGTTTCACTCGGCAATTGCCGAACTCTGTGAAAAGTCGCACACCACACCGCTGATTGACGATTACGGCTACAACGTCCAAGACGGAGGGGCGGTGCCCAACCCTGTCCGAGACGTGATGTTTTCTTGTCAGTTGCATTGGCAATCCAGGGCGGGAGAGTTCGCAATCCAAATGACGGATGGAGAAAACAATTTCACGATTATTTTTAATGCCGGTCAGCATGAAATACGACTTTTTGTTGGTAATGCTGAGGAGCCCGTGGCGACGGGAGCCTGGCCGGAAAAATTTTCTAAGCATTCACCAATCATCGAAGTTTCCTTGTTTGATCAGCAACTCCTCGTTGCCGTCAACGGAGAGTTGCTGATTGACCCGTGGCTCTACGAAACTCCCCGTGGAACGCCCGTGCCACTCAATGCAATTCGATTTGGCGGGCGGGGACTCGATCTGCGAATCGATCAATTAAATGTGTATCGCGACGTCTACTACACTTCGGCACGTGCGCGTCATGGCGTCAACCGACCGTACACACTGGGGCCCGATGAATTTTTTATGCTCGGCGACAATAGCCCGGTCTCTCACGATAGCCGCCGCTGGGACGATGCTCCCGTACATCGTTCCCTGCTTCTCGGAAAACCGTTTCTTGTCCATCTGCCTTCCAAGCCGGGAAGCCTGCGCATCGGCGATCATGAAATGCATCTGCGAATTCCGGATACGGAACGAATCAAGTTCCTCCGATAGACTTGCCCCATCTCCTGACTCGATGGTCATCCGCGAGAACCTCCCCAACGGCCGAAGCGCGTGGTCGTGATCCTGCAGAGGCTTCGTCGAACGCGGATGACTCTTCGCCACCGGATGATTGATCAACTCCGTCGGTGTGTCATGTTGAACCTCTGGTGGGAAGATGTGCCGGACTAAATTCAACGACGCATGTTTCTCCGGCGGAGTGCATTTCCGATCACCGAAAGGGAACTGAGGCGCCGAGCCAAAAACGCCATTATCGGGGGAGTGCCGAACCGTCGTTCCGGACCTCTTGTACGATCGCCAGATGATGTCCGCGTTGACACGCTGCCGCGATCTCGAAAATCTTCTGATCCGAATGAGGAATAGAGAAAACGTTGTCTAGTTCGAGACCGACCAGCCTCGCCAAGCACAAATCGCACTGGTGAGCGATCACGCGTGAGCATCTTCAGAAGAAAGCCTTGAAACCGACGTTGTGTCACAAAACTGCGATTTCTGCCATCGCCTTTCCAAAAACGGTATGACTCCGAATCAACAACGATTCCACAAATGGGGTCCAATCTCGATCAGGCTGCCGCTGCCGCGCCTGCGACCAATTTGGTATTGAGGATCGGCCAAAAAAAACAATCCCTTGGTTGGAAACTTGTGAGGCATGGTGTTTGCCTAGAACGTCTCAACCGATTATGCGTCTCTTGAATGATCGTCAACAGTGCTTGCAATCGTCGCTGTTTGACGATAATCGTAGTTGCGGAATAGTCGTTTGAAGTACGGATGTCCGTCTTCGCAAGTCCATGCTCCGGCGTGCGGCTTGGGGTCGATTGGAAAACGCAGGCGAAAAGGAGGAAGCAATGGGTAAGGGCAACAACAGTCAGAAGAATGACAAGAAAGACAAAAAAGATAAAAAGGATGGCAAAAAACCTGAAAGCAAGCCCTCTGACAAAAAACGCTGAGTCGGATGCGTGAGGCTACTCATCAAAACCCTCGATTCGGTGACACGTCACAATCATTACACAGAGAGGGTGATGCGTTCCAACGGCCCAATGTGGAAATCACTTTGGGCCGTTGTTTTGCGATGAGATCGGTGAGGAGATTAATGGTTTCTTTAAGGAACCGGTCCTCTGCTTTGAAACCTATCGAATCACATCAACCCAACGTCGCTCTGTCGAAGATTGCAATACGGCATCTGCGACGGCTTGAGCACTGGCACCATCCTCAAAACTAGGTATGGCATCTCTGCCCTCTACAATCGCGCTGACAAATTCATACACTAAATCATAGCGGAAGACCGTACTTGGATTGCCTTCCGCCGGATTCCGCGGACTTCCCGTCGGTTTCATAAATTCCGCCGGAACCCGTCGCTTCTCCATCGTTTGGCCGTGCCGTCCGACAAGGATGTCGTTCGGGTCAACGAGTTGATAGACAGCAGACCCTTCACTTCCATTGACTTCCGCCCATTCAAATCCCACGCCCTTGTTGTGATGCCCCTTCATGAGAGTGCTGCCTTCCCAGACGCCGACAGCACCCGACGCAAAGGATCCAATCAACGCCGACCAGTCATCGACTTCAGAGGGTTTGCAAGAATGGCCATCAATCGTCTTGTCTCGCGGAACGAACGTTTTCACCGCACCGCAGACACTGTGAATCGGTCCCATCAAATCCTGCGCAAAATCGATTCTGTGAATCGTCATGTCGTACAGATCTCCGGCACCGGCGAGATTCTTGTACTGACGCCAACCCCAGCTCGTTTCCGGGAGATCCAGAAACCGTTGACTGCGAAAATGCCTCGGTTCACCTAAGGCGCCTGATTTCAAAAGGTGTCGCAGATATTTCATCGACGGAGCAAATCGATATGTAAATGCGGTCATATGCCGCACACCCCTCGCTTGCGCTGCCCGACACATTAACGCGGCTTCGGCATGGCTCACACCGAGTGGCTTCTCGCACATCACATGCTTCCCTTGATTGATGCAGGCGAGGGCGATGTGACAGTGAGTAAAATTCGGAGTGGCGATGACAACCGCATCAATATCTCGATGGGCAGCAATCACTTCGTAATCCGTGCAATAGAACGCAGGTCCCCATTGACTTTTCCGCTGGTCCAGCAGTTCTTCATTCGGATCACAGACCGCCACCAGTTCACAACGTGGATCGAGCTTGATGCCGGGGACATGATGAAAATCGGATACCGACCCCGCCCCAATGATTGCGATACGTACTAGGCCACTCGCCATATCCATCCTTTTCATGTCATCACATTGGAAATCCAGTCTCAGTTCGACTGATCCGCTCCACAATCCTACACGTTCGCAGGTTCGGACTTTTTTTGGGCGGCATTCAAATCATGTCCAGTTTGCGATGAACTCTCAGGCTAGGTCGTGAACAGGCCGCGCAAACCCCTTCAACCTCCAAACGGTGGCCAGACATTCGAAACCCGACGTCCAAGGCGATATTTTCGAGAACTTCGGTGATCACTTTGTTGGGAAATTCAATCATCTCTCCACACTTCTTACAGATGAGATGATCGTGTTGTGGATAGCCGTAGTCATGCTCATAGACCTCACGGTCGTTGGCACGAGCCACCTTTCGAATCAGTCCGGATTGCTCCAATAAACTGAGTGTCCGATAGACGGTGCTGCGGCTGGCACGCGTCCCGTTTTTACGACGTTCTAGCTTCGCCACCCATAGGTCCGCATCAAAATGCTCGTGCGTGGCATAGACCGCCGTGACAACCGTTTCGCGTTCGGGTGTCAGCCGCATTCCCTTGGTCTGCAGGAACTCGCGAAACTTATCGACGGGGGGAATGGCAACAGTCACCGCAGGCAATTCAGACACGAACAATTCTCCTTGCCTCGAGGTCGACTTGATCGAATTTTTCGACCATCCGAAACGCTCGGCTCTCGGTCAATCAACATCAAAACGGAACACTCTTCCGTTTCAGAACGATCCGGCTTGCAGGCCCCAACACGGACCCGAGTGGAGAACACCACTCACGGAGCACCCCTGAGGGAAAAATGCTCCATGGACACCCGCCCAAATCGATCACGAAGAGGAATCGGAATCAATCCCCGTTAGATGTCATCGAGCTCAATTCCAAATGCGTCAAACATGCGTGACAACGCCACGTCGAGTTTCTCATCTGTGTCATAGGTTCCATTATCGATCGACTCTTTGATCTGATTGAGACGCTCCGCGCGGACTTCGGAGGTATCGCCCACTTGATCCAAGGCTCTGCCGACCTCTGACAATTCGAGTTCGTCTTTCGGAGATGCGGGAGCGGCTGAACTCGCGTCAGACGTTGCAATTCCTGAGGGCGGTGCTGAGCGAACTGAGCCTGCCCCTCCTACTGATCCCAATCCAGAAACGTCCATTCCCGCCCTACCTTTCCAAACAAGACAGTTTGACGGCAGTCCAAAGACTGTCTGCCAGCCGCAAGTCACACGAGAATGATAGCCGACGAATAGGCCACGATTCAACCTGTTCTGAGACATTATAAAGTTCCCCTGAGAATCTCTCACCCCTGTGTACGGGAGGGGGAACATCCTGTTTCCCGGAAGTCCTGTGGCAAAAAGCGTTAGCAAGCCAAAAAGACTGCCCTTGGCGATCCGCATCGTGGATCGGTATGCCGTATTTTACATTCGACGGCAATTTTATCGGCGTTTGGCACGGATTAATTGACTCCAGAGAAACCGAATTGACCATTTTTGTGATTGTCCGAAACAAGTCCCCGGGATCTGTTTTATTCAATCAACCAGCCGGGCAAAATGTGAGTGCTTAACGGGGCCTTTCAGTCGATTCGTGATATCTCCGGCGGCAATTGCAGCAGCGAGTTCACCAAATACGGGGTCGAGTGCCAGAAGATATTGCTCGACGTGATCGATTTCGTGAGCAAGTGTCAATGAACAAGAACTGGTGGCAAGGAAGCCGCGTTCTAACATACGCGTCGTCAGCAATGTGATGAGTGCCGGATTTTCGGGATGATTGAAGCTAAAATTACACGATGCAGGTCGCCCAGAAATCGTCAGCGGCAGCCCGTGTTTCTGTGCCAGCCGTTTCCAGCCTTCCATCACGGGCGTACCAATTCGAATCAAGTGGGCCGGGACATCAATGCTCATCATCTTTTTGACCGCGGCCACAGCCGCCGCAGGCCCGACCCCTTCCGTCCAAAACACGCTTGAAATAAATGAATTTTGAGCCGTCTCCATCACTTCGCGGCGGCCGATGATCGCAGCCATGGGAAACCCGTTTGCCATACTTTTGGCCAGCACCGCCAGATCGGGTTGAACACCATATAAACGATGTGCGCCTCCAAGGCAAAGGCGCCAACCGCAAGAAATTTCGTCGAAAATGAGGGGTGCTCCCCGTCGATCGGCTCGCTCACGTACCCCTTCCAAAAATCCCGGTGCGGGATCGACACTGCGCGTGGTTTCCATCACGA
Source organism: Schlesneria paludicola DSM 18645 (assembly GCA_945876035.1). Classification (GTDB taxonomy): domain Bacteria; phylum Planctomycetota; class Planctomycetia; order Planctomycetales; family Planctomycetaceae; genus Schlesneria; species Schlesneria paludicola_C. The sequence continues at coordinate 2,396 of CAMCMU010000069.1, read as the reverse complement.
TTGCCGCGAGGTCATCACCACACATCGCCAAGGCCTGATCCAACTCGTCCAAACGGTTATATCGGAATGTATGCACTGTCCCGGCAAGACATTTCGGAACCCCGGCAGGCATCAGGCCCGGAAGCAGATGCGTATCGAGCTTCTGACCGGCAACACCATCGGAGGCGTTTTCCGCTGATGAGCCTGCGGCCTCGGCCTTCAGATTCGCTGCCAAATACCAATCCTGCCATCCGTGATACCCACAAATCACCACCTTGTCTCGACCGGTAGCCGTGCGAGCGATGCGAACGGCCACGGCCATGGCTTCGCCACCACAGCGAACGAATCGAGCTTGCTGCGCCCAAGGATGAATCTGGATCAGTAGCCGTGCCAACTCAACTTCATCGGCCGTCTGTTGTGTCGAAGTACTTCCCAATTGCACTCGACGTATCACCGCGGCGTTGACGTCGGGGTCTGAAAATCCAAGGATTGTCGAAAGAATTCCGCAATGCGACATATCGATGAATCGGCGGCCATCCGTATCGATCATCTCTGCCCCGATGGCTTGTTCGAAATAGGCCGGCCACTGCTCAGGGGCGAACATCTCTGGCCGTTTTGAGAGGAGTTGTGTGCCACCGGGAATCAGTATTTTAGCCTCACGATAAAGTGCTTGCACTCCCGCCCCAGAAGAACTCTCCATTCCGAGCAATTGCCGGGCGTTGTCACCAAAAATACGCTGCACATCACGATCGATGAGGTGCATTGTGCGGCAAGCTTGTTGCAAGGCCAAGAGTGATTCCAGACCAATCAACTGTGGCGAGGAATGCGGCCAATCGTGCCACCGTGCGTTGTGGTCATAGACCCAAAAGAATCCATCGCCGACGGACATGCTGCGTCCGCGTAATTCGGAGACAGGAAAATCGCTACCGTACATCAGTCGTGTGACCCCGAAGGCACGGATAATCGCTTCGAAGGCCGTTGGTTCACAAACGGCCGACGTGTCAAACATGACGTTAGACAACCCGCGTAGGAAGTCGATGCCGTCCACCGTATGACGCGCGTTAAATCCACGTCCTGCATGTGCCAGAACAAGTTTTGCTCCCGGATATTTACGGCAATGTTGGCGAATATAAGACTGATTTCGCGGGTCGCCGAGGGCCCGAGACAGAACCATATGCATCATGATCGCCAAACCATAACGGTCTGCCAGTTCCCACGCCCATTCTGGCAGGAACTCCCCTTGTTCAGCGGCAAACGTATCAGTCCTCTTCACAAACACATGATAGACTTTGAATCCCACAAAGGAATGTTGCTTCAGTTGATCTTCCACAGCAGCGGGATCATCATCAGGCCGAATCACCATCAGGCCACGGCTTCCGGGTCTGTCTTGTAATGCCGATGCCAAAAAGTTGTTTGCCATTCGGCAATTCAACTCTCGAGTGGGGTACGGAAAATAGAGCCCGTCGGTCACCACGCGGTCCCCCATCCATTGACGCATGGAACGGACCAAAACCTCATGGTCGATTTGCGGTGGCCCCGAGATGTCGCCGTGATCGACTTCCGGGATGATCTGCCGCAGGTCGTACAGATGAGCATGCGCATCAAAAGAATGCGGAGGCACAAAACTGCGAAGTTGTTTTTCAAAAAATTGGCGATCCGAATCGTGATACTGAAAGTGTCCCGAGTCGGCAACGTGATGGAGGGAGTTTGAAGGTGGAGAATCCACTGGGGTCTTCGATCCAGACGCGGCCATTGTATGAGTCCCTTTTGATGATGTGCTCAAACATTCCGTCGGGATGTTTGACGATGAATTCTTAGGCTAACGATGAACTTCAGAGGGCAATATGCTCGATCGACTGAAACGGTTCACGAAACGGTTCACGAAACGGTTCACGAAACGAGTCGGCTGATTAAACAAAAACAACTCCGAGGAAGGACACTGCCGCGTGAATTGTAGGAGATGCGTTGTTCCTGACATCCGGACGTGATTGAAGATCCTAACAGGGTGATTATAGAGTTTCATTGGAGCATAACAGCCCCGACGGCAAAATTCTCGGCCACTGACGGCTGGAGAGATCGCGGAGCGATTTCGGCGGCAATCGGTCGCCGGGTGGCGTATCGTCGAGCCTGCCAAGCGGTCCTGGCATCCGCCATTCGCTGAACTCCACTGCATCCCTGTTCGCCACTGTCACAAACCGGTTCAAATACGGCCGCGACATCGGCCACCGGACTGGCCTTGAACGATCCCGAGATGGTTCGGCTGCGACTGCTCTAGGAGCCCGTGGTGAAAGTCACTGCTGACGGTTGACGGGAATGAGAATGGCGCTAGGCTGTCGTCGCGGTGGTTGGTTAGGAATTCACGGAGGTGGTTTCGATGGCGATGGGACGGCGGAAGCAGGAGCGTCAGGAGGGGTTGT
>CAMCMU010000068.1 GCA_945876035.1 Schlesneria paludicola DSM 18645 | reverse complement strand
CTTTACGGTATCTTCCCACTAACCGTCGTTCTCACGATCCAAAGATTCGAAAAGGAGATTCCAATCCCAGAATTGTCTTTCCGGACATGTCCGGAAAGTGGAAAGTATCCGGACTCGAGGGGGTTGGCCGTCGCTCTGAATAAAGATCGTTCGGAATCGGATGGAGATGTCGGTTACTGAACCAAACGATGTCGAAGTTCGAATGCCAAGAGCTCTGGTTCACGGCTGAAAATAAATTGTAGTGTTTACGATGACGTTAAATACCGCGTAACGACAATTGAAAAAAAAGATGACTCCCCGAAAACATCTGATGCCGTCTCGCCACGGCTCGTCATTGATTGACATTGTGGCGGTCGCTGTCGTTATTGCGCTCTGCCTTCCGCTATTGGTTTGCGTTATTCAATCATCTAGGCAGACGCAGAGAAGATTGGAATGCCTGAACAACCTGCATCGCCTTGGCGTCGCGATGCAACATTTTTCGTCCAACACTGGCGGCAGCCTACCTGGGATGGCTTCCCCAATCACGGCGATCGCCAAAACAGCTTACGTTGGCTGGCCGGTTTTGCTCCTCCCGGCACTCGACAATGCATTCCTCTTACGCTCGATTGTGAAAGGCGCCGGACAATATCATGGGGCGTCTGTGAATCAGCTGTCTCCCAATACACAAGAGCGGATTTCCATACCGATGTACACCTGCTCTTCGGACAGAGGGGCAATCGAGAGAGGCGGTGGTTTGAGTTATGTTGTCAACGTCGGACTAATTTCAAATCTTCTGTGGACGAGCGACAGGACGTGCATACCGGACGTGGACCCAAATCCGGTCTCCCCCATCGTCTTAAGCACGAATTTAGCCACTGCTGAGACACGATTCCATTACCCCGGGATGATTGACTGGGCACGCACTCAGACGCCCGGTAACCCGACCGCCAACTCCATTGGACGGGCTGGCGGTGTCTTTGTCAGAGAATTGCCGGACTCCAGAGATCACGTCTGGTTAGATGACATTGCCAATGGTGATGGGGCGGTTCATACGCTGATGCTGTCAGAGAACCTTCAGGCGGGGAGTTGGTGGAATACCTCGGCCAATCAAATCGGGTTTGGTGTTTGTGTGGCCGTCGGTACATCGGGAACGGATCATTATGCCCCGCTGCAACTCGATTTTAGTAGCACGATTACAAAAGAGCTGTCAACATATTCCGTCGAGTCCGCCCGAGAGTCCACGACGGGCATCGAGACCTTGGCCACAACAGAGCGGTCGTTGATCAATCGAAATCGAGACAACATGCCAGGGACCGCACCTCGACCGAGTTCAAACCATGTCGAGGGCGTGAACGGTCTCTTCTGTGATGGGTCAGGCAGATTCATTTCTGAAAAGATTGACAAATCAATTTATCTGAAACTCTTGACGTCTAACGGTGTCACTTACGGCGAATCGGCATTGCACCACCCGGAGTTCTGACGATTGGTGGCATTCCGGTCTTTCAATGCCGTAATTTTTTTCTTGGCGCATACGCTTGATCGGCTTTTTCAATGAAGTACGCGTGTTTTGTGAGATTTCCAATCACCGTGGCGTGACGATTGATCGGAGACGATGTTGTGCGGGTTTTGGAGGGGGTGGCTTCACAGCGTGGCAAGCCACGGACGATTCGAGTCGACAACGGACCGGAGTTCATCTCGAGGAGCTTGGATCTGTGGGCGTACTCAAGCGGCGTGAAGCTCGACTTCAGCAGGCCAGGAAAGCCCACGGATAATGCGTTCATCGAGTCGTTCAATGGTCGGCTTCGCGACGAGTATTTGAGCCTAAAAAGGTGTCAGGAACCGTTTCCAGAACCTTTTTCAGTTCAGAACCGCTTCCCAGAGGATTTGTCGGGCGTTCGCCCGCGACACTGGAAAAGCGAATTCCTATCAATAGGGGACGAATGTGACCAATTTCTGGGTCAATCCAACGTCTTCAGCGAGCACGTCGATCACATCGACTGCTAGTGGCGCCGTGAAGGTGAATTCCATCATGCTGCGTCAGGATACAGGAACATCCACGGAGCTGGTATCGAACATGGTGGTGTCGACGACGTTTAACGAGGCGGCCTCTTTGCCCGCCGTCCCTGCCCCAGACGCAGTTGCTTTGATCGGTTTAGCAGGCTTGGTGGCAAGCCGCCGCCGTCGCAACTAACTCAGACACACATTGGTTACTCGCTGGCTGTGTAAACGCACTCGACCAGCGAGTTCCCAGCCCCTTGAGTTCATAAGACGCAGGGGGCTTGTTTGGAGGGGGCAACCAAGGAAATGCTCTTAAAATGGCTAAGAACAGTTATGTATTGGAACACGCCACCCACCGCGGTCCTGAAATAAATATAATTGTGACGCAAAATCAAAAGTAATGATTTGTTAAACGAAAAGATCGGGTTACATTCACGTCACTATCATAGAGCGTGTTCGGGGTTCCCAAACTTCCCGTTCATGCAAAGTGTGAGCTCTCGTTCCCTTTATTGGAAAGTTCAAAGTCCAGGCATTAAAAGAGATTGTTTCCTATGAGCATTGATCGTCGCGAATTTCTTAAAGTCGGTGCCGCCTTCGGCGTCGCGTCCGTTTCCACGAAGACTGCGGCAAGCGTGGGAATCACGCCCGAGGAAACGACTGCCCAGATCGCCCGCTACCTTGCGGGGCGCGGATACACCAAGGTCAAGCCCGTGCCGCTCGTCACCGGTCACCCGTTTAATGGCGGGCTCGAGTACGACGAAGATGAGACGTCGCTCAAGCCCGTGACCTATGTGGTGCAAACGGTGGCGCGCGCCAACGATGTGTCGGTTGCCCACGTTCTTGGAACGCTCCCGCTTTTCACGATTTTGGGGGTGAAGACTGGCAACGGCGCGAATGAGGAAGACGCGGTGGGTTTACTGATGGGATACCTGACGAAGGAAGCGGACCTTGATCCTCAGCGAATTCGTCTGACCACCACCAAACGAGCCAGTCATTGCTTCCCGCTGTTTGAGAAGTATGGAATCACCAAGTCGCAGATCCGTCTGCGTCCGTGGGCCGAGGCGTTCGCGGATGGCAATGGCTCGGGTTATTACAACCCCCATGGTCACCCGCGGAAACCCGCGAGCGAGTCGATTTCGCTCGAATATGTGCTCACCGGTGGCAAAGAAATCGAGATTGGCGAAATTGGGTATCACTCAGGAATGCGCCCCCGCGTTGGTGGATTGGGCATTGAGCGGGTGACGATGGCGCGCAATAACCGCGCGATGATGTGGAGCGAGCGGCTTGGGGCGTTCAAGGCGGCGGTCAAGGCCGACGCGAAACGCCAAGGTCGACCGCTTCCGCTGGGGTATTATCTGATTCTCGGGTTGGCCAGATGGAACTCCGCGGGTGAAGTGGGAGCGAACGGGTAACGGGTGCCGACGGAAGCGGATTGGGCGAAGAATGGAAGTGGTTGATCGTTGACGCAGAGTGAGGGAAGTGGGTGAGAAAAGAAAAATGAACTCATGAGCGACTGCTGGCATCACCAAGAAAAAAAGCCCGAATCCGTTGAATGCGAAGTCCTATCAATTTTTAGCTATCAGCCGCCGTGCGCTAGCACCCGGTTTTTGGTGCGGAGGAAACCGGACGCTAGCGCATTCCGGCTGATGTAGAACACAACTTGAAAGACCGAAATCAATGACTGAGAATCCATATTGCAGTCTCCACGAACATGGACTCGCCCTATGTTGGAAGCGAGCACGGTTGCTGCCCACTTTGTGGATTAGAAAAGCACAAGAAAAAAGCCAATCCACTTTACGAAACGATGGTTTGCAAGAAGTATTTTTAGAAGTTTGCAAACCGACGTCAAATTTCCTATATCATCGAAACAGTTATCTTTAAGATCATTTTTTTGCCAATCGTTGTGGGCATTCTTATGGCTAGCGAGCAGGCACAATTGGGCTTTGTTTCGGAGTTTAACACAAATTTAGCGGCCTTGCTCTTGCTTCTGCTTTTCCTTTGCAAAGATTGGTTTCTTAGGCTATTCGTTGGGCAAACTTATCTGCGGTGCGGTAGCCAGCGCGGCGATTGCAATCATCGAGCATCGTGCGCCGAAGGCACGGCGCATTCCGTCGCGATCGTGGCGCGAGCTGATCAAGAAAGTCTGGGAAGTTGATCCGCTTCTTTGTCCCACGTGTCACCACGAGATGCGCATCGTGTCACTCATCAATGACCCGCAGATCCTCGAGCGCATCTTGCGACATGTTGGCTCCGGGGCGTAGACCAGTGGGTGGATGAGGTTTGCAATCACGGCGTTCGCATCGCGCCAAGCACGGGGCCGCCGGCAACGGAAACAATCGAGTGCGGCCAACTCGTCATCGAACTATGCCTTGACGATCCGATGCCGGACTATGACTGCGGGCTCTGATTGCGGATTTAGAGTGCGACCCACCCCGCTGCAGCAGCTGTGACACACGTGTTTTGTGAGATTTCCAATCACCGTGGTGTGACGATTGATTGGACCTTACGCGAAAATGCCCGATCAAAAATCAAGCTGATGGTGAAAAGAATCCTGCAGTTTTACAGGTATCCACCAGACTTGCAGGACGAGGCCGTGCAGACGGTGCTGTTGCAGGCTGAGACACGGTGCAAGAATTGGGTGGCAGAGAGCCGCAGTTTTCAGAAGGCGACACATGCCGTTCTTGGAAACCCGGATTCCGGCCGGCAATTCAGTCAGAAATAGTTGATGCACGCGTTCATCGATGGCCATCTTTCAATCGCGGACGCGTAGTCTGTTTGGAATCGCCGTATGGCACTTGTGTAAGTGAAGTGAGTCACTGATGATTTTGGGTGACGATCGCTGCGTTCAATGCCCAGAGTCTCGACGGCCTCGGCGAACTGGCCAGCGCGTTTGACGGTTGGAACAGAAACGCCATGCTCGGCGGCGAGCTTTTCGGCTGTGAAGCGTCGGTCAATTTGACCTACGCTTCACTTTGGTGTTCCTATTCCGCCGTCATTTTTAGCCATCTTCTGCCGGTCGTATCGCCGCCCCCGCAGCAGACTCATCTGCCAGGAGTAACCGAATTGTTCACGCAGATGACTGCGGAAAAATCCTGAGTTGGGTGTGTCAATGGTGACACCCTCCGGCTGATTGTTCCACGATTTGATTCGCCACGGCCGCCGCTAGCGGTTGCCGATGCGCCGACAACAAACCTCGACGAGCGATACGGGTCGATTTATTGCTTCTGTGACAAAAACACTTTTTTGGATTAGGACGTCTTGCCCGTGCTCTCGCCGTTGGGGTACGCTGACACCGAGTTCGGCCAACGTCGATCGTTCAGCGCGCGTTCGACGTTGGCCGATTTGCCGTTGACCGGGCTAGGCTTTGGGCTTTGAACGTCCACACGGCATTCGTGGTACTTTATCGAATGGACTCCAGAAATTTCTTGGTAAGGTAAAGTATGCAAATCGTTTTGAATGTTCAAAGTTTGTCCGTTTTTAGTCTCGTTGCCATTTGCACCGTTTCTGTCACGAATCTGTTCGGAGAACATCCAACCTCAATCGCAATTGTTGGAGGGCAGGGAGACGCTCCGTATGCGGCCATTGTCAGGTCGGATCGATCTGTGATGGAATTGGCTGGACTGCCGGCTGAAGGACTTACTTATCGAGTCGCCATGAACTCCTCTGGCCGAGGAATCGTTGGCGGGACCGAAGGCGTGAATGCCTATGCGGCGTTGGTCTCTCACAAGGGAGAGTTAACGCCGATAGGCGGACTCATGGCACCCGGAGAGATCTATACCGTTGCCATCGATGAGTCCGGGAAAGGACTTGTTGGAGGAGGACACGCCGATTCCAGTGTTCCCTACGCCGCCCTGATCTCCTCCAAGGGTGAGCCAAAAGCGCTCTCGTTGCCTCCGAGTGGACTGATTTATCGCGTTGTACTCGGCTTTTTCCACAATGGAATCATTGGAGGAAAAGGTCCGTCAAATTCTGCCTATGCGGCTTTTGTTTCACACAAAGGTGTGGTCCAACCCTTGGCAGGGTTGCCTGCGATTGGAGCCATTTATTGGATTTCCGTGAGTAATTCACACAACGCTCTGATCGGAGGTCAGGACAATCTGTCTGTGTATGCGGCTTTCGTTTCTCGCACAGGGATGGTGACGCCGATTGCCAATCTCCCTCAAGGAGCCAATTATAGCGTTGCGATCAATAATGCCGGAGTGGGCATCATGGGAGGCACTTCTCAGTCTCAACCGTATGCCGCTTTCGTATCACCCCAGGGCGTTGCCACACCGATACAAAATCTGCCCACCACCACGGGCATTATCTATAGTGTTGCAATCAATGCTTCCGGCACGGGATTGATTGCCGGGCTCGCCGATTCACACCCCTACGGAGCGTTCATCGCTCCGAACGGTGTCTTAACCCTTCTGCAAGGCCTTCCGACAGGGGAAGGATTTTTGGATGGGATCGTGCTCGATCGTTCCGGATATGCTCTCGTGGGAGGGGAATCTGACGGCGCTCCTTTTTTGGCTCTCGCGGCTCCCAACGGGCACTTGACCTATCTGAACGATCTCCCGGAAAATGGCGCGATTAATTCAATTTCCAGCACCAGACTCAATCAAATTATCTCGATGTATCGGTGAATCTGAAAGGTCAGTTGCATCTCTCCGCGCCTCCGGGGAAAAAATGGGGTGCGTCTAAATTCCGAAAGACTTCGCCCACCACGGCGGGCAGGCTGAGCAGGCTATTTAACATTTGTTTCCGACTGCACTCCAGCCGTGATCGCCACTGCCGTATACCGGAATGAAGATGTCGATCTTGGCATAAGGCGATGACATCCGGCTCATTGCGTTCATCACCGATCCAAGGCCCGTCCGCAAGATTCTCACACATCTTGGTGATCCGCTCCAACCGCCGCCGCTCGCGCCAGCCCGCGGACCTCCCACAGACGCGCACGACGATGGGGATATCTTCCAAGCGTCGCCCGACGAGATGCCCGTGATCGACATCCACTCGCTTTGATGGCCGCCGCAACCCGTCGCACGCTGACCGGATTGGGGAACGGCTGCGGCGGCGATGAAAAACGGCTCGCCCAACGGTGGTGTGGAGCGATTTTCGCTACGTCGATCTGGGCTTGAGGAGACAAGAAATGCCTCGCGTTCGCCTCGTCGATCGCTCATCGCGGGTCCAACGTTTGCCGATTTGCCGTTGACCGGGCTATCCTTTATCCTTGAGGATTTCTGTGTCCGTCCCGAAGCGGGTGCTTCAAGAGGTCCGACGCTTTCATTCCCTTCGCCGAATGCGTCGGCCAGACGCCAGAAACTGCCCGAAGGGATAGAACGGAAGGCGGTTGAGCCAAACGCTGAAAGCGAAACCAGGCCACGCAGATTCCACGGAGTTGAGTTCATGAGCGAGACGCTGTTCAAGAAGGTTGACTACTCATTGTCGAAGCTGATGGACGACATTGAGATGGGGAGCATCGGCCTACCCGACATCCAGCGTCCCTTTGTCTGGAAGAACGCCAAGGTCCGTGATCTTTTGGACTCGATCTATCGAGGCTATCCAGTCGGTGACTTCGTGTTCTGGCGGAACGCCTACGATGGCAGCCAAAAACAAATCGGAACCGACGACAAGCAGGAGGTTCCCAGCCTACTGATCGTGGATGGCCAACAACGTCTCACGTCATTGTACGCCGTCATCAAGGGGATACCGGTCGTTCGGGAGACTTACGAAAAGGAAAAAATTGAAATTGCTTTTCGTCCCACGGACGAAAAATTCGATGTTGCTGACGCCACGATTCGTAGAGACCCGGAATTCATCCAAAACCTCTCCACCCTGTGGGCCAAAAATGCGAGTCTGTTCGACATTGTTGGAAAGTACATCAAAAATCTGAAGAGCCATCGGGAGGCTGCGGGAAAGACTTTGGCACCAGAGGAAATCAAGCAGATGCAGACGGCGATTGAACGAGTTTCGAATCTCCTCAGCTATCCTTTCACCGCCCTTGAGCTTTCCTCCAACCTCAATGAAGAACAGGTGGCCGAGATCTGCGTGCGCATCAATAGCAAAGGGAAAGTCCGCAATCCGTCCGACTTTATCCTCGCGTTGATGTCGGTGTTCTGGGAAGAAGGGCGTACTCAACTCGAAAACTTCTGCTGTGAGTCGCGCACTCCCTCGAAGGGCAAACCGAGCCCGTTCAACCATTTCATCGAACCAGACCCGGACAACTTGCTTCGGGTCTCAATTGGTTTTGGTTTCCGCAGTGCACGATTGAAGTACGGATATTCATTGCTCCGGGGTAAACACCTCGAAACAGACCCGTACAGCGACCAGCGGCGAATTGAGCAGTTCGAGATCCTGAAGGCGGCTCAAACGGATGTGTTACACCTACAAAACTGGCATGGATTTCTGCGAACACTGCACCTTGCTGGCTACCGTGGCTCGCACATGGTGAGTTCCAGCACGACACTGATCTATGCCTACGTCTTTTACCTGATCGGAAAGAAAGCGTTCGGAATTGAGGGGTCCACCCTGTCGACACTTCTGGCCCGCTGGTTCTTCATGTCCTCGTTGACAAGCCGGTACGCGGGAGGGTCGCCTGAGACAGCGATGGAAAGAGACTTGGCATTGATCCGGGACTTCAAGACTGCTGATCAGCTTGTGAACTGGATGGAGAGGACGATCGAAAATGAATTCACGGAAGACTTTTGGGATATCACGTTACCAAACCGTTTGGAAACCTCTTCGGCCACCAGCCCAATTCTCTACGCCTACAACGCTGCACTCAACCTCGTGCAGGCCAATGCCCTCTTCTCTCACAAAAAGGTTGCAGAGTTGTTAGGTCCGCAGTGGTGCTACGCCACCGTTCGGAAACGCACTCTGTTCTCCCACAAGAAGGTTGTGGATTTGCTCGAGCCGACGCAAAAGGGCGACCGCTTTGCCGTTGAGCGGCACCATCTATTTTCCAAAAAGCACCTCAAGAGCCAAGGTTTCACGACCACACACGACACAGACCAGATTGCCAACTTCGCCATGATGGAATGGGACGACACCATCGGAACCTCCGGCAACGCGCCCGAAGATTACTGGCCCATTTATTCAAAACGCTTCTCTGATTCTGAGCTTGCCACAATGTGTCATTGGCATGCATTGCCAGTCAACTGGCACACGATGGAGTACCGAGAATTTTTGGAAGCTCGACGAAAGCGGATTGCCAAAGTCATCAAGGAAGGCTTTATACATATCGCACAAGGCGATTCCGCAGCGGTATTTGTGCCAGAGGATTTGTCCGTGGACCAACTTCTTGAATCGGGTGAAACAACTCGCATCGAATTTAAGTCAACCCTGCGGATGAATCTTCACACCAATCAACCCGACAAGAAGATGGAACATTCTTGCCTGAAGACGATTGCGGCCTTTCTGAACACTCACGGTGGGCATTTAATCGTTGGTGTCAGCGATAGCAGCGAGGTTCTGGGCATCGAAAAAGACGGGTTCCCAAACGAAGACAAGATGAATCTTCACCTGGTCAATCTCATCAAGGACCGGATGGGGCCACAACACATGCTCCATATCGAACCCTGGTTTGCGACATTCCAAGGGAAACGAATTTTGGTCATTCGCTGCAAACCGTCGAACGTCGCTGTGTTCCTCAAGGAGGGGAGCACAGAGCAGTTCTTTTCACGGACAGGCGCCGCCACCTCTGAATTATTGCCGAGTCAGATTCAGGTCTACGTCCAGCAGAGGTTTTGATCTACAAGAGCCACCATGCCCCAATCAATTCCAGCAGGTCTCAAGAGAGAACACGTTCTCAGAACGCTGTCCGAACTTGACGCTGGAATTGAACACGCCTTTGGCATGTCCACCGGCGATGAACGGGCGTAAAACGAGAAGCATTATTCTCCCAATGCAGTGGGCGAATTGCCCTGCCGGAATTCCATGGGACGAACTCTGCGACCGGAATAATGCAGCGGTGGTGAAGCTTCGGAACACGCAATTTCGTGCTCAGAAAATCGGCTTGACCTTCGTGAAAAAGTCCGATAGTGAGACAGCTGGTGAAAACGATAAAGAATGCTCCGAGCACCAAGGCCGGCTCATTGTGGCTGACTTCTGCCGAATGCTTGAATCGGAGTTTTTGGGAACGTCGAAAAGTACGAAGACCAACGTTGGCTGGGCGTTCTGGAATATCCCTAGTGTTGCAGCATCACACTTTCAGCGGTATGCGTACCGCCAATGGCGGCGGTGACATGCGGCTCATTTTTCAGCATCGACACCAAACCGATCAGGAAGATCCGGAAGCACGTCGGCGAACCCGTCGAGCCTCCGCTGCGAGCGATGTCGCCCGCCCGTGCGTCGCCAATGGCGGGGGACGCCCTCGCGCAGACGCATGACGACGGGGATGTTTTTCAGATCGCGTCCGACGCATTGGCCGCAATCGACATTCACCGATTATGACCATCCGGCTCGGTTTCGAAGTCAGGAGCGTCTGCGTCGGCTTCGAACAGCGGGCTTCCGGCCGGGGTTCTCGCGGGCATCCGTCGTCTGCCCGCTCGGCCCGCGACCCGTACGTCAACCCGCAGCCGATTGCAGAAGTTCTCATGATCGGGCTATCTTTGCCGACTCTGAGGCATTGCGAGGGGATCTAAACGAACATTCACACAACAACGGACAACGTAATAACCGCCTCCTCTGCCGACACCATCACGACATGAAGAGGGGCTTCGATATCGCGAGCGCGAAGCTTTCGACGATCGAAATCTATGTCATTCTCTGCGCCCGTACGCTCGCCTGAAGCGGGGACGCGGTGGCGATCTCGGCGTACCTTGGGAATGGCGATCAATTTACTGGTGCCGTCGAGGTCTTCGCGGTGGCTGAATCCCCTTTCGTTGACAGTGCTCACAAACGTCTGCTTGATGCCAGTGTCAGCAAGGAGATCGAGGCGATTGAATCGGACGACCTGTAGTAGCCTCGAACGAATCGGGCGAACACGTGGGCAAGGTCTCTTATCGTATCTGCCACGGCAGATGCGATAGCCTACGACTTTCGGACAGCGATCCGCTGCGGGATCATGGCCTCTTGACAAGGAGGTCCGAAAGATCCAAGAAGCCAAACGAGAGAACGCGTCAGCGGTTCGCCGATGATTGTCATCGCGACGCGGTCCGCTTGTTGAAGAAGAGGAAAGACTCGCTGGAGCCGTTCGTCGATGCGGAAACTGTCAGCCTGAGGGGACTCGATTAAGTTTCAGATGTCGGCAATATCTTGCGGAGTCGGATGGGGGATGGGGCCCCGGCCTCTCTGTGGTCTTTTATAACCAAAAAGCCCACACTCAATCGAATCGGATGGCGTGGCAACCCAGCTTCGCTTCGTCTGTTTACGCTCCGGCAGCGCGGAGATCGCAGGCTCTAAAGAGTCAGCGAAGGCATGGGCATAGAACCGGTGGGCCTCGTTGCTGTGATACGGGCTGTCGGCTTTAAGTTGTCCGCGTTCGGGCTCAGTATCCATTAGAGCCCAACCGAAATTCTTTGCCAAGTTCGAGAATGTCACTCCACGAGGAGTTGGTCTGCCGGAAGTATCCGCCGGCACCGCTCAGATCGATACCCAAAGTAAATTCTCAATCCCTGAACGCCTCAGATCACTGTGCCGACGGTGACCACTTTCCATTCGTCAATGACGCCCACTTCGCCACCAAACGCTCTGCATCAGAGCCCCGTATGCGGAGTTGGACATCGTCCTGATTTCCCACTGCTTCGTGTGCACGGTGGAGTACATGCTCAGCTTCTCAATAATGTGTTCGCCAAGAGTTTCCGTAGGGCTTCCTACGAGGATGAATTTAGGGGCAACAGGCCATTGGACGAAAGTTCAAAGCGATGCAGAATTGTTGAGGCGAGAACAGGATGTCGCGATGTTGTCTCGACCGAATTAATCTTGCAAGTTTGAATGGCGGGACTTTAGAGAACATTTGAACTCGTTTTGGTGAAAGTGTTGTTTCGAGATGATGACACGAATCTGCCAACAAGATCGCGGAATTGAAAAATCTGGAAAGAAACACCGCCTGTCCGGTAGAGCGGATCTGTCACCGGTTTTTCTTCCGAACCTGTGGTGCTTGATTCAGATCCATTGTGAAACTCCCCATGGCAAACGCGTCAAGACCCCTGACGCGTTTGCCATGGGGAGCGGGGGACTACCATGCCGGCGTCGAGCGTGACAATCCGTCGTCAGAGATCGAAAGTGTGTGATTCGTGGGCGAAGCGGTGAACTCGAGCACATGATCCGCAGACCGTAATAACTCGAAGTTATTGTCGATCACGATTAACGAGTGTCCGGCGACAAGTAACTCATCAAAATAGTCAATCAACTTCAGCACATCGTGAGGGTGCAGTCCGACGGTAGGCTCGTCGCAGACGATCAACGTTGGGCCCTGGTTTGTCGTCATCCGTGATACGAGTTTCAGTCGCTGGGTTTCACCACCAGAAAGCGTGTTCATGGGTTGTCCGAGCACCAAGTAGTCCAACCCAATTTTTAGCAGCCGCTGCAGCCGAATCTGCAACTTCGGGCGGTTGCGAAAAAACAGTTGGGCTTCGGCGACGCTCATTGCCAGAACATCAGAGATGGTTCGTCCCCGATATTTGACCTCCAAAATTTCACGACGGTAACGAGTCCCCTGGCATTCGTGGCAGATCAGTTTAATATCGGGAAGAAACTGCATGTCTTGACGCAACAGTCCTACCCCGCGACAGGCCTTGCAGCGGCCGCCTTGAGAGGAATTAAAACTAAATTGTTGCGGACCAAATCCTCGCCTCTTGGCTTCACCCGTTTCCGCAAACAGTTCCCGTATTTCATCGAACACGCCGACCCATGTGGCCGCATTGCTGCGGAGCGACTGAGGAACAGGCGTTTGATCGATTGAGGTGACCTCAAGGATTGAACGCCATCCCGTCAATGAGGCATAATCGCCCGGAGTCTTGAGACCGCTCGATTGGCCGATGGCGCGGCACACTGCGGGGACAAGTGTCTCGACAATCAGTGCCGTTTTTCCACAGCCACTCGGTCCGGAAACCGCACAGAGAACGCCCAATGGCACTTTCACCGTCAGTCCCCTCCAGTTGCGGTGTTTGACTCCTTGGAGGACGAGCCAGTCGCAAGGGTCTCGGCGAACACGCGTCGCAGCATGCGTCTCCCTGTTGTCATTGAGCCTTGGGGGAGTCGTCGACAGATCGATTCGGGAGAGTTCATTTGGTGGGCCGGAAAACACGACCGTACCTCCACGCGGACCCGCTCCTGGACCAAGCTCAATAACGTGATCGGCGGCCAGAAGAATCTGGGGCGCGTGATCGACGACAATCACACTGTTTCGCAAATCCAACAAACGTCTGAGGGCGTCGACAAGAGAGGGCATCTCCGTACTATGCAATCCCGCCGACGGTTCATCGATCACGCACAAGGTTCCCGTAATTCGAGATCCCAATGCCGCGGCCAACAGCAAACGCCGGACACCTCCGCCGGAAATCGTGTCGACAGTCCGCGAAAGAATCAAATGGCCGAGTTTCAAGTCGCAGACAATTTGCAAGCGTTCAATCAGTTCGTCACGAATTAATTGACTCAACGATCGTTCCTCAGCGGTCAATCCAATTTGAAGATCGGTTAGTTTTCGCTGTGCGTCTTCTGCCGAACAACAGAACAACTCGGCGATATTGAACCCCGCAACTCGAACGGCGAGTGCTTCCGTTCGCAGTTGCGAACCAAGGCACGCGGCACAATCCATGCTTAAGTCATCACGGCAGAATTCACATTTGACTCCGACAACGGATGTAAAGAGCCGAGGATCTGGCGGAATAAACTCGCGTTTGCAACGAGTACACTCCCAATGACGCGTGAAAGAAATCTGTTGCCAGACGTGGCCATCAACGATCCGGGTCTCCGTGAGCGTTTGTCCGTGGCATTGACAAAGGATTAAGCATCTTCCCTGTCCTTCACGAAAGGCCAGTTCAATGCTGTCCGCCAGTCGCTCGGAAGTCGCATTTCCGGTCACGAAACGATCGACTACGATCAGGGCATCCTGTTTCAGGAAAGGACCGAGCGACTCCAATAGGGTTTGGGAATTCGTCCCAACGATTGCCCTCGCAAATCCGCTGGCTTGCCATTCCGCAAGATCTGTCTGCGCGTCGATTAACACGGGAGCAAAACATAATTGAAAGCGGACACCCTGAGGCAGTTTGTGCAAAGCCCGGATCACCTCTTCCACGGACTGTGGTCGAACTTCGAGTCGACATTCCGGGCAGACGACTCGGCCAATACGCGCAAACAGCCGGTGCAACCCGTCGTCGATTTGAGCGACTGCGGCGACCGTCGTCGACGACTGACGCCCCTGGCGTTTGATTTCGTTTCGAATGGCAATCGTTGGTGGTACGTTTGAGATCCTGTCAGCGGCGGGTCGTTCGATCCGTTCGAGAGAGTGACGGACCGAGGGAGAAAAGCTTTCGAGATAGCGACGCTGGCCCTCGAGAAACAGTGTATCAAATGCGATACTGCTCTTTCCGGAACCGCTCACACCGGACAAGACGACCATTTTTCCGAGGGGAATGTCGAGGTCAATTCCTTGCAGATTATGAACGCGCACTCCACGCAACTCGATGTGACGGCGTGCGGGCTTATCTGCGGGATTTGAACGACAGAGATTCTTCATGGCATCGGATCACATGCGCTGAGAGTCCATCGTTCTTGTCGAATCGGAGTTGCAGCGTCGGCGGGCGAGACTTGAAACTCGAACTGGACCACTCCGAACGGGACGTCCGGGCACAACCATAAATCGCACCTGTATCTCAACAGAGGATCACCCGCAATCGCAGTCGATGTGACTTGGGCTGCGGCTCGTTGGCAGCGAAAGGCATCCGCTCGTAAAGGAGTCTTGAGATAACGAATCACACCGGGGCGAAATTCCTGACGCAATGGAAGCCCACGGACGAACATCAGGTCGGCCTGCTGTTGTTCGGGAGTCACCGTGCCGCTCGGCCAACGGACAAATTCGGCGGGAGGGGATCCGTTTCGAAAAGCGACGGGATCGATGTGCAAAACTCGAGGCTCCGCCGGAACACCCCACGCGTCCGTCTGGAGGAGATCCAAAATTAGCAATTCGTCGTCCGGTGGGGTGGTCTTCTTGCGACACGTGACACGCATTCGAGAGACCCCACCACGGGAAGCCGATGACACATACTCCGCCCACACAATCTCTCGGGGTGTGTCTGTCAATTCGGGAAGCGAAGCAAACCAAGTCCAGAGCCGATTCGGTAACGGAGACGGCTTCTCGCGGTAATCGATCCAACCGAATCGTTCCATTTGATGGAACAGCCACGGCTGCTGCCATGGATTCGGAACGGGGAGCCAAGCGAAGACAGAGGATACCATCAACAGGGTTGCTGCGGCAGCCCGAGCCAACCGGCTCTTCGATGTCCAATCAACAACCGGAATCAGTGCGCAGAGCCAGAACGGGATCAGCCATAACGACCAACGCAATGCACAACTCACCCCACCGTAGTTGTAGTTCTGTGTTCGAGTTAGGTAAAACGCCAAGACGAGACTCGTCAACGTCGCACCGCAACGTAATATGCTGCCGAACGCCACGTTTTCACAACGGCGAGCACTGATCCACCCTGCCAACGTCAAAACAAATACGGGTGACAAGGAAAGAATCCCATGATGCCCCACCGTGCAATGAACAAAATAAATCCATGGCGAGTCCAGATTTCGATCGATCCCTTGGGGATTCGTCCAATAGCTTGGTATCCCGTCAATCACGAATTGATATTTCGCCGATCCGAAGTCTGCGTAGATTGGTTTCCAACTTCCCGTGGCGACAACATTGGTGACGAAAAATGCGAGAAGTGGGACAACTGCGGCGGGCAGATAGTAAACAAGGGTCTTGCGATTCGAACGCTTCCATGCGAATGTCAACGTGGCAAGTCCAAGTGCAGCCGCAGGCAATTCGTTGGTACACGTCCAAGCGGATGCAAGTCCGCATAACGCCAAGGTCCAGCCGCGAGGCTCCGCGTCCGACAAAAAACGTAACGCCATGAAGAGTGCTAGCATCGCACCTGCCGCCGCAACAGCATGATTGTTAAAGGTCATCAGAAATGGAGTCAGCAAGGTTGCGAATGCGGACGTTAACAACACAAAGACTTTGCACCATTCCGTACGCGCATGACGCTCCAATATCATCGCCAGGAGCCACAGTGATAAAATGAAGGGCAAGATATTGACGATCAGGAGGACAACCGTCGTGACGGCGTGAGTCTCCTCAAGTAAACTCCAGCCCGTCACCCGGGTGACACACCACGTCAGTCCGGCAACGAGGACCGTCAAAAGCGGTGGTTTTGTTGAATAGAAATGACCATCGACATGAACGATGTCGATCGAGTCCCAACCGGGCTGGCGACGAATTTCATCAATTTGAAACGTCCCGCGTTCACAGAGTGACCAGACCGTACACCATCGCGAGCGATCATTGGCACTTTGAAGTGGTTTGGCATTCAATAACGCGGCCAGATGCACGGCTGCCGCGATGATTAGGATCAATCCGCTGAAAACTCGCCATGATCCGTCGATTGGCCGGCCATGTTCGCAGGGGAGTTTATTGAATAGCATGGAATTCTAGCCTTCGAAATTCTGGTCACGAAGAGTACGCTCGTGCTTCAACTCTGGATCTTAGACACCGTGAACGTACGTGGGAACTTCAGTCGCAATCAGGAAACGGATTGACCGTTGGCGATGACGACACTTTGGGAGAAATATTAAGAGGGTGCCTCGATTGCGTTTGGTTGTCATTGAAAACACGAAGGAGCGGTTCACATTGGTAATCCGCTCGTCGTTACAGTCGTTGCCCATTGCCCGTTCGTGTGGCGTTAACACGCTCTACAGAAATTTGTGTGGGTCTGAAATCGGGACGTGAGACCCGAGGGGAATGATCCGAATCACCAACAGTTTCGTGACTGGAAATACAGAGGTCCTATGAACGTTTATGGCATTATTCCTGCGAGGTTGAATTCGACGCGACTGCCTCGCAAACTGTTGTTATGTGATACCGGGCGACCGTTGATTGAGTACACGTGGCGGGCGGCATCCCGCGCCCGCAGCCTCAAACAAGTCATTGTGGCCGCAGACAGCCACGAATTCGTGCCTGTTGTCAACGCCTTTGGCGGCCGATGTGAATTGACCGGCGAGCATCCGAGTGGTACGGATCGCGTCGCTGAAATCGCGCGTCGATACTGCCCCGACGGAGAGATCTTCGTCAATATTCAAGGAGACGAGCCGGAGATTAATCCTGAAAACATCGATGCACTCGTCAGAACCCTCAAAGAATGTCCCGAAGCGGAGATGGCGACATTGGCCTGTCCGATCGTGCACCTCGACCAAGTGAATGCGTCATCCTGTGTCAAGGTGGTCGTCGGACGCGACGGTCGGGCTCTCTATTTTAGCCGAGCCGCCATTCCCTTTTGCCGTGATCGGGACCCGGCTGAAGCATTAATCACAGATCAGCCGTGGCTGTTGCATGTGGGTCTCTACGCCTACCGCTCCGATTTTCTGATGAAATTGACGAAGATGCCACCTTCCCGGTTAGAACAACTGGAGAAGCTTGAGCAACTGAGGGCCTTGGAGGCTGGTGGACGGATCCAAGTCGGCATCATTGATCATCACTCAGTTGGAATCGACACTCCTGACGACTATGCTCATTTCGTTCAACGGGAACGCGCTCGATGAACGCTGGCCACTCAGAAGGTGTCTCCGAACCGAGGTGGACAAGGCAACCGACCACGATTCCTCACCGCCAATAGGCGGAAGGGTTTCGCGGCGCGATGTGTTGTTTCAGATTTGGTTTTCCAGCCGTTGTGAAATGTTATTTTGTTTTCGGATTTTCAATGACCAAGCATATTTTCGTGACCGGTGGAGTGGTGAGTTCACTGGGCAAAGGCCTGACCTCCGCATCAATTGGTACAATCTTAGAACGACGCGGTTTGCGGGTTCGAATGCAGAAACTGGATCCCTATATCAACGTCGATCCGGGAACGATGAGTCCGTTTCAACATGGGGAAGTCTATGTCCTCGACGACGGTGCCGAAACGGACCTCGATCTGGGGCATTACGAACGATTTACAAATAGCCCGCTTTCGCGTGAGTCGAACTACACCACAGGTGGCATCTATTTGAAGGTCATTCAAAAAGAACGAGAGGGAAAGTACCTCGGTAAAACCGTTCAAGTAGTGCCACACATTACGGATGAAATCAAAGCGGCAGTCCTTGGACTTGCGGGCTCAGACGTGGATGTGGTCATCACGGAGTTGGGAGGGACCGTGGGTGACATAGAGGGCCTTCCGTTTTTGGAAGCCATCCGACAAATTCCACTGGACATCGGTCGTGGAAATTGCCTCTTCGTTCACCTGACGCTCGCCCCTTATTTGAAGGCGGCTCGGGAACTCAAAACAAAACCGACTCAACACAGCGTGCAACAGTTACGCGAGATTGGCATCCAACCCGATATTTTGGTTGTCCGCACCGAAAGGCCATTAGGCCGTGACGACGCAGAGAAGATCGCTTTGTTTTGTAACGTCGAACGACGTGCCGTGATTGAAGAGATTGACAAAGAGTTTTCCATCTATGAAGTTCCGGTCGGATTGATTGAACATGGATTGGACAAACTGATCATTGAGCGTCTTGGACTTCCCAGCGGTTCCTCAAATATGGACGATTGGGAGGAACTCGTTCGACGAATCAAAAATCCTCAGTACGAAGTCAATATTGCCGTTGTGGGAAAGTACATCGAACATCGAGACGCTTACAAATCGATTTACGAAGCCCTCGACCATGCCGGAATCTCGCATTCCACGCGCGTGATTGTCAAACGCATCGAAGCGGAGCAACTCGAACATCAAGATGCCGTTTCGGATTTGGCGGGAATGGATGGGATTCTTGTGCCCGGTGGTTTTGGCCATCGTGGAATTGAGGGAAAAATTCAAGCGGTTCGTTTCGCCAGAGAGAATGACCTCCCGTATTTCGGAATATGCCTAGGAATGCAGGTCGCTGTGATCGAGTATGCTCGACATGTGTTAGGTCTCGAAACAGCCAACAGCACTGAATTCGATACCGAATCCAATCATCCTGTCATCTGTCTTTTAGAAGATCAGCACACCGTGACCGAGAAAGGTGCAACGATGCGACTCGGGGCGCAACCTTGCCGATTGACGGAAGGATCCGTCGCCGCGAAATGTTATGGTGCCCTTGAGATTTCGGAACGCCATCGCCATCGCTATGAATTCAACCCCACATATCGCGAGCGATTTCTCGAAGCGGGACTGGGGCTCTGCGGTGTTAGCCCAGATGGTAAATTGATTGAAGTGATTGATATTCCGACCCATCCGTGGTTTGTCGCAGTTCAGTTTCATCCGGAATTCAAGTCAAATCCAAATTATCCGCATCCCCTCTTTTACGGTTT
>CAMCMU010000067.1 GCA_945876035.1 Schlesneria paludicola DSM 18645 | reverse complement strand
ACTCCCCACCATAGGTCTTTCTCAAATCAGTAATTTACTCAACAGACCGCAACGACGCAGCAAAGCCCTCAGAACCACCAGCCATTTTTATAGCCATAGCCCAGACTGCTTGCAGTTTGGGCTATGGTCGTTCTTTGCTGACGATTGTCCCCTCGATGCCTCGTTCGGCCAAGAAGGCCGCCTGGACTTATCCATTTCGATTGTGACTGGAGTGCTGGCAAGACTGAGTGCCGTCCGTTCGTGGCGTGCATGCTCGGCCGCGCACGCCAGCTACAGGCCTCATTTTCGGTGAATCATCCAAAGCGAGTTGACCATTCGCATGTTCGGTTTAATAATCGATGCCTATGATTTCCTGAGACACGAAGTCCCCCCGTTCACCAATGAGTTGACCATGTCCAGTACGTTCAAACAACCACCTCGAGCCACATCGCTTGTTCCAGATCAGGAGGGACGTTTCGGCGAGTTCGGTCGACGTTTCGTCCCCGAAACCTTGATGCATGCTCTTGAAGAGTTAGCGATGCAATACAGGCACGCCGTCGAGGATCCCGAGTTTCTACGGCGACTGGAAGGATTTCTGAGAACGTTTGTGGGACGTCCAAATCCGCTTTATTTTGCTGAGCGGCTCACGAACGAGTGCGGTGGAGCGAAGATTTTCTTTAAGCGAGAGGATCTGAATCACACCGGCGCTCACAAGATCAACAACACAATCGGTCAAGCATTGTTGACATTACGTATGGGCAAGACGCGTGTGATCGCTGAAACGGGTGCCGGACAGCATGGCGTGGCGACTGCAACCGCGTGTGCTCGATTCGGACTGCCCTGCGTGATTTATATGGGTGAAGAAGATATTCGTCGTCAAAAACTCAACGTCTTCATCATGAGGACGATGGGTGCCGAAGTTCGTTCTGTAACAAGCGGTTCCCGCACGCTGCGTGATGCGATTAACGAAGCGATGCGTGATTGGATGGGTTCCGTGGAGAATACACATTACATCATCGGCTCCGTCGTAGGGCCTCATCCGTTCCCGATGATCGTCCGCGATTTCCAGTCGGTGATTGGGCGTGAGACTCGACAACAGTGCTTGGAGACAATCGGTCGGTTGCCCGATGAAGTGGTCGCCTGCGTCGGAGGTGGATCGAATTCCGCAGGTATGTTCCATCCATTCGTTGATGATCTGGGTGTGGAACTGACAGGCGTTGAGGCAGGCGGGCACGGTGACAAACCTGGCGAACATGCCAGCACTCTTTCTTTCGGAACCAAGGGAGTCTTGCACGGTAGCTACAGTTATGTGCTGCAGGACGAGGACGGCCAGACGATGGACGTCCATTCGATCTCCGCCGGGCTGGACTATCCGGGAGTCGGTCCCGAACACAGTTACTGGCATGACACAGGACGGGTGAGATATGTCAAGGTTCGTGATCGGCAGGCGCTCGATACCGTTGGAAAAGTTGCGCGTGTCGAAGGAATCCTACCGGCCTTGGAGACCGCTCACGCGATTGCCTATGCGTTGGAACAGGCCAAACGTCGTAAGACGACTGATGTCATCGTCGTTTGTCTGTCGGGGCGCGGCGATAAGGACGTGAATGAAGTGGCTCGACTGACAGGACAAGAACTGTAGTTGCGAAGACCGCAGTAATCTCCTGTCGCATCGCTGGTCGAGAACATCAAACCCACCTCTAGAAAGCCTGACCCTTGAACCAAGTTTCTCCTATTTCCAAAGTGTTCACTCAACGGAAACAGCAGGGCCACCTAGCGTTCATGCCATTTTTGGCGGCTGGTGATCCTGATATCGCCACAACTGGTCGCCTGATTCAAATACTGGCGGAATCAGGTGCCGATCTCATCGAAGTCGGCTTTCCTTATAGCGATCCTATTGCCGACGGACCCGTCATACAAAGTTCGTACACCCGAGCACTCAACAACAATCTCAAACTAAAGGATATTTTCCGTGGGGTTTCTGAGGTCCGTGAAAAGGTGAGTTGTCCACTCGTGGCAATGGTCTCTTATTCGATTATCTTTCGAACAGGAACGGACTCGTTTGTAAGACAAGCACACGACGCTGGATTTTGCGGCCTGATCGTTCCGGATCTTCCGGGCGATGAGGCCACCGAATTCGCGGCGGTGGTTGCCTCTCAGGGGATCGACCTCATTCAGCTTATCGCTCCAACAACACCCCTTGATCGCGCAGCCAGAATTTTACAAAATGCTACCGGATTTGTTTACTGCATTGCCGTAGCGGGAACAACCGGAGCACGTACCGAGTTGGCACCAGAACTGGCGGAGATGCTGAAGTCGCTTCGTACCCAGACTGGATTACCGCTGGCCGTCGGGTTTGGAATCAGCCACCCAAAGCAGGTCGATGACCTACGAGAACTGGCTGACGGCGTGATTGTGGGTTCGGCAATCATGCGATATCTGCAAGAGTTGTCTGGCGATCCAACAAAAATAGAGGCGGCGATGACGCACATTGCGGAGTATGCCTCAAGCATCGCGCAGACGGCCCATACGGCACTTTGATCCGTCGCCCTGTTAGGTCAGAGCCTGCTCTAGTCTCCATGTCCCAAGCTGTAGATCCGCCTTCAGTTTCTCGAAAGCAGCGATTCGATAGGAATCACCGTCGGGGTCAGCGACCTTCCGCCGTATGCCGCGCAGAAGAATATTTTTCGGAGTGTGTTCAAGGTCAATGAATTCAAGAATCTGCGTCTTGTATCCCTTCACTTCAAGGAGTTTTGCTCGCAAAGCATCCGTCGCCATTGAAGCGAAACGATCGCGAAGAATACCGAACCCCGTAATACCTGGCATGACGTCCCGGCGGAGCGACTCGTTCAATTCATGCTGGCAGCATGGAACAGCGAGAATCGCATCCGACTGCCACCGAATCGCCGCGGCGAGAGCATCATCCGTTGCGGTATCGCACGCATGCAAGGACACGGTCAGATGTACTGTTCCAGACGGGTCGAAGACGTCCGGCTGAAACGACTCGATCCGTCCGACCTCGAAACGCAGACCCTGACAACTCAGCCTCTTTGCGATTTGAGTACAATCGTCGATCACATCTTCTTTCAGATCGAGGCCGACGATTGAAACGGTCCGATTGCGGATTTTGGTCAACAAGTGGTGCAAGGCAAACGTGAGATAGCTCTTGCCGCATCCGAAATCAACAACATTCAACGTTCCCTCGGCAGGTAGGTACTGGAGGATGTCATCGACGAACTCGAGATAGCGGTTGATCTGCCGAAATTTGTGGTACATCGCTGGCCGAACTTTTCCGTCGGACATCATGATGCCGACCTCAATCAAAAAGGGGCACGGTTTGCCGACCGGAATCAAATACTGTTTCTCTCGATTATGGTCCGCAAGGGATTGCGGTGCGAGAGAGGACGGGGCTCGCTTAACTTTCAACGGGCCTCGCGGTCGTTTTCGGAGCGTGAAGTCGGCTTCCTGAGTGAACAAATGAGCATCGCCAAAGGCCTGCCCGAATGTGGCTTTTGCACGCAGCCGAAACTGCTCCGCGGTCAGGTTTTCGTGCTTTTCCTGCGTTCCTATTCGAGCGGACCAATGATAGGTCGCGACACCGCTGATTTCGATCGGCCGCACAGTCACTTTCTGCACGCTCCCGGGGGTCGCTTGCAGCGGTTGGCTCAGGATGAGTCGTTGAAAAGTATTAGCGTTCAGGGATTGAGCGAGCAATGAAACGAGCGAATCCATCGTCATTGATTATCCGAAAAAGTAGCGGCTGTAATTTATGGACTGTCATTTGTACGATGCCGCACCCGCGACCGAAAGCCCTGCGGCGCGGAACTGCTGAAAAATTGATGAGGGCTGGGAGTTGTCGGCTGATGACAATTGAATCGCACGACCGTTTCACGATTCGTCCAACGCGGGAGATGGACGTGGAAGCACTTGGCCTGTTTATTGCCCCGTTTGTTGAACAAGGATGGCTGTTGCCAAGAACCCAAGACGAACTGGAAGGACTCACCGTTGACGGCTTCGTCGCCGAATCGGACGGTCGCATCGTCGGTTTTGCCGCGTTGGAGATCTATTCGCAGAAGCTGGCCGAACTTCGAAGCCTAGCCGTCGCAACTGATCATCAGGGGCGAGGAATCGGCAGGTCGCTAGTAGTTGCCTGCGTCGAACTGGCCAAGCAGCGACATATCTTCGAGGTGATCGCGATCACCTCCTCCGAAGAGTTTTTTCAACGCTGCGGCTTCGACTTCACCCTTCCCGGCGAGAAGAAGGCAGTCTTCCTACAAACGCGAGAGACGTACTAAACCACTGTCGAGCCGATTTCAAAAACACACGAAGTCCGCTCTAAAACGGATTCTCCGCGAGAATTCTTGCCCGCTTCTTTGACCCTCTTTGAAGCGACGCTGTTTTTCGTGGAATCAGACTCCGAGGATTAAACTCCCCATCGCAAAAACGTACCAGTCTTCTCTGGTGTTTTCGCTGCTTTCGAGTTCTCA
Organism: Schlesneria paludicola DSM 18645; assembly: GCA_945876035.1. Lineage (GTDB taxonomy): Bacteria > Planctomycetota > Planctomycetia > Planctomycetales > Planctomycetaceae > Schlesneria > Schlesneria paludicola_C. The sequence continues at coordinate 15,150 of CAMCMU010000067.1, read as the reverse complement.
AACAGCACTAACTTTGACTTCGAATGTTCGACGAATCACTTTGGAACGTGACGCACGGAAATTCGCTCGACGAAACCGCCTCGTCGATTGTTCCCAGAGGACGTCCATCAGGTGGACGCTATAATATTGTTGAATTGTCGCTCGGCAATATCGCTGGTGGAGCGGTGGTGGTGGTGCCATGCCTGTTTGTCGTATCACGGAAAGAACACGCCGGCGGAGCCTATCGCGGAACGCCTTGAAATGCGCGTCTGAAGTCCCGACGGAGTAGCGGGGGTTGATTCGTGCCCGTGACATCCTGAAAACAATCGTCACTTTCGTTGACAATCATCACGAGCCAAAAGTCGTTGTTTCTGGTTGCAGAAGATCATCTTATCGTGAAGGGATTCGTCATACCGAATGGGCCTCGGAGTCGCCGCATACACTCGGTGATGAACTCGACCGAATAACAGCCAGTCGTTGCCAACCGCCGAGTTCCTCTAGCCTTGAAGACTTCTGCGGCGAGTTGTGGGAGGCTGATGTCCACGAACTTCCGCGTCATCGACTCCAGCAATGAGACCTCGTTTAAACAAATGTTCTGAAACACGAAAGACAACGAATACAAGACCTAGCGCGGTTGCATCAGCGGTCTCGCGCCCTCTGGATAGCCTTGGTCGGTTGGGGTTGTTTTTAGAAGGAGACGGTCTCATGGAAGCGTACCGTGCGGAACGTCATGGCGAGGGGATTGCCGCGTGTGATCGGAACGAAACGCATGATCGCGGTGCGGTTTGACGTTTCCGAATCGTCGATGCGGCGAATCAAACAGCCGCGTCGTGAGGCTGGTCTGATCGCCCCAAAAACGGCGGCGGTGCATCAGCCGAAGTGGCGGACCTCGGGGGACTAGTTGGCGGCGAAGATCACCGCCCGACTGGACATTTCTCTGCGTGAACTGCAAGCCGAACTGAAGCAGGAGCGTGGTGCAGACATCTGTCTGGATCAATCTGCAACGCCTGTCGGGCACTCGAACAGTTGCGAAGAAAACGTTGGTGGCCCAAGAGCAAGATCGTCCAGACATCTCCGAGCAGCGAACTCAGTGACGCGATTCCTAAGAGTACATCGCTCCCGCCCACGGCGTGTTCATTGATGAAACGTGAGCAAAAACCACCATGACGCGCCGCTGTGATCAGTCGCGTCTCGGCACGCGGCTGGTGGAAAAGACTCCCTGTGGTCACTGGCAAACCAGCACGTTCCTCGGTGCGGTGCGAGCCGAGGGGTTCACCGCTCCGCTCACCGTCGAGGGGCCCCGCTGTTCCGCGTTTGGCTCGAACAGCATCTGGCTCCCGCCTTGAAGACCGGCGACGTCGTCGGGATGGACAATCGATCGAGTCACACGGTGGCCGGGATCCGCGCAGTCATCGAAGGAGCCGATGCCGAGTTGCGTTACCCGCCGCCCTAAGCACTCGATCTGAACCCGATCGAACGGGCCTTCTCGAAACTGAATAAACTGCTCCGCGACAGATCAGAACAGACTGTTGATAAGCTCTGGAATCTCTGTCATCGAATCCTCGACCGGTTCACCGAGGCCGATTCGTGCCGCGAATCACAACCCGGCGCATTGCGGATGGAAATCTGACGACCACTTAGCCAACGCAACTCGCTCCACGCCATTCATTACAGGAACTTTGGCGATCCGCCAGTGAGTGACCCTCTCGGATCAGACACCCGCGGCAGTCAAGACGCATTCCCTTTGAAAACTTACGAAACTAGCGAGCGGTGGCCAAGTGTTCGGCCGCGAGTTTGGGTAGCATTTGTTGGACGAAGAGAACGACCTCTTCGACCTGATCGGCTTGGATTAGCACCAAGTCTCTTGGACGCATTTTTCGAAGTGTGAGTTCAATCGCATTCATCTCGCCACGCGTCTCGTGGATGGCCTCTGCCTTGAGACGCTGGCCGAGCGTCATTCCTTGTCTCATCAGGCGAATGACCTCGCCATCGGCTCGACCGCGAGTACATTGGTCCTCGTAGATCACCATTTCGTCAAATGCATTGGCAATCAATTCGCCCTGCTGAATGATGTCTTCATCGCGACGGTCGCCCGCCGCCGTATAGACGATCAGCCGACGTTCGTGCGGCATTTTGTCGAAGGCGTCACACAGTGCCACGATGGCGGCCGAGTTGTGACCGTAGTCGATGATGATCGTCGCATCTCGGAATTGAATCACGTTGAATCGCGCCGGAACATTCAGCGGATCGTTGACAAACGATTCCAGTGAATGGCGAATCATTTCGAAAGGAATTCCTAGGGTCCAGCCAGTTGCAGCAGCGGCCATCGCGTTTTGAATCTGGAAGCCGATCAGACCTCCGAAAGTCAATGGCACCGCATTGAGGATCGCAATTCTCGCCTCCCAGGAGCCCTCCCCTGCCATGATGCAGTCGTTCTGGACGTAGACAACCTTGCCGCCACTAGCTCGATGCGTGACAAGTATCGGGTTGGTGGATGACATGCCGAAAAACAATACTTTTCCGGGAGAATACTCAGCCATCGCAGCCGTGAGAGGGTCGTCAGCATTGAGCACAGCGTAACCGTTCGGCGAGACCGCTTCTACGGTTACCCGCTTGACGCGAGCGAGTTGCTCGGGAGTATCGATACCGTTCAGGCCGAGGTGATCTCCGTCCGCAATGTTGGTGACGACTGCCGTATGGCACAAGTCGAACCCCAATCCTTCACGCAGAATCCCACCGCGTGCTGTTTCCAAAACCGCCGCTTCGACGACCGGATTGGCCAAGACCATTCGCGCGCTTTTGGGGCCACTGCAATCCCCCGTATCGATCCGACGATCATTGATATATACACCGTCTGTACAGGTCATACCGACGCGTTTGCCGGTACAACGAAGCAGATGAGCGATCAATCGCGTTGTCGTCGTCTTGCCGTTCGTTCCCGAGACGGCGACCGTCGGGATGCGACCGTCATCCCCGTCAGCGAACATTGTGCTCACGATCGCTTCGCCCACCGGACGTCCCTTACCATAGGAGGGTTCGATATGCATCCGCAGTCCTGGTGCCGCATTAATCTCGACAATAACCCCCCCTTGTTGTTCGAGAGGCCGACTGATATCGGTGGCGACGACATCGACACCGGCAATGTCGAGTCCGACCATTCTCACCCCTTCGATGATTCGAGCAGCCACTTCGGGATGCACTAAGTCTGTCACGTCCGTGGCCGAACCGCCGGTGCTGAGGTTGGCGTTGCGACGAATGAGTACAACTTGCCCTGCAGCGGGGACAGAGTCAACTGTCAGCCCCTGTTCTAAGAGCACCCCCTTAGCGATCTCATCAAGCAGGAACTTGCTGAGCGAGGTCGAATGGTGATCTCCACGACGGGGGTCTGTGTTGACATCCTCGACCAATCGGAAAATTGAATTTCGGCCATCGCCGGTCACTTGAGGTGGCTCGCGTCGCGCGGCGGCCACCAGCTTGTATCCGATTACCAAGAGCCGGTAATCCGCGCCAGGAGCGAATTTCTCACAGAGGATTTCATGTCCCTCGCCTTTGGCGGTGAGGTAAGCCGCCACCACTTGCTCACGGCTCGTGAGATTCACGGCCACCCCGCGACCCTGATTCCCATCTTGTGGCTTGATGACGACCGGCAGGCCGATTTCCATTGCGGCTTCCCAGGCGTCTTGAGCACTGGTTACCGGGCGTCCCTTGGGGACCGGAACGCCTACCGCAGCCAGCAGGCTCTTGGTCAACTCCTTATCTTGAACGATCGACTCGGCCACAGCAGAGGTCTTGTCCGTCTCAGCGGCGAGGATGCGATGCTGCATGGAACCGTATCCAAGTTGCACCAAACTGCGATCATTCAGACGGCGCGCCGGAATCCCTCGAGCGATTGCCGCACGCACGATCGCGCCGGTACTAGGACCAAGTCGAATCTGCTGATCGAGGCTGCGAAGCTCACTGATTTTCAGAAATACGTCGTAAGGCTTAACCTCAATTGCCGCACGCACCAAATCGGCAGCGACCGCCAATGCTAAACGTCCGACGGGTTCTTCCTTGTATTGCACCACGCATTTGTAGTGACCAAATTCTTTGGTCTCGGCGACTCGAGCCAGCGAGACTGAGGAACCCGCCTGGGTTTGAAGTTCGAGCGCAGTCCGGACAAGCAGTTCTGCCAAGACCAAGCGGGGTGAGTGGTTGAATTCGTCACAACCATCATTGCGGAAAGGAGTAACAATGCCAATAAGCAACTGGTTTACGCGATCTCGAATGACATCCACATCATGAGCGGAAAGCGAAACATGCGAGGTGAGATCAATCATCGTCTCCAAAACCGTCGCCTGCGACCAAATGTTTGGACCACGCAAAGCACGCGTTGTGCCAATTTTCATGATTCAGAAGTCCTTCGATTTCGAATGATAAACCACTTCCTACGGACTCCGACAAGCCGTCTGACTGTCGCTGCTCTCTGCCGGCGACTCGTCGTCGCCGGCGGCTTTATGTGAGCACACTCCACCGAGAGTCCTAGGAAATTGGTCTGATTTTCACGGCTCGCGGTGTTGCGAGCCAACTCAATTGTCTTCCTGATCGCAATCCTCATGCCACTCCCGCTTCGACCTGCTCCAAACCAAGCATCAATTGAACTTTCCTGACCGTTTTGGAAACGGTGCACGCTTGAATCACCAACATTTCCCCGATGCCGAGGGTACTCCAAGCAAAATCGACTGCCGAGTCCCAGTCCGGAATTTCTTCGATCCGCTGTGCCCGATCGGCCGCTCCAATCCCGCTTCGCAGGAGTTGTGTGACCTCCCCCGATTGGCGATCAATACCCTGTTCGATTTCACACAGCACGACATGATCAAAACTCTTTCCCAGCAATTCGCCCTGCCGAATGAGGTCCCGGTCTCGTCGATCTTCTTCCGCCGAATAGACGATCGTTCGCTTCTCGTGGGAAAAATTGTCGAGAGCTTCCACGAGTGCGGCGAGCGACGAGACATTGCGACCGTCGGTCACGACCAATGTCTTTCCTGCAGACTCCAGAACGTTGAAGCGAGCGGGATTGTCAAACACGTTTCCTTGAAACGCCTGTAACCCGATGGCCAGCTGTTGCAAATTAACATTTAAGGCCCAGCCAGCGGCGGCGGCGGCAAGGACGTTCTCCACCTGAAATCGGACACGGCCAGCGTGAGTTGACGGCAGATCATCCAGTTTGATTAGCGGTAACTCCTCCGAACCCTGACTTAGCATTACCGTTCGGTCTCGGACAAACACAGTGCGGAGACCCGCTTCGCGATGGCGTTGGATGACCGGATGATTCGAATCGATGGCGAAGAATGTGACTCCGCCGGCGGAGAGGGAGGCCATCTCCACAACCAGTGGGTCGGTGGCATTGAGAACAGCCATTCCGGTCGGCAGAACAACGTCGACGGGGGTCCGCTTGACCTTGAACATGTCTTCGGGAGAATCGATGAACGCCTTGCCGAGATGATCGGCTTCTCCGATGTTGGTGACGATGGCGACATCGCACTTGTCGACTCCCAAGCCCTCACGCAAAATACCGCCACGAGCCGACTCGAACACAGCCGCATCAACCAACGGATTCAGTAGCACATTCTTTGCGCTGCGAGGCCCGGCGCAATCTCCTTGGTCGATGACTCGTCCATCAACGCTGACTCCGTCAGTGCATGTCATGCCGACAAAGTAACCAGCCGACTTCAAAATTGACGTCACAAGACGTGCACAAGTCGTCTTTCCGTTCGTACCTGTCACCGAGACCACCGGAATACGCCCGTTGTCCTCAGGATTGGGGAACAGTGTCGCCAAGATGGCTTCTCCGACAGGACGTTTCTTGCCGACCGTCGGCCTGAGATGCATCAGCAATCCTGGGCCGGCGTTGACCTCGACAACCACACCGCCTTGGTCTTCTAAGGGGCGTCCAATGTCTTCGGCAACGATGTCCAACCCGGCAATATCCAGTCCCACCACTTGAGCCGCTTGAACCGCATGTTCGGCAATCGACGGATGCACGAGATCGGTCACATCGACGGTTGGCGTGTCGTGACGACGGATCGTGACTCGCACGCCGGCGACCGGAATGGATTCGGGGGCGTATCCCTGACGCATCAACTCGACGTTCAGCAGCGAGTCAATTTCAACCATATCTAACAACGAGGCTTCATCCTCACCTCGCCGCGGGTCGGCGTTGATCTGCGAGTCGAGCAGTTCGGCGATCGTGTGTTGGCCATCGCCCGTGATCTCGGCCGTGTCACCTCGAGCGGCCGCGACAAGCTTGCCACCAACCACGAGCAGTCGATGCTGCAGCCCCGACGCGAATCGCTCAACCAGAACTCCTGAGCCTTCGTCAATGGCGTTGAGGTAGGCGGTCTTGATCTGCTGCTCCTCAGTCAGGTCGGTAAAGACGCCACGTCCGTGATTGCCATCCGTGGGTTTAACGACCACGGAACCTTTAAGTTCTTGGGCCGCTTCCCAAGCATCCTCGGGACTTTCGACTTCTCGGCCTTCCGGAACGGGAATACCCGCCGATCTCAGCAGTTTCTTCGTAAGATCCTTGTCCTGCGCGATCGATTCGGCAATCGCACTCGTGTTGTCGGTTTCGGCGGTCCAGATACGACGTTGCCTCACCCCCTGTCCGAGTTGCACGAGACTGCGCGAATTCAAGCGACGTACCGGAATGTTGCGTGCCTTCGCCGCATCCACAATGGCGTTGGAACTCGGGCCGAGGCAGACACGGTCAGCAAGTTGTCGAAGCCGATTGACCTGCATGTCGATTTCAAAAGGCTGATCAAACACGGCGGCCATCAGCAACGCCCTCGCAACATCAAGACACTCCCGACCGAGGACTTCTTCCTGATATCGAATCGCCACCTTGTAGACTCCCTCTTGAGAAGTCTCTCGCGCTTTTCCAAACCCGACCGGTGTTCCCGCCAGAGTCTGCAGCTCAAGGGTTGTATGTTCGAGAATGTGCGCGAGATATGTCCCGCGTCTCAATCGTTGATAAAAGCCGCCTCGCTCACCCACGCTGCAGCGATGTTCGATCAATGAGGGGAGCCAAGCCATCAATCGGTCGTTGAATCCCGGAAATCGCTCTGACGACAAGTCCCTCAATGGTCCAAGATCGACCCACGCTTCAATGATCGTATGTCGTGACCAAATATTGGGGCCACGCAGAGCGAGAACTTTTAGAAGCCGCATCGGGACTCCATGCAATCAAAGGCCCCGGCGAGAGGAAAAGACCACAAATCTTTAGGGAGCAGCATGGAATTAGTATGACATCTGCTCTACAGAGATTCCATAAACAATCCCGCGCAAGCGTTACTCCAAATCAACTTCTTGATCGACCACCGTTTCCTTTGCCGCCACCGATTCATCTGGCCTGGCAGATTCATTCCCCTCAATCCGCATGGCATTCAGAATAAGTGGAAGGTCACGAATCCGAAAAAACGGCACCAAAGCGCACATCCGTCCCGTCCCCACGTTTTCGATTGAGATCCGCTGCGATCGCTCGAAGTCGATACCCAGTATCCCCTTACACTTTCGGCTCTAAAACTCGCAGTGTGATCCCCTGCACAATCGATTTGATGCGATTTCGATAGTCCGTCATGTGTGGGGCAACAAGATGCATCTTCAGGTGTTCGGTGCTGTCCCATTTTTCGATAATCAGCACGACATTGTCGCCCAAACATTTCTGCAGCGAAATGTCCGTCTGATAATCGATCGCTGCACCGTATTCGAGGCACCCGACTTCTTTTCGAACGAGTATGGCAACCTCGGAAAATTCGGCAAGAAATTCCTCTCGCCGTCCAGGAACGGTTTCGATTTGAGCAAGAACGTGGATCATTAGTTTTTCCCGAGAGTATGGACTGCTAAGAACTTCGACGTGGCATCTCTCTTCATAACACTCGAATGACTCATTTGCCACTCGGCACCATACTCATTCCCGTCCGGAAATCAGCACTCGACTCTCCCAACAAGATCCCGGTTATCCCAAGCCATCCGGAACATGCCATACGGATGGCGACTCCTATCACATAAAATCTTCGCTGACGATGTTTTAGACTATTGTCGAGCGGCAATTTCTGCCGACATGCGTTCCAGCAGTAACCCTTGCCAAACCGTCGGAGGAGCGTGCCGTGAACCAAGATCAACGTATTGGATTGGCGTTGGGTGTGCTGTTATTGGGCGCCGCTGGAGCGTTCTTCTTTCGAGTCGACACCTCTCGCGAAACCGGCCCTCGTCGACTGAAAACGGCTTCTGAGCTCGATTCTCGAATCGCGGAGAAAGCGGTCACGCCCTATCTGCAGCGGCAGGAAGACGTTGAGGATTCAAAGCGAATGTCTTGGTCTCGCAAGTCGACTGAGAGTCACTTAAACCAAAGTTCCGACCTCTTCGACTCCTCCTTTCCAAGTGACTTTCCGCCGATTCCGCTCCCCGATTCCAACCACATCGCCACGGATCATATTCGAAAAAACGGTAGTGATCACGTCAAACCCACTGCCGCAACGGAGATTCATATTGTGCAGAGTCACGAAACATTGATGACCATCGCAGCCAAGCGACTGGGAAATGCAAATCGATTTATAGAACTTTATGAGGCGAATCGAGATCAATTAAAGGACCCAAACAGCCTGACGATCGGCCTTGAACTGCGCATCCCCAATCAAAATCCGGAGGACAAAGGGAACCTTCGTTTGAAAAAACTTAAAAAGAACGACCGACTCGGAGATGCCGCCCTTCCGTTGCTCGACCCATTCGATGCCTCACCAGAATTCGGTGAACAGTCACCGGGCACTCAGGATCCTCATCGCCAGATTCCTCGAAATTCTTCTGCAGAGGTGCTCCCATGGGACTCCGGCAAAAAGAACATTACCGTCCCCCTCCCGTCAGATTTTCTCAGAACGCCGTTAACAAACCAAACTCCGAATTCGAATCCGAATGTTGGACGCCGATTGAGTACACGCCCACCCGAAAGCATCGGCGGAAGAGTGTCCCATTGAAGAAATCCGTGTTTATTTTTCGGAACATTCCGCTGATGTCTTGGATATTTCGATACACCCTCAACAACGTGGAGCAAGGCCAAAGGAACCCTGCACTACTCACTCGGTCCAGTTTAGCTCTGGTTTGATCGTGGGCACAAAATTGAGAACGAGCGTTTTCCTGTTCGTTTTTCAGCGACCCATGGCAATGATCGTTCCGTCATCTCTCGTGAGTCACCGAGCCTTCTTTGCATCGCCGGTAAGGGCTTCCTAGAATGTGTCGGGAGCTCTGCGTTAGCCGGAATGATTCGTGGCCTCACGCCACACTCGCAGTGTCATTGATGGCATCCTGATGAATCGCCGTCGCTGGCACTGCGAGTGTGGGTCCTGTCCTAGGCTTCCTCGCGGAGGAGGCGATGAGCAATCCGGCTTAGGATTGTCGCGAGCGATTGATACCGAATTTCACATGAAAGAAAGACGAGCATGGCATTCACACTTCCAGCGTTACCCTATACGACTTCAGCCTTAGAGCCGCACATCGATGCGAAGACGATGGAGATTCACCACGGAAAACACCATCAAGCCTATATCAACAATGCCAACAAGGCCTTGGAATCGCATCCGTCTCTGGCCGACCAGTCTGCCGAGGCTCTTCTTTCCGATCTTACTTCCGTTCCAGAGGATATTCGAACAGTCATTCGCAACAATGCGGGTGGACATTCAAATCACTCACTCTTTTGGACAGTGATTGGACCGAATGCAGGGGGAGAACCAACGGGGGATCTTGCCACAGCAATCAACGATGCGTTTGGGAGCTTTGCAGCATTCAAAGAGAAGTTTTCCGCCGCGGCAACAACGCGATTTGGAAGCGGTTGGGCTTGGCTCTCTTACGATCACGGCCGGATTATGGTTGAAAGCACATCCAATCAAGACAATCCGTTAATGGAAGGACGCGTTCCGTTGCTTGGGCTCGACGTTTGGGAGCACGCCTATTATCTTAACTATCAAAATCGACGTCCCGATTACATCGCGGCCTTCTGGAATGTTGTGAACTGGTTGGAGGTCGCACGCCGGTTTGCGGAAGCACAGAAGTAGGACGATTGAACTGACGAAAAGAGATTTTTGAGCTCCGGCGATGTGACTGTCGCTGGAGTTTTTTGTTTCCCAACTGGAACTCGGGATGTTCTGCTACCGGGTCTTCGCCGGATCGCGAGAGGGCTCCGAATGATCTTCCGTTTTTTTGATGTCGTAATCCACCTGCATCAAATACAGCCCTTGTGGGGGGGCCGTTTCACCGGCCTCAGATCGTCTGCCGCTTTGGATAATTCGCCTCATATCATTAGCCGCCCAACGATTTCGTCCAATGTGAATTAATGTTCCGACAATGGCTCGGACCATGTTGTAGAGGAATCCATCGGCCTCAATGTCGAAACAAACAAAAGGCGTAATTGCATCTGAGTGCTGAACAATCATGGGCGACCGGCGATCAGATGGTTCGAAGTTTTCCCCCTCGTTATGAGACTCTCGAAACGCCTGCCCCAAATCCCAGATCGGCCAACCTCCCGTGCGTATCACCCTAGCGCGAGAGACGGTGCGAACACTGGAAGAACGGTTTGGCCAATTCGTTTCGAAGCATCGAAAATCGTGGGTGCCGAGCAGAATTTCCGCGGCTTCGTTCATGGATTGTTCGTTCAAGTGATTCCGCTGCCAAAGGGCATAGGATCGGAGAAATGGGAGTCGGGTCGGATGATTGTGGATTACGTATCGATAAGATTTTCGAACGGCATCAAATCGAGCATTGAACCCCGGCGAGGCCTCTTCGACGCGGTGAACGACGACGTCGTCGGGAAGATATCGCGGCAATCCATGAACAAATCCGTGGCAGGGCGTTGATGAGGATGTTTCAAAACTGACAACTTGGCCGATGGCGTGCACTCCGGCGTCGGTTCGCCCTGACGCGATGACTCGAACAGGCTGATGAACAAATTGCGACAACGCCCGCTCCACGATCTCCTGTACCGACACTCCATTGGGTTGTAACTGCCAACCGCAATAGTGCGTGCCATCATAGGACAGCGTCATTTGCAACGTTCGCATTACAGACTCAGTCTCTCTCGCCATACGGTGACCCGCTCGGCCACCGCCAAGCGGCCACCACAGCCAAAGCTGCTCAATCGGCAGACAACATTTTCCACGCCGAGAAACTCCGAGACATCGGCTTGAATTTGGTTGCACGCTTGCTGAAGTTCCGGTAACGGAAGGTCAACAAGCCGGCATTTCTTGGACTCACAACTTCGAACCAACTTACCGACAACTTCATGCGCGGTGCGCATCGGAACTCCTTTATTAATCAGATACTCCATGAGTGTTGTCGCATCAAGAAACCCCTCCTCCAGTCGCGCATTGATGGTTTCCACCTGCAGCATCGCTCGACTCGCGATCCCCGGAGCAATTTCGAGACATGCTCGGACCGTGTCAAACGCATCAAAAAATGCCAATTTATCTTCTTGCAGATCACGATTGTAAGCCAGCGGCAAGCCTTTGAGGAGAACGAGTATTTGCTGGACATCACCGATGACGCGTGCAGACTTTCCGCGAATCAACTCCAAAACGTCCGGATTTCGTTTTTGGGGCATGATCGAGGAACCGGTCGTATATGTATCCGGTAGCTTCAGAAATCCGAATTCTGTCGTGCACCACAAAATCCATTCTTCCGCCCAGCCGGACAGATGCACGGCGATGAGAGACATACAAAAAATCGCCTCAGCCAGAAAGTCGCGATCACTCGACACATCGAGGCTATTTGCAGCGACGTCGTCAAACCCTAACAATCGCGCCGATTCCCAACGGTCGATCCGCAATGATGTTCCAGCGAGGGCGGCAGCACCCAACGGAAGAATGTTGACGCGTTTGAGACAGTCGGCAAGGCGTTCACGATCCCGCTGAAATTTTTCGCAGTAGGCCAGCCAATAGTGCCCAGCCATGACCGGCTGCGCCCTTTGCAAATGAGTAAAACCCGGTAAAACCACGTCAGCGTCCGTACGGCAGCGATCGACAAATGCCTTTTGCAACTCATGCAACAGACCATCAAGGACTTTTATCGCGTCACGCAGGTACAATTTGAGATCTGTTGCGACTTGATCGTTTCGGCTTCTGGCGGTATGAAGTTTCCGCCCGACATCGCCGATGCGAGCGATCAGCGAAGACTCGATATGCATGTGAATGTCTTCGAGTTCGGTCGTCCATTCCATTTGGCCGCGTTCGATTTCGGCCCCAATCTTTTCCAGCGTCTCCACGATCTGAGAGCATTCTTCGGCAGAGATTAATCCCACGGAAGAGAGCATGCGAGCATGCGCCTGCGAACCGCGAATATCAACCGCGGCAAGTCGATGATCAAAGCTGATCGATTCCGTGAACTTCTCCACACGCGCGTCTGTTGGCTGATCGAATACACCACCCCAAGCTTTTCCCGACACGCGAAAGTTCCTCCAAGAAAAAGACTGTCTTCGTGAATGATGATCGACAGGGATCCCCATCGACAACTGGCGGACTGTCCCCAGCGTCTCTTACGCACAAACCGAGCGGCTTAAAGTCTACTGTCTGGAAGGCACTTTACCAAAATAGCCAGCCCTTCGAAACGTAGAGGAAGGGTTTGGCAAGCCCAGTATTTTTCAATCGGCGTGGCCCCTATCACATCCCTGTCGACGTAGTCACACAAGACCGTAACTCAGTTGTCCGATGCGACGACTGAGTCGAGGCCCCGAAACCGGACTATACAAATACCCCACATCCGAGAAGAACCTAGGCTTGTGCGATCCGGAGCAGGGTCAACGATCTCGGAAGTCCCTAAAGTTCGGCAGGGGGTAACAACAATCTTTCGAGTTTACGAATTCGACGTTTGACAGCGATCACCCTCGGTCTTTAGCGTCTTAATGTAGGTCTGGATCTAAGATTTCAATGATATTGCTCTTTGGAATAGGATGAGGGTTATGAGTCGAAATGTGATCAGGCTATTCATGTGCTCAGTTGTTGTATTCCTAAATCAAATCGGGAATGCGGCAGATGCCGTAGTACAAGAGTTTGAGGGTTGGAAAATTACAATTCAGGCGAATGAGGGTGACCTGCCGCGAAAGGCAATCATGCCAAACCCAGCGGTCTCCGAGGATTTGGCGAACAACCTCACTCCGAGATTCGGTCCGATCTTGAAGTTGACGTCTTTCAACCCCTTCGATGAGGCTCAGATTTCGAAAGCCCCGATGCCAAATCAGAGTTCAGAACTCGGTGGTCCGCCGGCCCTCGTTGCCAAAACAAGTTCTGATCCCGCCCCTCTCGCCTCGGCGGATCCCTCAGGAGGACCTGCGGATCCTCGCTTTTTGTCGCGGATGTATCTCGATGTTTACAAGTCCATTCCATTTGTTCGAGCTGAATACGAGGCGAACCCAAGCTATGTTCATGATGCCACGATGGAATTCCTATTTGGTCACATGAGACCAACGGTAATCCATCGCAACACCATCTCGCTTTCTCAAAACAGCCCTCATTATGGATCCGGATTTCGGAGATATGCCTACCCCCCACTTCAATTGATCGTTCCTGGGACAGGATTGCGAATCCATCGTAGCGATTGAAAAGCCCGATCGGCATGAGGAGTTAGGATTCACGCTCTGGACGTTGGAGGAAGCTTCCTCAGCAGTTGCTGTGCTCGACTTTTCCAGCGACCGTGCCTGCGGGCAATCGCTGTAGGACTGCAACTGACATCGAGCAACAGCGATTCCAAATGCTGCCGCGCCGTGCTCGAATCTCCTCTGTCAACACAGAGTTTCGCGAGAAGATACAAGGCCTCCGGATGACGCCAACGTTGGATATGGTGCACAAGGTGTTCCACAGCAGGATCCCTCTCGCCCAGATCGACGAGAGATCTCCCGTACGCCAGCGAAACATCGCCAAACTTGTACTGAGGATCCAGATCGAGAATCCGACGTGTAAAATTCCGGATCATTATCGGCCGTTTGTTGTGGTAAGCAACTTGCGCCGCTCCCCACAATGCAGGCAAGTTTTCCGCGTCCTTTGTTAATGCTCGATCATACGCTTCTGCGGCCTTATCGTAACTTCCGGTCTCTCGAAGCATATCGCCCAATTGAACGAACTGATGAGCATTACCAATCTGCACTGCGGCGGCCGTGAGTCTGGCGACGTCTTGGCCTCTCGTCCAATGCGAGAGACTCGACGGCAGACGAAGTCCTGTGCTCGGAAGATAACGCAACAGGAAATACAGTAGCGGACCAACTCCTTGCAAAACCAGTATAATCCAAATCCACAAGAACCGATCGGGTTCTATTTTGAGGCAATGGAGCAACATCCAGACCCAAAATATCGAATAGAAAATCGTTAGCAACCACAGGGCCGTCGCTTCATAGTGAATCCCGAGTGCGCTAGCAACAGGCGGAACTAATCCACCGTGTTCCTGCAAACTCTGAGCCAGCGTCCAGGGCATTTCGATGGTCTTCCAAAAGTATGATCTTGCTTCGTCCGACTCGAACGCACGAAACAAGACCTGCGTCGCGATGGAGACTAGGAGATCCTAAATCCGTTGCTCTATTCAACTGAGCTACGGGCGCAAAGACTGAAAACAGGCTGTTTTCTTAGAACCTCGATTTATTGGCCTCTCACGAAACTCAAGGACAATGACATGCCCGACAGTAAACCCAAAAAACTTGACCCGGAATTTCCACTGTTTCCCCACTCAAATGGGCGATGGGCGAAGAAACTCAACAGCATAGTCCACGACTTCGGGGGGTGAAGCGATCCAAAATCCGCCGAGCCAAAGTATCTTGACCAGCGTGACGATTTGCAAGTCGGACGCGTTCCACGGACGACACCCGCCGAAACCCGCGGTGCGAGGATGCGGGACTTAGCGAATCGGTTTCTCACATCAACGAACGCTCGACTCCATACCGACGATTTGTCACAGACAATGTTCAGCGACTATTTCGGAATTTGTGAACGAATTCTTCACGAGTTCGGACGAAACCGCCTAGCAGCCCGTGGTGAAAGGCAATTATTGGAGTTCGAGTCGGCGATGGACCGGCAACTCAGGCGAGTGTGGGTGTCGGTTGTGTCCAATGAATTGTTCGCGGTCGAGACGGCAGAAATGTTGGAGCGGCGGACCAACAGCGCCAGC
>CAMCMU010000066.1 GCA_945876035.1 Schlesneria paludicola DSM 18645 | reverse complement strand
GGAACACGCAATCCGCGACGACATTGCACATCACAACGCCCACCCGAAAACATTCGTTTGGACCAAGAAAGCGGAAGACATCCTCGCCAAAGTCGCGCGTGCCCGATCCGCACTCAATAAGATCCCATCTGAGTGAGACACTACACTAGTAGCCGATCAATCCGGTGGTGAGGATCACTCGAACCCACCGAGACGCAGAAATCGCCGCAAGGGTCATCAACTAAAAATGATCTAGCCCGACATAGAAACTGATCGTGAACACCCGCGTGACAGATCATTCGAACGGTGACTCACCGCGATCTACGGTGAGTCCGGTTTGTAACACATTGCATCGCGTTGGAAGCGATGCAATCGAGAGCAGCGAGTACGGTTCATCTTTAACGAAAGGTTGCTGCCGTTTTTGGAGCATATGATCCCGGTCAGGTCCACAGTCGACTTCACTCCGCGTGACGTCCGAAAACTTGATGGGCCACGAAGTGCACCCGATCGACCGGATTTCCTCCGGAAGAATACCGCAAGCAAAGTCACAGACGACGATCCAATCAACATTGACAGAATAAACTGAACCGGGGTGAGACATGGTGAATCTCAACGTCCCGCACCGCGCTTTGGCGTGTGTGTTAATCCGCCGAGAAGAGAATCTGGCCATCAGGAACAAAGGCCTCCAAACAATGTTGATCCTTTCACCCGACTCGATCGCAACCCGAACGGCTTCAGCGGTCACATCATTCGCATTCGACACCAAGTCACTGCCGATCGTCCTCGTCAGTCGTTCTTTGACCGACACAACCTCGCTCGCGATCCAGCCAAGCCCTCGACTCCTTCACCCGATACGAAAGAGGCCAATCGCCTCCTGAACGGTGTTGGTGATCTTCTCTTGGTGTTTCTCGATGAGGGGCCCTCACAGGAGTCTGATGTCTCGCGTTTCCGTCGCCTGACTGACTCTGATCGCCGCATCTTGAAACGACGGTGGTCCCATGAGACCTCGGGCATTGTTCGAGAATCCGTAGGGTTCGATGGGAATTCCGAAGGCGTTTTTGGAAAGGATGCCGTTACCATCAAGGTCCTGAAAGATCGCAATAGCAAGAGTGCCTTCGTTCTCAATCGCGAACTCGTGAGTCGCGATCGTGTCGTCAACAGCAATGACTTGAGTTGCTGCGCAGCGATCGACTTTTGGAAATCCCGTAGCCGATGTGAATACTGCGATATAGAGATTGGAATTTTGCCGCTTCAATCCTGTAATCCTCAGTGTCAGTATTGTGACGAATGACGAAAGCGGGTCGCGATGGGAATCGTTATTGGAGGGAGCGTGTCGAGGTATTCCGGACGCCGACCGAACTAGCAACGGATTGTCAGACTCGTTCAACGTCGATTTGGATGCGGATGCGGGGAAACGGGTGCAAGGCGAATTCACGACGGTATTCTCCGTCGTCTGGTTTACGGGCTTCGGGTCTCGATTGGTGTCGCAGACAGAGACGGCCAACAGTACGACGGCTATGAGAAGCAGAGTCCGATCCATGTTTACCATGCGTGATGCTCCATTCCGATCACCCGTTCTTCCACCGAGACGACAGCAGAAGAGAGACGACGCCGAAGAGAAGTGAACTGACACACAACACGAGCACTTCCGTTTCTAGGCTATTGATCGGGAGTTGGTACCAAAAGACTTTCTGGTAGCCGTCGATGGCCCATGCGTTGAATGTCCACTGACCGATTTCTTTCATGCGGTCGCTCATGGCGAATCGCGGAATCATGCTTCCTCCCAACGCTGACATACTGAGAATAATCAGGATCGATAATGCGTTCAATTGCGTACGTGACTTGCTCAAAGTTGCGAGGAAGATGGCAAAACTAGCAGTCGCGACTGACGTACTGGCGGTCATGATGCAGAATCCCGGGAGATGATCCCGCAGACGAATATTAAAGACCAGATCTGCCCATACGAACATCGTCGTGATCTGCAAACAACCCAATACAAACAGGCCCAGCCATTTGCCGACCAAGACGTGAGTCAATCCAGCACGGCTGGCCAGGATTCGGTCCAGAGTGCCAGTTTCTTGTTCCTCGAGTAGTGTCGCCGCATTGCCCGTGGAGGAGAACAACAGGAACAAGACCGCAATTCCCGCAGCATACATCGCCACACGTGGATTTTGTTGGCTGTCGGATTGCGGAGTCAAGACGAGGAACTGATCGGCCTCAGGCGTGATTTTCGAGATGGAGTTCGATTGGTCGACACCGGTGTCTGATGGAATCCCCATCTTCCCCGATTGGAGTTCGTTCATCTGTGGCACCCATGCTAAGGGGTCTCTCGCCAAGACATCATCGATCTCATGAAGCGGAGTGTTGCGTTCATGATCCCTTGGTTTTAATGAGTTGGCCGCCGACGGATGACGACGCATGGAATCCGAACCGATTAGTTCGATGTCTGGTCTGGAGGAACGACTGAGTGCCTTCCGTTGTGCGGTACGCTGTAGACAGAATCCCTTGACCACAGATTTCACGACCGACAAGGCCAGCGGATTTTGACCGTCGGTAATCAACGCAATCGGCGGTGACGTGGGCCGATCGGATTCCGAATTGTCGGGACGAACTCGCACAAGAAGATCGTACTTGTTCGTCGCCTGATAACTCTGAACGAATTCGTCGGCCGCCGCCTCGTCCTGCACGAAAGCGACGCGTTTGCAGTCGAGAGACGCATTTTCTGTGAATGTCTCTCTCAGATCTCTCCCCAGTTCCGTTTCGCGGGGATCGACGATTCCGACGCGAACCCTGATATTCTCGCTGTTCGCGATTCCATGGCTGAAAATCGTCGCAAAAACACTGAAGAACACCACCGGCACCACGAATATCAGCACCAACTCCAGCGGACTGTTCCAAAGTTTCAGCCACATGATACGGAAGATTGTCAGCGTCATTCCCGCAGAGTCCTTCCCGTCAATTCGAGGAACACGTCCTGCAAACCCACGCTACGCACGTGAATTTGGGAGGGTTCATCGTCCAGTGTCCTGAGAACTTCGAGGACACGGGGTAGTTCGCTCATCGTCTCAAAAACACACGTTGCTGTCATTCGAGATTCGTCAAACTCGAATGAATCGACGTTTTGGTTGTACGGGCGATCAAATTGCAGACGAACACGGTGCGGTTTTCCGATGGATTGGTGGATCAGTTCCTCAAGAGTTCCGCTGGCAATGATCTTGCCGTGATCGATCACAACGACCCGGTCACAACGAGTCTCGACCTCGTCCAATTGGTGAGTTGTCAGCAAGACCGCGGAACCCTGATCCGCCAGGTCACGAATCATGTCGTAAATCCGCTCGCGGCTCTGTGGATCAACTCCCACGGTTGGTTCGTCGAGCAGAAGTACATCCGGACGATGCAAGACGCTGCAGGCAATGTTCAAACGACGTTGCATCCCTCCCGAAAGGTGCTTCGCGAGGGATCGCCGGCGATCGGTGAGAGCGGCCCAGTTCAAAACTTCGGAGATTCTTCCGCTTAAGGCACGCCGCGGGACTCCCTCCAGCCTGCCGAATACCTGAAGATTTTGCTCGGCGGTCAGATCCGGATAGATGGCGAGGCTTTGGGGAACGACTCCCAGTCGCGACGTAATTCCGTTCCGTGATTGAATCGCGATCCGACCGGAGTCTGGTTTTAGCAACCCGGAGATGCAACGGATCATGGTTGTCTTTCCCGCGCCATTGGGCCCAAAAAATCCCATGAGTTCACCAGAAAACAATTCTAGCGAAACTCCCTGAAGCGCCGTGCGACCACGATAGGTCTTCCTGACATCGATCAGTGATAACGTCGGTTCTCGCACAACTCTCAGATTGTCGTCGTCTCGTATTTGCGGGCTCGCCATTCGATACTCCGACCTCTCCGCCGATTGAACCAAGCGGCCCATTGTACTTGCAGAAACATGGCTACGGAAATCGGATTGAGTAGACAACCCAGCCAAGCTCGGTCAAACCGCAGGCAGCAGATGCCCCGGGGGATATATCCGAGAACGACGGCAAACAGCAACAGAAGTCCATGTTGAGCATCAATCGCGAACAGACTCGATGCAAGGAGAATCAGGATCGGATGAATGAAAGCCAAATACATGACCGGAGTCAGGAACAGCAATAACGGCATATTTGCAAACCCCTCATGAGCATTTTTGCTCAGTCCCGACCAGACCTCGGATAGAGAGTCGTACATCCGGCAGGTCGCAATGTCTGATGCGTCGAACAGGTCTGTCTGAAATCCGGATTTGCGGTACGATCGCGGCAGCATAATTCCGTCATGGAGTGAACTGCGAATCGCGGCATGGCCTCCGGTGGCCGCGTAGAAGCTCTTGGTCGTTAGAAAGAACTGCCCGCAACCCGCTGCAGCGGACCGCATTCGCGTGTTACGCATCAGCACGAAAGGCAGAAAGCAAAGAAGAAGCAGGTGAATCAAGGGAATCAGAAGCACCTCGCCGAGCGACACCACACGCTGCCGTGGAAAACCACTGAGCAGTTCTACGCCGATCTGTCGTCGAAGTAAAACGGCTCTGCACAACGCGTCTTTTGCCAGCAATACGTCCGCATCGAGAAACACCAGTTCTTCATAGGTCGCCTGTTGAGCGAGTTGGTAGCAGGCAAACTGCTTGCCGTTCCAACCTTGCGGAACGGGAATTCCTCGGATCAGCCGAACGTTATTCCGTGTGACGCAGAATTCGTTCACAACTTCGGCAGTGCTATCCTCACTTTGGTCATCCAAAACCAAAATCTCAGCTACGACTCCCTCGCTTTCCAGAATCGCCTGCAAAACAGGCCTGATGCGTTTCGACTCGTTGCGAGCAGGAATCAGTACGGAGACGCGGAGTGGATCCTCGGTGTCGGTCGTGCGTGGAGACCGTCGAAAAAACACGAGGTTTATCAGAAAACAAAACAGAATCTGGGCGGAGATGACCACCGAAGCGTAGGTGACGAGGATCATGAAGATTCGCTCCGCACAGACGCCGGAGCGCCGGTTGCCGCGGATTGATGGCGATTCTGAAACGGAGTGCGTTGAACGAACGCAGTGATCCTTCTGAAACAGTCATACACCCCGCCAACGCCCACGCGACCCAGTGAAATCGTCGTGAATGCCGCAGAGTCTCGGGCAATCGACTTGCGAGACAGTGATGCCTGTACTTGCATCAAATCGGATTGCAGGAGGGCAGTTCGATCTGATTTGTGGTCCGGTAGCGAGTTTGCATTTCGTACGGAGCCGAACTCAATCAACATCTCCGGGCATCGTTCATTCCAGAACGAATATTCGAGGGCGACGGCGATCAGAGAGCCCTGAAATTCAGGCCCCGCGATGTGGCTCAGTCCTCCAAGAAACGGAACAGACTGACGGACATCCGTGAATTGCCCCGTCGGCGTGATCCAGAGCACCACGTTGTCCGTTGACAGTCTTGTCCGACAGATGCGCAGAAATTTTTTCAGCCCAGTCGGAGTTTCCCGATCCAACGCAAAGAAGCCAAGTCTTTCCAAAAGTGGGTAGCGTTGGAGTGCCACGGCGTCCATCGGAGCCGCGAAATGGCGACCAGGAAAAAAATGATCCGTCATCAACACTGCGGTCATTGGATCCCACCAACCCGGATGGTTCACGAAACAAATCAGCGGTCCCGTGACACTTGATCGGACAGTCTCAGCATTCGCGACACGGACCGCATTAAAGTTTCGCCGCACAAAATGGCGCACGTATCGACGGAATCCCCACGTCAATTGCCGTGACAAAAAGGACTCGCGAGGGATACTTTCTGGGGATCGCATTCGTCGTCCACGATTCGAAAGAGGGCTGGACAAGGAATTGGTGCCTCTCAGACGATACTAAAATTGGTCGGGTTCTTGGCTTCAACGGCTGTTGATGGATGTCCGCCAAGATCGTGGTGGATCGAATCCGCCGCGATCCAACCGGACATCATGACCATCGGCATTCCGGGGCCCGGATGCGCGGAGCCACCGGCGAGGTACAGGCCCTTTAACTCCGAGACACGATTGGCAGGCTTGAAAGCTCCCAGGAATCGTCCATGACTGGCTAGTCCGTAGATCGCTCCCTTAAGGACGTGATAACGGGAATCAATGTCGGATGGAGTCAGTACGTGTTCGACTTCAATGCGGTCTTCGAGGTCAGGCATACCGGCTGTGGTCTGCAACTTGTGGATGATCCGGTTTCGATACTCGGGAAGCATCCGTTTCCAGTCGTGGTGAGGCCGCAGATACGGAGTATGGACCAAGACATAAAGGGCCTCACCGTCGCCCGGTGCGACTTGATCGCCTGAGATTGATGGGGCACAGACGTAACACGTGGGGTCCGGCGCGGGCTCACCTTGACGATAGATCGCATCAAACTCCGCGTGAGGATCTTGGCTGAAGACAAAGTTGTGGTGAAGAATGTGACCGTACCTTTTTCTCAATCCCAAATACAACACCACTCCCGAGCAAGCGGCTTCATACTTGCGACTGGCGAGTTTCTTGGCGGCCAACACCGGCTCGAGCAACTCTTGATAGGTTCGGACACAATCCGAATTTGAAACGACGGCCCGGGAGTGTAAGCGTTGCCCGTCCTGCAACGTCACGCCCGTCACTTTTCCGAGATGGGAATCAATCGACTTGACCTGACGGCCGATGATGTATTGAACGCCCAGTTCACGCCCGAGCTTGATCATTGCCTCCGGAATGGCCCGCGTGCCACCTTTCGGATACCAGATGCCTTCATTCGTCTGCATGTGAGCGATGCTGCACAACACGGCGGGAGACGCTTCAGGGGAAGAACCGACATACTGCGTAAAGTGATCGATCATCTGCGCGATGCGTTCATCAGGGATCTGCGAACGAACGAGCCCCGAAACCGATTGTCCGAAACGAAGGCTGAGAACGTCACGCAGAACGCCCAGCGAAAGGGACTGCCCGACATTCATTGTGTCGCGAATCCCGCCAACACTCTTCCAAAAGAAGAAGCGATTGGAAACTTCGTCCAATCGCTTGGAGATGCTAAGAAATTTCTCGTACCCCTCTCCCGTTCGCTCCGCGCCTGTGAATGCGTGTAGACTCTGCTTCATCTTTTCGACAGACTCAACCAAGTCGAATTGCGATCCGTCAGCGAAAAAACAGCGCCATTGAGGGTCGAGCCGAACAAGTTCAACGTACTGATCCAACGAGCGTTTTGCTTCCGAAAATATGCGCCTCAACACGGACGGCAAGGTCAGAATTGTTGGTCCCATATCAAATCGATAGCCGCCGTCTTCCAGAACGGTCGCCTTACCTCCGAGCCACTCGCTCCGCTCAATCACAGTCACGGAATATCCCCGCGCGGCGAGCGTACAAGCCGACGCTAAGCCACCCAGCCCACTACCAACCACAACAACATCGGTTTGATTTGTCACGACGGCCTCGTTCGATTCGATTGGCGGTACTTCCATTGCAAAAAGGTGCTCGCGAGCATCCTTGGAACGGCACTCAGGCGGGCGCCAATGCTCCCGGCATGCTCAATTCGGATGAGCTGCTCCATGACATCCACATCGACTGGCGTTGGCTCAGAAAGGTGAGGCCGAAACCATCGTCGGGGTACCACGATGGCCTTCAGCTGTGTCATCTCTTCCAGCCCGGCCGCGCCCCGCGTGGTTCCATGACCGCTCATCCGCCGGCCGGAAAAAGGCACTCGCGGATCGGCCGTCGGTACGATCAGGTCATTGATCACGACGCAGCCCGCATCGATACGTCTGGCGAACTGATGACAATGCGGAGATGATCCAAACACGGATGCACCCAACGCAAACGGGCAGTGCCGAGACCAATCCAGTGCTTGATCTTCATCTTTCACTCTCAGAAACGACACGACTGGGGCAAACAGGTCTGAGCGGACCACCTCCATCTCTGGACGAACTTTATCGAGGATTGCGATCTGTGTCAGGCATCGCTCATCCCCCATCCCGCTGATCGCCTCCGTCCGTAGCTGTGCTCCTTCGACTCTCGCGGCGTCAATCACTTCCGCAACCTGCTTCGCGGTCTGAATCGGGATCACGCCGTGATTGGATTCACCGCTATTGGCCATCGATTGAGATCGATGGGATAGCTTTTGTAACAGACGATCAATGATTGCATTCGCCATCGAGTCGGACGCGAAGACTCTACGCGGAGCGATACACGTTTGACCTTGATTCAACGTCAGGCCAAACAACAGACAGTCGCTAACCCGTTCCGGATCGGCATCTTCTAGAGCAAATACAGCATCGCAACCGGAGAGCTCCAAGATGCTCGGAACGAGGTGAGCAGCCGCCTCGCGGCCGACAGACCGTCCCGCCGCCGCGGATCCCGTAAGAACAACCTTGTGAACCCCCCTCTGAACCGCCATGAAAACTGCATCTGGTGATGGAGGAAGGACCTGCAATGCTCCGCTGGGCAACCCTTTTGACCGGGCCAATTCCACCAGAGTGCGAGCAGCCGAGACTCCCCCCGCAGAGGGCTTCAGCAGGACAACGTTGCCAGCCACCAACGCTTGCAGGGCATGGATTCCCGGAAGCATGAGTGGGTAATTGGCCGGACCAATGACCAGAACCACTCCGAACGGTTCGCGACGAATTCGCACACGCGTCCCCCAAAGCCAAGACGGACGACCACGGCGACTGACCGTTCGTTCACGGAGGATGGCTCCCGCATTCAATTCAAGAAATCGACACGCGTCGGCCAGCGGAAGGACTTCCGCGGCAAGCGTCTCGCCAAGATTGGGTCGCCCGACCGACTCCGCGAGAACTCGTGGAGCTCGCCCAATCTCAAGACGAATCGCGTGGACAATGCGCAGGCGAGATTTCAGCGGCTTGGCTTGCCAATCGGCCCGAGCCGATTGGGCAAGTTCCATCGCTTGCTGTACGAATTGAGAAAGGCTCACCGCGTCTGTCGCGACTTGGCTTGTGACTGGTTCAATCTGGGAGGGGGTTCGCTGGGGATCAACCGAAAGGAGGCCGAGAGATGTTGCGGTGATCGAAGACAAGGGAGAGTTTTCTGAAACCGCAAACGTCATTGGGCTACCCCTTGGACAAGGGCCAAGTTCGATTGCTGCGAATGGGTTATCGTTGAACATTCGGGGTAGGCCAAACCGAGATCCTTGCACATCAGTCGGGCCGAGATGCGAGCCGATTCATAAATTACCGGTAGGCCACTCCCCGGATGTGTTCCGCCACCCACAAGATAAACGGATTCAAGGTCTTCAAAGCGATTGTGTGGACGCTTGTGAAGCATTTGACTCAGGCAGTGAGACAGATTGAATGTGGCGCCACGGTAAATCTGATGGGTTGCTTCCCAGTCGTCGGGGGTCACAACCTTTTGCACCCGGATCCGCTGCTCAAGATCTTCAATTCCAATTTTCTGAAGTTGACGGATCACGCGGTCACGAAATGTCTTCTTTTCCGTAGCCCAATCGATATGCGAAGTTTTGTGCGGAACCGGTGTCAGAACGTACAGCGTACTCATCCCCGCCGGAGCCAGTGTTGTGTCTGTGACTCCCGCATTCTGCACATAGAACGAGGGGTCCTCTGAGAGGACCTTCAATCGATCAATCTCGTCAATATTTTTTTCATAGTCCTTAGCAATATAGATCGTATGGTGCGGGATGTTTTCGTAACACCCATCAAGTCCTAGGTACAGCATAAACGTCGAGCAGGAATACTGACTTCGTTCCAGCTTGCGGTTGTTCCAGCGTTTTCGCAAACGGTCAGGAACAAACCGTTCCATGGTCTTGGCGAAATCGGCATTGATTACCAGAGAATCGAATGAACAGTCTCCATGTTTCGTGCTCAGGGCAACCGCTCGGCGTCCCTCAAAATGGAGTTTTTCAACGGGTTCGTCGAGCCGAAACTTCACCCCAAGGTCGGAGGCGATCTCCGCCATCCGATTGCTCACAGCGGAACAACCACCTGTCGGATGAAACACGCCAAACTCATATTCGAGATATGCGAGAATTGTGAACAGACTGGGGCACTGGAATGGAGACATCCCGAGATATTTCGACTGAAACGAAAACGCGGTGACCAAACGCGGGTCGGAGAAGTGCTTCGAAAGATCCGAGGCCACGGAGTGCCACGGGCGAAGCAGTGGCGCGGCACGCAGAACAGAGGGACGCATCAAGTCGAAAACACTACTGAAGGGCTGTTCGAGTATCG
This sequence comes from Schlesneria paludicola DSM 18645, assembly GCA_945876035.1. Lineage (GTDB taxonomy): Bacteria > Planctomycetota > Planctomycetia > Planctomycetales > Planctomycetaceae > Schlesneria > Schlesneria paludicola_C. The sequence continues at coordinate 9,564 of CAMCMU010000066.1, read as the reverse complement.
GCCTAAATTTTTCCAATTTGCGGCGATTATCTGTCATGTAGCGGTCAAATGAATCGGCGTCCTGTGGAGCGATTTTACGGATCTCTGCTCGCATTCGTTCCGGATCGGCATTGGCGTCGATCTGGCCACCCGCTCCGAAAGCGAGACGATACTGAGGATCGAGTCGGGTCATTGGGACCTCTCCCCAGAGATCTCGTCCCACCGTCTGGAAAATCTCCTGAAGAACCCTTGGATACAGAAAAAACGTTGGGCCGGTGTCGAATCGAAAACCGTCAATCTCGATCGCTGAGCATCGGCCTCCGACCGTGGAACCACGCTCAAAAACGGTGACATCCGCCCCCGACTTGGCCATGAGCATGGCATTCGCCAGTCCGCCTGGACCGGCCCCGATGATACAAACTTTCCTGTTTCTCAGAGACATCGATTTCATATTTCCCAGAGGTTTCACGTGCATCTTATCATGCGGCACGAGCCGCGTCGCTCGCAACTGAAATCCACGCGGAGTTTACAATGTCTCCAGAAGATTTGTGCGATTCAGACTGAGAATTTTTCAGGGCGTTCCTGAAACGAACGAGCGACGGACCGCCAGCCCAGCCCACAAAATGCTGATTATAGGCCGTCACAGAGACTCGACCACTTTGTCCCATGCGATTTCGGACATGGCTCGACGGAATATTGCGTTCGGCTGTCCATGAATTGCCGATTACGTTCGTTCGAGAGGTCGCAGTAACCGCCTCTGATGTATCGCCTCAATCGCAGATAGGGGGGACGGGATGTTCGTCCGTTGCGAACTCGAAGCGATGCCGACAGATCGTGATTTCATGGATCGTGAACCCCGCTACGCCACCCACGCTCTGCAGACTTCGGACCTTGAAGAAGACATTAAGAGGCGGGCCGCACAGACGCGACTCTCAATTTCGATCTCGATCAGTCGCGACCCAAGTATGCCTGTTCAGTGGGCAAAACGATCGCTTCGAGAAAAGTCACATCGGCGGCGAGTGTCATCATCGCGAGAGCAGCGCAGGCGATTGACTCGGGTTCCATCATCGACTCCTTATCCGAAGCCACGCCTGACTCGATACGACGTTCGACTCGGATATTGCCCGGATGAAGACATGAATAATTGATGCCGTGAGGCCGGCCATCGAGAGCGATCACCTGCCTCAGGCCCCCGCCACCGAAACTGGCAGTCACAGGGGAAGCGTTCCCCTCATGAGGCCCCCTGACGCTGATCGATCCGATGTTCAGAATCCGACCTGACCGACGCGGCTTCATCACTCGAAACGCCGCGCGGCTGCACAGAAACGTCCCCGTGAGGCACGTGCCAACGACATTGCTCTAGGCCGCACGCGAAACCTCGTTGACCGAGTTGATGGTGATGCTCGAGCGTGTCCGGATGCGTCAGTACAACCAGCCCGAGGCAGCCCCGATGGTATGATCCAATGGCGTCTTCTGAGAAAAATGAATCCTTCGACAATTCCTAAAACTCCGGCAGAGACAATGCGTTTCGGAATCAGACCAAAAACCCGATCATGCCCGTTTCGTCTGCTCGAGTTTCTGTACCGCTTGAACAAAATCATCTCCGGTCATCGAGCAGGATATTTCGTCCGCACAACGCGCACACGCGATGGCGTTGAGCATCCGTTCGCTACATGTGTCGTGTGTTGCTGGTTAGGATGGCACGCATGCCAACGCCCAAGAAACGTTACCGGGTCGCCCTGCTGTTTGAGTACTCCACGCTGAACGGTGGTGAGCGATCGATGCTCGCCTGTCTCGACTGGCTTCGGATTCCAGATTCGGACATCGAGTTCGTGGCCATCGGACCCTCGAGTGGTCGATTGAATCAGGCGTTGGCCGAGCGGAAAATCGAGATCATTCCCTGGTCCGTGACCGCAGATAGCGGGAATCGAGTTCGGTCAAGTCATGACGCGATCGAATCGTCACTGATCGAAGCGGTGGCTCAGACACAAGCCGATTTGCTTCACGCCAACAGTCTAGCGATGGGGCGACTGGTCGGCCGCATCGTGGACAGGCTTGCGATCCCAACTACGACGCACCTGCGAGACATTCTCAAACTGAGCCGGGCGGCGATTGCGGATTTGAATCGAAACCGATGTTTGATGGCGGTCTCGCAAGCGACACGAGACTTCCACGTGGTCGGAGGTTTGGATGCCGCACGAGTCGTTGTCGTCCGCAACGGCATCGATCTCGCAGAATTTCAACCGCAGGCGGCAACGGGTTGGCTACATGATGAATTGCGGCTGAATCGTTCCGCACCGTTGATCGCGACCATCGGTCAGATTGGATTGAGAAAAGGACAAGACGTACTGGCGTCAGCTGCCCCCGACATCGTGCGTGCCATCCCCGATGTTCACTTTGTGCTTGTTGGTGAACGCTCGTCGATGAAAGAGGAGAGCATCACATTCGAGCGAAGTCTCATGGACTCCTTTGAAAAACAGGGATTAGCGGGGCGTTTGCATCGGCTGGGCTGGCGCGATGATGTGCCCCGCATACTGGCTGAGATCACGCTGCTCGTTCATCCCGCGCATCAAGAACCGTTTGGCCGAGTTCTCTTGGAAGCCGCCGCTTGCGGAATCCCGGTCGTGGCGACAAATGTGGGTGGGACATCGGAAATCGTGCTTGATGGTCAAACCGGTTTTCTTGTTCCGCCGCGGAATACCGAATTGCTTGCTCTCCGCGTCACAGAGTTGCTGACCAACGTGCTGCTGTCCCGCGGTATGGGTCTTGCGGCTCGAAAGCGAGCGCAACAGGATTTTGGAATTGCCAAGACGGGGCAGATTCTCGCCAATCGTTGGCGCCGCGTCCTCGCCGAATCCTTGCTGGATGGCGGATCACAAGCACTGGCGGGTCAGTCCTAAAGCCGCGACAGCCAGCACAGCCGTTTCGACTCGAAGGATCAGCGGACCGAGGCTAATCGGCTTGCCACCAGCGGCAATTGCTAGGCGGAACTCTTCGTCAGTGAATCCCCCCTCGGGGCCAATGGCGAATAGCATTGAAGAATTTGGTTTGCCTAAAAATGGGTGACGCAGATCTGTCTGTATTGGATCTGCGGGATGTGCAATATAGGCCGACCGATTCGGAAACTCGTGACGCACAAACTCAGACCACATGGTGACGGGAGCGATCTCCAGAAGTCGATTTCTTCCAGATTGCTTACAGGCTGAGACTACCGTTTGCCGCAATCTCTCAAGTTTGCTGTCGCGTGGATCACTGCTGCTCCGCACTGTCGTCAAAGGCACGATTCGCGTCACTCCAAGTTCGGTTGCTTTCTCAATCAGCCATGCAAACCGGTCGCCTTTGGGTACGGCCGTGCCAATAATGATCTCCGACGATGGCGGAGCTTCGCAGCAAATCGTGAGGATCCGCAACTCGACGTCCCGCTTTTTGACAGACACCACTTCCGCCTGACCGGTCTGACCCTGGCCGTCGAATAATTCCACTATTTCCCCCGGCTTAATTCGCATCACGTGGATCAGGTGATGCGCTTCTGATCCGTCCAGCGTGAGATCACCAGATTCAAAAAATTGCGGAGTAAAAAAACGGCTAAACATCTTTATTCCTCATCGATCCACCGCAGGTTCCGACGAACGCTCGGCCAATGCTTTTCAACAGAATTCAATAACGCTCACCATCGGAAGTAGCCGCATGAGTTAAACCTTGATATTTCCGAAGAGGCCTCAATCGACAATTACGTTTTCCACTGAAAGCCTGCAAGTTGGTCTCATCCGATCGGCGGGATCATGCCCGGCTCATGGCATCATTCCGTTCGCAATGTCAACTTCTGAAGCTTAGGGTGATTCCGAAACGGCATCGGCAGATTGTGCCGAAGACAATGCTCATTCGGTAGTCAACGCCGAGGACGGATATTGATTGAGAGATTCTTGATCTGGACGACTCGACGCGATTCGCCTAATTTGCCGGCACTGGCCCATCTGTTGAATCATGTCCATTTCCAAAAAAGGAGTTTTGGATGCGCAATTTTCGGGTTTGCTTGGCGTTGAGCGGAGTCTCAATCTTGTTGACTGGTTGTGGAATGCAATTCGGCAGCTCGTCGTTGTCCGCAACGCGTGGCGGATTGGCCGTTGTTGATCTGGATAAGGTGGCTACCGAGACGGGTAAAAGTCTGGAAATGAAACGCAGCCTCGAGCTGCAAGAAAACTCGGTCAAGCAGCAGGTTGTCAGTGCCCAATTGAGCGCGAATTCACAATTGGAAACCAAAAAACAGGAATTCGGAGAAACGCCAAATGAAGATCAGCAAAAAGATTTAGTGCGGTTCAGCATGAACGCACGGAATGCCCTAGGAAAAATTCAAAATCAAGCGGGGACACTGCTTGGCCAATATAAACAAGATCAGATCGCCAAGTTTCGCTTGGAAATAAAGCCGATTGCTCAAGAAGTCGCTTCAAGACGAGGTCTCAGCGTCGTCATTCCCAAAAATGAAGGGCTCTTGCTCGCTGTTGATCCTGGTGTCGACATCACCGAGGACGTGATTAAGGTCTATCTTGAGAAACATCCGACGCCAAATCCGATGACCGCGTCTGAAACGCAGGCCCCTGCAACACAGAAGAATTCGACACCGTCTGCCCCGGTTCGGACCGCGACAACTCCGAATCAGAGACTCGAAAAAAAATCGAACTAGCTCCGAGTCGATTGACAAAGAATTCGATTGATATGCAAAACACAACGCTTCACAGAACGCCCAGTTCTGCGAAGCGTTGTGTTGTTTCGAAGTCGAACTCGTCAAATTGTTGAGCTCTCCGAAAACACGATCACTGTTCTGCTGTGTTAATCGCCGACCTGTCCCGCCTGCGATCGTAATTTCGTTGAGTTTTCGGCGACTTCGGCAAGAACTGTCATGGACAATCATTTCGATCCGATTTCAAATTCGGCTTCGGGTGATGGCCGCTATTGACCGATAAAACGGGGGCATCTTCAATAATTAGGCACGCGCTGACGATCCGTTAGCGTCTCATTCATTGAATGAAGTTTCATGGAGAATCGCAAAGAACTCGGTGCGGTGGCTGGCATAGCTCTGGTGCTGGCCTTGGTATGCTTACATGTCAGCCCCGCGGCACATCTGTGGGCGCAAGAGCGATCTGTCGATTTACCACCCGCGGACTCGCCGACGACGGCAACACCCCATATTGCCGGTTCCTCCTCGGCTCTGCCGTTGATTGTCCGTGGACCGTGCGATCCAAATTATTGGATCGTCAGTTCTCGATGCTGTCGTCAACAGGTTGAAAACGGTGAGCCCTGTGCGTATCGAGTCTATCGATTCGACGGGCTCGGAGGCGGGCGTGGAGCCGATCTCGAGGAGTTGTACGGAACACTGCAACCCGGAGTCCCGGTCTGTTTCATGGCACATGGCAGTTTTGTCGAGTGGGATTCAATGTTGGATGACTGTGCCAACACTTACCGTTGGATCAGGCAGGCCGCGCCCCATCATCCATTGAATATTATCTTTTATACGTGGCCGAGCGATGACTCTAGCAGACTGATTCCGACACTTGACGTCAACAAAATGGGGAGACGCGCTGAACAAAATGGCTTGTACCTCGCCGAACTTATCTCGAGGGTGTCCAACGACCATTACATCAGCCTCATCGGCCATAGTCACGGGGCGAGAATGATCAGCGCCGCGGTTCACGCTCTGGCAGGTGGTCTTGTTGAAGGCCGCTACTTTTCAGGTGGGCCTCAATGGCGACATCGGATACGGCTCGTCCTTGCCGCCGCCGCCATCGATCATGACTGGTATAATCCGGGCGGACGCTTTGAACTGGCACTGCACCGCGCAGAGTCTGTATTAAACCTTCAAAACAGGCATGATTTTGCCCTACAGTTTTATCCGTCACGCCGGCTCTTTTCTTCGAGAGCGTTGGGCATCACGGGAGTCACCAGACTTGATCGACGCCTGTTGGGAGTCCAGAACTGTCGTATCGAGGATTGTGACGTTACTCCGATAGTCGGTCTGGGGCATGTTTGGGCACACTACTACCAACAGCCCGACATCGCCCAGATGATTCGGCACTTTATCTATTTTGACGAGTCGCCTTAGGGTTCATTCGTGCACAATAAAATGGTTTGAACCTCGTGACGTGGACTCGTTGTCTTCAAAACGTCCACATCCACGCAATGTCGCCGAAGACTGATGCCCGTCAGTGGGACTTGTTTGACAATGCTCTAACATCGACCGCGAACGACTCTCCACGAACTGCAGGCGATTCTTCACGGACGCTTCAAAGTGCCTCGCCGCGTCGGTGTTCGGACAAAACAGACGAAGAATTTTAAGTCCGCTCGCATTGGTTGAAGACGCTGGTATCCACCACCAACGACCATCGCGAGTGGCTGTGTGTCAAACAATCCCTTGATGAACAGTCCTGTGCAAGGACCGCCTCTCCAAGTGCGATCTGCTGTGTGAATTAGTCAATTTTCACAGCCTGCAGCCGTTGGAGCACTATTTCCCGTAGGCACTGGGCTTTGCTGCGTTGTCTGAAACGGGCTCCAATCCAAGTTCCTGACGCATTACGGAGCCTGTCTTTTGAAGCCATGTATAAAAAGATTTGACATCCACACCCACGTTGAAGTGCTTCACACCCATTTTCAGATAAGGTTCGAACCCGATCGGCTCGTTGAGTTCAACGCGTGGGGCAATTCCCATCTTTAGAGCCGTCTCGATCATATGCTTTTCGGCCGCTTTGACCTCTGGATGACTCATTTGTCCGGTGAGTCCGATGCTGTTTGCATAATCTGCGGGTCCAAATTGCACCATGTCGATGCCTGGAACCGCCAAGATCGACTCGAGGTTATCGATGGCACTTTTCTTTTCGATCATGAGTGCGATGACGATGTTATCTAGCGAATCCGCCCACGCTTCGCTGGCCGGATCCACCACGACTCCTGTGTAACGCAACAGATTGACTCCAACTAATCCACCCGACTGGGGTCGTTCACTACGCACGGCCCGCACACATTCTCGAGCGTCTTCCACCGATCGCGGATCCGCAAACAATACGGATTGAAAGCCCGAACCGATGGCCCGCACTGCCGCATGCATTCGCGATTCCTGTTCGATCTTGATCATTCCTGTGAGGTGATCAAACAACTCAATCGCCCGCCCCATATTGTCGAGGATCTGATGGTCATAGGGAGCGTATTCCGCTGAAAATTCGACATAATCAAACATCCTCGAATGGCCGACCAGTTCCACCGTCGTCGGCCAAAAACTGAGAATCCGCGTCCCGAGTGTCGGTTGCTTGTTGTTTAAGCTCTCACGCAAACGATTTCTTCGCATCGACGTTTTCCTTAATTTACCGATCAAATATTCCGTGAGGAGCCTTCAAAAACACGGCTCAGAGGTCGGGCCTTGCGGTTAGTTCACCAAGACTACCTCCCGAATTAAATCCTGCGATTGAGCCCCCCCCCCCGAAGGTAAACGAACTGACTCCGAAGTACTATCAATCAACCTCATGAGCCACGATATTTTCGTTTTTTCGAGTAAGAGTCGCTTCACAACGCTCAGCGGACAAAATCATTTTCGACCTTTGAAGAGATCCGACATATCCACAATGTAACCTGAAATCGTTCTTGAGTCGCCGTCATGAACGTAATCGACAACCAAGCGACGGTCTTCGAACAGGGGGACCGATACAGGATAACTCCCGTCATTGATGGGGACGCCATCGCTAAGATAAATGTAGCACAACTGTTGTTGATCGACATTCCAACGTACGAGTTCTGGGTCATCCGTCGTTGCCATGACGACGGATACCTTGCGGGCGTTCGAATACAACACGACCGGCTTTCCTTGATGGAGAAACAATTGTGCAGGGGAGGTCGAACGCACATCCCGCAAATCCGTACGGGTGGGCTGCGTCCAAGTCCGACCATGATCCCGACTTGCCGTTTTGTAGAACCAACCCCGAGACTCCGAGTTGGCTGTTGGAGCGGCGTTCCGCAAAATGCCAACAATGCTCCGATCAGCAAGCTCGAGAAAGTCCCATTCATCACCCATGAAACCGGGAGCATTGGGAATTGCACGTGTCGTCCAGCGACAACCTCGATCAGTCGAGATTGCCAGCAGTGCCTCTTCCCCCGCCCCGCGATAATACTGTAGTACTAAATCGCCGTTCGTCAGACGCACGGCAGCCGCTCTGGTACGCGCATCCTCATTAAGAATCATCTGGGGGATCGACCAACTTTTCCCGCCATCGTCCGTTTGCATGACCCAAACACGTGACACCTGATCCTGCATGAAGCTATTGAAAGTAACCAGATATTCGGTGTCGGAGAGACACAGTAACGCCACGTTTCTATCGTCAACGTGTGGGACATCGAGAATCGTTTTGGCCATCGTCCAAGTCGTTCCGCCATTGTCGCTGGAACTTAACATCAGCCGTCCATCGGGCGAATACTCGTGGACCGTGCCTTCACGCCAAACGCACAACAGTCGTCCCATGGGCGTCTTGGCGACCCACGGCCAACCGGGATAGGAGCCACGGTAGATCACAACGTCGGGGGTCGTTTTCACATCGGTTTTGCGAAGCGTGTCATCGTGAGCCTCGCAGACCCCATTCAAGCCACCTACGACTCCCATGCTGCAAAGAAAAAAGACCCGGCAACATAACGGGAGATACATCGACACCCTTTACCTTAGTGGCAACCAGTCTTGCTGCAAATAGCGGCACAAAAAGTCGCAAATCATTGATGAAATCGAATGCGACATAATCGCTGTCCGTGGAACCAGTGAACTCGATGAACGCTTCATCTCACTCACGTCGTGTTTTGCATTCCTCCGGCGGCCCCAGCATCAGGCTCGCGGTTTGTTCACTTAGGAAACCATTCCCAACGGATGAGATGGGAGATTCCTGCTAGCGGGCTTTCGTCTTCTCCGTCGCAGCAGAGTTTTCGACAAATGGCCGCTAGGAGCCCGCATGTCTCACAACGCCGTTTGGTCGTGGCGTGATTATCGCGGCAGAAACCGCTGTCTGCACGCAGCGTGATGACGACATCCGGCCAGGCCTGACGCAGTCGCGTGACCCGTCGTTTTACCCGCAGGAGAGAACCCGCACTGCCGTCACTATCAGCCGGACGTAGCATTGCACACAACGGATTCTGTCCGCAGAAGATGTCCAGTGGCCGGAAGCAATACGTGCGATAGGACCCCTGAAAGAAGCGACCCCGTTGATGGCCATGAACCGGACCATCCGTAGCGTCGAGATGGAACGCAATTTCACGCGGATGTGTTGCGAAAGTCCTGGCCCTTCGCAGTTGCGTGTGTTGTTCGATGAAGATCTCGAGGAACGACTGTTCCAACTCGCTGTGGCGCGCCACGATCTTCTGATACCGACGGCCCGTTTTGGCACCCCTGGGAGTCAACGCGAGTCGATTCAACGTGCTCTGACACGCCAATGGCTTCCCTCGATTTCGACCCGAACGGTCCTGACCTGTGGGGTCCGACTTCCCTACCATCATCGCCCCTCAAGGATCCTGACGCAGGGCGTCGTGATCCTTGAGGGCTTCGTATCCCAGACACAAGCCATAGAC
>CAMCMU010000065.1 GCA_945876035.1 Schlesneria paludicola DSM 18645 | reverse complement strand
GGCTGGCGCTGTTGGTCCGCCGCTCCAACATTTCTGCCGTCTCGACCGCGAACAATTCATTGGACACAACCGACACCCACACTCGCCTGAGTTGCCGGTCCATCGCCGACTCGAACTCCAATAATTGCCTTTCACCACGGGCTGCTAGCAGATCACGTGAAAACAATCCAAGGGATCGGATGTCCAACCCGCGTTGTCATCGACGAGGAGTATTATTCACGGGCTGATCAACGTGAGGAAATCGGCATAGGCCGCGGCGGGGTCGCGGGTCGCTGTTGAAGACACAGGGGAAGAGTGAAGCAGCGAACCGAAGACAACTCGGAATGTTTCACCACGTTTGACTGTGAGTGCACTTCGGTCTCCCTGTTTCATGGCGGCACGGGCGAATAAATTGGCCGCAAAAAAACCATAGTCGCGGTTATGCCACCAACTCTCACGCACATTGGACGGAGAAGCCATCAGTGTGATCCCAACGTTTTGATCTTCTACGATACCGGAGTAATCGCACCATGTTGCCGGTTGCCCCCATGTGTTTGCGGCTTTCGTCTGTCCCTGGGAATTCACAATCTGGCCCCCGCGTTTTTCGGTCAACGGTGTCGCCACTCGAGCACCAAATCCCATTTCTTCTTGATCGCCAAAAGTGAACTCTCGTTCATCGGAATGAAACGCGGCATCCCAAACAATCAGCCATCCCGTCGGGCGTCTTGCCACTATGTAGCGACTGATGAGTTGGCATAGATTCAAACCATCATTCGTGATCAGTCGGGATTCTGTGGTAAATGTGAGGCGATCGCCGTTTACAGAAGGTGCTGCAGAGAATCGGAGATGTTCGATCCGCCCTTTGTTCCTCCAGAAGTCACTACCGCTAATGTCTCCAAACGCTAGCCACAAACCAGGATGCATTGTATCGTGGTCTACGGCATCAATTCCGGCGATTGGTGGATGGTTTCTCGTGACGCGAAGCCCTCCGGGGGCGTAAATGTTAGAAAAGTAAGGCCGCAAAATTTTCTCGTCTCGAAACACATACTCCGCGACCGCTCTTCCCGAGTTTGTGATGATCAGCCGATCCTGTTTTTCATTACATTCTAACCGATCGACGCGCGTGGCGATCTCTGTTTGAACCGGATTTTCGACCTCCGCGTTGGCCTCGCCGATCTTGTCGAATGCGGTGCCTGCCGGCTGCTGTTGTGCGATTCGGAGTAACACATCCTCAGCGATTTGCTGCGGCATCACGCGGGCAGGGACGGAACGCGTGACCGAGAGCCGCTGCGTTTTCCGTTCGCTACGGGACAGCGAGCGAATCGCCCGGCGTTGAATACTCGGCCAGCCCGCAGGTAACGAAAAATCCCCTTCGTTGAACAGCAACTCCGAGGGGAGTCCGCTGACTTCCGTGTCGCTCGTGGTTAATTGGAAATCCTCTGGAATCACCGAGCTGAAATGGACGATCGCCGAAGACACTTCTGGCATCGCCGGTTCAGGGGCGAATCGGAATTCGCGTCCCGTCGGCGAGTGCTCCGGACGTGGGTTTGTCTCGCCAGCTTGTGTCTGGAGTATTCGCTGGAAAGCAACTAACGCGAGGCAGAAAACGAGAACGGTGCGTTTCTGGGAGATCACAATAGTGTGGTACATGAATTGGCTCGTCAACGAGTACACGGGAAAGAAGCTACCTCGGCCGTTAGACTGCCAATATAGCGGAGATGCTGTCGGCGGAACATTACTCAAAAAAATGCGAAGTCTATCAATCGAACGCCGCCCCCGTATCCTAATCGATACGACTTTCGATTGGGTACCGGAAGGCGTCTGAGGACCCGGATCATGATTGCTAGGCACGGGGGCGTCTTGATCTGCGGCAATCGATGAATTGTCAGAGACTTTCGCCGTGAGCCCGGGTTTACTGAAACGCTTTCACGATGGCACTATTGTCGAGATCGCCATATCCCTCTTGAATGAGATTGTTCAACAACATTTCGTGGAGATTTGAAAGGGGAAGTTTCGCTCCGAATTGCTTTCCTGCATTCAAGATCAGTCGGATGTCCTTCGAGTGCTGCGCGAGCCTGGCTTGGAGCGTGAAATCGCCATCAAGCATCTTGGTCGCTTTGGTATCCATGACGCGTGAGTATGCGGGACTGGCTTGGAGGACCTCGAGTGCCTTCCGTGGATCGACGCCGAAGCGTTCTGCAAAGCAGAGTCCCTCCGCGATCACTGCACGGTTCAACCCGAGCACAAGATTGACAACCAGTTTCATTCTGGCTCCTGCTCCGATTGGACCGACGTGGAAAGATCGCGACGCAAAACTACCAAAAAAATCATGGTATTCAGCGGCAGCTCGATCGTCGCCTCCAATCATGACGACCACTTCTCCCAGACGCACCTGCGCACTCGATCCGGCAATCGTTGCATCAAGGTACGTTGCCCCTCGCTCTGTCAGACGCTGACCCAGAGAAATCATCTGCTCTGGAGCTCCAGTCGTTGTGTCAATGATTGTTTTTCCGTGCAGCGATCCGTGAATGTTATCTAAAACCGTGGCCGCAATTTCAGATGTGGGCAAGCTCACGACGATCGTCTTGGATTTCGTGAAAACGTCGTCTGCATTGGAGCAGATTCGACCTCCCAACCCCTGAAACTCGTTCATTCGATCTGCCGAGATGTCGTGTCCGCACACCGCCCAACCGGATTTTAGGCAGCGTTCCGCCAGAGCAATTCCGACAAGTCCGACACCAATCAGGCCAAAATGTCGTTGCAATTCGTTTTCACGGGAGCCCGGCATGTGATCCCTCCGATGTGTCTGTGAGTTCGTTGAATTCCGTGGAAAGTCGTCTCCGGAATCGAATGACTTTAGTATTGCTCCACAGGACTGTGAGCGTTGTCTGGTTCTCCAATTCGCAACTGGGCATGCAATTCTTGCGTCGCATTGCTAGGTTGTGACGCGAAACAGAATGGGAAATCAAAAGACTTCTTGGCCCACTTCCACTCTACGGCTCAGCAAGACAACGGGAAACTTTCACAGTGATTGAGATCGAGAATATCGTCGCCTCGACGTTTGTTCGTGACGGAGAATGGCACGATGAAATTGGTTCGACTAATGACCGAGCATTGATACTCGCTGCCGACCCATTGATCAAGTTACCTTATTTGATCGGAACGAATCGGCAGGTCGCCGGTCGTGGGCGTGGAACAAACCGGTGGTGGAGTGGCGAGGGAACGATCGTATTCTCGGTGCTTTTGGAGATGTCACAGTTGGGCTTGAATCAAATTCGATGGCCGCTCTTCTCACTCGTGACCGGATTATCAGTGGCAGAGACTTTAGAAACGTTTCTGCCTTATTCCTCAATCGGAATCAAGTGGCCAAACGACGTGTGTCTTGCGGGACGTAAGGTCTGTGGGATTCTCATTGAGCAGCCAGAGCGGCCGCAGGGCCGACTGGTGGCCGGATTGGGTTGGAATGCAAATACCAGTTTCGCCACGGCGCCGGAAGAGATCTCTGCAATCGCGATTTCGATGCGAGAGGAATCCGGTCAGACCTATATCGAGGAAGATCTCGTACGTTGCTTCCTGCAACGATGGGAATTTAATCTTGCCACGCTTGCAGCGGGGAGTTTTGATCTTGTCTCTCGATGGAGCCGACTTTGCACGCTGCGAGATCGACGCATTCGAATTGTCACCGAAGACGGAACCATGACTGGTATCTGTCGAGGAATTGCGGACGATGGAGCACTGTTGATTGAGGATGCGGGCGGTCCTCACAGGCATTACGCGGGAACTGTTCGAATTGTCGAATAGTGTTGGCGATCTGTCGCGTGAGTCAAATGCGCGTGTCTCCGCATCAACACAACGCCAACCGTCATCACAATGGGTCTGGAAATCGTACGCAGGCATTCTCTGTGGCGATGTGACGTTGGCTCAGATCATGGTGCATTGGCCTGTCGTCATCCTCCGATCGTGAGGCGTTGGACTCGTCCCAAAACTGCTGGCACGTCGATTTCAGAACAAAAGATCCGTCGAAAGATCACAAAATCGCTTGAAAATTTTCTGATCCGTTCAGAGAACACGGCGAGGGGAGAACAGATCGTGTTCGCATTTGCACTAGGCTGATGAAGGCCGTCATGCGCCGTGCGGCACCGGTGAAAGAGGCCACCTGCAGAGGCTTGGCTGTTTTGTCGCGTTCCTAATCATGTCACGATTCGAAACGTCTCACGACGACTCGGCTTCCGCTGATGCCAACAACCTCAATCGGCGAATCCGGAGCAATGAACGGCCCTTGGCTAACCACGTCAATCACTCGATCATCCAGACGCGCCTTGCCGCAAGGACGGAGCATCGTCAGTGTCGTTCCTTGCAGGCCGATGGAAATCCGTTTCGGCATGCCAATCAAAATTCCGATTGTTGATTCGGGACGCAATTGGAACTCCGTGTCGGAGTCGGCATTGGTTGGCCCCAGAATCATCGATTCGAACATCGGCAAACTTGGCAAAGCCCGACCGATTGCCACCCCCATGATCGCCACGACTCCGAAACACAGCATGACCTGACCCGTGAGAAATGTTAGCTCTTCCAGATTGGTTGTTAAATCGACAGTCCACGTGTGACCGGCCAAGACCAAAGCTGCGACGATCAGTAAGATTCCCGAAACGCCAAAGACGCCGAACCCAGGAATCGCAAACATTTCGATCCCGAAGCATCCCAGTCCCACAAGGAACAACGTCACCTCCAACCAACCAGCGGTCCCACCCAAAAATCGCGCCCAGAAGAAGAGGGCAAAACACAGCACGGATAATATTGCGAGAATTCCAGTCGTAAAATGGAGCTCGAGGTAGATTAACGCGATACCGAGGATAATCATCAAGGCGACCATTCCAGGCGAGTTGAGCGTGAAGACAAGATCGTCAACCCAAGTCTTCTGAATGACTTTGATGACGGCACCCGCAGGTAGGCCAATGCGCCCCTTTAAATCGTCCAGATCATCGATGGGAGCTTCTGCCAGTTTGAGTTCGTTGGCCCGTCCCCCGTTGGCGGTTAGAAGAAGTTCTCCATTGGTCTCGCGGAGTTGTGGACCAAGAATCCATTCCCCATTGGAAGCATGAACCTCGGCTTCGCTCATATACCAAATCCGCCCGTTGTCTCGATGCGTCACTTGATGAACCTTGAGCATTCGGTCGGCCATCGCTTCACAAATTGCCACCGGACGATGTTTTCGTTCGGCAAGCTCGGCGAGTGAGGCGCGCAGAGGACTGAGGATCTTTTCCGGTGCTCGCTCAAAAGGCTGGCCGGGTCTCAATTCGATCGGCCCCGCGTCGCCAATCTGCGCATCGGGATGCAGAAAAATCGCGTCGCATCCAAGGGCGATGATCGCCGCGCCGCTGATGGCCTTTTTGGGGATATAGGCAATCGTTCGGATTTTGTGGCTTTCGAGTCTCGCGATCGACTGAGCCAGATTGATGCTCGCGCCCAAATATCCGCCAGGAGAGTCGATCTCAAACACAATGATTTGGGCACCATCAGAGATCGCCCGTTCGATCTGCCGGACCAAAAAACTTTCCTGTAAAGTATCGATGACACCATCAATCTTGATCAGACGCACTTTTCCGGACTCCGCGTTGGTCGATTGTTCCCGCAAACTCTCCCGCTGCAATCCGTAGAGTTCGGCAACGCTGCCGCGTGAGTCGGCGGTTTGAACCACCAGAATATCCAGTGCTCTCGCAGTACTTCCCTTGAATATTCCGAGCTGACCGGACTCCTTGATCGGTGTGTGGTCGACGTCTTCAATCGTCACGTTTGTTTTCTGCAGGGATTCTAACTCGTCCTTGGTGACGACTCGCGTTTCTAATTGATCCTTGCCGTCCTGATTCCATCGCAAGCGAACACGCAACAGTTGAACCTGTTTGTCCATCATTCCCCGGAGGATCGCGGTACTTAATTTTGGATTGTGCCGCTTTTGAGCAAAGGCCAATACGGCCAGTTGCTCGTCTTGGTCGGGTAGCTTTCCTCGCCCAATGTCCCCTAACTCGGCGTCTGGGTGCATCACAATTTGTTGGCAGGCGAGTGCCACCAGAACGTTTGGTCCCGTGACAGTGTGTGGAATCCACGCGACTGTCGTGACGTTGGAAATCTGTGCCGACGTCAGAAACTTCGCCAACCCCTGAACGTGATGGAACTGACTTGTTCCAGACTCAATCTGCAGAACCAAAATCGTCGGTCTGCCGTCTTGAAGCGATTCATTCTGCAGCTTGATCGCGGCATTTGTCACTTGTGTGAAGACGGTGTCATTGATGGGACTGGTCACCGTTACAAATCGTCCGATCGGTGTTTTCGCTGCGAAATCTGTTTCTTGCCCGTTGCCAAGACCTGCCCAAGCCCCTGTCAGCAATGTTGTGATAAAAAACGACAACGAGCGGTGCAGACTCTGATGATTTGATGTGGCGGTCATTCAACGTTTCCGTTCCACAAATTGAGGAAGTTCTAGGTTACGCCGTCTCAGACGCGTTTCAGAACATAGACGATGTCTTCCGTATCGGCGGTAACGTCAATTGGTGAATCGATGTCGTACCGAAAGTCGTACATGTCTAACAGGCGAAGTCGAGGTTCCTTCACCAACAAATCGAACATCTGTTCTGCAGAATAGGTCCGAAAAACGGTTTCATCCGCAATACGAAACTGTTTGGTGGGCGTGTAGACGTCGTACGTGACACCGATCCGCTCTGCCCGAGTCTTTTTATCGATGGCGATTGACCAAAGGTTCGACACGACCGACAAATGTCCCCGTGTTGCAGACCAGGTCTCGGTGGCGCATTTCGGCGGTGATTGCGGTGTGAGATGCAGGCCAAGGAAGTAAATGCCTCCGCTCTTGAGGCAGTCGGCAACACAATGGAGATGGGCTTCCGCTATTGTTTCGCTGGGCAGATGTCGAAACGTGTTGATCATATTGAAGGCGGCATCGACTTTTTTCTTGACCTTGAAATCGGCCATGTCGCCGACGTACGCCGAAGGCTTAAATCCGTTCCGCTCCAAGCGTCTGTTGCAAAAATCAATTGCATGTTTGTTCAAATCGTTTCCCGCAACTTCAAATCCAGACTTGGCAAATTGAATCAGTAAACGTCCGGTCCCACAGGCGGGCTCGAACAACTGATGCACGGAACGCGTCGAATACTTTAAAAAGCCTGCCTTCAGGAATTTGAATTCCGCGGCCCAGTCCGAACCGAAGATCAGGTCGTAGTATTTTGGATAGTCATATAAATGCCCAGAAATTGTTTCCATGACCGTCTCTAGTGAAGGGGGGAGAGTGAGAGAAAATGAGGACAGCGGAAATGTATCCAAAATCAGGGATAAATGCGCAGCAGAGGCTTCGCCGGCCGTCTGATTCGGGACCGCATTTGAGATTTCCGAAAAATGTCATTCAATGGTTTCTGCCCGCGAATTTTTCGCCCGACTCGATCAGTGATTGTAACGGTACAAATTCAGGCGACAAATTCTCCTGTGGGTTGGCTGGCGAATCAGAAAGACAGTTTGTACAGGAACCGGAATCACATCCGTTCTGTGCTGGCCCGCGAAAAAAAAACCATCCTCGCCAGATCACAAATGAGAACGCCAACACCACACAGTGAACCGCCAAGAGGAGTTGCCAATCAAAATCTTTCACTTCGTATTCCTCAAGGAGGTCCATTCTTGTCGCGGTTTTGATCTCACGACCAGTATACCAAATCGACGATGCACTGGGCGTCTGTCCGTATCGCTTGAAATAGGATGTGGCTCACACGGATACCGAAGACGCAGTCAATCAATCGTGGCTCAAACTCGGTGAACCGTGGACCAAACGTTGGCGATGATCACGCGCAACTATCTGTCCCAACGGAGCTTTGAGAAACTTGACGGTCTCTAAACGGACTTCTATACTCGCCCTGTCGCGTCGGAGAACGGATTTCGAATGCGACTTGCGGATCTGCCCGGAAGTCTTCGAGTCGTTGTGGTACTCGATCCTCGTCTTCCAGTAACGAGTGGTGTTTAGAGTCAATAATCATTGATCGTCCTATTTCTTCGACGACTTGGTTTTTCGGATGTCTGCGTTCCACAGGATGTGAAATTTAGTATGAAAACAGATGAACGTCATCAGCGGAAAACGAACGAACTTCAAAAAGCCGTCGCAATTACCGGCGGTATTTTTGGGCGGCATGCGACCACCATCGTCGCTGCCGTTTGTGGGGTACTGATTGTTTCGGCGGCAACGATTTGGTGGGGTCGCCAAGCATCGGCGACGGGTTCAGAAGCTTGGACTCTTTTGGAGGCGGCGGAGACCGTGGATGACTTCGGCAGCGTGGCTGAAAAGTTCAAAAACACACTGCCTGGCCACTGGGCCAAATTACGCGAGTCGGAATTGTATCTGCGCACCGGCAGCGCTGTTTTGTTTTCTGACCGCGAATTGGCGAAAGCGGACCTGAAACGATCGGTGGAAGGCTTTGAGAAATTGTTATCCTCAGGCAACCTCGACGGAGCAATTCGCGAACGGGCGGCGTGGGGCATCGCACGGTGCTTGGAATCGATCAGTGATGCAGACACAGGCAAAGCGATTGATGCTTACCAACGGCTCATCACGGAATTTCCGGAGACAATTTATAAGGTGTTTGCCGAGGACCGGGTCGCAAAATTGAAGACCGGAGGAGCAAAAGAGTTCTATTCGTGGTTTAGCAAACAAAATCCCCAACCAGTCGAGACGCGTCCTCGGGATGGAATTATCAAGGGCGGGTTGGACTCACTCTTACCCTCGTCAACCGAGACCGATGAACAGTCCGAATCAAACACCGGCCTCATTCCATCCGTGACCTCTGACAACGATGCCCAGGCCAAAGATGAACCGGAAGCGAACCCGATTGATGCGAAACTAACCAACCCGCCTCCGACGACCGGTCGTATCCCGCCCGAGTCTGAAAAAGATATTTTGAAATCCGATAAACCCGCAGACGTCAAAGTCGACGAGTAGTCCAGATCACAAGGGCAACGCACACGTCATTCGTGAAGAATTACTCTGCCAAAATTCGCTTCCGTTGACCTGAGTCGCGAGAGGACTCCGCAGCATCCTTAAAAAAATCCCTTGCTGAGTTGTGGTCAACTTCGTGGTTGGGGCATGGCGAATCGGCAGCATAGTCCCTCCCTGAAATTTGCCACAGCTTTTCTTTTTTGATAGTCGTCTCGCATGCCTGACAACGTTGCCGCTGATTCCTTAGACAATGCAATCCGTGTTTTGGTTGATGATCGGGCTCATGGATGGCGGATCGATCACTTTTTGTCTCGTCTGCATCCTAATTTTAGTAGAGCGGCATTCCAGCGAGTCATCAACGAAGGCCAGTGCTTCGTTAATGGCTTGCCGATAAAGATGTCGAAGAGACTGCACGTTAACGACGTGATTCAGTTCCTTTTGCCGACGACTCCAGACCACTCACTACCGCCGGAAGATATTCCGCTCGACATTATTTACGACGACGATGCGTTGGTGGTTATCAATAAACCGGCCAACATGATCGTCCACCCTGGAAAGGGAAATTATCTTGGAACGCTGGCCGGAGCATTGCAGTTCCGGTTTGACAATCTCAGTGATGTCGCAGGCAAGTTGCGTGCAGGAATTGTCCATCGCCTCGACCGCGATACCAGCGGAGTGATCGTGGTTGCCAAAAACAACACTGTCCATGCCAATTTGTCGAGTCAGTTTGAGGCGCGTTCCGTAGACAAGGAATATCGAGCGATTACCTGGGGTGAAGTCTCCTTCGATCGTGATTTTATCGAGACTCATGTTCGCGTGAGTCAACGCAATCGCGAACGAATGATGGTCTGCCCTCCGGGGGGAAATTCACGGCATGCCGCAACCTATTATGAGGTCTTGGAGAGATTTGACGGCTTCACTTACGTTCGACTCTGCCCACAAACGGGAAGAACACATCAACTGCGAGTCCATATGCATCATCTGCAGCATCCCGTCGTCGCCGACCGACTCTATGAAGGGCATGCAACTCTAACGTTGTCAGATTTGGTCGAAAATGTACCACCTGAAAACGACACCGTGTTGATTGATCGGCAAGCATTGCACGCGTTCCGACTCGGATTTGATCACCCTGTGACAGGCAAGCGTCTTGTTTTTGAAGCCCCGATGCCATCCGATTTTGAACGCGTTCTCGCGGCTGTGAAACAGTACCGCACAAAGAAAACCGGCAAAAAGTAGTTTCATGTACTCAACACAATCACGAGTGGTGATGTCTCGCTGGTTGATCGCGCCTGCTCCCCTCGCATCACACTACACCACCCGCAGATCTCTCGTTGCCCGAGTTCTGGTCTGTGTACCAATCTCATTTCAGGCGTTGATCCTCGGCCTTGATCGGTGAATCGCTCTGGGAAGACTTCAAACAATTCGTCTTAAGCTTGCCAGATTCGGAGGTTCCCAGATCGATTGAAATCCGGCCCAAATCGGCTCAGAAATTGACCATTCCAAAAAAGCGGCCCGTGGGCTACTTTGCAGTCAGCGTCAACAAATGAGCGAAGTCCGGATCATGACGTAGAGATTCAAAATCTGTCTCGTCGGGAATGAGATCTAAGAGGCTCGGATCCCTTCGCAAGGCACGTCCCAGCCACGAGAGTGCATTTTCTTTTTCACCGGCGAGGGCATAATAACAGGCGATATTGTAGAGAATAATCGGAACGTTCTGGTGGGATTCGTGAGCCAGTCGCATTGTTTCAATCGCTTGATCCACGCGGTCAATGCGTTTGTAACACCAAGCCATTCCCAACAGAACATAGAGGTCCTCAGGGGACTCTGTGTGAGCCTGAAGGTAGGCCTCAAGCGCCGTGTGATACTCGTCTTTTGCCCGCAAAACCTCGCCACGTAACAGGAAGTATTCGTAGGACGTTTTTTCTGCCTGTGCCAAGGCATTCAGTTCACGCAAAGCCAAATCCGGTAGCTCAAGGATGAGATACCCTTGAGCGGCATCCATCCTACGTTTTCGTTGTTTGCTTGCATCATAAATCATGGCGCCGCTCAGGCGATGTATTTGTGGAATTGTAATGGACCGCAGACATGTGATTGGTTTGAGGCGACGGGTTTCTCCGAATCACGCTCAAAAGACCAAGGGACGAATCGGGGCAACGAAAATCGATCATAGCGATTGACGAGGGACTTGGAAGTCGTTTTCCGAGACAACCAGAACTGCGCCGACCGCCAGGCTAGTCAGCCAAAAGTACCGCGGCTCCTATCGATTCGTCAACTTCAGAAAGTTCGATTGAGCGTTCACTTGCAGCACCGTCATTTCAAATTTCCCGTTTGATAAGCACATTGTCATTCCGCGTTTTATTCCGCGTTCCCTTCAATCCATTGTTCGGATCAACAAACTTCGGCCCCGTATTTTTCGGTGTCTCTGCCAGTGTTTTGGCAACCGGCACGTAGCTCGATTCCTTCCACTGCCATCCGAGGGGTATTTTGCGTTCGCGTTCGGCCATCAACTGCCATGGTGTTCCCGGATGAGCGTCGATGACGTGATCGAGGTATTTTTTGGCACGTTCCGCCATTTTTTTAGCCACGCTGCCCGTCGTGATCTCCTCCGAGGGTTCGAGTCGCCACAGATTGCTGTCTTTTTTTTCAAACCTTTTCGGGCTCAGTTTCATTTCTGCCAGCATCACGTTGTAACCGTGACTTCGGGTTCGTAACGCCAAAACCCGTCCCATGGCTAGGTCAAATCCCGCCTGCGAACGTGAGTCTTTAATCTTGGATCGGTCCTTTTCGCCAGGCTCAAGAATCTGAAGTAAGGCATCCAGTTTGTATTCAAATTCTGTGAGCGGACGTTGCGACTGGATGAGAACTTGACGCAATGTTGCATCGTTGTCCGCCGGAAACTCGAGGCGTGGAGAGGGGACGCTATCGATGACACACAAGGCGCAAGCATCGCGCAAGGCCTTCTGGGCTTTGTTGTGGGTAATCTCCATTTCAAGCACGCGAATCGGTCGGTAGTCCGGCATGTAGTTTCTCATGACTTGAGAATCGAATCGGTGTCCACGATTGTCATCCGTCAACAAATAAAGTCCGTTCGTTTCTGTGCAGAGTCGAGTCAGTCCGTAGGGTCCGAATCCAGAAGACATTTCTTCGAGGTCATTGCCATTGCGACCCCAGTACGCGAGACGCAGCCTTTCAGGAAAGAATGTTTCGGGGCCACGGTGCATGACTCCGATCACCGATTCCCCATTTTCCAAGACGAAAGGGGCTTCGGAGACCTGTTTTCCAAATGGCGCCGCGTCGCCAACACAATAACACCGCATCCCGTATTGTTTCGTTGCGACGATTGCCTGCTCTAAACTTTCAGGATCAGACCCCGCTTCATCGGTGACAATCACAATCATGATATTGCGGTGCATTTGAACACGCTCCGGTTGATAGTGTTTTGCCACGAATTTGACGGCGGAAAATGTGTTTTCAAGTCCCGACGACTCGGACGTGATATTACGGATAGCGCGCACCAGATCCCCGGCATCGTGGAGCGGTTCTTTGGTGACGATATGCGGCTTTTCGCCAAATGCCACCACGGCACTTTTGAGGATCTTGTCCGACTCCGCGTTGAGTGAAGTGACTTGGCGATAGACGTTTTCAATGCGATCCGCGATCTCTGCGCGACGAGCGTAAAGTGATGGAGAGGCATCGAATAACCAGACTACCAGAGTCTTATTCTCACGGAGCGACGCGGCGATTTCTACAGCCAGACGATCGACCGCTCCTTGGACACCCCCCGAGTATTCAGTCGCGCCTCGAGTTCCGATCACGGTAAGCAGGTCGGATTTCAATGGCATCAGCACGTCTTCGGAGACGGGTAAAGCCACACGAAGACCGGCGGCGATCGTTCGCTCGATTTGTTGGAGTTGATGTTTTGCGGGTTCGTGGGTTGCCGTGGACGACGAGACGATGTTGTTGAACTTGCTATCATTCCCCACGTCATCCGCAACGATTGTTTCCAACAGGTACGTCGGGGGCTCTTGATCTTCAATCACGCTCGTCATTTGAATCGTGTCGTGTTGTGTCTGGGGAAAGCTGATCAGCCCCATAAATATCAGAAACACGCCATGAAGCAGAAAACTGACAAGGCAGGGCCAGAAGGTCGTTGGCGGGATTCGAACCGTTAGAGGATCCCTCAGAAGCGATTCCGACTGCCTGTACGGAAAGTTGCTGCTCATGACTCCGCTCCAAATCGATTGACCGAGCTCGAGAGGTTAGTCTACCGAGTCACCGGAAGCCAAGCAATTGGCCTCTCACCGAAGGCCCTTTCTATTGACCATCCATCAGTATTGGCTCATCCTTTAACGGATATGAATCTGCGCGGATGAAGCCTTCAGAGGGTAATTCCAAAAAATGCGTTTGCGACTTCGATGGCACTCAAAGACAGAGTGGCAAGTGCATGTTCCCGAGATTGAACCCCGCAACCTTCCCGGACAGGCTGACTCTCTGTGTTTTTCCTGACGATGAGTTTGGCCCTAAGTACACCGTTTTAAAGTTTTGTCATTTGGCTTCTTAGCAGAGACGGCTCCCGTGCGACTAGTTGAAATGAAAATCGAGGTCGATGATGGAACCGTACTCTTCGTCCGGGATTATCGCCCGAACGTGCAGACGCTTTCGAATTCTGACCGTTTTCGAACCATGGTTTGGATCCATGGCTTGGGGGAGCATGGTGGTCGATACCTGCATCTCACCGATGTTTTTGTGGGACGTGATTGGCGACTTATCCTGATTGATTTGCGTGGGCACGGACGCTCAACAGGTCTCAGGACACACGTCCGTTCATTCGACGAATACGTGACCGATCTCGCTCAAGTCTGGGATCAGCTGAATCTGAATTCAGAGCGAGTCGTTCTCGGTGCGCACAGTATGGGAGGTCTCATCGCTTTGCGTGCGGTGCAGACCGATCGAATCAGACCATCGGCGATTGTGCTCTCTTCGGTCTTACTCAGAGTCAAACTGCGAATTTCACCCTTCAAACGGATTCTGGGAAGGTTGTTGGTCAAACTTGTCCCGACGGTCAGGTTTCGAAACGGACTTGATCCATGCAACATGACACGTGATGCCGAATTCTCCAGACAAAGACGGGCCGACCCGCTCATTGTTCGAACGGTGACGGCAAGTTGGTTCTTCTCCATGGAGACGGCGATAGCGCAGGCCCGTCGCGATGTGCATCAAATTTCGATTCCCATATTGGCCCTGCGTGGCGGAGCCGACGTGACCACCGATGGGGATGTTGTTGCTCACTGGTTAATGCAGACGGCATCCGAAGTGACAGATCTTATTTCGCTCCCCGACCACGTTCACGGATTGCTGCACGAGTCGGATTGGAAAGATACGACGAATCGCGTCCTGACGTGGTTGGAGTCAACCGCACCAAGTCTTTTCTAAGGTGAAATCGTATGAAAAAGTCTTGGCCAGGGTCACTTCACCAGGAGAAGCGGCATGCCGGAGTTTCCTCTGTCCTTAAACATTGGAACGCAGGTGAACAATGACAACTTTTAAACAAACCTTTCGACTGAAGTTTCGGTTGATTGTGGGGGTTTTATTCTTGCTCATTGGCACCGGTCTGTTAGTCGGTTACCGCTCTTTTTGGCAGAGTGTGGTTGAGTGGAATGAAACGCAGCACGTTTTGTTTTTGACGTTGGCGATGGGGATGGTTGTGATCGGCATGTGTGCCATAACCGCGGGAATTTCATCGACGCGCCGTGGATTGATGACGCCCCGTATCGGCAGCCAATCCATGCTCATTCCGATCGAAGGCGTGATTTACTTGTGCATCATGTTTGTTTTGTTGGGCGGAGCATTTTTGACAAAGCAGAACACCCTTCTTTTGGTGTTCGCCATGCTGACCGGCCCATTTGTTGCGAATGGGTGGCAGACATTTGGAATGCTTCAAGCCGTTCAAATTTTACGGACGACACCACGCCGCGCGATGGTTGGCGAACTGTTTGGAGTTGAAATGACCGTGGTCAATCGACGTCGACTGCAGGCGGTGCGGATGTTGTCCGTTCGGGACAACATCGTCGGTACGAACGAATCCCTGCCGGCGGAAGTCCTCTTCATGTGCGTTCCAGTCGGAGCCACTCGAGCCGGTTATTACCACCTGTGTCTCGCAACACGTGGCCGGTACCGTCTGGGACCGGTGTATGTTTCGTCTCGTTTTCCACTGGGGTTGATCGAGCGGACTCGTGTTTTCGACATGTCAGACGAGGTGCTGGTTTATCCGAAAATTGAACGCCTCGCTCCGACATGGAAGCGGCGGTTGACGAACGCGACGGAATTGGCGTCGCGTTCGCAAATTTCCGCCGGAGTCTTTCACGATGAGTTTCATCGTTTGCGAGAGTTTCGAATCGGTGACAATCCGCGGGACATCCATTGGCGCACATCCGCGCGCCGCGGTGAACTGATCCTACGCGAATACCAACAGAATCGGGATTGCAATCTCGCGGTTGTGCTCGATTTGTGGCAGCCCAAAAACGCGCTCGCCGCCGACCGCGTGAACGAATTGGTAGAGCGAGTGCTCAGCTTCACGTTGACGTTGCTTGTCGAGTTTGGTCGTGACTGTCGAGAGAGCACCATGTCGTTGGTCGCAGCGGGCGCGGAAACTTTTGAGTGGCGGGGATGTGGTTCAGCCATATGTTTCGAGTCACTTTTCGAAGGATTGGCTGTTTTTGAAGCCGGCCATGCGGACCAGGCCGCGACGCTACTTGAGAAAACATTGCGACAGACGGATTCATCATTTCGAATTGTGTTTGTGACCACACGTCTCACCGGCGCAAGCCTTGAGAATGCCAAAAGTAATCCTCGAATTCATCTCGTGCCGATTTCGAAAATGGAAGATCTCAACGGCCTTTTGCTGCCCGAGCAGAGGAATTCAGAGGCACTGATTCATCGATTGTCGGAGAGCACCGTATCAAACGTGATTCATCCCATTTCCGGAGAATCTGCAATTGAGCTTCATAACACCAATTCCGTCTCCGCAAACCTCTCGTAAGAATTTGACAAATGCCACTTGCCCACGCCTACAAGCTGAGTCTTTATGGATTGGCCGTGTTGGTTGCCGGGGTGCTCGGTGCTGCCGAAGGCGGCAGTTGGGTCCCCTATGGAATGTTGCCTGCCGCCATCTTTGGCTATTGGTGGTGCGAAATGAGCCATGAGCCAATTGGGAAACAGAGTACAGGCCTGCCCGACACCTTGGCTGCGGTGTGTGGATTGGTGGCGTTGCTTGCCTCAGCCAATGAGTTCTACAGCGACAAATATGAAGGCAAAATTCTGTCGGGTGTCCACTTGCTGGTCTATTTGGGGTGGATCGTTCTGTTGCAACAGAAAACGATCCGCCGTTGCTGGCTGTTGATGGCATTGGGGGTGATTCAGATGGCGATCGCTTCGGTCTTAACCAGCCAAGGCTGGTTTGGCATGGCCCTGTTGATCTACATGTTCGCCGCAATCTGGACGCTGTCCGTCTTCTCGCTCTATCAATCCGACATGACGTTGAAAACGGAGCACTCACCCGATTTGAAATTGGCAATGGCGGCGGATGCGGACAATCGACGAAGCAAAAGCATTGGCGCTGTGTGTCACGCCGAAGGCGGCGGTTGGTTTTCGCGTCGATTTGTGATCGGTACCGCGTTGACTTATTTATCGAGTCTTTTCGTCAGCGGATTGTTTTTTTTGTTGATTCCTCGAGTCTGGATTGGAGCACCCCTTGAAATTTCCGCGGAGGGCATATCCGGCCAGATTCGTCAATCTGTCTCTGGATTTTCTCGGGGAGTGCAACTTGGCAATGCCGGCTTGGCCTGGGAGAGTCTTGAACCGGTTTTCGATATTCGACTGAAAAGCCTGCAGACCGACGAACTCATTTCGCCTTACACCTACGCCGAGCAACTTGGCCATGCAGAGCCCCTGTTCCGCGGTTCAATTTCAGTCAACTATCACCAAAGACGTTGGGATCCGGTCGTCCCTCAAGGTACCACGGTGTTGAGGTCACGGCAGAATACAACTCTCGAAATTCAACAAGAAATTAATCTGAAAGCAACGAGAAGCGACATCCTGTTTTTTATGGGTCAACCTGCAAGCTTGTTCGTCATTGACGGCGATCGTACGAAGCCGATTGGTGAATATGTGCAGGCGACGGGCTTGGTTCAACGCGGACCGGTTGCCAATTCGCCGCAAGAATCCTCAAGACAGGGCCTTCAGTACTTGGTCTGGTCAAGTGTGCCGGTACCCGATGAATCGGGTCTGATCGGTCTCGAAGCCACGGCATATGATTTTAGTAACACGAGAGCGACGGCGAGACCTGCGCGTGAGGCATCCCGAGGGGTTCCGTCGAATGTCGCTTGGCGCAATCAGCCGGTTCGGCAGATGTATCTGAATATTCAGGAGGGCTTAGACGGATTGCGAGAACTAGCGGAGAGCGTGATTTCCGAAGCTCAGAGCAGACAAAATCGGAATCTTAGTGATCTGGAGAAAGCGAGAACTCTGGAGGCTTATCTACAACGCTCGGGACAGTACAAATACAGCCTTAAGAGTTCGATAATAAACTCCCAGATTGATCCGGTGGAAGATTTTTTAATCAATCGGAAAGCGGGTCATTGTGAATATTTCGCTTCGGCACTCACGCTGATGATGCGCTCCCAGAATATTCCCGCACGACTCGTCACAGGTTTTAAGGGGGGGGAGTTACTTTCTGATGGAACGCTACAGGTCCAGCAGCGATTTGCTCATGCCTGGGTGGAAGCTTTA
This sequence comes from Schlesneria paludicola DSM 18645, assembly GCA_945876035.1. GTDB lineage: Bacteria > Planctomycetota > Planctomycetia > Planctomycetales > Planctomycetaceae > Schlesneria > Schlesneria paludicola_C. Next base: position 2,315 of record CAMCMU010000065.1, on the reverse strand, counting down.
ATTGACCGCAGAGTCTGGGTCACTTTCGATGGTACTCCCGCCTCCCAAAGGACCGTACTCGTCGAGTCGTTCGCAAGGCGCAGTCGAGTTTGGACGGATACGAACGCCGCGTTGTCGAATATGTGGAGCAACAACGTCATCAATATATCGTTGGATCGGCAACAGGAAATGATTTATACCCCGTTGCAGGATCTGGCAGCAAAAATTTGGGAGGCGATTCTACGAATGTGGGCCTCTCCCGCTGAAAGCCTCAGTCAATTACTCTGGTTACTCATCGACATCACTAAGGGGGTGAGTGTCGGGGCAGGCGGCTTCGGACTTTTGCTGTTAGCGACGGGATTTTACCTCTTTCGACGCAGAAGGGACTGGTCCTTATGGGGGGCGTTGAACGCTTCTCAGCAACAGATACCCCCGAGGCCTCGAGTTTTATTTTACGAACGCTTTACGGGGCTGATGGAATCAAGGGGGTTGCATCGTGATTTCACTCAGACCCAGCAAGAATTTGCGGGGCACGCGTCTGAGCAATTGATGTCTTGTTTGGAACCGGTCCACCTCAAGGACGTACCCACATCGATCACCACTTTTTTTTACCGTGTGAGATTTGGCAGTGAAAACCTCTCCGAGGTGGAACTGACGGAGATCGAGGACCATCTGGGCCGACTCGAACAGTCGCTTTCACCCAACGATCAGCAACAATCCACATTGAATGGCCAGTAACATCCGCTGACGTGATACTCGTACGTTTCGTACTGCCAGTCACGGACCGAATGTTTCTGAAAATCAATGCGCGGGTGATAAACAGGGGGCCGGCCCAATCATTCGTCCTCCGATATCGCTCGTCTTGGGTGACCGAGAAAACGGAGTGCCGATTACAATCCGAGTTGTTTGGACGTACGTGACAGAACGTCACATCGCCCCCAATTCAGTGTCGGTATGAGGTTCGTTGCGAATTTCAGGGGAGGTCTGCTACTTCGGATACACTTCCTGTTTTCAAGCTGTATTCGTAGCCGACGATCAGGTAGGGAAAGGGCTTTGGTGGAACTATTGTCCGTATAGTAAAGATCAGCTCTTTAACAATATCCACCTGTACGGCGACGTTCAACTGTATCGTTTTTTCGAGGATCTGCTCATTCGTGCCCCCAGAAGCAACCGCAATCGTTGCCGGATGAATAATCGGATCGAGGCACGATTGGACGTATTCATTTGGAATTGGATAGTCGCCGGTGTCCGGATCACGTCGATCTTGGTTGATATCGTGGAAGAAGTCTAAGGTCCCTTCTGTTTGCCCATCGATTTGCGTCAAAACGCTGGCAGAGGCGCCGCAATTCTCATGGCCCAGCACCATCACAAGCTATGGGGCCAAGGTTCTGCAACGCGTATGAAATGCTTCCCACGTTCATATTATTGAGTATAAAATCAGCTCCGTTTGCCCGATATCCGAGAGTATTACCAGCCACCCGGACTACGAAGACGTCTCCGATCCCCACTTCGAAGAGCACTTCCACAGGCACCTTGGAGTCGGCACAACTCACGATCACGGCGATCGGTTTCTGAATAGACTCCGTCTCACGGCGACGCGATCGGTCTCTGCGGGGGTTCCTCGGCTTGCCGCAGGCGTAGTTCCTGTTGCCGTACAGCAAGTACTCGAGGGCCGCTGCGGGGTCGTCCTGACGAGGGTATTTGGGGGCTCGTCCAAGCGATGTCGATGGACCTGACGCGCCCGCGGAGGTGCCAGTTGCATCGATCGCCTTGGCAATGACCATTCCGCCGACTAGAGCCGCGGCGGCTTGCTGTGCAAAACCACGACGAGACAAATCTGGTTTCATCGTCATCTCCAAAGTCAAAGAAAAATTTCGCCCGCAATTCTCACAGCGTATTCAAACACTGGAGTCTCCTTTGTCGTCAGTCCTTTTGATGAAAGGAAAAACAATACGCAAACGGAGGCGAAACCGGGCAAACAGATTGTCAATCAAATACCTATGAATTTCACGAGTTGGGCCGGCGCGATGTCGTCGCGAGATTTGATGGCGGAGCGATCACTTCGGATGCGGATGAACGACTTCTTCGCGCAGTCGAGAGTCGGCCGGGAATCATTGCCTGATTTGCCCTTGGCTTCGACGATCATCGAGGCCCGGATTTGATCGATCACACTGTCGAGGAATGAATTCGACAGCGCGTCTATGGCTTGTGTCTGGGATACGAAGCCCCTCAAGGATCACGACGCCCTGCGTCATGATCCTTGAGGGGCGGTGATGGTAGGGAAGTCGGACCCCACAGGTCAGGACCGTTCGGGTCGAAATCGAGGGAAGCCATTG
>CAMCMU010000064.1 GCA_945876035.1 Schlesneria paludicola DSM 18645 | reverse complement strand
AACGGACGTTCGCTCACCTCTGCGAAACTGGTCGCGGTCTCCGAACGTGGCGGCGAGGTCTGACAACGGCGACGAAGCGCTACCAAGTGATGGCGTTGTCTCACAACCGGGGCCTGATCCTGCGAAACCTCTGCGGAGCGGCCAAACCGCGAGCGTTTACTTACGCGCGTCTTGCGCCTTGGTCGGTTGCGACGGGCCACCCTACGGACCCTGAAACCGATCAGCCACTCTCAACCCGATTTTCCGATGTTCAAAATCACATACTCGCCAACCGCACTCGCGACCGGATCACGCCGCTCGCGTAACGACAAACTCAGACGTCGTCAACAGGCTGATAGGCGATCGATCATCCAACCGCCGGGGAGCATCCCGACTGTGTATACCAGAAGAAAGGCAGAACAGATCCATCCCATCTGCTCGTTACTCATCCCTCCCTGTTCGGTAAATCGTTCGCTCTCGGCGACCGCAATGCTGACCCGATTCAAGTGCGCAAGAAATGCGAATCCCATCAACATCATCACGATCAGCCAACGAACCTTGGTGGCCCCCGAGACTTCCTTCGTTGGTGAGGGCGTCGATTCTCGGTTTCTGGGATGATAATTGGGAGAATGAAGAGTCATGAGACTATAGATTGAGCGAGGATTCGGAATGGAAGGTGGTGGCAAGAACGTTCGACAAAAGCGGGCAGAAAATTTTGTTCTCAGAGGCGTGTCACAAGACGCGACCATTGAACGATGGCAAACGCCCGGCCGGCCAATGTCGGTTCATCCTACGCAAAAATGCGGGCTCCAGCGCCCGCCGCCCGCACCCCAGACCGGATCCCGATCCCAAATGTCGGTTTCTGACCGGCCACTGATTGACGCGAATCGCTGCCAAGCAGGGTCTCAACGACGTATACAGACCAGCCGTCCATCAGGGATCGGATTGGCCATCAGGATTTTAGCGGACCTGCTTCAACACGAATCTCGAATTTGTGAATTCTGATTCGTGAAGGATGTGTCGTTTCACGACGTGCCCGCGTTCATCAATGGCGACAACACCCGGAATGCGATCAAAAACGGATCCTGATCGATCTCGTGAGTCTTGAGACATAGGGCATGTTCTGACCGCTGAGATGCCAACGTTCGTCCGATTCCTAACGAGAAACCGTCGACGTCATCAACCGTGTAAAGTTCTGTACATAAGAGGACGCGTCAAACATAGAGATCCATGCGGCCGCCATGACGTGATTATCAACTTCGTTGGTCATGCGAGCATCCGATAGCACGCGAGCCGAGGCAGAGCGGAATGCTTTGACTTCCCATGGAAATCCAAAATCAGCGGCAAGGAATGCGTGTTACGCTTCAAGATCCGGAGGATTGTGGGTGCCAATTTACGGTCTGGGATGAGTCGGTTGTCGGGGGGGGGGCTGTTGACGGTGCGACATTCACGCGGGTGAGATTGATAATGGCCTCGCATCGAGCGACTGAATCTCTCGATGGACCCCGAGATCACCCTTGGTGGTGACGGATCGGGTTTAACCACCGAACTCCTCTGGATCCGCAGACTCGGAATTCGGAAAAAACGTGAAAATAAGATTAACACACAATCGAACGTGCTGCGGGAACTCGATTGATTGCGTTTCGTCATAACAGGCATTTAAAAATAGGTTTGTGTTCTATTCTGCCAAGTCTCGCCGGTGAAGGAGGCGGATGGGTGCCCCCCCCCAAAAAATCGCTGAAAGGTTTGTGGAACAATCGCGGTAAATACTCTCAGAACAGTTTCTGACAACGGAATTACAGACATCAATAATCGCCGGTCCCTTCCTAGGATAATGGTCATGATTCAAGCCACGAAGACAAAGAAATCACCCCAAAGGGAGATTAACGAAGTTCGCAATTACGGCGACGGAACACGATCACATCAAACAATACGGGATAACGCTGCAGGCAGAGGCGACAGGGACGTCTCACCGACATTGCCAATCGAGATGACAGAGGAAATATCGTCTCCGTTGTTTGAGGTGTCGTGGGATCAAGACCGACAATTTCGCATGGACCCGGCGACGGTTAGCGCGCTGTTGCGAGAGCAGGTTCCTGTCTTGGATTTCGTGAAATGGGCCGTGACGTCAATCGAACCTGGCTCGGCTGAGTCCGTTCTGCCACTTAATCCACAGTCCACGAATCAGCACTTTACTCATCAGGCGGCGTTATGCGTTTTGGCTGGCGACTATACGGGCGGGATCGCGTTGGCCTCGTTGTTGTCAGGGTGGCCGGTCATCGGAGTTCATCCGGTTTCCTCGCCACAGTCCGTGTCTATGTGGTTGCTGCGTGTGGAAATCAAGTACATGCGGCCGAGTGTTACGGATTGCACGGTGACGGCGCGCATCGATCCCGAGCGACACGATCGCATTCGAAAACGCTTCCTTCGCGGACAAGCGGTGGTCGAAGCGATTACCATTGAATTTCACAATGGCGATTCTCTGATCGCCGAGGCGACGTTGACGTACTTTGCTAGACAGTCCGAGAAGCTACGTTCCGAGGGAATTTCCACTACCCAAATCAATTCCTTGTACTCTCTGAAGCTCACGTCGTCGGCGGAATTGATTGCCGGCGTTCGCGCCAGCGAAAATGGGCGACTTTTTCAGGATCCTTTCGCGGCACAGATGGCGGGGCAGCATGGAGTGGCGATGGCGAATCGCTTTTGCGAACGAACGCCGCAACTAGGCGGAATGGTGGCGGCTCGCACGTCGCATCTGGACGGCGCTCTCTCAAAATTTCTTGCTGCCGGCGGACGGGACGTGGTGTTGTTGGGAGTCGGTTGGGATATGCGGCCGTTTCGACTGTCGCTGCCGGCGGGCACCCGTGTCTATGAATTGGACTTTCCGACCACGCTTGCCGAACGAAATCGCCGTCTTTCTCAGTTGACACTGACCGATCCGCAAGGTGTCACCCGATCTTCGATTCCGATTGACGTCCGTACGATGTCGTTGACATCCGTGCTTGAGGATATTCTGCCGCATGGAGCCCCCGTGTTCATCGCTTGGGAGGGTATGAGCATGTATTTTTCAGAAAAAGAAGTGCGACAGATTTTGGATGGGATGTTGCCCGTGCTGCGAGATCCAGACAGTCGGCTATGGATCGACTTGATCGATCGGCAAGTCGTCGAGCATCCAGAGCAACTCCCATCATCCGTGCAAAATTTCGTGAGAGGGATGCAGATTTTGGGCGATCCATTGACGTTCGGACCGTCGTCGGTCGCCGATTTTATGTGCAGTGTGGGCTTGCGGTCGCTAGAAGTCACTCTGTCGGACGTCTGCTTCCCTGAAGGCACAGATGCGGTTTACTCGAGTTATAAGTTCTGCGTTGCTTCGGCTCTCACGAGCACAGAGACCGCCGTTCCCTCAACCGTTTTGGAAACCTGAATCTGGGGAGGGGCGTTCAAAACGGACACGGTGAAAGATGGTAGGAGTGGTGGGAATTGGTAACACACAATGGGGTATTGCTGAGACGGAGTGAGATCTGTGGGTCAATCTTCATCTCGCTCCTTTTCTTAGGAAGTGCGTGAGGAAAGAACGACTCAATATCGCCAAGAATCAGTGGACGAATCACGGAGTCTAATCAAGATGCCAAGCATCGAAGAGGGCTGGTATCGGTCGTGTTCGGTGCCCGTCACCTGGGTTGTTATCGGGTGTCGCTCGTTCCCGAGGAAACAATCAATCCATACCGACGAAACACTTGAATGGCGGAGCAAAGAATCCCCCCGCATAGCCCCGCCAGATTTCGACAAAACAGCGGAGTCCCCTTGTTCGTTCCCCGCCTGAATTCGGCGTGCTGACGTCGCTCGTGATCGCCTGTGGTTCCCATCGAGCCTTCATCGAGGTTTTCTTCTCGGAAATGCGTTCGCCGACGAGAGACTCGGATCTTCACGCGGCGGACCCGCCCCGACCGACACAACCTCCGATTACGGCCTGCCAAGTCGTCACGCTCATTTTTCAACGAATGAAGTACCCCGCTAAAAACAATCGGGGTCCATGTGTCCGAAATGACGGTCGCAGGATCAAGGCGTCAGTCCTAGATTTCAGAGCCGCCGGACGACTCGAGAAAGAGAACCACCGGGTACCGTCGCAGGATCACGGCATGGTCTCCACCGCACGGGTCCAATCCAATGCGTCGTATGGAGACGGTCGAGTCCTGTCCCTGTGATTCCTATGAATGTTTTGTCTCGCGGAATTTGTCGTTCGTTGCATTGGAGTCTGTTGAGTATGTCAGTGGCGAGCGGGACCCCGAGAATACGTAAATCATCCCCTGAAAAGGCATCGATCGACGCTCATCCCGGTCTGTCGCGTTCCATGCAGTAACTGCAAAGCCGTCGACAGTTTGTGGTGTATGACTGTGCGACTGTAGTTTTCGATCACGAGATCTCTTCCCCGTTGGGCTAACTGCGCGGCCTGATCGGGATGGGCCACGAATTCACACAGGCGGTTGGCCATATCGTCGATCGTCTCTGCATGGCAATAGTGGATGCCATCGAGTAACCCTAACCCTTCGACCGCTTTATGAGTCGCTATCACGACCAAGCCCGCAGCGAGAGCCTCCAGTACCTTGATCCGAGTGCCGCTCCCTTGGCGAATCGGTAAGAGGCTATAACCGCTATTCGCCAACAGATTCTGACAGGACACAGGATTGGCGATGAGCTGTATCAATCCCTTCGAGGCTAACGTACGAATTGCTCTGGCTGGCTGGCGCCCGGCGACAAGAGGTTGGATGATGATATTTCTTCGAGCCAAGGCACGTCTCCCGTGTTTTGCAAGTTCCACAACGGCGGCCACATTGGGAAAAAAAGACAAATGCCCAATAAACAATGGATTTTTGTTGCGGTAACGATCCTCGAAAATCGGTGCCTCCAACGCGGATTCGTGGGGGATAGGGTTGGGAATTTGATGGGAGGAGACACCGCCTAACGCGTGCAACGCAGACGCATCGTCCGCAGAGCAAACCCACGTCTGGTCCGCGAGATGACTGAGTTCTCGATCGACTTCCCGGACAGCGCGTCGCCATCGTCGGCTGTGCAATCGGAACCACACGTTTTTGTACCACGGCCGAGACTGCATCCCTTCCTCATAAAGTAAGGATTCGACGTTGTGCATATCCAATACCGTTGGTATCCGCCGGCTCTGTAGTTGCCTTAAGATCGCCCCCCAAGCCACCCCCTCGAAGACAACAATGCTCGGTTGAAACGCGTCTATCAGATGCTCGACATCTGAAAATGCGTTCTGCGAAAATCGCAAACAGGTCGGCTGATGGGGATCAAAGTTTTTCCAAGGATTAGAGTTGGCAAAGCACTGCAATTGGTGGTACTCGACGGGGATCGTGTGTTGTTCTTCCTGCGGCTTGGTCAAGCCCACACAGCAGTATGCAGCAACACCGTCAAGAGTTCCGAGTAACGTATTTCGAATATCGCCACCTGAAATCGTTGGCCAAGGGCAATCCACAACAAATTGCATCAAACGCATAGTCGGTTTTCCCGCGAGACGGAAGGAGTGCTTTTCGCCAATAAAGTTTTCATGCCAAGATCAAGCAACCGAAGATCGCGGCCATCGAACGACCGATGTCCCCCTGCTCTGAATCTCTTGGGCGAGGTCAGTTGCGGCGAACATTCGACAGCGATAATCAGGGCTTCCGCAAAAGGTCCATGCTCTCGAGGGGAGGCGTTCGGTAATACGGGACATGATCGGGAGGGATCCAATGATTCACCTGCCCAACCGCGGACAGGTTTTTAGGAGTCGACGTGACGATTGATTGGCTGGAACACCGAGTTTTCAAGACCGGCAGATTTGATAGCTTTGAGTCGTTGTCTGACACCCACCGAAAATGGGCGACTACGGAGACTCGCGTGCTCGTGAATCACAGTTTATTGCGGTACGGGTGAGAGTCATAGAACTCGTGTGCTGCTTCAACGACCGGACGTGATCCTGTCCCTCTGCATCAGGTAGGATTCATCCGCAGATCTTTAATGCCTCCTCGAGAAAACTGTCTCGCTCCGCTTCTCTCAGATAAGTCTCGGCGCAATCCCTGCCAGCCGTGCGTTCCTTAAAGAAGCGAACGCCACCCGTCCCGTTGGATCAGGTATGATACCCTTTGGATCGTAGTTTTTTCTCGGTCCACGGGTCAACAGTGACTCGACGTTCGAGTGACAGGCGACAAACGGAAATTGGCCGATGTGAGGTTGCTGATGGATTGACCGTTGATCTTGCTGTCTGAATCACAGAGTCTGTAATCTTTCGATTCAGCGAACGCCAGAGGGGCTTCCGTGGTTGAGGGATTGGATGTGAGTGCCCAAATCCGTCCCCTCACTCGAAAATCGCCGGTGTCCATCGATCGCGGAAAAATCAGGAGCAATGATCAAAATGGTGGACTGTATCAAGGGGAGTACCCTGGCTTGCTACGTACTGACCTTAGAGCCATCCGGAGGTCAAAGATACGAAAGCTCACGTCAGCAACTGGATCGATTTCCGTTTTGTTCCACTTTCGTAGAGGGCATACGAGTGCAAGCCGACGAGCTTTCATCGCCCTACTCGAGTTGGCTCAATAGGATCTGGATGAAACGCGCTATGATACCCGGCGAAATCTCGGTCTATCTGGGGCATCGGAAAATCTGGCGACGGTTCCTCGATGAGGGACAGGAGTTCGCATTAATAATGGAAGACGATTTTTATATCCCGGATGATTCCTTGTTCCTGCAAGCGATCGAGGACGCGGTTTCGGTGTCATCGCATTGGGATATTGTCAAGCTTTTTGATTTCCGCCCTAAAAATCCGATACAGCGGTGGCGAGTCAATCGAACCGATTTTGTGATGTATAAGTATCCCCCCGCAGGAGGTGTGGCGTATCTTATCCGCGTCGCGGCGGCAGAAAGACTACTGCAACAGCGTTTTATCTATCGCCCCATTGACGAGGATTGGTCGCACCCGTGGGAAAACAATCTTCGTATCCTTTCGGTCGCATCCAGTCCGGTCTCAGAAATCGCAACGGCTCTGGGTGGTTCTCTCTTGGAAACCGAGCGTCGGAACATGAAAGCCGATGATCGGAATTGGCTCAGAGCGAGATACGGGAATATTCTCTCGTTTCAGAAGAATATTCGGTCGGTACTTTGGAACCGAAAAACAGCAAATTCGCTGCTGCCTTCTTGCTATAAAACAAGCCGATCAGGGCCCACGTTTTGATCGCGAGAAGGCTCCGATCAAAACGTGGGCAAGATCCGGAAGCAAAACTGGATGGAACCGCAGTCCGATCGAATGTCACACACGTCGCCAACTGTGTGAAAGACGTTCTTGAACATCCTGTTGAATAAGGTCATGCGGGAGAGCGAAGCTCCCGCGGAACCGCGATCAACAAGCGACTGTCGACACGTATGTAACGCGGCGGGAGCCTTGTTATCCCTGTGTCCACAGGCGGTGACGTGACCCGGAAAGGTTTGGGAAGCGATCGATGACGCGACATCAAACTCTGACCGAATCCCGATTGGTCACGGATGACTGGGTGTGACAGGCTTCCTGCATTTTATTTGTCTTGAGCCCGTTGAATGGCGTCGGCAATTTCTTGTTCAATCACGGGCAGGGGATTGAGGAGCTGAAGCGGATTTTCGCAGGGCTGGACTTTGTTCGTTTTTGGGTCCCAGTGGACCGGGCCGAAACGAGCCGGGCCGGGCTGATTTGCGAGGACATGCCCCATCGCATCGCCTTGGTTGTAGTGCCAGAATTCGAAGGGGAAATGGACAAAACCGTGCGACTCGAGCAGCGTCGTGATCTCGAGACGATTACGCAGAGCCTCCGGATTGACAAAAGGGGATCGCATCGGTGTCTGCTCGCTCATTTCCAAGTAGGAATTGCCACGCCAAATTTCGCGGCCGTCATCACGCCGAAACACAGAGATATCGATCGCCGACCCGGACATGTGTGTTCCCAATTTGGGGATGTTGGCGACCAGAACCGTTGCTCGGTGAAAGATCCGCTCCACAGACGGAAGCTTGCCACCGTTTTCCCAAATGCACTTTTTCAAGATGGCGTCAAAAAGTTCCGGCTTGCGAACCAATTGCCGTTGCATTTCGAGCGACCGATAACCGTCTTCAATCTTCAGGATCCAACCTCGATCGTTCATTGTCCGGCCGACGTTGATCACGTCTTTCAGCAGGCTCTCACGGAGGAAGTGCAAGCGACTGAGTTCCCCGGCAATTTTGGAATCGGAGAACTGCATTTCGACTCCCGCCTGAGTTGCCGCATGGGGAATGGATCCGAATCCCTCCCCACAGTCATGGACTTCAAACGCCAAGACGCGTTGAACCAGCTCATGGCCAAGCTGCATCTGCTCCGTCCAATAGGCCCGGCGCGCCGTGTCATCATTCGCCGTGATCGTCATCGGAGGTTCCTTCGGTTGGGGGGATGATGGAGGTCTCTTTTGACCGCACGAAAACTAAAAAACAGTGTCTGCGCTAACGACGTCAGACGCGAGAGTCAGGAAACCGTGTCGCTCAAACAGGAGATGTCGACTCTGTGATTTGGCGGGTGGTGGCCGCGCGTCAGACCATTCATTTTCGCAGGGCATTTTTGATCACGAAATCGACCAGCGCTTGGTTTTGAAAGAAACCGGACCACATGTTGTGCCCCTGCCCTTTCGAAATAACGAGTTGCATCTCGCCACCAAGGTCTCGATAGCGTTTGTACATCTCTCCCGAGTTGGATTCCAGAGGAACGACCGTGTCGCTGTCACCATGTATGGAAAACAGAGGGACTTTTGCTCGTGCCAATGGCGCGACTCGATCGAGGGGATTGTGATTGGCAAGCTGCGCAGCCAACTCGTGTTCGGACAATCCCCATGGACCGGCGGCCTCTGCCAGTCCCGGCCAACTGGCCAGATTGCAAACAGGATAAATTCCTGCGAAGCCACCGACGTGGTGGGGGTTGTCGACGGCCCAACCGAGTGTCATCAGACCACCACGGCTGCGTCCTAGCAACACGGGCTTGGCGGCCATGCCACGCGTTTCCGTCAGCACGCGATACAACGACGTGTACAACTTTCGGCCGTCCGGGCTGCCATGTGAATTGCCGACATCAATTCCGGCGATAGCGATGCCGGCCTTCAAAAAATGCTCAAACATCCAACGTTCTTCCAGCCCTGGAAGTCCGTCCATCGTCGGGGCATACCACACCCAAGGGGTTATGTCATCACGCATTCTTGATTCAGGCAGAATCAAGAATGCCGGTCGCCCCTCAACCCAAAAAACATCTCCGGGAACAGGCAGCGTCTTGCTCGGTGGAGTCTGGACAGTCTGCGGCGGATCATCCGCGATGGCCCACGAGACGAGTGACAACACCATCGCCAGAGACATTAACGTTTTCATCAAGTCATCCTTACGCTCATTCGAGAATCTTGCCGTTGACACCACTCGTCAGCTAGCCGTACTGAACAGAACGCGACCTGACAGTCATCGAGGCTCTGCGGAGAGTGCTGTGGTTTGGAGAACGTGTGCCGCTCGTCAGCCAGCCTGCGTACTGAATTCCTGCGACAGGGCCGTGAGAGTCGCTAAATCAATCTCAATTCGAGTATTGAGAAGTCATCCAGAAAGGGCATTCCCCCTTGAATCGTCTGGCCGGTCGTGCGAATGCGTTCCAAAGCCGACTCGCCAACAGCCAGTGGGGCGGCCATCGCTTTCAGAAACTCTTGGAAAGTCCACATGGACTCGTCAGGTTTGTGAAGTTCGCTGACTCCATCGCTGTAGAGATAGAGTCTCGCTCCAGGCTCGACGGACACTGTCACAGCGTCGTAGGTGAGATCTTCTATGACGCCGTTTATCGGACCCTGACTCTCCAACTGCTGGCAGCGGGTGGGGGCGTCCGGAGGACCTGAAATTAGCAGTGCGGGGGGATGCCCGGCCCCCGAGTAATTCAACTCTCGAGTTTTCTTGTGATACACACCATACCAGATCGTGAAATACATCTGATTGTGTTGGTCCATCAAAAAGGCATTGTTCAGGGCGGATAATACTTGACTGACATTGCGGAAATCGCAGCCAGGCAAGCTTTCAGCCCGCAGGACGTTCATGGCGGAGACCGACATCAGCGCCGCGCGCACTCCGTGGCCACAGACGTCCAGCAGATAACACGCCAGATGATCGTCGTCGATCCAGTGATAGCCGAAGGAGTCGCCTCCCAGTTTGGACGATGGAATAAACGTCCAATCCGTCACGACGCTGTCGGTCGACATCTTTTCAGGAAGCAGCGACGTGACATATTTTTCTGCTTGTGCCACGTCTTCGGCGAGGGTGGCCTGACTTTCGCGAAGAGATTGGAAAGCTTCGTTTCGTTCGAGTAAATGGATGTACCCGCGCGAATGATGTCGCACCCGAGCCACAAGCTCGATGCGATTTGGCAGCTTCACAAGATAGTCGCTCGCGCCGAGCTCAAACGCCTTAGCCTTGGTCACCGCCTCTTCCTGCGACGAAAGTACAACGACAGGAATGTCGCGTGTTACCGCATTCGCGCGGTAGAATTTCAAAAGCAATAGTCCGTCGATGTCCGGCATGACGAGATCTTGCAGAATGATCGTGGGAGATAACTCTTTGGCGACACCCAACGCTTCCGCGGCGCTATTACAATAATGAAAGTCGATATCGGATTCTGGCTCTAACATCCGCCGAACAGCTTCCGCAACGATCGGCTGGTCATCCACCAAGAGAACCTTAATCCTGTGATCGGTTTGCAGGAGCTCGGACATGTTTCATTCTTTCTGTTGTCGACGTGACGCTCGAATTTCGGTACGGGTGCGTTTTGTTCACCTGCAGACTCCTCGTTTGTTGAACCGCATGGGAACGGCGTCTGCGGTTCAATAAGGTTCATCTTCAGCAGGAACAAGGCCACACACAACCTCTGCCGGTGTCAATCGTATCTCCCTGGAACGGTCCGGTCGATGTCCCCGTCGCCGATGGAGGTGAAAACACAACAGGACGAAAATTTCGTTGCATTCAGATCAAACCAAATCTATCGTGAATGGCATCTATAGCAGTTGTATCGAATTCGTCGACCGTTGGCGTGAGAGACGTCTAGAATGGGAGAATCAGAAAAAGGAAGGTTTGTCCTACCACGTCGCGGGAGATAGAAATGGTAGGAACACCCTCCGTCACAGCATCCACTCATCGAATCCGTTCTGTTGAGAAACGTCATGAGCAGCGAGACCTTTACTGACACGTCAATGCTGGAGATCTTCTGCGTGGAGGTCGAAACGCATGTGGAGTCGTTGACAGCAGGTCTGCTCGCGCTGGAACGCGATCCTCGTGACAAACGCTATCTCGCGGAGATGATGCGTGGTGCGCACTCGATTAAGGGCGCCGCACGGATTGTTGGGATCGATCCGGCGGCTCGAGTCGCGCACGTGATGGAAGATGGTTTCGTTGCCGCTCAAAGCGGCCAGCTGATTTTTCGTTCCGAGCAGATCGATGTGCTGCTGCGCGCTGTGGATCTGCTGAACCGCATCGCCAACGGTTCAAAACATCCAGCGATCGATTGGAATCAATTCGATGCCGAAGCGACGCTGTTAGTCGCGGAGATCACGTCGGTTCTTGCCGGTGGTCCTGTGGCGTTGTCAGAGGCAATGCTCGCACCGGCAGAGCCACTCAACGTGTTTCCTGCACCGTCCGCAGCCACGAGCCGTGAACTCACGATTCCGCTGCCAGAGTTCTTCAACGCGGTGGCGGCTGAGTCTGCAAGACTGGCGTTTGTCGCTGGTTTGGATTCAGAAGCCACGCTGATTCGCTTCGATCTGTCGCAGACCCGTGACATTGATGCCACAGGCCTAGCACTGTTGGTCGCCGTTTTTCAGCATCGCAATCCGCACGTCGCGAAGTCCCGTCCGAATGTTGAACTCTTCGGAGCAGGGACCGATTTGAGGACGGTTTTGCAGTCGACCGGGATCGATCGGCTTGATGCAGTGGGAGACCACGGATAGATCATGTTCGATCGTATTGAGGAGTTTATTGTTGAGGCACGCGAGCACCTGGACGTTGTGGAAGATTCGCTCCTGGCACTGGAGAAAGAGCCCAATGGGGCGGAGTCTCAAACGCGGTACGATCGTTGCTTTCGCTCGGTGCATTCGATCAAAGGAGATGCTGGGTTTCTCGGTCTGCAACGGATTCACCAACTGACGCATGCCATGGAGTCGCTGCTCAGCGGTGTCAACATGCCTCTGCTACCGCGAGTCGTCGAGACGTTGCTTGCTGCACGCGATCGATTGGCGGTCCTCGTCGATGATGCGAACCGAAGCCAGCTGATTGATATTCGTGACGTTCTCAGTCGACTAAATACCGAGGGACTTGTTCGCAAAGCGACTTCGATCCACATTGATTTAGCCGAATGGAATCAGTCACATCCTGGCGGAATCGGAGCGTTCGTACGTCAAACGATTGCAGGTGGAATCGTGCGCGATGGGCGAATTCTGATCGATGCCTGCGATTTGATCTCTTCTCTACCGGTTGGGCCCGTCCGATGGACGGCGACTCTAGAAAATCCAGTAGCCACAGAATCATCACAAACGTCAGTGGATCTGCACCAATCGACAGGCGTTTTCCAGACGACGCAGTTCTCCTCCGATTTGTCCATGCGAACAACACGAACACCGGGCCTTGCTGGGCTGTTTTGCGAGCTGGCTGGCGTCGCACGCGTATCGTCCGGTCAGGTCTCGATTTCGGCGACAGATCTTCGCCGCTCATTGCCTCTTGGACCCGTTCGATGGACGGGCGAATGTGAAACGTCTCTCACACGAGAAGAACTGACCAGCCGGTTTGGCTTCGAGTTTGAAAATACGATTCGACCACCGGAATTAGCCCGCAGCACATGGGAGAGTTCTTCCAGATACAGGGGAGATGCCGGACGATCGTCACCGACTCCCACGCCTTCCCCTCCCGCAAACGTTTCGGCAACATCGGCGAATTCAGGCGCCGCAACTCACTCAGCCGAGGCAGACAAGGTGACGACGCTGCGGATTCAGGTGGAATTGCTGGATCGGCTCATGACGCTGGTTGGGGAATTGACGCTTGTTCGAAATCAATCGCTGCTGGCCTTCGCGGATGAGGACGGAACTCAACACGCGATCATTCAACGATTGAACTCGGTCACGAGTGCGCTGCAAGACGCGACGCTTCGGGCGCGGATGCAGCCTGTTGGAAATCTGTTCAATAAATTGCCTCGCATGATCCGCGATTTGGCGCGTCAGCTGGGGAAACAGGTCGAAATCGACTTGCAGGGTCGTGACGTCGAGATGGACAAGACGATTCTGGAACAACTGAGTGATCCGCTGATCCACTTGATTCGCAACAGCGTCGATCACGGCATCGAAACGCCGGTCGAACGAATCGCGCAGGGAAAGCCACCCTCGGGCCGAATCGTTCTGTCGGCCAAACATGAGGAGGGTCAGATTCACATTCAGATCCATGACGACGGTTGCGGAATTGATTCCGAAGCGGTCAAGGCCAAGGCTCTCTCGTTACAACTGAAAACGCCTGCTGAACTGAATCGGATGTCGCCACGTGAACTCTTTTCATTGATTTTACTCCCGGGATTCTCGACGGCCAAACAGGTCACGGAAGTCTCCGGCCGCGGTGTCGGTATGGACGTTGTGAAGACAAACATTGAACACATGGAAGGGACGCTGACGATCGATTCGGCGGCGGGTCTGGGCTGCTCGATGCTCCTCCGTCTGCCACTGACGCTGGCCATTATTCCCTGCCTGATCGTCACGGTGAACGGCGACCGCTTCGCGGTGCCTCAACGCGATCTCGAAGAGGTCGTTTGTCTGCATTCACAGTTGCCCGGGCGAATTGAACAGGCGTTCGATACGGAAGTTTATCGATTGCGAGGAAAACTGCTGCCGATCGTGCACTTCAGCGATGTCCTCCAACGCAGGGCCCGATTTTCCGCCGAAGACAAGGCCGAAATTCTCGCCGCGCATGCGGCTAACGAAACGCTGAAAACAGGTCGAAGTTCGACAGCGATGACGATAACGCAGGAATCTGCCTCCTGTGTGCGGATCGAATATATTTTGGTTCTGAAGGTGGCCGGACGTCGCTATGGTTTGGTTGTCGACGAGGTTCGTGGGACAGAAGAGGTCGTCGTCAAGCCGATGCACCCTTCCATGAAGCGAGTGGCGATTTTCACTGGGGCGACGATCATGGGCGACGGTCGAGTCGCATTGATTACAGATGCGCAAGGGATTTTCGAACACGCACGACTCAGTTTTGAATCGGTGCCGGAAACGTCAGCGAAAGTTGATACGGAACGCGACGCGACTCAAGTGCATCGCGTTTTGCTCTTCGAATACGGGCCGCAGGAACAATTTGCCTTGCCGTTGCTTCACATCTGTCGCATCGAGAGGGTCGCTCAGGACCAGATTGAGCATTTCGGCGGGCATGAGTACGTCACCATCAACGGAGTTTCGACACGCGTTCTGAGGCTCAATACGGTGATCCATGCGTCGGCACTCGAATCCGACACGACTTTGATGTCGCTCATCCTGCCGAAGTTTGTTTCTCAGCCGATGGGAATTTTGGTGTCACGGATCGTCGATACCGAGTCGTTGGCTCTCGATTTGCAACAGCACTCGGATCAGGATCCCGGTGTTGTCGGCTCGGCAATTGTGCGAGGTCGCCTGACGCTGTTTCTCGATATGCATCGGCTTTCAGAAAAACTGTTTAGAATTTCGGGCGAGGCGAATCCGGTGCCAGCCAATTCATCGCGTCGCTCCAAACGTTTGTTGTTGATCGACGATACGGCCTTCTTCCGTGAAGTCGTTAAACGCTATCTGTCTGCAGAAGGCCACGAGATCGCGACAGCCATTCATGGCGAAGACGGTTTGGCTCAACTCGCGGCCGGTCGGAAGTTTGACTTGATCGTTTCCGATATCGAGATGCCGGTGATGGATGGTTGGGAGTTCGCGCGCGAGGCTCGTCGTCGCGGGATCAAGACGCCGATGCTGGCACTGACATCACTGAGCGGAGTGCAGTACGAAACGAAGGCCAAGCAGTGTGGCTATGATAGCTATGAAGTCAAGTTGGATCACGATCGGCTGGTCCGTAAAGTTGCGGCTCTGCTTGCCGCTAGTGAGGCACTCCTATGAGCGGCCTGCCGATGAAGACTCAACGCGTGTTTTGCACGTTTCGCCTCGATGGTCACCTCTACGGCGTCGACGTACTCGACGTCAAGGAAGTTACGACGGCGACGACGGCGACGCCAATCTCGCATGCTCCGGACGAAGTCATGGGGCTGGTCAATATCCGCGGTCAGATCTATCTCGCACTCGATCTGCGTCGCCTGTTGGGGTTGCCGGTTGCACGCCGCACGGCGGAGAGCCGATTGGTGCTGTTCAAGCCGTTCATCGGCAACGCGTTCGGAGTTGTTGTCGATGCGATCTCCGAGATTCACACCGTGATGTCCGATTGTATGGAACCGTTTTTTACTTCTGAACACGAGCCCTTGGGGTCCACCATTCGCCGCATCGATCTGATTTCGGCAGTTTGCAAACTCCCCGAAGAACTCCTTGTTGTCTTGAATCCTCGCAGATTTCTCCCGGCTGTTGAACACGACGTTTTTGAGTTGCGTGAACCCATCGTCTTGAATCAGGAATGACCCACTTCTTCGTTACAGGTGTTACGGTGAAAAATTTCAAACTCGCTCAAAAGATGTGGCTGCTAACGGTGATCCTGATGGGATCTTTACTGGTTGTCTCCGGTGTCGCTTGGAATCGACTTTCGATGATGAATCGACAAGTCCAGCAGCTTGTTAAGTTCACGATTGTTAAGGCGAATGATCTATCCGAGCTACAGATCACGGTGTTGAATAGCGTTCGCTTTCAGAAGAACTCCATTCTTTCGAAAAATGATGACGCGTCGCGGGCGCATGCCGAGTCGTCTCGATCGAACATGACGCAGGCTCACCCTCTTTTTGTGAAGCTTAAAGAACTCGTCCTCAAGGATCGTGTCGAAGGTCAGTTGGCCGCAATCGATCGTCTGGGAAGTGCGTTGGAATTAGTCGAAAAGATCAACACAGAGGTTCTTAGCTTTTCCGTTCAGAATACCAATACAAAGGCACGAGCGATTCTCTGGGGCGACGTCCATCGACAATCGGACGTTCTCTCGGCTCGACTCCGAGCATGGGTTGCGGAGATTTTCACCAAGGAACGTCTCGATGCGTCGGACGTTGGCCGGTGGAAAGGCCTTGATGACATGAACCAACGACTGGAATCGATCTACATCAATGCATCGAAACATATTGAGTCTTCAAATGCGCAAGAAATGTCCGCGCAGGAAAAAATATTGGCCGAAACTTTCGATCAGATTCAGCAGGCAATACCGATCGTTTCCGGAGGCGACGCAGCCATCCAGATCGAATTGCGACGCCAACTTGTGGAATTAAGAAACGCGGTCGATAACGTCGTTAGATTCTCTAGTCTCGACACGGACAATCGATCGATGAACCTCTCGCTCAATGAATTCTTGGCAGCGACTGACGAGTTCACGGAGCGTGTGAGTGAACTCAATAAATTTTTTGAAAAGGAAGCGGAAAAGGGACGAACGCTCTGCGAAGCGGCATATTGGAATTCGATGTGGTGGATTTTACTCGTCATGATGCTTGGTGTGGTGATCGGTGGAACCGTGGCTTGCATAGTGACTCAGTCGGTGACGAGGCCGGTATTAGAAGTTCGTAATCTGACCCAGATCATGGCCCACGGTGATCTGCGTCGGCGGATTCCACTCAAACAACAGGACGAGGTTGGGCAGTTGTCTGACGCGACGAATGCGTTGGCCGATTCACTGGAGAAGATCGTTATGGAAATCCGAAAAGTTTCGAACGGTCTCGCCAGTTCTTTCCAGAATTTGACGGGCGTCTCCAGCGAACTCTCGTCACAAAGTGAGATGGCGTCATTGAAGGCAACCAGCGTGGCCAGTGCCTCTGAGCAGTTGTCCTCGAACATCTGCATGATGGCCGCAGCAGCGGAAGAGATGAGCGTCAACGTCGCATCGATCAGTTCAGCTAGCGAAGAAATGAGTATGAATATCATTATTGTCTCTTCGGCCGCCGAGCAAACCTCGAGCAGCGTCGGCGTTGTCTCCAATGCCGTCGTCGAAATCTCCAACTCCTTCGTTGAGGTACTCAGTGAGGTCCGTGAAGGATCACGCATTGCGGTCGAAGCGAGCAGCATGGCAGATTCCGCGACTTCGACAATTCAGACGCTCAGTCAATCGGGAACGGAGATCAGCAAGGTGACGGAAACGATTAAGATGATCGCACTGCAAACCAATCTGCTGGCGTTAAATGCCACGATTGAAGCGACGTCCGCCGGAGACGCAGGCAAGGGTTTTGCTGTGGTCGCTCACGAGATCAAAGAACTCGCCCGTCAAAGTGCGAAGGCGGCCGAGGAGATCGCACTAAAGATCGAAAGAGTACAGAGGGAGACTCGACAAGCCGTGCAGGTCATTCAAAACGTGTCGCAGATCATCAAGGACGTCAATTCGTCCTCAGGACGAATCTCATTATCCGTCGAGAAACAAACGCGCGCGGCGACGATGATCTCTCAGAATGTGAGTCAGGCACATCAGGGTGTCGGCGAAATCGCACGTTCGATCGCTGAAGTCGCCAAGGCGGCCGGGGACATGTCGCGCAACGTGGCGGAAGCGGCTCGAGGAGCAACCGATGTTTCCCGCAATGTCGGCGAAGCGGCCAAGGCGGCGAACGGAATTTCGTCGGACATTCACCAAGTCAGTTCCGCGTCGAAGTCAACGAATCAAGTGGCCTCGAAGGTCTCTGATTCTGCCGAACAACTCGATCAGATCGGCAGGGAACTAAAGAAGCTTGTTGGTCGATTCAAGATTCAAACGGAAGACGAAGCTGCCGAATGAATGTCGAACCTCTGCGAGTGCTGATCGTCGACGATTCGCGAATTTTCCGGAGCGTCCTCGAAGAGGCTCTTTCCGGTCGTGATGATGTGAACGTCGTTGGCTCCGTCTGGTCTGGCGAGAAAGCGATTGAGTTCGCACGGACATCGCTTCCCGACGTTGTCACTCTGGATATCGAAATGCCCGGCCTGGGTGGAATGGAAACGCTGAAAGCGTTGCGTGTTGTGGGTGCAACGCATCAGCGAGCGATGGGCGTGCTGCTCGTCAGTTCTCACACGAAACGCGGCGCGACAGTCACGGTTGAAGGTCTCCAAGAGGGGGCATTCGATTTTGTCACCAAGCCCGACAGTGCCGATTTTCAGGAGAACGTGCTGCTCCTCCGGCGGCAACTCATCGAAAAGATCGATGCTTATCGATCGCGTCGCCCGTTCCAATTCCCGGGTCAAGCGTCCGGGACTCGAATACTCTCGAGACACAGACGATCAACACGCTTTCGTGCCGTCGTCATCGGTGCATCGACGGGCGGACCGCAAGCGTTGGCCCGGCTGCTTCCCGTTCTGACGCCAGTCTGTCCCGTTCCGATGTTTCTCGTGCAGCACTTGCCTCCGGACTTCATGAGCTATTTTGCAGCGAGCCTGTCGCGACGGTGTGGCGTACGAATTGTTGAAGCGCGGGACGGCGCGAGTGTGGAACCGGGAGTGCTGTATCTCGCCCCAGGAGACAGACATCTCGTCATCAACAAACGCGACGGCAAGATCGTGACCGGACTGAGTGATTCTCCTCCGGAAAACGGCTGCCGACCTGCTGTCGATGTCCTGTTCCGCTCGGCCTCCGCAGCCTACGGAGGGCAAGTCTTGGCCGTTGTATTAAGTGGAATGGGATGCGACGGAGCGAAGGGATCCAGCGTCTTGAAACGCGCGGGTGCGCACGTCATCGTTCAAGATGAACCATCGAGTGTCGTGTGGGGGATGCCTAGCAGTGTCGTTGCCGCTGGAGCGGCTGACGAAATTCAGCCAATCGACGAAATCGCCTCGACGCTCTTGTCTCATCTGGGGATCGGGGGCTGATCATGGAACTTTCACAGCAGGAGTTCCGCGATATCCAAACGCTGGTACGATCGCTGTGTGGTCTGGTTTTGAGCGATCACAAGACATACCTCGTCCGCACTCGACTGGAATCGGTCGTACAAGGTCATGGATTGGTCACGTTTACCGACTATCTCGGCCGCCTACAGCAACTGGGTGCGGTTCTGATGCGTGAGGAACTGGTCGAAGCACTCACGACCCGCGAAACGTCGTTTAATCGGGACACTCATCCGTTTGAAGAGTTCCGACGACTGATCCTGCCTGCGCTGGCAGATACGATCGGCCGACGGCGTGAGTCTTGCAATCCCACTCCAATAGCTCGCATCTGGTCGGCAGGCTGCTCGACAGGCCAAGAAGCGTACAGTCTGGCGATGGCCGTGCATCACTTCGTTGGCGGTTCCCCTGCCCTGCATTTGCGTCCCGACCAGTTTCCAATTCTCGCGACGGATGTCTCCATCAAGGCGATCACCCTTGCGAAAGAGGGGCGTTATTCAGAACGTGATCTCGATCGAGGTCTCTCTCAGGAATGGCGAACGCGTTACTTCCGTAAAGGAGGGGACGTGTGGGTCGCCAACAATGAGTTGCGACGTTCGATCGAATTCCGCCGGCTCAATTTCATCGGCCACACCATCACTCTCGGCCCATTCGACGTGATCTTTTGCCGCAACGTGATGATCTATTTCGATGTCCCGACTCGACAACGCTTGTGTGACCAGTTCCATCAACAGCTGAATCCCGGTGGCCTGCTGATTCTCGGTGCTGCGGAGAGTCTCTGTGGCCTCAAGACGCCCCTCGTCTCCGAACAGATCGGTGGCACCTGGGCTTATCGGAAAGCAATTGACTCAAGATCTGCGGATTAAATGTCAGCAAGCGGTTCGCCGGAATCGCCAAACGTGTTTAAATGAATGCCGCATTTGTCGAGCATTGACAGATACAGACTGCACATCTTGCGGTTGGGTTTTTCGAGATAGTCGAGGACGCGTCCCCCTTTGATCTGGCCGCCGCCGCCGCCGAGCAGAACAACAGGCAAGTTTGTGGCATCGTGCTGCCCGGTGAGCATGCTCGAACAATAAAGCAACATCGAGTTGTCGAGTGCTGTCCGTTCCCCTTCTTGGATGGCATCCAGTTTTCTGGCGATATAACCGAGCTGTTCCAGAAAGAACTGATTCACCTTCAGCCAGTCTGGCGTGTCCGCGTGTGACAGCAAGTGATGAATCATGTAATCGACGCCCAAATGTGGAAACCGCAGGGCGCTGTGGTCATTGTTGAGCTTAAGCGTACAGACGCGGGTCGTATCGGTCTGGAATCCGAGGACCATGATGTCGCACATCAAACGCATATGGTCGGCGATATTTTGTGGAATGCCGTCCGCCGGTCGTGGAACGTTTGGCTTCTCCAACGTGGGCCGCCATCCTTGCAGTTCGCCATTTTTTCCAGCGTTGGCGATTCGCTGCTCAATCTCGCGGACCGAATCGAGGTACTCGTCTAGTTTGCGCTGATCGGAGAAACTGATGCTCCTTCGGAAACCGATGGCATCGTCGAGCACGGCATCGAGCACGCTCTTGTCGCCCCGTTGAACGTCATCTTTAAAGAGACGGTCGAATGCGAGCGCCGGATAGAGTTCCAGCGGCGTCGGCGTCGTCGGCGAACTCCATGAGATATGCGAACTGTAGAGCATGGAGTAGTTCTTATGCACCGACGGATTCGACTTTTCGCAGCCGAGCACAAGGCTTGGCACTTTGGTCGATCGGCCGTGCATTTGGGCGATCAGTTGATCGATACTCGTTCCTGACTTGATCTCTCCTCCTGCTGATAGTGGTGCACCCGATAAGATATTGCCCGTCTGCGAACTGTGAATGTTTCCTTTCAAGGCCTCTTCGTTGTAAAGGCCCCGAATAAAGAGCATTTTTTCGCGGAATTCGGTCAGCGGTGCGAGCACCTGTCCGAGTTCCATTGCTCGGCCCTCACCCTTTGCCCACCATTCCGAGCCGTGAAATCCATTTCCCGAGAACAATGCGGCCATTCGTACGGGCGGCTGACTGCCTGGCTGCAATGACTTCGCGGACTCATCCCCCCAGACGCTGAGGGACTCCATCCACGGGAGCGCCATGCTGACTCCGAGACCACGCAGAAATGTTCGACGGGAAAAGTGATGGATTGTCATGATCGGCTCTCAAATAGGGTTGGTGCTTCAGCGTTTAAGTTATCACAGGAGATCTGTGTTATCCCGATGCCAAGACCGATGGCTGTTCATCCTATACGAAATCATTGCAAAAGTGGATCGATCCACTTTTCTGAAAGTTCAGAATATCAGGGACGAATCTCGTGTAACGGGTGACCTGCTATAAGGGCTTCAATTTGAGGGCGAACAAATTTCAGGCATCATGTTTTTAAACAAGGATTTTTTTAAACAAGGAA
>CAMCMU010000063.1 GCA_945876035.1 Schlesneria paludicola DSM 18645 | reverse complement strand
AGGGCCTCGCACACCAACTTCGTGGCCAGGGACGTGCTCAGCGACCAGCCGACGACTTTGCGACTGAATAAATCGACCACCACCGCCAGGTAAACCCAGCCTGCGGCCGTCGGCAGGTAGGTGATGTCGGTCACCCACTTGCGGTTGGGGGCGGCGGCCGTGAAGTCTTGGGCCAGTTTGTTCGCGGCCGGTTGCTTCGTGGGGTCGGCTTGAGTCGTCGTGGGCTGGAATGCTTTGCGGACGCAAATGGTCAGGCCCAATTCCCGCATCGTGGTCGCCACGGTGTTGCGACACGCTGACTCCAGCTCGTCACGTTGGCGCAGGATCCGGGTCACCTTGTGACTACCGTAGGTGCCGTGCGACTCGGCATGCACGGCCTGTCGAATCCGCTGATGCCGGTTCGCACGTAAACGGGGCCGTCGTCCGAGCGAACCGTAATCGCCCGAGATCGAAACAAGCAACACGTCGCACAGAACGGCGACCGGGAACGAGTCACGATGTTGAGAGATCCAAGCGTATTTCACAGCGACTCCCTCGCAAAATACGCCGTGGCTTTTTTAGGATTTCTCGTTCCATCTCGGCCCGCCTCAGTTGCTGCCGCAACCGCTGATTCTCCTCACGCAGCTCATTCAGCGAGGCGTGTTCATCACACGGCACCGGCTGCGGAGCGAACTTCGCATGCCAATCACGCAGGCTCTTCTGACTGACGCCCACCGCCGTCGCCGCCGCCTGAAAACTGTACTTCTCGTCCGTGACGAGCCACACCGAGTCGCACCGAGTCGCGTTTGAACTCCTCAGAGAACGGCCGCGCCTGGGGCGATGGCACAGACGGCTCGACAACCGCAGGAACAGGCTGCTTGCTCATGGCAAACTCCTTTCAGGAAACCATTCTGGCTCCCCCGCCGGAATCCGCCACTGCTGGGCCATCGCATTTGTTGTTAGTCTTGCGTCGGTATTTTATTGAGCAAAAGCCAGATCGTCGAGGGCGAATCTTACAACAGTTGCGACACCTTGAACCATCTGAGTGACGGTGATTTTTACGGCTACGATTCCACCACCTACCGTGGTAGCACGGCCGATGAAGGTATCCTTAGTCGTGAGAGGCGCGCTAGGCACCATCACGGTAGCGACGAGGCTCGGCCCGCTCGCTTGAATGAATTCGGCTTTGATTGTTGAAGGAGCCGCTTGACTTTGCAATACCGTGAAGCCGACCAGACGAATAGGACTGCCATTGGATGGGGCGAACTTGAAAATTAGCGGGGCGGCACTGGGTTGTCTCAGACATCCTTTTTGGGAAATGGGAGTTCCTAACCCCGTTGTAGCCAACATGTCTACAGGGTTGCTAAAACCAATCACCATTGAATAAGCCGAACTGGCCCCATATACGGCCTTCATGGTGTTGAAACCGACCCCAGGGTATGCAGTTATGGATTGGGGTTGATCGAAGTTGACCACACCAGCACGGTCGGAGGTGAAGCCGTTACCCACCGCGGAAACGAAATTCGTATAAGTCAAGGGGGCCGCTACGGCCAAAATATCTGGCGTATTGAGATTCAGGGTATTT
This sequence comes from Schlesneria paludicola DSM 18645, assembly GCA_945876035.1. Taxonomy (GTDB): domain Bacteria; phylum Planctomycetota; class Planctomycetia; order Planctomycetales; family Planctomycetaceae; genus Schlesneria; species Schlesneria paludicola_C. The sequence continues at coordinate 20,584 of CAMCMU010000063.1, read as the reverse complement.
TCATCGTATGTTTTAACGGTCCTCACGCTCACTTGGGCGTAGAGGCTGTCGCAAGTGGTAAAAAAGGCGAGGATGACGGCCAGAGTGGTCAGTTTCATTACCACTCCACGTTGTACGTTTGGCACTTCGTTTTTTGTCAATTTCCGAGCGGGTTTGATCTGAATCATCATTTTCTCCAAAAGTTAAAAATGTGGCAAACACCAGCGTAACAGTGATTTTTTTCGGGATTACTTGGCAGCAATCCGTTCTACGTGCATATACTCGGGCAGCCTAAAAAACCTTTCAGAGAATTCGCAATTTTTTTTGGCGAGCCGTTAAGTGTCGATCAAACCAGTATTTTCAGGGTTGGCATCCTGCATCTCACGTGTGCCGTGGCGGGTGGCTGTTCCTCTCGTCAGCCAAAATTCTTCGAGCCAGTATTTCATCCCCGATGCAGGTCATCCTCGATTCGTGTGATCAGGAGTTCCGCGGGTGGCACTTCACAACGCCTTGATGCCGACTACCGGCTGTTGTCGGGCGCGATCGGAATTTCCGTCCCTGTTGTGTCCGCCTGCGCGAGTTCACCCCACTCCGCGGGCGCGGATAACTCAACGGCTCCGGTCTTTGAGCCAATCGTGATTTGTGCGGCACATTCGAGGTAACATTCACGGGGCAGTGCTTGCCGGAAAGGCCCCGCGCAAACAAGATCGCTAGGCCGACTGGCTTCACTCCAAGGCGATCCGGCCGCACAGTTTTTAGGCGACCACCGACTGAATCCGGAGATGCGGCAACTGTGTGTGTACGCTTCGGTGACGCCGAGCGAATGCACGCCGCTGGTCTTCGAGACGCGCAAATCACAGCGTCACAACGGGTCTCGTTCATGAGGGTTGGTCAGCGAATCAACAATGGTTTTTGGGAAAATTTAGTGCTGCGGTGTGCCAGTCCGGTATAAACGGTGAAAACTCGGCCTGAAGTTCAGCACTGTTTTTAATCTTGTCGAGATAAACCATGAGATCGATTCGCTTTATCCCCTTTGATCAATTGCATCAGAAATATGGTGCTCTTAAAGATGCCCACAAGACGCAAGACCTGATTGTTCTTATCGAGAGCCAATCAATGCGCGCCGGTGCCGAATGGCACCCAGAGCGACTTTTCTTTTTACTTTCATCGGCACGCCACTTTGTACAAACGCTAAAAGAAAACGGTTTCAGCGTTCTCTACGAAAAGGCGGAAAACACCGCGGCCGGATTACAAGAGATTCAAAAACAGCATCCGGGTATCCCCCTGATCTGTGCCGCACGACACTTCCGCATGGCTGGTCGTGATCAGCGCAGCATGGATCGGTATCGCGAGTCGATTATCACGAAACGCCGGAAAAAATGTTTGATGATGGCAGGTGAACGGGATCGGGCTTGCAGTGTTGAGTTTGCTGCTGATAGCGTCTGTCCTGCGATTACGGGAATGGGGGCCGTTCCTCAATGAGATGTCAGGGAATCAGTCCCTCTGATACGTCATCTGGCCGGTCTGGTCGTAGGAATTCCTGTCGTCTGCCCGGTAAGGCTTGTCTCCCGATCAGCGGGGCTGAGAGTTGACGATCATTCGCCGTCATTCCGGCGATCCGCGTCTTTGTTAATGGCCTATTCGTTACTCCCGATGCGGATCCTCGGCGCAGGGGCGTCTGGCGACATGTCGAGCCTTGCAAATCCTCGTTATCGCTTCGCGTCTGCTCCGGCGGGTGCGTGTCTTTTGGACCTACTCATGCGTTATGGTGCCGTCGCCGTAACAGGTACCGTTGCTCTATTGACAGTTTCAGGGAGTCTGTCACCGACGGCACCGTGGCAACTGGCTCGACTGGGGAGTTCAACCGATTCCGAGTGGCGTGAACAAGGATTGTATTTGATGGAACATTTAAAACCCGGTGAAGCAATTGTGCGCACAGTGGCCGAGTGGAGTCTCGCCTCGTGTTTTTGTCGGCCAATGAATACGTTGCCTGCCGAGTGAGTCGCTTCTCTCTGGAGACCCCCGCATCCTCGTTTTGGATTGCCATTCAAGTGGGATGATCAATCCGGTATGCATGAGTTTTTTCGAACGTACTTTGGAAGATCAACGGCCCTGGCCCGTCCGGATGGTACCGCAGCATCGTTTTGGATTCGATCGGCGACGGACGCGGATTGGTATCGAAATTCGCTCGCCGGAATACAGCTGTGGGTCATGACCACGAGATAGGTTCTGACGGAATCTCGTCGTTGGGCGAATGTGCGATGGGAACGCTACGCGATGCCCAACGGTCCAGGAGATGTCTCGCCGGAATTTTTTCACCAAGTAGTCCATCGACGCAACTGACTCGAAATGCAAGCATACGGTGCAAATAATGGCCATCGATAAGCTGCGTTGAATCCTTCCCGTTGATCAAAAATACGCGTTGGCTGCGAATAAAATGTGGTCCGCCTAAACGAAACCGATGCTATGTCAATCTCGAGTACCGATTCTGATGTCGTTGCAGAACGCACGGTGCAAGATCTTTACTCGCTGAAAGTCTCGCCAATCGCGTCCGATTCAGACGTTGTTAGGACCGCACCCTGTCCGGTCTGTTGTCACAACGAAGCCCATCGAAAGTTTTCGATCAAGGGCACGAAATTTCAGATTGTGAACTGCACGAAGTGCAATCTAGGTTCGCTTTGGCCACAGCCGACGATAGATGAAATTCACTCATTCTATCCGAAAGACTATTACGGCGACGGCGGTTCTAAATTTTCGTCAATCATCGAACCATTGGTCCGGATGATCGGAGCCCGTAGCGCCTGGTTCGTGGCGCGATCGATTCGGCGCAGTGGCCGTGTGCTCGACGTCGGATGTGGCCGTGGAATTACCCTGCGAGCCCTCGCCGACGCGGGCTATGAAACGCACGGATTCGAAGTGTCAAAACACGCTCTGCGTGGCATTGATTCCCGAGTCCAGGTCATCGTGGCTAATTCACTGAAAGAGGCAACTTACCCGGAGCACCACTTTGATGGTCTCCTGATGTGGCACGTTCTGGAACATGTTCCAGAACCGAGCGAGACGCTCAGGGAGGCATGGCGAATCCTGAAACCGGGTGGTGTCGTGATTGTCGCTGTCCCGAACTATTCAAGCCTTCAGGCAAAGTGCTCTGGTGCCGCTTGGTTCCATCTGGATCCGCCGCGACACCTGTATCATTTCCCCATCGCAGCGTTGGAACAAATGATCAAAGATGTCGGCTTCGTACCGATTTCACGACATCATTTTTCACTCAGACAAAATCCGTTTGGCTGGATTCAGAGTTTTCAGAATCGATGCCCGTGGCTCCCACGCAATGGCCTGTATGTGATGCTGCACCGCATTCAATCCCGCCGGCTCAAACCCTTTACGCTGGGCATTCGACTACAACTTTGGCTCTGCTTGTGGATTCTCGCCCTCCCGTCGCTCGTCCTCAGCATTCTGGCCGCTGTTTTCCGCAGCGGTGCCACGATCCATGTGGTTGGCCGGAAGCCCTCATCGAATTGAACCCAGCGAACAAACGCATTCAAGAATTGCGACTGCAGAAAATCGATATCACGAATTTTCGTTGCCGACCTCACGACGGCGTCGCACACCGGCCCTAGCATGCGGGCTCCGCGCAAATTGGAAACGCTTTCCATCGTGAAGGCGTTGGAGTTGCTGCGCATTTTGTCGTGCGGACGGGGGGGGGCTGATTTCTTTTTTGAGGATCTTGGTCTGTTCCCAAGAAACAACCCACGTCAACTCGACGCGACGTTTGTCGCTCGCGTCCGTCACGCCATAACCGCAGTCCCAACACGGCAGGTGGGGAAAAACGGGACATCGCGGTCCGCATGGATCACCTCGAACGTCTACCCGACCTCGAACGTTGTGATCGCGAAGATCCGTTCATTGTCCAGTTGTGGGACCGGGCCGCGATACATTCGCACGCATCCGAAGACTTCGCTCATACCATGATCCTTGCACAATCGGCCCGCAGCGGGATTGTTGTCGGGGACATCGATGAATACCGGCTGCCCCGCCGCGCGCCTGCAAAACGTGCGAAAGAGCCGGTCCGCCACCGCAGGATCTCGCGCAAAGAGCGGCCCGATCTTGTACCCAATCTGGCAGGCACGCATCACACCATATCCAACCAACTTTCCGTGTGCGACGACACCCAGTGAAACCGAGTCGGGCTGACGGATCCAAGCCTTCAAAAATTGATGCCGATCCCCCGGAAAACAACCAGCGTTCCAAGCGATTACCTCGGCAAAGTCAACAGAACCCAAATCAACACACGCTTCCCCGGCAACCACGGGACAGGCCGCCACCCCTGCACTTTCAATCAACTGAAAACGGCGATGGCGTGTCAACGGCTCGAAACCACCTCGAGCATAGAACGGAACCATCGCATCGACGGCATCGAGGCCGATCGAACTGGTCGGCGTCAGCCGTTCCAGCAGGTGATCGCGCCGCGCGTACCAGAGCTGTGTTCCCAATTTTTGGCTTCGATAAGCTGGCTGGACGATAAACAGGCCCATAAATCCGAATTGGTCATTGTGACGGATGATCGACCCACCACCCACCATCTGCCCCTCTCGATCCAAAGCGAGAAACCCATCTGGGGCGAGCAGCCAGAAGCAGTCCGCATCATGCAGACCCGGATTCCACCCCTCGACAGCAGCCCATTCGAGCAACGTTCGCTGTTCGGCTTGCGTCATCGGTCGGATGATCGCCATGTTCGTAATCCTTCCCTCGGAATCGGACCCGTTCACTGGGTGAAGGACCCGAACGACCTTCGTCGCGGGCGTCCTTAAGCACTGACAGGAGAGCCGTGATGGACATGCAACCGCGAAACCTACGGGGAATCAGTTCGCTACCGCGGACTCGGCGATTGCGTCCGACTGGCAATCCAGCCGAGCAGGCCGAGCATCGCTCCTAGTCCCAACGCTGCCACCAACAGAGTCTTCGTAGCCAGTTGTCGCACGGGACGCATCACGGCCTCATTCGAAACGTTGAGGATCAGTTTCCAACCGGTCAGTTCAGACGAGGCCCAGTAGATGCGACGGTGTTCTGTCCCAATATCGACCAAAGATTCGCCATTCGGACTCGCTAGCGTGACTTTTCCGTCCGGTAACGAGTCCACACGCGCCCCAGGCGAATCCTTGCTCAACATCAGCTTGGGATCTGGATGTGTCACGATAAGACCTTGCCGGCTCACGAGGTACGAATGCCTGACTTCGTGATCGCGTTCTCCCGTCGTGTTCCAAAAGTTCGTTTCGATCCGGTCGACGATGCTCTGAATCAGTTCCAGCGACAGATCAGCGCCGGCGACACCCACGAAGTGTCCATCGTCCGCGATCACGGGATGCGTGATACTGACCATGTTGATATCTGAGCCACCGTCATCAAAGTAAGGTTCGGTGATGTGCAGTTTGCCATCGGTCTTCGCGCCGTTGTACCACTCTTGCTTAACGTCGTGGTAGTCATAATGCACGACGGTCATCTCTGGGAAGTTTTTGCGATCCATCCAAGGCATCGAATTTTTGTCAGACCACTTCATATCTTCGTAAGCGACGTAGATACCATAGACATCCTCCTTGGGAACCCTCGCGATCAGCGTGCGCAGATACTCCACCATCAGGGGATCAGGTGTATTGCCCAAGACCTGCTGTCGTGAGGCGGTCGTGATCGGCAGCATACTGACGCGTCGGATAAAGTCGTCCAACTGTATCGCCGCATCGTGTACGGCCAGACTGGCCCGCGCGTCCGTCTGCTGGATCAGTTGGTCCCGGCCCACCGAATAGTCCGCCCACAACGCAGCCGCAAGAATCACACTGGAAGCCAAGCCAATCAGAACCAAGAGCCCACGCCCGCCACTTATGTTTGCCACAAATAAGCTCCATATGTGTTTCTAAAAACCCAAAAAATAGTCATGGAAAAACTCGGGATCCAGCGAACTCCACACTCGGATCGCAATCCATGCAGTCAAATTTAGGGTGATGAATGAAGTCATCGGGAGTCATCCGAAAAAATCGGGCAACCTCGATTCCGAAAACCGTCGTGCGGCAGGTCAATTCCAGAACCGCTGACGCATTTGGATGTTGACGATATACGACCAACAGTCTCAAAAAACAAGAATCCCCAGAAAAAGCGAGCCGCAGTGTCGGTTCAACGACAACATACAGTGCGTCTCGTAAGTCGCCTTTAAGAGGTGACTTTACAGAAAAGATTCCGAATGCGAAGCACGTGTTTGATCGCCACTGATCTCCTCTGAGGACCTCGTCGCAGCTTTGTAATGCCGCCGCAAAAAGTCAAAAGAAAAAGTGGACTGGCAATCCAGACGAGCAGGCCGAGTGACACTCCTTCCGTTCCTCAGTATCCCCGAAGAACGTCATCATCTCTCGTTTCCAGGGTAACGAGGCGAAGATGAAAGACAACGGAGTCAAATGACACAGAGAATCAGGGCGTCAGACGAGAACCGGCTCTCGCGTAATAAATCGACAAATCCTTGTACGGATTCTCGGAACGCATTTCGTAAAATAAGGAAAAAGACGAGACACGCTCAACGGCTTGGCGACATTGAGGATGCAGATAAGCCAGATAAATTTGTTGAGTCCCCGACTGTAATGATTCGTGAAGATTCGCGAGCACCCGATCAAACACATCGCCCTGAAACGGGTTGAACAGATACAACACGACATTTCCCGAGGGAATCGGAAATGTCGCAGCATCCCCGTGGATCAATTCCACCGGACAGAATTCAGGCTGACTTTGGCGATAAGCTTGAACGTTTTGACAGGCAATTTTATGGTAGTATTCGGAATATTCCACCCCCACCACTTTCTTGAACGGATGGCCCATCGCCACGAGAACAGCCCTTCCTTTTCCTGAACCCAAATCCACAAAGGTAAACTCTTCAAAGTTGATGGGTAACCTGCTTATGATTTTTTGCAAAGTTGCTGGGCAGGTCGGTTCATAACCCTGCTGAGTTTCGGGAATAATCGCTGGAAATTGTTCGTCTTCGCTAGACTTGAACGTCGTATCAAGATTAAATCGAGCGTCAAAGGCGACGGATCGTAGCCATCGCACATGGTATTCCACGACATTTTTTATTCCCGTAATGATGCGGTACATCGGCTGTGTCTTTTTTAGTTTTGGTGAGTCGTATGCTGGCAAAGTAATGCCTCAGGTGGTGCGGAGTCCATCATTTTTTTCCGCAGGTCAAAACTCATGCCACGGGCAGAAGACGGCTGAAACCGATGGCAAACATGGGCTACGATCCCCCCCCTCTGTGGCAGAGTTTGCCACCTCTTTTCCCTGAGGTTGACCTATGCCTTACAACACATCATCAACACTTTGGACGAATACAGACGAGCACTTTTTTCGACCTCGTCGGATCTCACCCCTCCGCCAGACGGGGAAACATTGCGTCTCGACTGTTCTTGCCATGCTGACGGCTTCGGCTCCCGAAGATTTTCAAGGTCGCGTCAATACGCAAGACCCCGTTTCCTGGTCTGATGCTCTGAAGCCGTTCGACATGAAGTTGGCGTTCTGCCCGACAGATGTCCGCCGGATCAAGTTTTACATCGACGAACTGATCAAATTGAACGATCTATTCACAGTGAGTTACTTCACGCCCGGTGATTCCGATGCATTGCTCGCTGACCCGAACGACAGTGGCTGGGTGTGTGGCTCTCACATCGTCATCGTGCATCGCGACAAGATTATCGATCCGCAAACCGGTGTCTCGGTCGACGCACATGCGCACGGTGGCTTGATGGCGCACACCAAGAGAATCTTCCGTGTCGTTCCCGCGACACACGAGCGAGGGTTATGAGAAAGTGGCCAACGGCCGCGAAAACAGTGGTGGTTGATTGTCCGCAACCGGTGAGCGTTTGGACCGACAAAAGCGGGAGCCCTGCGATGACGAAGATGTTCGTGATCAATGAAGAGTTACGGAAGTCCGTTGAAGGCACAACCCTCTTTTACCCGTGCAGCGGCAACGATTTCAGAGCTCCCCTTCAACTGTTTTCCCCTTTCATTAGCGAGTTCTGGTTCGTTGACGTGCAGTATTTTACGAATCTACATCGCGCTGATCGAGCGCAGCCAGTGTTCCACAAAGTGCGTGAGTATGAACTCATCGAGACGCCAGTCATCGTCGGACCACCAACTTTTCGTAAGCAAACGAGAACCGATCCGAAAACTGGTAAACAAGATCCATTCATCGAGCCGTGCGTTCTGACTGAAGTTTATCGTCATCGTCCAACTGGCAAGACGGTCAAGGTTCATCGACGACGAGGCTTCGGCATATCGGCGTTCGATCAGGAAATCGCCTCCCTTGGCGTGTTCTACTATCGCGGCGACAGCATGGGGGAGGGTGGAAGCGGGGATTGCTGGCTGTGTCGTCCTCTCTTGCAATTAGTCCTGAGCAAACTGGTTTCTGGTGGTCTTTTCGTCACCGATGGCTCTCAAGGTGAGAGGAGTTCGGAATATCAAGAACTGTGGAAGTTCCACGATTCGGATGTCGGCAAAGAGGCCGTGGATTTGGTGACGCCATTTACTGACAGCAATGGTGTTTCATTTTCCTGCGTGGGCTATGCCGGTCAGCGTTACGGACCAACTCTGATCTGGCGGGTTGTCAAGCCGACCCCATCGGCTCCGCAATGAATGGCGCAGCGTGCCTCAACCTCTGTCTGATCATCCAGAGTCATTCCAATGCGTGCCCAAGAATCACTCCTCGCCTCGCCGCCGCGCTCTTCGTAACCGATTAAAACAGCACTCGTTCCTCAAATGACTTTCGCGGCTTTTTTTGGATCTCGCAAGATCGTTCTGCACCAGATCGAGTTAGCGATTCAGTCACGCCCACGGTCTGCGAAACATCGAGACACATTCCTTGTGTCCCCTCGGTCAATCGTCAAATATCGGTGGCCGTGAGCCACCTTAAGATTTCGACACGGTCACTCTTTGGGTGTGTTCACGGCACATGCGACGTGTGATACGACTGCGAGAATCGCCAAGGCGGACGCGAATTGCTGAGTCATGAATTTTCTTTCGCCATGCGGCCGGCGGTTGACCGGCCGGTGTGTTGACTCGGTCACGCGGGGACGATTCAAAAACAGCGATGCTCCGTTCCGGCGGTGGTTGATTTCGTGGATCCGCGATCGAGAGGGGGCCGACGGCGGATCGTTCGCGGCCACTCTCCAAGGGTAACCGACAAAATTTAGTGTGATCCGTAATTTCTTGGCTGGGACAGCAAGATCGCAGGCCCCAACTTGGTTTTGACACGTTTTTCTCTTCCGGCTAGAGTCCTCAGTCGAAAAGCAACCGTTTCCTTTTTGGCTCCCCGTTGAAGAGCGGGTTGTGTGTCCGCTCTACTCCAAATCAGGCAAGGACAGCCGAGTGAATTCATTCCCACGTGTACTCCTCATCGACGAATCTATCGACGGATCTTCGGATACCGGAACGGTCCTCAAGGCTGTATTTGAGCCCCGCGGCACTTTGGTGGAACACTATCGTCGTTGTTCCAACGTGTCAGCTTCCGACGGCGACTTCTCTGCCGCAGTTGTCGTGATCGATCTTGACTCAGAGTCCGATTCCGCGAGTGATTCCTCCTTCGGGCACGAAACTCCTTGTATTTTTTTAGGATCGCGACCGGCTTCTTCCGTCGTCGATCGGGAACGATTTCTGGCAAAACCATTTCAGTATCCCGAATTGGTTCGAGTGATTGAAGAACTACTGGAAAACCGAGGGGCCGCCTGACGGGGCTTGCGAATTTCTCAAACACGGTTTTCCATAAAAACTTTGTCCGGGAACTGTCCCTCCGGTCGGTCGTACAGATAGGATACGTTTAAGACAACACTGCCTTGTTTTGGGGGCGGGGCGTTGTCAGGTGCACGACTGATCGGATCGCTTTTGTGAACAGAGCATCGTTACTTGTTGTGCAGGGCGTTGATCTGGGTGCCCGCTTCGAACTGACCGATCGTCTGGCGGCAATGGGTCGCGATGTGAAGAACAGGGTGCGCATCCTCGATACCGAGGTTTCTCGTTTTCATGCGACGATTCATTTCGAGAACAGCACTTTCGTACTCGTCGACCAGAACAGTTCCAACGGAACGTTTGTCAACGGCGCGTTAGTCAAGTCGCATCCGTTAATGGATGGCGATCAGATTCAGTTGGGGCATACGTTGCTGCAGTTCGTGATCACCAGTCGCCAGGGACTGTCTCCGTCTGCCGCTGAAAAAGTGCTGATTTCACAACAACATGATCCTGCAGACCGGTCCAATATTGTCAGCCAGCGTGACGGTCGAGTCGCTTCCGCGCCCATCAGTGGCGTTCCGCTTGCGGGTGCAAATTCGCCCTCGAACCTGACGGTCCTGTATCGAATCACAGAAGAAGTCGTGCGACCGACCGTATCCATGGAACAGTCACTCCAACGCATTCTCGAACTGACCATTGAAGCGGTCGGAGCGGATCGCGGTAGCGTGTTGTTAACCGACGTTCAATCCGGTGACATTCGACCACAAGTGGCCTGTCAGCGAGGCGTCTCCGAGTTGGGGGCTCGAATGCCCGTTTCTAGGGCGATTGTAAATTATGTACTCCAGAACAATCAGGGCGTGCGAACCACCGATGCTCAACACGACAGACGATTTGACCCCACATACAGTATCGTGCAGGCCGGAGTGCGTGAGGCGATGTGCGTTCCGATGCAAGGCCGTCACGAACTCATGGGAGTGATCTATGTCGATATCACGACTCCGGCAAACAGATTGCCGTCTCAAGGTGAAACCAGTGGATTTCGAGAGGATCAGTTGGAACTGCTGCTTGCCATCGGACGGCAAGCCGCATTAGCCGTTGAAAACCACCGTTATCAACTGGCATTCGTCAAGGCGGAACGCATGGGGGCCATGGGGCAGACAATCGCCACGCTCAGCCATCACATCAAAAACATCTTGCAAGGTGTCCGAGGCGGGAGCTATCTGATCGACATGGGACTCACTGACCATAATGAGGATCTCGTTCGCAAGGGTTGGCACGTCGTAGAGAAAAATCAAAACAAGATTTATCACCTCGTGATGGACATGCTGACCTTCAGCAAGGAGCGACAACCCGTGTCGGTCATGTCGCAACTCAATGACGTCATCGGTGAAGTCGTCGAACTGATGCACGCACGCGCTACCGAATGCTCTGTCGAATTGCAGTTCCACCCCGACCCAAATCTACCGGAGTGCTCCTTCGATCCTGAAGGGATCCACCGAGCGGTGTTGAACATTGTCACCAATGCGATTGATGCTGTAGAAGGTGTTGATCATGCTTCGGTCAAAATTATTTCCGGCCTGCAGGTCGAGTCCGACATGGTGTGGGTCAGTATTACGGACAATGGACGTGGGATTCCGGAAGAACAAATCGGGGGTATTTTCAACGTCTTCGAATCGACAAAGGGCGCGCGCGGAACAGGATTGGGGCTGGCCGTGAGTCTGAAAATCATCCGCGAGCATGGAGGCGACATCACCGTAGTGAGTCGCCTCGGCGAGGGCGCTCGTTTTACTCTCGCTTGGCCGCGACTGGAGAATGACAATCCCTTGGACCGCGTTACCGAGGCATGACAATTTCGACGCGGACGTTGATCACCGGAACTCGTTTTTCAGAATCCCACACCTCTTTTGGGCAGCACCGGTTTGGTTTTCAGATCCTCCTTCGGCACGACAGTCGGACGCATGCTGGCTCTTTTGGCGAGGACGGCCGCACCGACGATTCGGACATCCGCTCCAATCGGTAGCCCCCCTTCGGCCCACGTGGACGCGGCCGACTTGGGATGCAACTCGAATGATACGGGTTGTAATTTACTCCATTTGTCGGGGAGAGTTGTCAGGTTCAGATAAATCCCCTTGTCGCCGGTCAACAGTCGTTCCTCGATGGCATCTTTCCATGTTTTGTTCCAATCGTTGATTCCGGTCGCTTCTGAAGCGACATTCGGATCTCCATTGCGGTGCAGCAGGTGAACAACCTGAGTCGCCACTCCGTTGGAGATGCCACACCACTCAATCTGTTTTTGTTGCAGCACCGGACCGACTAATTTGACGAATGTGGATTGGCCGCCTTCGCCAGGAGTGAACACCAACGGCGGTGCTACCATGCAGCGTTCGACAAACAGACGCATGGGGCTCGTCACTACATCGCTGCTTGTCACGTCTGCCTGAAAACGAATTGCAGATCCTGTACAGGAAAATGTGACTTGCTCGGCCAGCAGTGCGGGTCGAATCATCGCTCCAGAACGAACGGGTCGCAAATCCAATCCATCACCGCGAATCGCAATAATGCTGTTTTTTAAAATCAAATTGCCCTGCTCCGCTTCGACTCGAATACCGCAGCCAATACTGGCCAAGTAACTGTCCATGCAGATCAGCGTCGGAGTCCGGAGATTATTTAAAATCGGTATCGTCGTCATCCAACGGATCAGCCCCCGATGCTGAGACGCATCGGTGTCAGATCCCTGTAGCCGGCATCCATTGAACACCAGAGTGGAGTTGGTGGACTCGACCAACCAAGAGGGATTTCCGGGCCTAGCCACGGAGGATGCCTCAATCGAGGCATTGGTGAGTTCCAGTGAGCCCTCGGAAACCAAAAACAGGGAGGAAACGTTGGCCCCCTTGCTGTCCGCTGATTTCGGCTGAAGTTTCAGGGGAACACCCGGAGCCTGTTGAAAAATGATTCGGAGATCTTTGCTGTTGATTGTGGCCGGGGTCATGGAACGCAGCCCACTGCCCACCGCTTCAATCAGCGTTCCGGAGGGCCAATCATTGCTGTTGATAATTGCTCCCAAATCCTGTTTCGCGAGATCGACTTTCTTAATCGCCGTGGGTTCATTCGGCTTATAGAACGAGGGTGGCATTTGCGGACGAAATGCCACGCCGGCACCGCGTCGTTGGGAAGCACCATCTGGAGGAGCCGGCAGTTTCTCGATCGGACAACCGGGCAAGCCACCACTCCCGGACCGAATATCCAGATAGGTCAACGATTTGTTGTCGTATTCCTGAGGCCAGGCTTCGTTCAACGACTTGGGTGACGAAGGGGGAAACGTAATTTTTTGAAACTGCTTTGTGTCGTAGACGGTGTTCCACACCCGCTGCCAATTCGCACCGTCGTTGACTTGGAATGTCTCGTTCGCTCCGAAATCCACCAGATGTTCGAAGCCCAGATACAACGATCCCTGCGAACTCCATTTCAGTTCGGAAAGCCAACTCTCCTTGGTTGATTTGACAATCGGCCAGTGCGCGGCAAGAAGCAATGACGAATTCGAGCTCGCTCCCTCGGCACAACACAGGGAGTCGATGACAACAATCTCCGTTCGAGGCGGTTGAGTGCCGGAATCGGACTGCGATGACAACTCGAACGCACATTGCTGAACGGAAAACGTCGATCCCACGACGCGCACGATGCGACGTGGCCTGGGCCCAAAGGAATTCGCCAACCGTCGTTCCACAGTCCCGCTGAGTTCCACCGCCGCAGCGGATCCCGTCAGCATCAGCGAATCTTTGATGACCACATCCGCATTCGCACGATGGATCGCCAATCCTTTCAGACCATCACCGCGAATGAACACACGATCCAAAAGCACGTTTGCTGGAACACGTACCGCAGACCGCGAGTCATCGCTGCTCCCCATCTCGGTCGCTACGGTTGCTCCACCGGCAGCCCCGGTGACCGTAAACGAAGAATGCCTGACGAACAGTTGGCCATCAACCACCGCCAGCATTGTCACTCCCGAGGGAAAGCGACTGCGATCCAATGTGAAGTGGATTCCATCCACTTCGAGTTTCCCTTCCAGCAGCTTGATTCCCGCCTGACTGCTGGAGTCTGCCGGCTGAATGGTAATCAGCGGATCACTGGTGGACATGATCACGAGTCGTTGGATACGTGTGGTTTCAAAAGAGGTCAACGGGAACGGCCCTCGTCCGACGAGTTGCAGGACGGCACCGGAGTCGGGGACTTTTCTGAGGGCGTTATTGAGCGAATCAAAATGTGTCGCGGTGTTGGGCCCCGGACCGACTGTCCATCTCGGGAGCGTAACACGATCCGCGTTGGGTGTGGTCCAGACCGGTAAAAACCGAACATCGGACTCGGAATCGGATTGCTTGTCACTGATCCGAACCGGTTCCCGTTTCTCGGGGACCTGAGGTACGGTGATGTTCTGCTTGATGCTTGGATTCTCGGACGGGCGTGAGGCGGTTGGCTGACTCTCGGCCTCTTTCGAGTGGTCCAACTCGAAGGGGTTTGTTCCCGTCGGGACCCCGCTATTCGAGGTGATCAAGTAAGCCAGTCCCCAAATCACGATCATGGTTCCACTGATGCCGCCCACGTAGAACAGTCGACGACGACGGGCCCTCGCTTGGTCTTCATTCGTCGCCAGATCGAGGGCCGGACGCTTGGGCGGCAGCCGATCACTACTTTTGGATGGCAATACCGTTTTATCCACAGAACTGGCGACGCCCTTGGTCGGACGCACCTCCTCCGGGGGAAGTGTGGATTTCGAAACAGCTTGCCTAAATTGCAAATCATCGACGTTTTTTCGCGGCGGTCCTTCGTGGGGGCTGTTGTCAGATGAGGACTCACGCTGAATCACCTTGGGGGCCGGTATGGCGCGCGATTGCGAATGACGCGGGGACCCTCGGACAGGACTTGGCGAGGACGAGGCCTCTGCCAAGTCCGCATCACCGTCTGAAAGCGGTTTCCGATCACGAATTTTCCGGCCGGCCGACACGTTTTTGGAATCCGCATTCGGGATCACCCGATCGCCCTGCAAAACAGAGTCACGACCGTCACGCGTTTTATGTTTTTGGGGGAACGCATTCCGATCATCGTCCGCGAGGTCGCCGAGGATTTCTCTGACAACGGCTTCAGAGTTCAAAACGGCTTGATCGAGGTCGTTGAGGAGTTCTAAGGGCGACTGATATCGATCCTCGGGACTCTTGGCCATCATCCGCTGTAACACGGCCACCAAACCCTCCGGAACACGCGAATTCTTCTCGCGTGCATCGGGGATGGGTTTGAACGCATGGGCTTGCAGTTTGTTTGTCAGGCTTCCTTCAGGATACGGCGGCTCACCGGTCAGCATGTGATACCAAGTGCAGCCAAGCGAATAAATGTCACTGCGCACATCCGCCGACTTGCTGTTCCGGCCTTGTTCCGGTGACATGTAATCCACCGTACCGACGGTCGTTCCCGCACGCGTAATGTTGGTTTCGATCGTATCATCGATCGAACGCGCGAGTCCAAGATCTGCTAACTTGACTACCCCATCACGGCGGATCAAAAGATTGGAGGGCTTGATGTCTCGATGGACGATGCCTCGTTCAAACGCATGCTGCAAACCCGAGGCAATCTGTTTGATAATTTCAACCGATCGCTTGACCGACGTCACACCACGCCGCCGACCAATTTCAAAAAGATCGTCGCCATCCACGTATTCCATGGCAATAAAGAGATAACCGTCGAACTCGCCAGAATCGTAAACCGCAACGATGTTCTCATGACGTAATTGAGCCGCCGCCTGAGCCTCCGCACGAAACCGCTTGACCAAAATCGGATTCTTCGCTTTGTCAGGCGACATGACCTTCAAGGCCACGGAGCGTTTCAACTGGGTGTCTTGAGCTAAATAGACAATCCCCATTCCGCCAGAGCCGAGTTTTTTCTCGATCTGATACTTGCCGATTATCTTCAGATCAGAGGCAGGCGGGTTTGACTGGCCAGCTGATTCCGTCATAGCAGGATTTTCATCCACGGCCATGAGATGCCTTGAAAATGAACATCGGACAGAAGGGAAAAAAACGACGGCGCAGGAGCTTAACTAGATCGCACATTCCGGAGTCGGCCACAAGTGTAACAAACGAAATCATCAGCCGTCAAAACGGAAGGCCTCGCTCAACAGTGATTCATGGGAAGAGGCGACTGAGTCGACAGATGATGATCGGCCCGCCTCGGTCGATGATCGACGGAGTTCTCATCGGTCATCATTTCGGAAAGACGGTCGCTCTGCCATCGCTTTTAAAAAATGCAGACCACCGGCACTTCGCCGCGACAGGTCGTGCCGAAGTGCCGGTGAGAAATCGGTGGTCCAGTCAGAAACAGTTGGCATTCGCGCTTCACTGCTGGACAAGCAATTCACCACAAGAGTTTATTTTTCCGAGCCTACGATTTGCACGCAGACCACATTGTTTGCAAACTACTAGGCATGCTAGGTATGCTAGGTATGCTAGGTATGCTAGTGCCTTCTGGATTTGTTCGGAACTGACTTAGAGATGTTTGTGGCGTCTCGAAATCTGAAAAGGAAAATGCTATGTCAATCATGCACACAGCCCGAATGATCACGACGCTGGCGATACTGCTCGTGGCAGGACGCGAGACAGCTTTTGCCCTCGATAAGGTGATTGTCGTCCTTCGGCATGCAGACGACACGACTCTGGTGCCAGCCGGTCCGGAGCGTCCGTCGGATCCGAACTATCCGAAGTCTTACTGGCATTCGGTCAACCCGAATTGGCCCAATTATCCTAGGCAATACACGCTCGTAAAAAATGGCGGGACGATACCTGCCACACTCGACGGTAGTACGATTTCGGTCCAGAAATTCGGATTGTCTGAGGCGGGTGCGAATGCTGCCAAGCAACTGGCGCTCAAGCTCCCCGCGTTTTTGGTATCGAAAAACTCTTCGCCCATCACGCGCGCGATCACCAAGACCCCCATCCCAACAGTCGGCATCGCTGACCCCACGCCCAATCCCTTCGACACCCTCTGGCCGATGATCAAATCGGGTGGACCATTCCCTTCAGCAAAGTTGCTCCTTATCAAGCAGAACCTTGCGGGAGGTATCGTCGACACCGGTCTCGTGAATTTGATCATACAGAATGCCCTTCTGCCGACGGATGGTTCAACCCTACTCCTCTGGGACAAACGTGGCTTGTGGGGAGATAACTCGAGCAGTCTCGATAGCCGTTCGGTTCTTAGCCAGCTTGGATCGCAGTGGGGCTCTGCCAACAGGGATTACATTAAGCGGGTCGGTGTGCCGTTAAGATGCGCCACGATCTATATTTTCAGGCCGAACAATATTCTCAAGATCTACTCGTTCGACTATCTGATGGGAACTTTCACTTCAAGAACATAGGCCGTTCAAAGTTCTGCTCGGTCACGACCTTCCCCCGGCGAGTGAGCCGACACCATTCGCGTCTTCGGCCGCTCTGTTGAAAAAATCGCAGAGGGCCCCTTGCGATTTTTAGGGATCGCGTTCCGCGACTCTGCCTTTGACTTCGGGGCAAACAGCGAAGATTGAGATCGCGATGGCTCGGCCGGGGGGGAGGGCGAGCAGCCGTTAAAGATTTTTGTGCCAGAGTGCGAACTAAGATCAGGATCGCCGAGCGTGCTTGATGAGCGTCTCAACGAATGATTGCCTGTGGAGTTTCGGTTCGCCGCGCCGGTCGACGCTCCTTTGAGATTTGAATTTCGTGGTTTTGAGAGATGCGGACGATTCAGATCGGATCTCGCCAAACCGACAGCTTGTCTCTGCCTTCTATCGAAACAACAAGGGGGCGATCGGTCGCGTTGCGATTCTCGGTCGCCTCCTCTTGATCAAACCTTCTGCTGCAATGGTCTGCCTGAAGTCGTCCGCGGGAAAATGGGCGGACCATCTCGGCCTGATCGAGGGGGATCTTCGATTCAGAGCCGCACTGGCTTCAACATCACTCTGTTCGTTGTGGACAACGGATCATCTTGTGCCTGTTGTCGTGCCACAGCATCGTGGAGCCGCTCGGTGTCTTCACCCAACGTCCGCGGTCGACATTAAATTTTGCGTTCACGAGTGGTGGAAATTGCTTCCAGAGTCGCTTCGCATCGTGGGTTGCCAGAGATACCGTTCAGGCTTCGTCGGTATCTCTGCACGAGGCATGCAAGGCCCCCAAACCGTCAAGCCGAGATGCGATGTTGAGCGGTAGTGGTTATTGTTTATTAATTCTTGAAAGAGGCCGGCGTCTCAAATGGCAGAGAAGCCGTTGCTCATCGGAGAATTCCGTACCCAGAACCATGTTTGACTGTGACCGGCTGAAAATATCTTGCCACTCGGGGCCCGGTGGCTCGTCCGCAGGCGGAGACGACCTCGATGGGCGTTTGCCTTTTGGAAACCCTGCGAACGTCGATCGGTCTGCCACGAATGGTCTCCTTTCGGCAAGATGCGGAAAGCGAGGCATCGGCTCGTCACCGGCCATCCGTCGGAAACATCTCGAAATGTAAGAGACGCCTCTGAGTAGGAAGACGCCTCTGAGCAGGAAACGGTCGCGTTCGAAATGACCGAGGCAATAGTCTAAAATGACCGAGGCAGTAGTCTAAAATAGTGGCGATTTGGAATTCTCACGAAATTGGCGAACGGACAATGAAATCACACCGGCTATCGGCTGCCATGCTCACTCCGGGAGGGCGAGGCGCTGTTGCAACGATTCGGATTGAGGGCGATCTTTCGGCCCTCGAGTCGGCAGTCTCGCCGTTATTTCTTGCTTCCAAAGGTCGTCCCGTTTCGTTGTTGGAAGTCGACGCCATTCATTTTGGACGTTGGGAGAACGAACACGGCGAAGGAATCGTCGCGACCCGGCATTCGGAACAGATGATGGAACTTCACTGTCATGGTGGACAGGCTGCCGTGACACGGATTCTGTCCGATCTTGAAGGTGTCGGTTGCTCAATCGTCAGTTGGCAATCGCAAATGATGGCGGCTGAAAACGCGCTGGAGGCGGAATGCCTCGAAGCATTAAGCCGAGCAACAACTTGGCGCACGGCCGAGATTTTGCTCCAACAATCGGAGGGGTTGCTGAAACAAACGTTCCTGTCACTCGTTTCCGTCACCGCATTGTCTGCGACGCAGACCTGCGGCAGGGGAGCCTTGGTCTCAACAGAGAGGGACACTCTTCGTCATCATGCTCTGCACGTTTTGGATGACTTGCTTGCCCTATCGGAATTCGGTTTGCACCTGACGCGCCCATGGCGAGTTGTGTTATCCGGCCCCCCAAACGTCGGAAAATCGAGTCTCATTAATCGATTATTGGGCTACGATCGTGCAATCGTCTTCGATCAACCGGGGACCACACGGGACGTTCTGACGGCCGAAACGGCGTTCGAGGGTTGGCCCCTCTTGCTGATCGATACGGCGGGTCTGCGTGACACTACGGAAGACTTGGAAGCCGCCGGAATCGCCCTCGCACGTCAACAACTCAGGTCCTGTGATTTGCCCTTAATTCTGATCGATCTTGGCCGAGAGCCAACGCCGGAGGACAAGGCGTTGATCGAGCAGTGGCCAAACGCGATTCTTGTCGCCCATAAATGCGATCAACCCGATCGATGGAGACAACATCTTCCACAAACGGCGATCCGCGTCTCCTCTCTCACCGGTCAAGGAATCCTGGAACTGCAACGTCAAATTGCCGAGCGACTGGTGCCAATCCTGCCCCCTCAGGGCGTTCCCATTCCTATCAGTATTCGCCAAGTCGGTTTATTGCAGGCCGCACGCAAGGGACTAACGGAGAGCAACGCGCAAAAATATGATGAGAGTCTTCGGATGCTGATCCAAGGCGGTGCATCGACAACTCTGGCGGACGGCGTTCGTCAGGCCGCGTGCTCGGCGACTGGTTGACGGGCCCTGCGCCCCCCCCACGCGTTTTCTGAATCCGTTCGGAAGTCACCTCACTCGGCAGCCCCACCCCTCGCCCAACTCTTCCTGAACACGGTTTTGCGAAAGCCGAATCGTTGACCCGCAACCGCTACCGTTGTCATTGGTTTTTTCAACATCAAATTCGGAATGACGGCATGATTCCAATCGCAGGGCCGTTTTCCAATAATTCCGCGCCATCAACGGTCCCCCTGGATCCGTGGTATTGAACCCATAAGCGTGCTAGGCTGCACCCTGTCTGACGGTCCGACGATCGGTTTTGATGCCTGTCCATGGAGAGCCGGTTCAGAATAAAACACAAACGGATTCGTACTTCATTTGAACTCTCAACGGGAATTTTTTGAATGATCACAGTTGGCATGAATTATCACGTTATTGCCGGAAAGCAGTCCGATTTCGAAGACAAGTTTAGTGCCGTGATTGGTGCCCTACGGTCCGCTGACGGACATACCAGTTCCACGTTGTGGAAGGATGTCGGTGACGACGCCTCCTATTTAATCACCAGCGAGTGGTCGGACGAAACCGCATTCCAAAATTTCATTCGCAGCGAGGATTTCCGGGCGGTGACAAATTGGGGTAAAGAGCAGATTCTCTCCGGTCGACCGCAACACAAAATTTACAAACACTGACGCAGTGATGGTTGCACCGTACGGCGATCGTTCTGTTTTCTGACCGCAAAAAACGTCACGAATTCGGCCGCTACGAAAGATTTTCGCTGACGAATCACCTCCAGGGGAATTCATCAACAGGGCATCGAACAGCTGGATTTCTAAGGGGAAATCCAGCGGGTTGCTGCGATACAGATTTGGTGAAATGGTGTTCGGCGAGCAGTTCAGATGTGACACAGCACTCTTGTCCGAGCGAGTGTTTTTCCTGACCGAGGGACAACGAGTGGCCTCTCTCTCTCTC
>CAMCMU010000062.1 GCA_945876035.1 Schlesneria paludicola DSM 18645 | reverse complement strand
ACAACCCCTCCTGACGCTCCTGCTTCCGCCGTCCCATCGCCATCGAAACCACCTCCGTGAATTCCTAACCAACCACCGCGACGACAGCCTAGCGCCATTCTCATTCCCGTCAACCGTCAGCAGTGACTTTCACCACGGGCTCCTAGGGGGTCACAAGAGCATTAGGCGGGACCGCATGCTGGCTTGGGGAACTGATTCCAGAAGCCACCGGCATCACAGGCAACTGAAACACCTCTCGAGAACGGTTGACTGAGGATCGCGATTGCCCCCCGTACGGTTCTTCCCCTGGGTCGGACAGAGGATGCGGAAACATTTCTTGAAAATTACTTATCACGCGGTCGGAGCGATCCTGATTGACTTCGGTGTCCACGCTGTGGCTTGCCAGTAATGCCGGTGGATGCGCTGTTTTTGAAAGGCAAGATTCATACTCTTTGTTCGCCAGTCGGATATTCTTAGAACTGTCATCATCGATGGTGGTCTCCCCAATCGTATTCGGTTGCGTCAAACGGGTTGGGGGTTTACGGCTCGTCCCCTCTGATTTTTCAAGAAGTTGCAGGACCAACTGTTCCAGCTTTCCAATTCGAATGGCTTCGGAACTGCTTGATTGCAGTCCTGCTTGGTCTACTGCAGGGATGCGATTGATTTCTGTTGAGATTTGAGAAACCGGCAAACTCGAATTTAAGCCCGTGTCTAACGAGTCGGAGGGAACGACTTGGCCATCCATTGTGAAAGTCGTGGTCCGGCGGATCGCCGCTGACACCGATTCCGCTCGCGTCTTTGCGTCCTCAACTGGTGAAACTCGGTCCGTGGGTTCGGTGACAGCCTTCTTACGCCCGTCGAGCGAGATTGCTGCCATGTCGGAGAAAATGGCAGGGCCTTCCGCTGGCGAGAACCGAACTCTTAATGCACATTTTGCTTCGAACGAACCACGTCGAGTGTAGGGCACAAATACGCTGTATGTCGGACCCAAGGTTCCTTTTGTTAAATGAATCGCCCACGACTTTGAGTCAAAATCGTACTGACGGATCGGCGCCGCCTGCTCCTCGGATGTCCCTTGGTCATCGAAAAGATAAATCCGTAGATCTCCGTTAACCTGCACCGGCAACGATCCACGATTTGCTAAAAACAATATCTGTCCGGCGAATCCACGACATGGCATTCCTTCCGGATCGCGGCCTTCGGAGGGTTGCCACAAGCACAATATCTGGACGACAGGATTGCGTGCGGAGGCTTTCTCCATCTTTTCGGCACCCAACGGAAAGTGCAGTGAGGCGCAACCGACTGTTGATAAATACATCCAGCCGAACAGAATCACGGCCAAATGTTTACCTGCGTCCCCAAAAAAACTCGCCCGCGCGGACTTGCGTTTTGTGGACAAATCTAATTCGGATTGAGCGTTTTCCATTTGTATCATCGTTAGTTTACACATAGTTTTCTCAATTCGACAAAAGGAACCACGATTCGGTCCGTTCGGAGGAATGCCCCTCGGATCGGTCCGCATGTGACACTCGAAGCCGATACCTCCCGTCACCACTCGCATTGTTTTCCCAACCGTCGAGCTCAATCTCCGTGGATTCCACTATTTTCGTTTACCCCAATTATTGAATGAGGCTGGCTTCAACAGGCTCTTCTTTTTTCGAGTTGCCGTCGGCTGAGGCGCATCCGCCACTGAGTCGGCCTGTTCCACCAAAGGGGCCTGCTTGTCTTCCTCCGTGTACCGTAGTCGTGACGCATTCGCAGTGATGACGTTTTCCTCTTTTGTCAGCCGAGAACTCAAGTTGAGTCCTTCCGTTTCGGCTGGCGGGGGCGGGGGCGGGTCCGCCGGTATGGTCGGTTCGATGTCCCCGGAAGATGGATTTTCTGGGTCTAACCAAGGCAAACCGTTTTCATCAAAAACTTGATCTGGACAAGGCAATGCTCTGAGCGGACCATGAACATCTTCCGCTTCGCTCTCGATGTAATGCAGACGCCCCATTTCAACTTCTTTGATCGTTTCTTCGTTGCCGGCGCCACCGACGACGCGAGGCGTCAGGAATATCAGCAACTCCACTCGACGAGTTGTCCGCGAATCATATCGAAATGCGTTCCCTACCAAGGGGAGGTCACCCAAGAAGGGAACCTTATTTGTAAAGCTTTCGTCGCGGGTATTAATGAGTCCCCCGATGACCACCGTTTGACCGTTTTGAACACTAATTGTTGTGTTCGCTCGGCTGATATCCAAAATCGGCGACTCAATGGTTTTACCGGTTGCATCCGTCGAAAGTGGTACACCCTCATTTCGATATTGGCTCCGCTGGGCAGAAAGTTGCATGAAGACTTGCCCTTCCGTGGTGACTCGTGGGACGCAGACGAGTTGAATACCCACGTCACGTTGAGCCACCGTGGGTGTATTAACGCCTGTCGTGCCATTCGCTGTAAAACCCGTGATGATTGGTATGTTTTGACCACTAAAGATCTCGGCCTGTTGGTTGTCCAATGCGCGAATTTGAGGACGGCTGAGAATTTGAATCCGTCGGTGAGCGGAAAGTGCTCGCAGTAACACGTTCACCGATTCCGAACCGGCTGACAGCACCAAACCGCCGAAACCGAGATCATTGTTCACCCGCCCAAGGGAAAAGTTACTCAATCCCTGTGTTCCAATCTTTGATGTGCTGTTGGAGTTATTCAGATTGTTCCCGAGAGGGATAGAAGGATTATTGAAGTTGAATCCCGGTTGTCCTGATTGCGAAAGAATCGTTTGCGACGTCGTTTGGGTAATCCCCTGTGTGGTCGTCGTTGTCAAAATCGTGGGCGCATCGAGCAAACTGCGTTTAAACAGCAGGGAGTCCTGAAATCCCATTTCAATGCCAAATTCGTCGGTGTTCCCCAACTCCACTTCGACGAGAAGCGCTTGAATGATGACCTGTCGGGGTGGCTCATCAAGTTGTGCGATCATTTTTTCGATGTCATCAAAATAACGTGGTGACGCACTGACGATCAGGGCATTAGTGGCCGTGTCTGCAACGACAACGACTTCGCGTTCGAGTTGTTCGACAGCGCTGGACAGTTCCGGGTCATTCTGTGTCAGGTCTCTCTGTGAGGCATAAAACTGAGTAATTTCGGTCGCGACCTGCGTTGCAGGACTGTTTTGAAGCCTTCGCACGATCGTGCGTCTCGCGCGAAGATCGCTCTGGTCGAGACGAAGCAGAATTGCCTCCACGACGCTCAGGGCATCCGCCGAGCCCATGGCGACAATGCTGTTCGTCCGTTTATCGACGGAGAACTTGAGTGGCACGAGACCGGAACTGGCGTCATCCGCATTCGCCAGAACAATCCCCGACTGTTGTCCTTGTCGGTTACCATCAGTTCCCTGACTTGGGCTGTTGAACAACGCATTCAGCTCCGTCACCATCAACTGCGCATCGGCATTGGCCAGCGTAAAAACCTTAATGCTGGAAACCGTTGACGTGGGTTTGTCGAGTTGTTTGATCAGCTCTTCAATCAATGGCATGCTTTGTTCGGACGCTGTCACAACCAAGCTGTTGACCCGTGAGTCCGGAGTGATACGGATATCCGAAAGGATTCCCGATTTCAGCTGCCGCGTTCCCGACTTGTCAACGCTGAGAAATTGCAACACGGTTGATTTTACGTTCTTGAATTTCTCGTCAACCTGCCCTGGATTCAAGCCCTGAGCCCCTCCCTGTTGACCGCCGCCGCCACTTCCCGAGCTGGATGTGGGAGGGGCGAGGACGCTTTGAATCGCCGAGTTGATCACGGCCGATAACTCGCTTGCAATCGCACTTTTCAACGGAAAAATTTTCACTAAGCTAATCGCGGCCGTCTCATCACGATCCAGCTTCCTGATCAGAGTGGCAATCTCTTCGAAGTCACGAGGTTGAGCTCGAACGATCACCGCATTGACACGCACATCGGCAATCACAAGGACCTTGGTGCCAAGGTGCTTACGTTCCGCATAAAATTTTGTAATCAATTCTTCCACCTGAACTGCGATCGCCGTTTTCAAATGAAAGACTTGAAACTCGGTCATCGGGTCCACTGGACGGTCAAGTTCCTTGGCGAGATCAAGAATCGCTTGCAAATCTGCATCCGGAGCAACGATGAGCAGAGAATTTGGTTTTGTGATTGGAAGAATGGCTACGCTTTGACGCGGCTGAGTCGCTCGACCAGGAAACTTTGTGAGCCGCTCGTACACGGTCGTCAGCAATTCCGCGAGTGATTCGGCATCGACGTTTTTCAAATAGTGGAGATGTGTCCTCGGCGCAGTCGTCTCACTGAGATTTTCCAACTCCTTGATGACCTTCATCACCTGTTCGAGATCCTTCTCGTTTCCCCTCAGAACCAACACCCCCAAATCGTCAACCGATTCAATCGTGACTTCGCCTTGGAGAGTCCCCAGCGAGTCGGCCAGCGTGGTTGGAGTGGCCAGCGGTCTCGTTGTTGAGCCAGGTCCTGAATCTGCTCCGTTATTCGAATCCGAGGCCTGCGCATCCTCTGCGGACTCCTCTTCTGCGAATGTCCGTTTTGTGGAGTCGTCCTCTTTTTGATTGGCTGTGCGCAAGCGGTGAATTTCTGCCGGCAGTTGCTGAGCAATCTGGCACACGTATTTTGTGCTATTCAATATTTGAATGACATTTTTGGCATCGAACGGCTGGTCCAATGTGCGGAGCAGTTTCATGACGGCTTCGGCGTCCGCTTTCTGTCCCACAATAATCAACTCGTCCCCAAGTTCATCGATGGCAATCGTGCATGTAGCACCGCCCTTGACGGGGAGTTCTGCTGTCAGGCCGTTCGTGGATTTGATCTGGAACGCTGGCAATCCACTCGGATCATTGGAAATCAGCTGGCAACGACTTTTGAGAGTCCGGTAGATGTGTTTCGACAATTCCAAAGACGTTCGACTTCGGGGACGAAAGACGGAGTGAAACTCCGTCGCCGCCCCGTCATCATTGAGCCGGCTGGGGACTTCTGTTGCAGAGTTTTCCGTCTTTCGTGGTCCGACGGAGCTCGATTCGATCGGCGGTTCATCGTGAGAAATAGTTTGTACGGTTTTTTTGTTGCTGCTGCGCACGGAAACAGCGGGAGCCTCGTTGGACTCGTCTCGATCAACAACGATCGGTTGATAACGCGGATGCGTGGACGGTAGGTCCAGAACGACCAGAAAGTCTCCCTTTTCAATTAACCGGAATCCTAATGGCTCAATTTCTTTATTGATAATTCGAACGGCTTCGTGTCGGGTGTAGTCCGTGGCGTCACGTCGGCTGAAACGACCTTTCGGAACACGATCTGCGATCAGTTGGGAATCGGTTGCTGAGGCAAGCTCTTGAAACACTTTTTCCCAAGAGGAACTGAAATGGTTGAGCTTCACTCGTTTTTGTTGGTCCTCTGCAGGGACGTCGACAGCGGAGGGGCCGGCACGTTTTGCCGGTTTGTTGCCTGCAGAGACACTCGTCGGATTCATGATCGTGGAAGAACCTGCACTCATGATGGCGAACTGCCATGACACCAAGACTACCGTAATCCACGGCTTTCCGAGTAAATCTGCCCGTAAATGGCGACCGCGATAATAGTCCTGTCGTACGTTCATCGTGAGCCTAATTGCAGTGGATGTATCGAACGTCGATAAGCCCGATGGATGTGATTACAATCCAGACAATCGCTATAGTCGGCAAAGTCAAGCACACTCCTTGAGTGAATCTTCGACCCAAACGCCCCAAAGTTACGATTCGCCAAAAACCGGGAACTCGAACACGCTCAATTCATGGAACAAAAAACTTGAGCAATGCTTCCTGGCGGATGACAGCGGAAGAGAGTGGTAATTAGTCTGCACCTAGGGCAAATTTTTTCGTCTTTTTTAATGCGACGTTCGGTGAGCTGATCTGAAAAAAGATGATCTATATGCGAGTTTTCAAGGCTCACCTATAATCTGCACCGTTTTTGGTAACGTGGGAGAGAGGTGGGCAATTATGTCGAGACCAATGCGTCAGCGATTGCTGTTTCATGTCGCGGCGCTGTTATTGGCAATTTCTACCGCTCCCGAAGCCTTTTCAATTCCGCCACAGATTCGGAATTCTTTGGCATCCATGCAAGAAACTCATCGCAAATACTATCAAGAATTCACCGACGATCTGAATGCCCTGATTCTGTTTTGCGAGGGTAAAACTCTTGAGGAGGCGGTCCTGCAAATTCGACTTCGTCTCGTGCCACTCGATACCGAATCTGCGAAGTTGCCGGCTCTACCACACGAAACTCAAGAAGATAGCCCACTTCGACTCAACTCGGATAATCGTTACTGGCAGACTCAACTCAGACATCATCAAAAAGAGTATGCCAAGAAACTTTTTTTACTTTCTCGCAGAGCCCTGAAAGACAATCCAAGTTATGCGTACCAGCTTGTGCGTGAGGCCGCTATCCATGATCCCGATCATCGACAACTACGCAAGGTACTCGGATTCGTTCAGTTGGGAAATGAATGGATGACGCCCTTTGCGTATGATCAAATCAAAAAAGGAAACGAGTGGCATGAACACTATGGCTGGATACCGAAAAACCAATTGGAAAGGATTGCGGCTGGCGAGCGAAACTTTAAAGGGAGTTGGGTCAGTTCGGCCAAGGAAAATGAACTCCGTCGGAACTTTTCCGACGGTTGGCAGATTCGCACAGACCACTACCTCATCAAGACCAATTACAGCCTTGAGCGTGGTGTCGAGCTTGGCAAGTCGCTCGAAGAATTTCATGAGTTCTTCAACGAAACCTTTGCCAGTTTTTTCAATACCCCCGAACAGATGAAAAAACTGTTCGACGAAACCGCCCGGTCGGTTCGATTGGACGCAAGGCCTTATTGCATCCATTACTACCGAAGCCGCGAAGAATATCTGAATCGACTTAAAAAACAATTTCCCACAATCGAACAGACCAACGGCGTCTATATGACCAATGACCGAGTGGTGCATTTTTATCATGAGCCGAATGCCACCAATGAGGGCACTCTATTTCATGAAGCCACTCACCAACTATTTTTTGAAAGCCAAGGTCAATCTCGCCCCATTGGTGAACAAGCCCATTTCTGGATCATTGAAGGAATTGCCTGTTACATGGAATCCTTCATTTGCCAGAACGGTGTCGTGACGGTTGGTGATCCGAAGTACATCCGATTTTGCAGAGCACGAGCGAACCTGCTTTCTGAAAAGAATCATTACCTACCACTGCGACTGTTTGCAGGATGGGGAATGAAGGAGTTTCAGCATTCGCCCGATCTCACCAAAAACTACGCTCAAGCGTCGGGCCTAGCTCGCTTCTTAATGCACTATGAAAACGGGCGTTACCGCGAATCTTTGGTGGCCCAGCTGACGAGCCTCTATAGTGGCGATGTGAGGGTTCGCGAAAACACCAAAGGTTTGGATCTGCTGACAGGTGTTGACTACGAAGAACTGGATCGTCAGTACATCGACGACTCACGGCAACTCGAACGATCAGTCATGAACCCTTGAACCGAGTCGTTTTTTGCGTTTTCGAGGATGTCATGGTCCAAACGATTACTCATTCCCGTTTTGGATGGATGATTCAGGACGGAACAGAGATCTTACCCAGAATCTGTTTCAGAATGGACTTGGCACGTTCGCGTCGCCCCTCTTGAATCACACCTTTAACAACAAGACGGTGAGCCAGAGTCGGAATGGCCAGTCGTTTCACGTCATCGGGAATGACGAAATTACGGCCTTCGACAAAAGCCAAGCTTTGGGCCGCTCGATAAAGGGTAATCGTGCCCCGAGTACTGACTCCCAATTGAAGCTGTTCATGAGCACGCGTCGCATGCACTAAATCGAGAATATAATCATTGATTGAATCCTCAACACGCACCTCACGTGCGGCACGCTGCAGACGGATGAGTTGTTCCGAATTGATGACCGGCCGGAGCTGATCGACGGGCTCTCCAGTGCGATGATTGGCGAGAACATTTTTTTCCACGTCACGCGTCGGATAGCCAATTTCAATGCAGAGCATGAACCGATCGAGTTGATTTTCCGGCAGGGGATAGGTCCCTTCAAATTCGAACGGATTTTGAGTCGCGAGAACGAAAAATGGATCCTCTAATTTGTGCGTTTTACCTTCAACAGAAACCTGCCCCTCGCTCATTGCCTCCAACAACGCACTTTGAGTACGAGGCGTGGTGCGATTGATTTCGTCGGCGAGCAGAACGTTGGTGAAGATCGGGCCCTTCCGAAACTCAAATTCGCCCAGACTCGGGAGAAAGACACTCGATCCCAAGATGTCGCTGGGAAGCATATCCGGGGTGAACTGAAGTCGAGTGAAATCACACGCCAGACTGCGTGCGATTGCCTTCGCGAGTGACGTTTTTCCGACCCCCGGTGCGTCCTCCACCAGAAGGTGCCCCTGTGCCAGAAGCGTGACAAGTGCCAATCGAACCGGTTCAGGCTTGCCAAGAATGGCGGACGAGATGTTCCGCTCAAATGCAGCCAATAGAGAGTAATCTTCAGACACGCACTGCCCCCTCATGAAAAAGCCTCCCGCGCAAACGTACCTGGAAAATCATAGAGGCCTTTCTTAAGAAGTGCGAATGAGCGATCTCGACAAAAGTTTTTCCTTCAAAAATTGAACCTCTTACTTCGTTTCTGTCATGGGTAGTCCCGTCGAACCCAACAGTCGTCGATGTTTGAAATCATATTTTTGACCCGTCTTGATGATTGAGAATTCCGGTTGTGCCTGGGAATCGTCTGGCTGTCGATCAAAAACGGCGACTTGATTGCTGCCGACAACTTCCATGATGGTTCCTCGCACGATCATCGCCGTCGCATCATCAATGCCGATGCCAACAAGTTCAGAAATTGACCGCTTCAGCCGGACCCTATCTCCCAACCGATCGCATTTTGTGAAGTGCTGGTCGATCGCGGCACCCGGCAAAAAAACAAAGCCTTGTTGATACCCTTCAGCCACCAATTCTTGATTGCCAACGGAATCGGCTAACACACGGTCTTCTCCCTCGATCATCGCACCAGCAGAGGTGCCTCCGATGACACCACCACGTAGCAACACTTGTTGTAAAAGCGACAACAACGAACCATCCGGACCTGTGTTGACTTGCCTCCCGAGACGACCACCCGTAAACCAAACTCCTCGAGCCTGCTCAAGCACGGCCCGGAAGTCCGCATTGAGTGGCTGACTTCCGTTCTCAGAATGAACGTGATGGACATTCGATGCGCCGGCCGCCGTCAACTCAGCAGAGACCTGTTTGTCGTCAGAGTCATCGCCAATTGCATTCGAGACAATGATCAACGGCGATTCATTACCTCCGGCGGCCATCAAAAATCGAGCGATCGCCTCGGGGGGGTGGGGGCCGCCTCCAACAATGATCAACGTTCCCTTCTTCACTTCGGGAGCGGAATGCTGTATCTCCGAAACATGCGGCTTCGTTCGGGCAACGGCTGCCTGACTGAGCCGGACAAAATCTTCAGTTTGCCCTGTCAGCAGAGTCTGTTTCTGCATCATTCGATCTGACGTACCGGCGAGATAGAGCGAGACATCCGAGTTGCCGACGACCTGCAATGAGCGTCCGCTGACAACCAACGCTGTTGACTCATCAATGCCAATGCCCACGAGACCGGGACACAGGTCGAGCGCCTTCAACAACCGGCTTTGACGGCTTCGTTTCTTGAAATGCTGATCGATGATTGTCCCCGGAAGAAACCCGAATCCTGAAGCCACGAACGGGTCAGAATAACCGCCGGCAATCATAACCTTCGACATGATTGCCGCTCCGGCAGACGTGCCTCCAATGACACCACCTCGCTTTAACAGGTCATGGCATCGTTCCTCCACCAGCGTGCCAAGATAGGCTTCGGCAAGCCAGTTCTGGTTTCCTCCCATGAACCAAATACCACTGGCCTCGTTGAGACACTGCGAGAAGAAAGGGTCGTTCGCCTCTTCTCGGCGGCGAGTGTGCAGAAATTTGATCGAATCAAATTTGCGGTCAAACCACGAAGCATGCCGAGCCACTGCGTCTGGAGTTCCAGCGAGGCTACTGGCGGTGGTCACAATGATGATGCGTGCTTTCTCCGCCCCGGCAAGTACGAAAAAACGATCGATAATCTCCGCCGGAAGTGGGCCGCCACCCACAATCAACAGGCTTCCCGTAATTGGTTCGGCCGGCTGCAGTTCATGGGCTAAAACTCGCTGTTCCGCGTTTGGAGGAATGACAACGCACACAAACAGAGAGAACGTTACGGCTACGGCACACGGGAGCCGCCGAAGCAACCAATGCACCGCTGACCTCGCGTTGCACGGATGCATTGTTCTGGAGACACGTCGCATCGCAAGAGGGTTCCTACAGCGTCTCCGACGGAATATCGACCTTCCGAAATGGCGGGGCAAGGCCACGGGGTCCCACGAAGAATCTACTCGTGAAAGATAGATTTGTTTCAACCGTTGGGCAAGACAAAAAGTTTTAGCATTGGGTTTGCGGACGCGGATTCAAATACGAAACGGCAATTTTTCGAGCGGTATCGATGTCGAGCTGAAGTTGATCAACGAGCTGATCCACGGTACTAAAACTTTTCACGTTGCGGACTCGGTCCAAAACATCGACGTCTAGAGTCCGCTCATAAATATCGCCTGAAAAGTCAATGATATGAACTTCTGTTTTTGACGCATTCTCTCCAAATGTCGGGTTGGGTCCGATGTGAACTGCTGCTGGAAGACAGACGTCATCCAGATTCACGAGGGCAGCATAGACACCGTTGGAAGGCATGAGAGTCTTGACATCCATCAAGTTGGCGGTCGGAAATCCGAGTGTTCTCCCCCTCTTTGAACCGCGACAGACCGTTCCGCGAATACGATGCGGCTGTCCCAGTAACCGTACCGCATGCGCGATGTCGCCTGAAGCAATCAACGACCGAATAACGCTCGAAGAGACCAGTTGTTCCTCGATGGTAACGGACGGAACAACATCCAATGAGAGACCACAGTCATCGCACAGGCTTCGAAGAACGGTGATGTTTCCAGAACGATTGCATCCGAAAAAGAAATTGGAGCCCTCAACCAAACCCTTAACATCGAGTTTGATACGCACAATATCATCAAAAAACTCCTGTGCTTTCAGGGACAGGAGTTGCGGATCCGTTTGCAAAACGACAGTCACATCAACGCCATGGCGAGCGAGCAATTCCGCTCGATATTCGATCGACGTCAATGGAGGGGGAGTTGCTTTAGGATGCAGCAGAGCGATTGGGTGCGGATCAAATGTGATCGCTATCGATGGAGCATTTTCGGACCGGGCTCGGTGAGTCAATACGTCGAGCATTGCCTGATGACCGCGATGTACGCCATCAAAATTGCCGATCGACGCATAACCTCCCCGGAATCTCTCGACTCCTTCAAGCCCACGAACCACCTGCATCGTCAAATATCCTCGAATAAGGCGATGCTCGCAGTAAATCCATGAATGTAATTTTTGTCGCCAATAGGCCCCAGTTCACCTTGGGCGAAGAATCCCGCTAAGGGAATCGGACCAAGACACTCTTGGACCGCCAGTGCGTCATGATTGGGGTCCGTAAACATTCGCGAACCTCGCCCATTACAACTGAACAGCAATGCCGCACGATGCGCAGCTTTTGCTGACGATCGATGTTGATCAAGCAAACACCGAAGGTCTTCGTCCGCCGTTTCGGCATCGCGAATATGGAACTGAACCGTTTGACCGATTCGTATCATTCCACCGGTTCTAAGGGCACCGTTGGTCCGATCCGCACCGTGAACATTCACGATCAGAAAGTCGCCCCTCTGAAATGTCTCTTGATACTCATTCATCACGACCCCCAGATGAATACCGTTTTCGACCAACTTCTGGTCTCGTTGCGGCAGTTCCGGATAGATCGATTGCAATCGCTCAAGAGGAGCGACTCCGCCCAATTCGTAGATCACATTCCTCTCGGCACGGGTCACAATGAAGGGTTCTCCAATTGGACGACACCCTTGCGAAACAATGCTTCGTACATTTGGACCGCCACAAAGGGCGACTCCGATCGCCCCCGAATCCATCATCCGATCATTGAAAAAGAGGCGATTTTCGTTTGGTCCCCCGCCACTCGCCATCCCGCCAATTAATGGGGTTCTAGGCAGTTCGGCGGCGATCAACTCAATGATCGAGAGAGGCGAGGACGTGAACGGTTCTCCAAGCACGAAGACGGCACGCATGTCCTTGTGATGATCGGCGAGGTCTTCCGGCAAGCCCATACACAACGCGCCATCCGGTGTTTCTTCAAATGCCAACTGGAACGGTGAAAGGGTCGCATTGGGAATGGAGGCGCACCAGACCGATAGGGCTGGACTATCCTCACACTCATGGCCTCCACCAATCACCGTTTCTCCCGTACAGCCGAGCAATACCGTTGCTCCCAGTGTCTGCTTTAATGACGGTGCCAACTCATCAAATCGCGTTGCGTAGTGATGGGAAGCAAACACAAAAGCCAAGTCGGGCACGACCCCTTTTAGACCGATTGCGATTTCGACGCCGGCCTGCTCAATCGCGGATGCTAGATTTGGAAGATTCGAAAGCGAGGAAGCAAATGGCATCGGTCTTGGATCCTAAAGAAGTTGTACCGACTGAGGCGTGTCTGAAGCGGCACCTGACCACCAATCACTCACTGGCAGATTGGCCGGTGAAATATTCAGGCTCCTTTCCTAGGGCCCACTTAATGTTGCACCCTATACTCGGACGCTGGTCGATGAATGCTGGCGCGCCAGCCAACATGGCATCCACGGCTGCACGGAGGTCGATCCCTGTCACCGGCGTTCCGTTTCCTGGACGACTCGAATCAAATTGACCGCGGTAGATTAATGACTGCTCCTTTTGAAACAGATAAAAGTCTGGAGTACACGCGGCCTTGTAGGCCTTGGCAACATTTTGGGTTGCGTCATAGAGATATGGAAATGTATAGCCCGCAATTCCATGCTCTTCGAGCATCTTCGTTGGACTATCTTCAGGATGAGTAGCGACGTCATTGGAATTGATCCCGACGATCGCGAGGCCCTTCGCCTGATACTCCCTGCCAAACTCCGCCAAGCACTGAGATAGATGTTTGACGAACGGACAATGATTACACATGAAAATGATCAGCAAGCCCTCTGCCGAAGAAAAATCGTCTGGAGTCACGATCCGGCCGTCAACATGAGGCAGCGAAAAGAAAGGGGCACGGGTGCCGAGGGGGAGCATCGTAGAAGCAGTCTTGACCATCAACGATATCCTTAGCTTGGAGAGTTTTCCTGAGAATCGCCCAATTCTCTTTCCCACCGACAAAATCCAGTTTGCCACAGACACGGGGCTTGACGACCAAACAACTTCAAGTCTCAAGTAGAACGAAACCGTTTGGATCCTTCAATCTTGAGAAGACATCGGCAAATGGGAACATCCTGACTTGGCCGGCGGACGTGCGTAACTGCACGCCAAATTTTGGCGCGCAAGAAATTCAGATTCCAGCGAATCTCGCAGTTTGATTGTTAGCCCGTTAGCATTCCCGAACGTTACCGTCTACAAACTCTAGAATATCGATGAACACCATTTCAACAGGCCAAAACTTGGGTGCTGTGCGAACACTGTTTTTGAAAAGCTCGTCTCTATGTTTCGTCGACCGGTGAATCCCTCCGACGAAGCGGGAGATTCGTAAACCACTTTTTGGATTGTTGCTCACGTGTCTTCAGACCAAACTGATTCCAAATTCGCGGCGTGCTTACCGCGGTCCCGAGGTAAGACGATTGCTGTGATGCCCGCTTTTAATGCTGCGCGGACACTGGAACGCACCGTCGCAGATATTCCACCCGGTTCCGTTGACCAGATCATCTTGGTGGATGATTGCAGCCGGGACAACACGATTGAAATCGCCGAACGGCTGGGATTGACCGTCATTCGACACATCAAGAACACCGGCTATGGTGGAAATCAAAAGACCTGCTATCGTCTTGCACTGGACTTGGGGGCGGAATACGTCGTGATGATTCATCCCGACTATCAATACGACAGCCGAGTGATTCCCATCGCCGTCGAAATTATTCGGCTAGGAATTTGCGATTTCGTGATGGGCTCGCGGATTCGTACACGGAGTGAAGCCCTTTCCGGAGGCATGCCTCGTTGGAAATACATCGCCAACCGAAGTTTAACGCTGGTGGAAAACGTGATACTCGGACAAAATATTGGTGATTTTCATAGCGGTTTTCGTGCGTATCGTCGCGACGTCTTGTTGACGATTCCTTGGATCAGGAATTCCGATGATTTCGTTTTCGATAGCGAGTTTCTCGCGCAGGCGGTTCACTTTCGATTTAAGCTGGGCGATATTCCAGTCCCCGTACGCTACTTCGACGAAGCGAGCAGCATTAACTTCCAACGAAGCGTTCAATATGGACTATCGACGCTCGGTGTCTTGGGAAAATACTGTGTTCAGCAATCCGGTTTGCATCGATACCCGATGTTCGAACGCCTGAAACACGATGAATGAGATCATACCCTCCCTCGGCTTGTCAGCCACGGAAGAGACGGACACTCCGATTTTAATGAAGTCCCCCATCGCTCATCATGCGATTTCGTGCAAGAGCGTCTTCAGCGTCCGCGATTCGTCCACATCGCTGGCAAATCACAGAGAGCTGCGCATACGAAAAGGGGTCGTTTGGCTCTAGTTCAACAACCTTCTTTGCATGAGCAATCGCTTCATCCAATTTGCCGAGCTTATGCATCACGACCGCCAAGGCCGAATGTGACAGAGAGTGAGTCGGCGAGTCTTTAATGATATCCAGCAGCTTGGAGGCTGCCAACGGGAAGTCCCCTTGGTCTTTGAAACGAATGGCATCGTCATACTGCTCGTCACAAGTGGGCATGGGTTGGGTCTTTCTCGAGTAACTCAATTCGAACCATGGGAACAGGTTCAATCCGTTCGGGATCTTCCGTGATGATAGCCTAGGCGGCGGTGCGTTCCAACCATAGCCGGTTGGTGGATCAAACCCATAGCCGGTTGGTGGATCAAACCTGTTCTCCGACCAACGGGTGCAGGAATGCCGGTGGTTTTTCGTTGGGAAGGGCATCCAAAAGGAACTCAGCCATGCGAAGGTCTTCCTGTGCGGTAATCTTGAAATTCAAGGCAGAACCTTCCACAACGTGCACTGGATGCCCGTACTGTTGGACCAACTGTGCCTCGTCGGTCGGCTCTAAAGATCCTTGTCGGGCGTAGGCATCCAGCAACAATTGCCGTCGGAAAACCTGTGGTGTCTGAGCGGCCCACACGCGAGATCGTGGAATCGTCTCTTCGACCATCCCGTTGTGATCGACCCGCTTCAACGTACTTGTCACCGGTGTTGCCAGCATGGCCGCTCCGTGCTGTTTAGCCGCCTTAAAAACTCGATCGATCCACTCTTGGACAATCAAAGGTCGTGCGGCATCGTGAACGGCAACGTATTCCGCGTGCACTGAAACTTTAGCGAGAGCATTTCGCACCGAATCAGCCCTCTCGGCCCCTCCTATCACGACTTCAATATTCATCGCCGTCAGATCTGCAAGGAATGTTTCGCGGAACCATTCGAAATCATCGGAGGCAACGACAATCAGCGTCTGAACGACATCGTTGCGGTTGGCAAATGCTTCCGCGGTTCGCAGCCACACCGGCCTCCCTTTCAGTTCGACAAACACCTTCTTTGGGGACTGATCAGCAGAAAACCGGCTGCTCCTGCCTGCAGCGGGAAGTATCACAGCGAACGTTGACAAGATTGGTTCCTCAAAGTGTCGGAGATTGCCCCATCAGGCAGACGCAATCTTGGAAAATTTTACATGCCCCTCTCCGACGGAATTTGGCTGAAATTCGGTCTGCGCGGTCGAGCAACAAACCATTCCGTT
The DNA here is from genome assembly GCA_945876035.1 of Schlesneria paludicola DSM 18645. GTDB lineage: Bacteria > Planctomycetota > Planctomycetia > Planctomycetales > Planctomycetaceae > Schlesneria > Schlesneria paludicola_C. The sequence continues at coordinate 7,847 of CAMCMU010000062.1, read as the reverse complement.
CGTCTCAGCGAAATCGTAGCCACAGAAATCCTCTCTGGCAACTTGTGGCAAAACGTCATCGCTGTGGCCGGTAAAATGTTGCCGAATGGCCACAACGTTTACAAACGTTTTCGAAATCAATGCGGTGTCAATGTTCTTGATGCCTTTGTAAATGATGGGGGATCGTGCACGCATTCCAAAATCATTGCCGGTTGGCATTCCATTTGTTTAGTAGCCTTTGGAAACGTCCGGCCGAATCGGCTGGCCAAACGATCAGGGATCGCTTTGACTTCAATGATCGGTGACACCGAAAACAATCAGGACCTGTTGTGATGTCAAAACCAGTGATTGTGGTAGTGAGCCCGGACCAGTCAATGGCCTCCGGTCTGCCGGGGCTGTTTCAGGGGAGGGCTGATATTCGCGCATGCCATTCCTTCGATGAATTGATCGAACTCGGTCGTCACGTCGAGCCGAACGCTCTCGTGGCGGACTTTCGCCGATTGGAAAGTGGCGGCCACGCTGAAGACCGACTTTTGGAAACGGTACGAGCACGGTTTCCACGGCTCTGCGTTGCAATGGTCACGTCCGAGGAATGCCCTGAACCTTTGGCTCGTCACGCAGCGATACACGACATCACTCTGTGTCGCGGGCACCTCGATCGCGCCAGACTCTTGAAAGCGTTTCGATGCTTATTTCTCCCTGACAACGAATCGGCGTCCCGAGCAGTCGTCCCCTGCATACCATACGTTTCATCAAAACTGCATCCCTACGAATTCCATGACGAGTCCCCCGTGTGTGGCTTGACAGACATTGGCCGAAACTTTGAAACAAAGTCACCACAGCTCAAACAAATGTTGGTCGACTTGGAAATCGCAGCCCGCCACGATGTCACCATACTTCTGACTGGCGAGACCGGCGTCGGGAAAACATTCCTTTCGCGGCTAATTCATGAGGTCAGTCCGCGGCGTCACGAGCCATTCCTTGCGGTCACCAGCGGAGCGCTGACCGCGAATCAACTCGAAAGTGAACTCTTTGGTCACGTCAAAGGTGCGTTCACTAACGCCCATGCTGACAAGGAGGGAAAATTGTTGGCGGCGAGGAGAGGCTCCATTGTCATTGACGAAATCGACCTTCTCGGTCCGGATCAACAGGTAAAACTACTCCGGCTCATCGAAACCGGAGAATTTGAGCCGGTGGGATCGAACCAGACTCATTCTTTTCAGGCGAGATTAATCGTGACAAGTAATTTTGACTTGCGACCACTGATGGAGCAGGGACGTTTCAGACCCGATTTGTATTATCGTTTGAATATGCTCAAGTTCGCGATCCCTCCGTTACGTCGGCGAAAGCTAGACATCATTTCACTTGCCCGGAAATTTATTTGCCAATTTGCGATTCAACACGGCATTCGAGTTGAAGAGATCGATGACACTCTGTTTAACGCAATCATGGACTACCCCTGGCTTGGAAATGTGCGAGAATTGCAGCATGTCATTCAACGCTCCGTCATTTATTGCAGCGACGGCCGGTTGTCTGCGGAGCAACTTCCACAATATCTCCTATCCGAAACCGCGAGTCCGCCAAATGGTCCGACAGTCCCCCTAACCCTCGGATTGAAAAACCCTTGCTCCCCGCCCCTGATCCCCAAGAACAAAACCTTGGGAGGACAGATTGCTTTGAGTGAGAAGGAAATTATTGAGCACTCGTTGTTCAATAACAGCTTCATCCGCAACAAAACAGCAAAAGATCTTGGTATCAGTCGCGTCACCCTCTACAACAAGATGAAAAAGTATGGAATGATGAAATAGTCCATTCCGCCGCGCAATCTAGGTGCGTTGCTTTTCACTCACTCGATCTGAGTGAGTGGAATGCAACACTGTGAAAACATTCCTTCGCTCTTCGTGATTGTTTCCAAAGGGCGACTCCGTCGCAGAACACCCAATTGACGTTTGCTCTTCGAATTGACGTTGAGGCGTGGTTCTGATAATCCCGCCGGTACTGGGCATTGTCGAATGCCGGGGCCGGTGCGGCGCAGGAGTGTCATCGATGGTTGAGCCGACTTACCAATTACTGATTGCTGATGACGACGGAGACTTTCGGCGTGCGATCTGCGAAATTTTTGCCCCGTTCTTTCGGTTGATCGAAGCCGAATCCGGTGAAGAAGCGATTGAATTGGCTGCGAGAGAAGAGATCCATTTGGCTCTTTTTGATATGCACATGAAGCAACTCACGGGATTGGAAGCGATCAAGCAATTGCGTTCATTGCACGTCGTCGTCCCCTGCATCCTGATGACCGCGGACTACACCGAGAGTCTGCGAGAGGATGCCGTACAAGCGAATGCATTTACTGTCCTACGTAAACCAGTCACCCGCCGAGATCTTGTGGGCACGGTGGCATGTGCGGTCGAAACCGCCTATGACGACCACGAATTAACGTCTCGTTTGGTCTGCGGCTGAAGCATCGACATCTTTACCGTAAACGCATCGAAACAATCTCACGGGGTAGGAGCCGAAGATGCGTTGCTGTTGGAGTTAATTTCGGACTGACATTCCCTGTAGAATGCCTCAACCTTCGCACGCGCCCAAGGCGTTTTTCGCAGGAACATGAGGCTCGACCGGATACTCGGGTCGTGAGTGAAGCACCGGATCGAAATGGCTCGTCCTAGTTCCTCCCAACCAATGTGAGCGGCGAGATCCTCTAACATTTTTGCGAGAGTGATTCCATGCAATGGGTCCCTAGACTGTTCTTGAATCATGTCGATTTTCTCATTGTCCCGTAGTCAATCCCCTAAACACCCCATCCAACTCGGCTACGTTTTCCTCGGCCATTACGGTTGACGTCACGATACCGCCATCGCTGTAGCATCCGCGAGTTTGCTAGCCGAATTTTGATACCAAATACTAACGTCATTGGCTGCTTCCGCAATTTAGTGGCGACTCTCGCTCTCCCCGACAGCCGCCAGCAATGCAACGAACCCGGATGATCTTGTGTCGAGCAACGCTGACTCATGGCCGGGGGATAATCCGGGAAATGGGCACCTGCCCGCAAACACGGGACTGTTTTGGGGGGAGGCATTCGGTGCTAAAAATAGACCATCCACCCCAAGGAAGCCCGTTCCAACCATCAGGCTGCCCGGCAGATTCGTACACCAGAAAAGAGACTACCCGTCAACGTCGAGTGCCAAGGATGCGAGAACCACGAGGATCTGCGTTACAATCCTCTGCTACCGAAATGGGTAATCAACCTATGCGAGGGGATCCGACCGAGCCGAGTCGATCAGGGCCAGATCGTGAGAGACAATTGGTAGACAAAAGCCTATGCAATCATCGCAAACGGACCGTTATCAAAGCGGGAATTAGTTAAGAGGTGTTCCTCTCACGATATGCCACAGCAACTTCTGCTGCGGCCAGTGGATTTTCTGAAACGCCGCGAGTGACGTGCGTGGTGTGCTTGGACTCTGTAAAGCAACTGATGAGCCAAGATCAACTGCCTCAAACAAATGGCTTTCGAACGAACTTTTGATCAATCCCGAGAGTCTCCTGCATGTTCCTCAGCGTCACCTCTTGGGTGCCGGCGAGTTGGTCTGCCAAGCGGCAGATCGGCGGCAAGGCGGAAATGAGGCCTCCAAGTCCGCCAATCATTTCTGAAGATTTGCCGACTGCGCACCCGTTTTTGGTCATGCTGGCGAACGGTCTTTTCGACGCGGCAACTCGGGATGAACCGTGTTCCGGACGAGGCTCTTCAAATGCGAACGATCGTCGGTAAATCCTGCGACACGAAATTCAGCGAACCGCACACATGATGAGCATCCTCCCACAAGGCACCGAGAGGGAAACACGCTATGATCCTGCCACCACCAAAATTAGTGGGCCTGTCTTGCAAAAATTTGCTGATCAGAAACGTTTTCTGTCATCCGCTCTGATTTCGTTTTCTGCCCACTTGGTCTTGTCGTCGCATGCCTTAAATAACTTGAGTGAGTCATTCCATGCTAGATACCCAACCTATTTCTGATGACCTTCTACTTCGATTAAACTTCGGCCTCGATGTTTCTCAAGAAGCGAGCGATCTTATTCTGCGTTACTACCAAAGATCCGACCTGACCGTGGAGCGAAAGAACGATCTCAGTCCGGTGACTGAGGCTGACAGGGGTGCCGAACTGCTGATTCGTCAACGTCTGTCAACGCATTTTCCAAACGACGCAATACTTGGGGAAGAGTTTCCAAGCAAGCCGGGGACAACCGGCTTCCGCTGGATTCTCGATCCGATTGACGGAACAAAGTCGTTTATTCACGGTGTCCCACTATTCGGAACGCTAATCGGGGTCGAGTTTGCCTCAACGTGTGTGATCGGTGTCGTCAGGTTTCCAGCATTGAATGAAGTCATCTACGCGGCTCAAGGGCACGGTGCTTGGTGGAAAACAAAAGACGCCCCTCTCCGACGCGTACACGTTTCGTCAGTTGAGAGCCTCTCCCAAGCAACTTTTTGCAATACAAACCCCACTCGGTGGCTCGCTATCAATAAACGCGAAGCACTCCATACGCTACTGAGTACCGTTCAACTTGCCCGAGGATGGGGGGATTGCTATGGACATATGCTCGTCGCAACAGGCCGCGCAGAATTAATGATTGACCCGGCCATGAATCCTTGGGATGCGGCCGCATTAAAGCCAATTGTTGAGGAGGCGGGAGGCTGCTTTATCGATTGGACAGGCATTCCGACGATCCATGGAGGAAATGGCCTTTCGGTCATACCGAGCCTCAAAGATGAAGTACTGAAAATCCTCCAACTTTGAATGCGACCGCAGCAAACGACAAGAAACAGGCCGGCCCGGCGCGGGTCCGTCCCACGATACTCGGAGATCCTTCGACGAGCCTGAGCAACATGTGACAGCCTGATTTTGTTACCTTCGCCCGGTTCTTGATGCGTGATGAGGCTTCGACAAAACAGGGGGACGGAATGGTCCTAGGGATCAGGAGTGATTCACGTGTTCGCCTTCGATCCACGAACCATCACAAAGAAACATGTTTCCGACAGACTCAATTGACCACCGCCGATGAGTCTGTCGGAACCTCCGGGTCATGAGAAATCTTGCCTGGAACCTTTCTTTCCCGAATGTGCGATTCGGCAACGACTCCGCATCACAGCCGGTACAAATTGCAATCAAACCCGAATGCGTGTAGCATCGAATGGAGCGACAGAACGTCTTTTGCAGACTTGGATTCAGCAAAATTTACTGGCACGAAATTTCCTGAAAAAGTCATTCTATGCTGAAAGTTTCGCACGATACGATCATGGGTTCTGGGATTGTGTTTCTGTGTCTCGTGCTCGTTGTTCAGGCGAATTGGATTCTTGTTCAGACACGGAAAGGACAGCGATTAATCGCGTTGTGTGGCCCGGTGGGTGCCCTGTGGGCCTTGAGGTCTCTGCTGCTGGCCGGAATTGCGTTCGGAAGCCTTCTTGCAATTGGGGTCGTTCATCCGATTCGGTGGTAGCCCGTACCCTGTGGCTTCCTCTGTCGCCGCAGTTTTTTGAATACTGCCTTCAACGAGGATTTTTTCAACATTCTTTAGCAACTTCTCTCGCCGGTAACGTGGATTATTTTCAGGAGTCATTCTGCGTCCTTCCATCGTCACGCCAAAAGAGGACAGGGGGCAATCCTTGAGTTTAATCGCTTGGCCGAAAGGATACGGTTCTCGATCAGACTGGGGCTGAGGGACAACATTTGGCCTTCCGCTTTTTTCCGAGAACACTGTTTCGAAACATTTCAATTTGAATTACCCCACAACTCATTGTCCAAGTGATCAATCGCACTGCGGGAGGCTTCACAAAAGCGGAGAGGCTGAACCAGTCCGCATCAAGGACATGGCCTGACGAGGACGTACCGAGTGGAAACATCGTGTCAATTTCCTAGCGGCACCTCATAGAAATGAAGGAGTTTAAATCTCTGTCGCATTGTTTCACGCTTATGAATCGGGAGTCCGAAAACTCCAACAGCGTGACCTGCTGTCGGGACTAGTTGCGGCGCAGACAGCGGATCAGCGTCAAGCGACGTGTCCGGGTTTGCTTCTCGGTTGAGCAGATCACCGGCCGAACGTTGATCTGCTCGAATTACTGGTCCTTCGACAACAGAAACGCACACCATGTCGGCCGGCTCTTACCGATACTGCGGCAATGGAACGACAACCATGGGTACACTGCATCGATTGCTAGCATTCGGGCAAATACTTTTGGTCGCTTCGACTTGGCGTCTATGGACGCCGCAAACGAAATTTCCGCAGATACCGATGATCCGTTCGGCGTGCGCGGCCCCCATTTGGCTGGACTGGTTGTGTCTCATCTCATTGGTCGGGGCATGCCTAGGAATGCTCGTCTGCTGTCACCGCCGCCGACTATCAAAATATCTCTCAAGTGTACTGGCAGTATCGTTAGCGGGATTCTTCATTCTCGATCAACACCGGTTGCAACCGTGGGCTTGGCAGTTTTTTTTATTGGCGGTGTTGTTGTCTGTAGGGGACGAGGTCTCTGCGAGACGCGGATGGCAGTGGCTCGTCATTGGCATCTATTTCTGGTCGGCTGTGTCTAAGTTAGACTATACGTTTTGTCATGTTCAGGGACCGGCTCTGCTGAAAGGGCTGCGACTGGCAATCGGCCTGCGTGGCATATCCAACGCCGAGACAGTTGCGTTGGATGTCATCGCCTCCTTCGGCACTGTACTCGGCGAATTGACAATCGCATTTCTCCTCGCTTGGCCGAGGCACCGACGTCACGGATTATGGATGGCAACGACCATGCATCTCCTATTGCTGGCTGCACTCGGGCCGCTTGGTCTAAATCATACCGCTGGCGTGTTGTCTTGGAATATCTTCTTCCTGATACAGAATTGGCTTATTTTTTTCGAACATGACCTGAGTGAATTGCCGGCAACAGACCTGACATCGCCGCGTCTCCCGAAACAGGACGATCAAAGTTTGCCTCTGTCCGTGCCTCTGTCAAGCCGCATCGCATTGGCATTGGCATTGGCTTGGCCTGCCTTGCAACCAATGGGCTACTGTGACCACTGGATGGCATGGTCCGTGTATTCTGGCCGAGCGGAATCCGGAGTCTTGATCATTTCCCCGAAATCGACAAGGAATGAATTGCCGACCATGGACATCGGCGAGGGCCGGCTTGACAAAACGACCGTGATCGACATCGGTCAGTGGTCCCTGAGAACGCTTGCGGTGCCGTGCAATCCCCAAAGTCGCCTCTACGTTGGTGTGGCGTTGGCAGTCGCCGAAAGTGATAACATTGCCAGACCGGAAATCAGAATTCAATTAAGCCCCAATCGATGGACCGGAGAGGAGCGAGTCCTTGTCATCGGGAAAAACGCTGGCGGAATTGAAGTCGAAGAGACAGCAAAACTCGCCGAAACATTTCACATCAATGCGTTTCCGCGTCAACTTCCAAAACACATTGGTGATCATTGACGGCATTTAAAAAATGCACCCTGAAAATACTTTTGACAATCTTGTTTAAGCTAATTGACAACCAACTTTCAAACGATACTATCTCCCTCCCGCACCGTGGATCTCACGACTGCGTGCCGATCTTTGACAATTTGGTTGGATGGTTCTGAGAATCAGCTTTGCTGTATTGATGCGGTTGCTGGACGTACGTGAGTCACATCGACTCGACGTTTCAGGCGAGAAATTTCCCTGTAAGGGGTCGTTTTTAGCAGAGGCGTCCAAGGCGTGCGCCAGCAGGCAAACCTTAGATTGTCATCGGATGCCGTGCCGTTTCACAGCAATGTGGAATGGTGTTGTGTCTGTATAAAACAAATTCAAAAGGGTTTGATCCTGGCTCAGAATGAACGTTGGCGGCGTGGATT
>CAMCMU010000061.1 GCA_945876035.1 Schlesneria paludicola DSM 18645 | reverse complement strand
CCCCCCCCCCCCCCATAAATTTGGCGGCTCCGCGTGTCTATCGAGGCTTCGACACATTTTTGCTACCCGTTGGTATGCGGAATCGTCAGCGCAGGGGTGCACTCCTGCGGGGCAACCAGAAATGAGTGCAAAACCAAAATCATCGCTCCGACGACGAGATAGGAGTCCGCGAAATTGAACGTCGCCCAGTGAAATACGTCACAGAACCAAAAGTCCAAGAAATCTCGCACGGCATAGATGCTTTTACCGTCTTGGTCCGTATATCGATGAAGACCAAGGCGATCAAAGAGGTTTCCGAGAGTGCCTGCAAGGAGCAGTCCCGATGCGACGGTCAGCCATTTGGATGAAGTCGCCTGTCCCTGACGAACAAAGTAAGCGATCGCACCGACTGCCACAAAACTGAACGCAGCAAACAGCGAAGTCATCCCTTGGCCAATGCCCCAGAGGGCCCCGTGATTGAGGGCTGTCTCCAATTGAAACTGGACGGAAAATCCTCCGATCCGGCCCTTCCATATCGGCAGAACACCATGCTGACCAAGCGCCTCAAAAACGGCGTACTTGGTCCACAAGTCCCACGCCAGACCTGCCGTCGCGATCACAGAAAACGCAACAAATCGAAGAACAAAAATCTTCTGCGGTTCCACGGTCGAGACAGCCCCTGAGCCTCCCCCGGGAACGAATTTCTCGTCATTCGAAGAGGGCCGTGCGGAACTTGCTCCGGTTGTCGGTATCACCATGCGTTCTCTTCGCGTTTCCGTTCACATTCGACGCAGTTTTTCGTATAGGGAATGACTCGCAATCGAGGTTTTGGAATGATGGATTTGGCGATCGAACGACCGGTGGCTAAACATCCTTCACAAATTCCAAACGTTTCGTCCGTGATACGCGTCAACGCGGCATCAATTTCATCGAGCAAGTCTTGTTCGCTCTCGACCTGACGCAGGGCAAAATCGATCTCATACGTTTCCGTCCCAAGTTCCGCCAAGTGAGTCGGTGATTTAGACTCAGAACCGCTACCATCTCGGTCTAGGGCTTCGTCCGTCATTTGTCGCACATCACCACTGACCCGAGAACGCAGAGCGGCCAGCAATTGATAGAATTCTTCCATCTCAGCTTTTTTCAGCATCGCGGGAACCTCAGCAGAGATGTGGCGGGATGGCGGTCGTGGTAGGCGAATCGCAATGGGCGGAATTTAGAGAAGGAACGAAGGTTCAAAGGAATCAGTGACCGGATTGAGAAAAACGGTGTGACCTGCCGTGGCAACGACCACGGCAAAGTGCATTCCAAACTCGGTATTATTGACCTACCCTCCCACCCCAGTCAAGCGTACGATCTCTCGGGGAGAAGACTTCGTCGCGAATGGTAACAGGCGTTCATAGCCATGCTTGCTCCGAGTGGTCAGTCCGCGGTCGAATGACTCCGGGCCAGTCGGGCAATCAGGCAGCCTAGTACCAAAGTCAACCGCAGCCGGATCGATTGGAACGCATTCGGATGTGACTGTTGATACAACAGGTTGGCCTAGGGCCTTGATTCTCGTCGAGATGAGAGCCTGAAACTTCGGCCGAGATTTCCAATGTCGAGCGTCCGCTGAGCAATCCAGTTGTGGAAAAAAATGGACCGTTTGAGAGACGGGCAAAACCGTTTTTGACAGATTCTTGGTTCGGGAAGGCAATTGTAGATCCGGTTTCAAATGCGTGTTTCGAGCAGGAAAAAAACGAGATGTCCAATGCTTATGGATTGTTGTTGACTCGAGACCTGATGTTTACCAGTAAAATTACCAGCACCGCCGCTGCGCTCGGTTTTCAGGTCGAGGTTGTGGCAACCGCAGAACAACTCCGTCTTCGTTCGCTCCAAATTCCGCCTCAGGCCGTGTTTCTCGATTTGAACTGCCCCGATGTTGATCCACTGCAGATTATCTCGTTCTTCTCGTTAGTGGAACGGCCGCGGATCATCGCGTTTGGAGCGCATGTTGACGAAGATCGGCTCAGAACCGCGCGCCAAGCGGGTTGCGATGAAGTATTTCCTCGGAGCAAGTTTTCTGCCTCGTTACCAGCAGTACTTCAGCAGAGCTTTCAGCGGAGCGAGTAATCGGTCGGCAAGATGGGCAGACGCACGTGTGCGTTGCTTAAAGATCGATGCCCAACTCTTCGATCTTTCGATAAAGACTGGACAAGCCGAGCTTTAATCGTTTGGCCGCCTCTCGTTTTTCAGGCCACTGACGCAAGACACGAGAGATATGGAATCGCTCGTAATGCCGAATCGCAGACCGCAAGTCGTCGGTATCGGGCAACGGTTGCTCATCGCCTCGAATATCGGGAGGCAAATCGTTGGGTCGAATCTGCATTCCGTCGCACATCATGACGGCCCGCTCAATGGCGTTGTCGAGTTGACGAACATTGCCCTTCCAGGGATTGGACATCAAGAGACGAATTGTTTCACTAGTCGCGCCGGTTGCTTTTTGTCCCATGGCTCGTCCATGTTTGGAAACAAAAAACTCGACCAACTCGGGCACGTCATCCAACCGCTCTCGAAGAGCAGGAACTTGGATCTTGATTCCGTCCAAGCGGTAGAACAATTCTTCTTGAAATCGGTTTGCGGCGACTTCCTGAATCAGATCCCGTGTGGTGGCCGCAACAATCCGTGCTTGGGTGCGATAGGGTTCGTAAGTCCCCAGCGGGGTGACTTCCTGATACTCGATTGCCCTGAGTAATTTGGCCTGAGTGGAAAGCGGAAGTAGTGAAATTTCGTCAAAAAAAACAGTTCCGGTCGTCGATTGCCTGAGACACCCGGGCAGGTCCCCCGTCACCCCCGGTACTGTGCCTGACTTTGCTCCAAAGAGCTGGCCCTCCAGCAATTCTGCTGGACGCGTCGCGCAATTGATGGCCACAAATTGTTCGTGGTGCTTTTGCCCCCATTTATGCAATGTTCTCGCAAATAACTCCTTGCCTGTTCCCGATTCACCGGCAAGAAGGACGTTCGAATTGGTGATGGCCGCGCGACGTAACGCTTCTTGGACGTTCGATATCGCTTTGCTCGATCCAACGATTTCTTCGCCGCCCACATGTCGAGTCAACTCACGACGTAAGGCTTGATTTTCCAAAGCGAGTTCGCTGTATTGAAAAAGTCGAGTCAATTTATTGGCAAGATCATCGAAGATCACGGGTTTGACGAGATAGTCAAATGCTCCCGATTTGAATGCCTCGACGGCATTTTCCACCGTCGCATAGGCGGTAATGATTAAACCGGAGACGTTCGGATTGAGTTGCCGCAATCGCCGGAGAAGGGCGATGCCGTCTCCGTCAGGAAGCTGCACATCGCAGATCACTACATGAAAGTCACGCTGCCGAGCATGGACAATCGCCGCCGCCAGAGTGCCCGCTTCAGCAACTTGGTAGCCCTCCGCCGACAAAAACTCGCGCAGGGATGCCCGAATGATGGCTTCATCTTCAACGATTAATACGGAGCGAGGCATGGAATCTTTCGTAACGATTTCGAGGCGACAACGCAGGTGTGTGGAGGTCGCGTGTTGAGTTTTATTCCGCCGTGAATTCAATCGTCACGGACGGGGCGATTTCGAGGACGGAATCTTCGGGCGGGTTCGGATCCATGCCCGCTGCCAGCCAAACGGTGAACGTTGTTCCGGAGGGGGATGTCCCGGTTAACTCGATGTGCCCCCCATTTTGCTCAACGATGTTTCGGCAGACGAACAATCCCAGTCCCGTGCCGGTTTCCTTGGTTGTAAAGTAGGGCTGAAAAATTCGCTCGTGACACGGGTTAGGAATACCAAGTCCGTCATCCATCACATCGATTCGTATTCGATCAACCTCCCGCGATGTTCGAATTGTGATCACACCACCCTCCTCTGTGGCATCCATGGCATTCAAGATCAGATTCAAAAACACTTGAACAAGTTGGTCACGAACGATCATCAGAAACGGGAGCTCAGATGCGTAATCTGTCAGAATCTGCTTTCCCTTTTTTCGCTTATAGTACTTGGCAATGTTCAAGGCCGCTTCGACTACGGAATGAATGTCGCATCGAGATTTCTTGTAAACAACAGGGCGACTGAAATCCACCAACTCACGAAGCGTCCGCTGAATTCTTCGCAACTGGTCATCGACAAGCGACAATTTGCTTCGTGTTTCGTCGTCGATGTTGCGCCGATTCAACAGTTGGACGATGGAGCTGATTGAGGCCAAGGGATTGCCGACTTCATGTGCGATACCGGCGGCAAGCAAGCCGAAGGCCGCTTGCTTCTCCTGTTGGACCAGCATCGCCTGCGACTCTTGAAGCTGTCGAGTCCGTTCGGCAATCCGATGTTCCAGCAAACCTTGGTTTTCTTGTAACGCCCCGTTGAGCTGCCCCAGACGCCATCCGGCCCATTTCAATAGCTCCGCTAACGACGTACTGGCCCAAGTCACCCAGCCCATAAAAATCGGCATCAAAATGAACGCCAGGACATCGTCTCTGCTCGAGATTCCCCTGCTGAACGCAAGCATCGTATAGCTCACCGAATGCAGGGCAAACGTGGACCACGTGACTGCGGGTACATAACGAATCGCGCAAACCAAGAGGGACAAAAAGTAGTAAAATCGAAACGGACTCAAGACACCGTAGTCAAAATGACATAACAGGCCGATGAATGTCGCTTCCATCAGTGACACAAATAATGGCCACTCGCTCAAAAAGATTTGACCTCGCAAACTCCACAACGTGTCCAACAGCGAATAGAAGGCTCCGAGAACTAAAATGGAATTGAGAACGGCTCGATTTGTCTCGTTGCCGTTACCAATCAGATTGACTAAGACATAACCAATGCCGATTCCAAACCACCGTATCCGCAGCGTGATCGCTTGGGCTGCTAAATCCCAGTCGAAGTCGGAACTCGGTTTTGAGTGCCAAGAAAGCATATGTAATATTTCGTGCGGTATCGGCGGAAAACAGAGGAATTGTATTGCTATCCAAGACGTAACACCATCGGTTGCCAGGCTTCTCAGCTGAGGCCAAGTCACGCGTTACAACGGTCCAGTTCCAAAAAAATGCTTCAAACGATGTTTGCGCTGCCCACGATAAAATAAGAGAATTGCTGTGGCCGCAAAATAGGGTCATTCATCATGAGGCTGACGTCGCACGAAATCGACGCCTCAAACTTGACGTCAACGCCAATGTCTCGCAAAAGCCGTTAGAACACACCTCACTCATGATCGTCATGTTGCGTCTATCGACTCTGGTTTAAGCCAAAATCGCAACCGAAGCAGTGATGGTCCCAAGTCTTCCGCGGGCCCAGTCGAAATACTGAAAAGCAGAGAGGTTGGATGTGAGTCGATCGGCACGTTGGTGCGATAATGATCTTCAGCCACCAGAGCCTCGATGTCCAGAGGTCTTTTTCCATGAATATTGTACAAAATGTTAGCGATGACCAATTGGCTTTGATCGGTTGCCTTGCGGCCCTCACAGGCTCCATGGTCATCATGTACTTCAGTTACTTTATCAGCTCGGCTGCTCGACGCGCCCGCTCTGAAAATGATCTCGAGGCAAACCGAATTCTCCGAACAGAGAGATCTGATCGTTCCAACCAGAGAACGAGAGAGCGTGCTGCCTGAGCTTCGGAGCCAGCAACGAATCATGGAATCGCCTTTCGTCTGAAGTCGAACCCATGGGTGTGGCGAGGGTCTTGCTTTCAGGAGTGGCTGGGGTGGCCTGTGTTTACTGATGATGTGCTGTTCCCCAGCGAAAATGTGCCTTATAACGTGTGCCTAGAAAACGTTTTCCGTGGAAAGATGCCCGCTGGAACGGACAAGACAAACGAATCGTCGGAGGATATTGTCAAAGTGAAAGTCAATGATGCATTTTTGACCTCACGTCAAATTTTTCGACTTTAATAAGGATCATGCAAAATGAACTTCTACAAGCGAATGGCGTTTTTTGCCGGATTGATCGCTGTCGGATATGCGTTTGGCTGCATTAACTTTTTTTCGGCTGTGCGAGGCCAAGAGGCCGAGTCCGATCCGTCTGACGATGCTGTCAAGACAATTCAGAGCGTGCATGGGGCATTGAAGGCCGCGGTCGCTCAGCTCAAACAAGAGTCTCGATACGAGTCCGCCACAAAGGGGATCAACTCCTATGCCGTGATGGTCGGCGGACTGAATGTTCGCGAAGACCTCGAATCAGGGGCGGGCGTGGATCCTGAAACGTTCGCCACGCTTTATCTCGTGGCTTATGACAGCAAAAAGTTGAATATTAAGGATGAAACTCTAGCGGATTGGGTTGACGTCAATCAACTGGACTTCGACGAGGCGGGCCACTTGACCTATAAAACCAAGGTGGTCCGCATTTTCGCCGTCTCGCGTCTTAAAAAATTGGACGTTCTACGGAGATTTTTGACGGGTGACAACAAAACCGAAAAGAAGAAGCAACAGTAACCCGATTGCGACACAGCCGATAACTTTTTCTGCAAAGAGCGGAGTGGTGGTGCAAAGCTGTCGTATTTGGTGTGTCGCAGGCGAGTATCGGGGTCGTAGGTGTTTCATGGGCAATCCCGATTTCAGTCAGCCAGACGTAATCGGACGTCCGATGTGTGAAGGGTGTTGATGGATCGGCAAAATCGAGTGAGGATAACCGACTGCGCTGCACATCAAAATAATTTCAATCGATCTGCTGTTCGGGCAGCGATAGGTCAACTTTCTGAGGCGTGTGGTGGAATTTGCTTCAAACAGTAACCACAAAGCCGGTAGTATTGGCACGGAGGGTCGTTTCGACCGAATGATTAACGGTAACGCGGATCGGACACCGCTGAACCACTGTTCTGGTCTTTCCATCGTGATGCAAGGTGTTGCGGCATGTTGAATCTCTTGGTGAAACGCTGTGTCGTGTCTTCGGCCTTGGCCGCTTCGTGCTGGTGGTGTCCAAGCCTCGGCGCAACGGATGTGCTGAGTCCGGCCCGGGTGTTGAAAAACACGGCGACCAACGGCCACTCCTTCTCGGCGATCGTGCTTAGCGCGAAGGACTGCCCTCAGGGAATCATGGCTCGCGACCACATTATTTTAATTGACACATCTGCGAGTCAGGTCGGCGAGCACCGTGAGCATGGATACGCTGTTCTGAAGTCATTGCTGGCATCGCTTCCTGAAACGGATCGGGTGCGTCTGTTTGCGGTGGATGTTTTGGCCGAAGCACTGGACGAGGATTTTAACCCGCCGCAGAGTCCCCTCGTGCAAACGAGCCTTGAAGTACTTCAGGCCAGAGTTCCTTTAGGCGCCACAAATTTGAACGTTGCGTTGAGGACGGCACTGGACGCGGTATCTGCGGAACGGCCGGCAAATATCACCTACATCGGTGACGGAATGAGTACTGCCGACCTGCTCGAAACGACGGAGTTGCGAGAATTGGTCGCACAGCTGAACCGGCGTCGTATTCCCGTCAACAGCTTCGGAGTGGGCCCTCAAATTAATTTGCACTTGCTGGGAATTTTGGCACATCAAACCGGTGGTCTTGTGACGTTTGATACACATGTTGATGCGCACAAAACATCTGCTGAAAAAGCAACCGAACGAGGACGGATACTGGCCGCTGCTCTGCAGACACCCGTATTCTTTCCGACAACGTTGACCGTGACTCCCCGTTCCGTGACCTTGCTACCGCCGATTGCTCTTCCGATCCGAAGCGATCGTGAGACGGTTTATTTGACGCGTAGTCCCCTTTTCAAAAATGCCGAGATTCGACTTTCCGACGGTTCAGGCAATTCCGCTTCATTGGATTGGAGATTGGCCGAACCGATGGAGCAGGCGACCATTTCCTTCCTGACAGAATTTGCGGGCCGCTCCGAAATGGATGATGGGCTGAGCAATTCGCTGGCAGGTTTGTCGCTGATGGATATGGCTCAGGAAGGATTCTCGCAGCGAGCATCGCAACTGATTGACCGGGGGCACCAGGCGTTGGTCGGTGGAGACGTTCAATTGGCGACAGAACTCGTTTTACAAGTCTCAGAAGCAGATCCTGCAAACATCGAAGCGAAATCACTTTCCAATGTCATCCGAGAACTGAAAACACGAACGGTCAGTCAAAAAGATGATAGTGACAAGGCGAAAGCACCTCAGGATGATTTGGAGCGACTGGTTCCGCCTCAACCGGACGCAAGTCTTCTGAATGATTCCGCGAGACAGATCGAGGTAAAGACCCAGAAACTGCGGACTCAGGTCAACAACGAGATCGATTCGACGAGGAAATTCGGTGGCGATCTGGACACCAAGATCAGCGGATTGAAACGGGTTCTTGATTCTGTCAAGGTTGCCATTGATATCTCACCAGAGATTCGAATTGGACTCCAGAAACAGCTGGAGGGCGCGATCGCTCAGCTAAGTAATCAAAGAGAGTCTGGCGATCAAAGGAGAATTCAAGCCATTGAAAGGCTAGCCCAAATGGAAGCCGTTCTGCGGTTTACAGAACAACTGCAGCTCGATGAAGAGCGGCTGGACTATCTGATTGACCGTGTCCGGGCCTTAATCTTGGAGGCAAAACACGGTCGAGACGAAGCATATGCAGAAGCCCAGGATGTTGCAGACGTTGCCATCAATTTGCGTCCTGGTGAAAGCACGTCGACTGCAGCTCGGTTTGATGCTGAGGCGGCTCAACAACTGATGCGGTCATACCGGTTGCGTGCTCGTCGGGCGGATAAATTTCTCGAGACTCTGCATCAGGTCGAATTAGCACACGTTCCCTTTCCGGACGAACCTCCAATTTTGTTCCCGAGGGCGGAAGTCTGGGAGGCACTCACGGCACGCCGCAAGAAATGGGCGACCGTCGACTTGAAAAAGGAACTGCCGGCCGAGGAGCGAATCCGGGCAGAACTCACCAAAGAGACCGAAGTCGCATTTATCGAAACACCTTTGAAAGATGCTCTTGCCTATCTGAAAGACCTCCATGATATCGAGATTATTCCAGATACGGTGGCTCTGGAGGAAGCGGGAGTGAACAGTGAGGAACCCGTGACGCTGTCTGTGTCTGGTATTTCTTTCCGCAGTGTGTTGCGGCTAATGCTCAACAAATTTGCATTGACCTATACCATCGAAGACGAAGTGATGAAAATCACGACTCAGGCAAAGGCGGATGAAGTGTTGTCGACGCGCGTTTATGGAGTCGCGGATCTCGTCGTGCCAATCATGTCGGGTGGTGGCATGGGCGGTGGCATGGGCGGTGGCATGGGTGGTGGTATGGGTGGTGGCATGGGTGGTGGCATGGGTGGTGGCATGGGTGGTGGTATGGGTGGTGGTATGGGTGGTGGCGGATTCGGTGGTTTCGCTCCCGCCGGCCGTGGTTTTTTTAGCGTTCCTGCAATTCCGAAGTCGCCTCCGATCGTTAATGGCCAGCCATCAGTGGACAATCGTCAGATCGAAGCATTGAAAAAAAAAACGACCGTCCTGAGGACGGTCTCTCAGTCGAAAGACGACAACACTGAAACTCGGGTGCAAACCAAGCCGAGGAAGCCAACGTTTGGCACCCCAATTCCCTCTTCCAACAAGAATCATTCAAGCCGGAGTAAAACGGACGCTGCTTCAACTCCCGCGGAGCGAACTAGGCGGTGGAAACAGCAATTCGAGGCCGAGAGCATCGAGCCCGAATTGCTCCGAGAACTCGTTAATGAATTGATCACGAGCCGGCAGTTTGAAGAGGTTATTGCGTGTCTCGAGCAGGCGATCATCCAAGCGAAAATTCAGCCGTGGATGTACGAGGTTCTGGCGTTGTCGATGTCGGCCGCGGGTCGACCGAAAACGCAAATTGAACGCGTTCTCCTTTCTAGTCAGGATCTGGTCGCCACGGACGCCGATTCGATGATGATGCTGGCCGCGTACCTCACTAAGTTTGACCAAGACGATCGTGCTCTGGAACTTTATCGTCAGGCGGCTCATCTCGCGCCTCACCGTCCAGAGCCATTTTTACAGGCAATGGCGGTCGCCCGCCGGACGAGGAATGCTGAGGCAATCGTCTGGTCCGCACCTGAAGTTTTGGCGTATGCGTGGGGCAGTGACCGAGAAGCGTTGCGCCGCGAGGCGGAGCAGGCATCCGCCGATGCCATGCAGCAGTTGATCAAAGTCGGCAAGATTTCCAAGGCCATCGATCTCCAAAACGGAATGCAGGCCGCCAGACAACTTGACCTCGTTGTCCGTTTAGATTGGAACGGGCCAGGAGATCTCGATCTGCTCATCGAAGAACCAACGGGCAGCAAGTGTTCCATGGACAATCCGAGTACTTCGTCCGGAGGGATTTTTGTTCACGACGGGTTCGGTCCCAATCAAGCCCGATGCTATGACGAGTACCTCTGTCCGAAAGCAATCTCCGGAGACTATGTGGCGCATGTTCGACACGTCTGGGGAGACATCGTCGGAAAAAGGGCGAGACTCACAATCACCCGCGGCAAGAATTCGCCACGGGAACAACTCGAGATACAGTCGGTTCTCTTGGGGCGAACCGATCAAAAGATCCGCTTTTCGCTGGCCAAGGGAAGCCGGCTGGAAGCGGACCAGGCGATACCCGAACCGCTGCAAAAGCAATCTGGCCGGCAGCACGCAACCGGCAACGCCATTCTGGCTCAGATTGACGGCAATACCGGAAGTCCACTGGCCGCACGATCGATCGGATTGGGAGCTGGAAACAATGTGGGATATCAACCTCTCGTGACTCTTATCAATGAGGGTGTCACGATGACTGCGATCGCGGTCGTGTCGGCAGATCGACGGTACGTGCGAATTTCAACGGCACCCGTCTTCACCAAAATTACGGATGTGTTTACGTTCAGCGTCCTTAATCTAAGCGGCAGTGCGCGCAACAGTCGATAAGCGATTAAGTGATTGTTGTTCCTCCCTCGCCCTGCAGCGAATGCTGAGCAAAGGGTGCGTGCCGAATTACTCCAGCGACCATTCCGCCGCAGGATGCACAGCGATTCGCGGCCTCTGTCTTTAATTCCTGAAGTAACGGATCCCGCTGGGTTGTCGCTCGTGCCCCAAGACCCAATAGCGATTTCAATGCGACCCAGCATCCGACAGGAAGTCTCTCATCAGTCGAGGAACGGAACTTCTGGGGAGCGTATTGCGAGGTCGTGGTGACACGATGTCAACTGCGTTGACGACACCGAATCATGGCTCGTTGATCGAATTGTTTTCCGAAATCGGATCCGCCAAGACACTCAACGCGTGCAGAGCGAAGGGGGAGTCAAAACTTGGATTCCGACTGGATATCACCGCAGCCATCTCACACGGCGGATCCTGCCGCGAGCGAATCATTTGCATTCTATCGGGCCATTGATAACGTGTGATCCGGTTCCTTGCGACCCCATGACGTCATCGTTAGCATGGTCCCAATCCCCATCGCATTTGGGCAGAAGCGTACGATTTCTTCGCTACCCAGTTTCTCTAGACCTGTATGGGGTGACATTCTAGGCCGGTCGGTTCCAGTAGGTCCGTTACAAAGGAAGCATCTCGGTGGATAACGTGACAACGATCGATCTGGAACTGTTGAAGGCGAACGCGAAGGCTATTCGTCGCTATATCATTCAGATCACGACGGAAGCGGGGAGTGGCCATCCTTCGAGTAGTCTGTCGGCGGTTGAAGTGGTCACCGCGCTTTATTTCGGCGGCTTTTTGCGACACAACAAAGCCAATCCGCGAGATCCCAAGCGGGATCGCTTCATTCTGAGCAAGGGTCACGCGGTTCCGGTGCTTTATGCGACACTGTGTCAGGCGGGCTATTACACTTTTGAACAAATCATGACGCTTCGAAAAATTGGAAGCCCCTTCGAAGGGCATCCCAATATGAAGCGTCTCGACACCATGGAAGCGTCAACCGGATCACTCGGGCAGGGTTTATCGCTTGGTATCGGACATGCCTTAGCCTGTCGCCTCGACAACCTCGATTCTCACACCTATGTGATGATGGGCGATGGTGAGATGGCAGAGGGCCAAGTTTGGGAGGCGATTGCTGCCGCCGAAAAATTTAAACTCGGAAACCTGACGGCGATTGTTGATCAAAATGGATTTCAACAAACCGGATCAACCACGGATGTGCTGGATCTCAAGCCGTTTGCATCCAAATTCGAGGCGTTTGGTTGGCACACGCAGGTCATTCAGGGAAACACGATGGAGGCCGTAGTCGAAGCACTTGCCAAATCGCGGAGCATCACGGACCGACCGACCGTGATTGTCTCTCAAACGAAAAAGGGGTTCGGCATCCTGCCGATCCTTGAGCAGGCTGGCGATATGAATTACCACGGAAAACCACTTTCGAAGGATCTCGCCGAGAAGGCTCTGGCATTATTGAGCTAACACGGGTGGGTGTTGTCGCGGGGATTGGAAAGACCGTCTCTGAGAAAAACGGTTGTTGATTTTCTCGGATTTCTGTGAACAATTTCATAACGTCTCTGGCCTCGGAATTGTGGGCTCGAACATGGGGTTGACAATATGGCGATTGGTGAAGCCGCAGGCTTGAAACTGGGAAAAGCGACTCGCGATGCATTTGGTGCCGCGTTAAAAGACTTGGGAAACGAGTTTCCCAATATCGTCACCGTTGATGGTGATGTCGGTAATTCGACGCGGACAGAGGTCTTTGCCAATGCGTTTCCTTCGCGGGCGTTCAATGTTGGTATCGCCGAATCCAATATGGTGGGCGTAGCGGGTGGCTTGGCCGCCTCCGGAAAAATTCCCGTTGTCAGCAGTTTCGCAGTTTTTCTACTCGCCAATGCCTTCGATCAAATTCGCATGTCCGTCGCATATCCGGGAATGAACGTTAAATTGGTGGGCTCACATGCAGGCATCTCGATCGGCGAAGATGGTGCATCACAAATGGGGATCGAGGACGTTTCGCTGGCATGTTCTCTGCCCGGAATGACAGTCGTCGTTCCTGCGGATGCTCATTCAACGCGTCAGGCGACGCGTGCCATGATCGAGCATTTCGGTCCGGTTTATCTTCGCTGCGGCCGTATCGAAGTCCCCGAGATCTATACGGCGGACACTCCGTTCAAGATCGGTACCGCCAATACGGTGCGTCCCGGAAACGACGCCACAATTATTGCGAATGGTCTGATGGTAGGAATTGCGTTGGATGCTGCGGCCGCTCTGCAGGGACTCGGAATCAGTGTCCGGGTTGTGGATATGCACACCGTTAAGCCGATTGATGAGGCCGCGATTACAAACGCGGCGATCGAAACCGGCCGACTCGTGGTAGCGGAGGAACATCTGATGGCGGGAGGACTCGGTTCAGCGGTAGCGTCTGTTGTGGCACGCACAAGACCCGTTCCGATCGAGTTCGTTAATATTGGAGATCGCTATGGTGAAAGTGGCGATCCGCAGGGGTTGCTTCAAAAATATGGTCTGACCGCGGAAGCGATTGTGGCCGCCGTTGAAAAGGTCTGCTCACGCTGACTAATTTCGGCTGGGCACAGATTAGCCTCGCAAACTCATGCGGTTTTATGTGACACGGAGTCAGAGCGATACCGCTCACCAAATAGGGCAATACCCGTTTCGTTTTCTGAGGTCTTGGGACGGTCAGAGTGATTGAGTACCGCCAGTTTCGCAATTCCGATCCACCGCACATTCTGCGGCTATGGCATGAATGCGGACTCGGACGCGGCGCCGCTCTGGGTATTTCCTGCAACGAATTCGACGAGATCATATTTGCACAGCCTTACTTTGATCCCGGTGGAGTGATCGTTGCTTGTCGGGACGGAGAATTGGTCGGGTTCATTCATGCAGGATTCAGTGTGAATGAGCCGCAGACATGGCTCGCAAAAGACGAGGGCGTGATCGGCGCAGTAATGGTCCATCCGCACTCGCGAAGACAAGGGATCGGTCGCGAACTTGTGCACCAAGCCGAGAACTACCTGCATCGTTGGGGGAGCCAAAAAATTTTTGCGGGCTCTTCGAATCGACGTGATCCGTTTTATTGCGGTCTCTATGGAGGAAGCCAGTCGGCAGGTTTTTTGGAATCGGACAGAGCGGCAGCGCCATTTTTCGCCAGACTCGGATATGTTTCGCACGAACGACATCTTGTTTTCCAGAGATCTCTTTCCAACGGAGTGGCAGACCCCGTTGGTATTCGAATCGTCACCGTTCGCCGTGGGACTCGGCTGTCAACACTCGGTCGGGAACCGACGTCTTGGTGGTGGGAAACTCGTTATGGGAGGCTGGACGCACTTCATTTTTCCTTGATATCAAAGGCGGGTGGAAATCCCTTGGCGAAGGTTAGCGTGATCGATCTTGATCGCTACCGAAACAGCTGGAAAGCTCGCGCGGTGGGGCTGCTGGATCTCTATGTGGCTGAAGCCAATCGCAATAAGGGCTATGGCCAAACGCTTCTCGTTGAAGTCTGCCGCCGTGTTCGTGGTGACATGGTGCAACTTGCCGAGGCCCATGCTGCCGCAGAGGACCTCGGGGCCATCGCCGTCTTGGAATCCTCCGGATTTCATGAAATCGATGCGGGCGTTGTCTATCGGGCACCCTGCAACCCAACCTGATTTTGACCGTAAGCAATCGGAGCCAGGTCCCCTCCGGTTCAACACATGATTTGCCTCCAACCCGTGGGATCAAGAGTCGTCAGACTGGGGGAGACCGGTTGCGTCACCCCCCAGTCTGACGAGTTGGTTCAGTTCGGATGGGGAGCGGCGGCTGTGGCATGGAAGAAATGCGAGTAGCTTTCCGATCGCGTTACCAAGGGGTTGCCGTATTTCGCCCAGCTCGCGCCGCTGTTGGGACCGTCGACTCACGGGGTCATCGACCTCGGACGTTCTTCGGTCACGTCACGCGAAAGTCGCTGGTCCTTCGTCTTGCGGCTCACGCCGAATTGATCGTATCACTCAGGCTGTCCCGTCTGCCGATGCCAAGACCCACAAACTTTGATCTTCAGGTATCAAGGATGCCTCTTCCTCAGCCATGACCGACCGCTTTGCAGACGCCCGTCTGTATGACCGAAATCGGGGAGCGACGTCCCCGGACACCCCTGAACGATATCACCGCGTTCTTCTGAAGCAGGTTGAGCCATCCGAGTAAGAAGTCAGTATTTTTGACGGCAGTCACGAACAGATCTGACCGCATAAAAACAGCGGAATCATTGGGCCACTGCAGGCCGTAGAAAGGAGCGTCGATTCGCGATATAGTCATGCGGGTTTGGGAATGCTCCAACGCAGGCTCGTCCAATTCGTCGCTGGAATGGATCACCACAAAATAGCGATCCCTTCCTGAACCGTTTCACTCAACCGGTACACCCGAGGTCATGACCAACCTGAACAGCACTATGGATCCCTCCATCTTTCGCCGCACCGTCTTGAAGTCAGGTGTCGTCGGATTGGCAGGCCTCGCCTTGGTGGACCTCGCACCGGCCAGCCAGACGGTGGATCCGGAGGCCGATACTGCACGACCCGCAAAGTTGGCGGGGTTGCTGCACAACGAAGACTGTACCGATTTCTTCGGCTACCAAGATTGTACGGCTGGAAAAGCCGTGGAGGCGGTGGACGGATACGTGGATGTGCTGGCCGCTGCCGGGGTCAGCGTGCTGATGCTCAACACGAATGCGCGGCGGACCAACTATCGCAGCAATGTGTGGGAAGCCTTCTGGGATGGCTACGACCCGGATGGATCCGACGAGCAGCCGTTTCTTCTGGCCGTGCCACCAGACCGCCGCAAAGATTACCGGGGTCTGGTGGGCAACATGCGTGCAGCTCACCTTGGAGGAGTCGACTATCCCGCGCAGGTGATCCAGCGTTGTCGCCATCACGGCATCGCGCCCTGGATCTCGCTGCGTATGAACGACGTCCACGAGAACGACAAGCTCGATCACCCGTTTCATAGCCCGCTGTGGCGCAAGACGGAGCTCTTCCGGCAAGGTCACCCGGGCTACTACGCTCGCGCATTGGACTATGCCCATGCGGAGGTGCGCGATCACTATCGGGCGTTGATCATCGAGACGCTGGAACGCTTTGACATCGACGGCCTAGAACTGGATTTCATGCGTGAACCCTACCTTTTTAGTGTGGGCCAGGAACAGCAGGGACGGCAAGTCCTGACCGAGTGGCTAAGGGGTATCCGATCGCTGGTTGACGATGCCGCTAAACGCCGTGGCCACGCGGTGATGATCGGCGTGCGGGTTCCATCGGATCCCCACACGGCGCTTGGCTTGGGACTCGACGCCCCAGTGTGGGCCAAAGAAGGTCTGGTTGACCTTGTGGTCGTCACGCCGCGTTGGGCGACGCTGGAGTTCGCCATGCCACTGGAGAAGTGGCGTAGGCTTTTGGGAGATCGCGTGACACTTGCGGGCGGCTTGGAGGTGATTTATCGGACCGGTAGTCCTGATATCCCCGTTCGCCATGTCTCGCGTGAAGAGGCGACAGGTGCTGCCGTCGCCGTTCTGTCAGGCGGGGCGGATGTGGTTTACCTCTTCAACTACTTCCAACTGAGGAACGGCATCCGCTGGCTCATTCCTCAGTATCAGAGCATGCTACAGTCGTTCTCATCTCTAAAGGCACTCACGAAACAGCCGAGACGTCATGCGGTGACGTTCCGCGACGTCGTCGTTCCTGGCGAAAATTACCGCCCGCCACTGCCAGCCCGCGGGACACAGATCTCTTTCGCTTTGCCGTTGGGTCCCATCCCCTCGGCTGATTGGCAAGCCGAAGTCGCCATTGAAATCGCGACTGTTCCCACTGAGGCTGGGACTCCGGCCGTTTCCATCAACGGTGTCGCTGCCGAATTGCACGGCAACGAGATGCAAACCAACGGCAACCGTCTGCTGACCTACTTGTTCCCTCCGGCCGCTGTCTCGGGCAAGGATCACGACACCATCGCCGTCACGACCGGAGAATCACCCCCGGTCACCCTCCATCGCGTCGAGGTCGGTTTTCGTCCGTGAACATTGTACAGAAACGGATTGAGGAATTTTCTCGTCACGCGGAGGACTGAGGAAAACAATGCGAACCAATCCGGTCACGCTCGTAAGGAGTGCAATAATTTGTTCTGGCCGGTATCGGCCGGAATAGTCGTTCTCGAACCACGACGGATGGACCTGAAGACCGGTTGCAGCCGGTACCGGACCGCTAATCGACCCAGACGCTGTCTTTATCCGGCCCATTACAACACTGCTGCGGAAGTCGACGCATCGGAGTCGACAAACAACAGTCTGATCGAAGCGACCGTTAAGGCTCGACCATTTGACGATCCCTCGGGGTTGAAAAAAATCGTGAGACACCCTCCGCATCAAGAAAGGAGGTATTTTGGCATGGATCGTGGTTGCTGAAATTGGTTTTGAAAGCTGTGCGCCGCGTTGTGGAGTGGGCGATCGACAACAAAACGACGTTTGAAGTTTTGGCTCATCCCTCCTGTCTGGATATACTTGTCCATTGAATTCAAAACATTTGATTTGATCTCTGAGTGTGTTCGGGTGGCTGGAGACGCGGCAGCGCTGACTTTGAAGTCATTCGTTTACCGCGCAGCCGGAGGCGCCGGCGGCAAATTAATGTTTAAAGTTCATGGCCGACGCCTCCGGCTGCGCAGTAAACTGCTGTCGAGTTCTGGGCCCCCCACTCTCTTGGCGAGGCGTGGTTAATCCGGAATTCAAAACGATCAATTAGAGAACTGTTTCCTAGGGAAACGTCATGAAGCGATTCACTTGGATCTGCATGCTAGCATGCTCCATTCTCACGGCGATCACAGCCGCGGGAAACGCGGACGAGTCTTCCGTACATTACCTGCGTGCGGTGAAGCCGGTTCTGAAATCGCGGTGTTATGCGTGTCACGGAGCATTAAAACAGGAATCAGAACTGCGACTGGACACCGGACGATCCATCCTCAAGGGCGGCAGCAGCGGGCCGGCAGTAGTCGCTGGGATGCCTGATGTCAGTGAAATTTTTGCACGCGTGATCTCAGCAGATGCCACCACACGAATGCCGCCTGAAGGGGCACCACTCACCGCCGTTGAGATTGCCCAGATTCGCCAGTGGATTGCGCACGGCGCGAACAGCCTACCGGATGAAGTTCCGGAGTCGGATCCCCGCGAACATTGGGCATTTCAAAAACCTCTGCGCCCCAAAGTACCCGTCGTCGCTGGCCAGCAGTCTACCAATTCAATAGATGCATTCATCGCTGTCCAGCGAACCGCTCAGGGGATCACAGCGATGCCGCCGACAGATCGAGCCACGTTGCTGCGGCGAGTCTATCTGGACTTGATTGGACTGCCTCCTTCGGCGGAAGAACTGCAGACATTTCTAAAAGAGGATTCACAAACGGCCTACGAGACGATTGTCGACAAGTTGCTCGCATCACCTCAGCACGGTGAACGCTGGGGTCGTCACTGGATGGACGTCTGGCGTTACAGCGACTGGTACGGTCGTCGTATGGTCCCCGATGTGATGAACAGCTACCCCATGCTCTGGCGCTGGCGTGACTGGATCGTGCGATCGATCAATGAAAACAAACCCTACGATCAGATGATTGTCGAAATGCTGGCGGCCGATGAAGTCTTGGCGACGGATGATCCGAACATTGTGGCGACCGGATATCTTGTCCGCAGTTGGTTCAAGTGGAACTACGAAACCTGGAAAAAAGATCTGGTCGAGCACACCGGCAAAGCATTTCTGGGAATCACACTGAACTGCGCACAGTGTCACGATCACAAGTACGACCCGCTGGCTCAAGAGGAGTACTTTCGTTTTCGCGCCTTCTTTGAACCGCTCGAGTTGCGACATGATCGTGTTGTCGGTGAAACCGATCCGGGGATGTTTAAAAAGTATGTCTACAATACGGCTTATGGCCCGATTAAGAGCGGCATGGTGCGTGTCTTTGATGAGTACTTCGATGCCGAAACGTGGATGTTTTCGAAAGGCGATTCACGCCTGAAGATTGAAGGCAAACCAGCCATGACGCCTGGTGCTCCGGCAGTGCTGGGCGGTGATCAGCTTCAGATGGCTCGGTTGACTTTGCCGATCGAGGCGGCCTATCCCGGCATGAAGGAATTCATCAAATCCGAAGAACGCAGCAAGCGTCATGTAGCGTTGCAAACCGCTCTTAAGGACCGGTCGGACGCAAAGTTATCTCTGTCCGCCGAATCACCGGAGCTGCGTGATGAGCTGCAGGCGGCGGAAGCGGGGTTCCAGACCGCTCGCGAGAACGCGATTCGACTCCTCTCGGAAGCGTACAGGAATGCCAACAGTCAGGTTCTTGAAGGCAGGTTATCACTGCTGCTCGATGCCGAATCTGGACGCCGCGCGCTGTCGCATACGCTGCCTGGAATCGACGCCCTGGCTGACAATACCACGGTCTCGTATCTCGTGCAGATCATTCAGGATGGTCATACCAATCTTCGGCTTGCGTTGGATATCGCTCAGGGAGCCACCGGTGGAATTGTGGTCTTCGAAAATGGAAATGTGAAGACTTACACGCCGGGCGGCGTTCATGAGTTTGTTGCTGGAACATACGATTTGTCGAAGGGTCAAAATCGTTTCAGCGTTCAGCTGAAGCTGAATTTAGCGCAGAATCATTTCCTGCTGACCGTGACGTCATTGGCCGACAACGTCCTCATCGTGAATGCGGTTCCGTCAGCTCTCAATGGCTGGAAACCTCAGGCCGATGGCCGTCGAGGATTGTTTCTCGACTGTCGTCCGGGGACCGAGGCGATCTATGACGCCCTTGCGTTCGCTCAACCGGACGGAACAACGCTGCTGTCATTTGATTTCGAATCGCCTAGCTATGTCGACGGTCAGGATGTTGTCGAGACACCGGCTGCGTCGGGTTGTGTACCGTGGATGCTGACGGGACTCAGCCAAGCTCCTGCGACATCAAAGGTCGCTTCAGAGATTTCACTTAATGCGGATGTTCGGGCCGCTGTGAAGAGGCTCACGGTGGTTCGCCAATCGCTCCGACTTCCGGCCTTGAAGATTGATGCGGCGGAGGCCAGAACGCTGGCAGCGGAACTCGAGTCGAAAAGTCTGAATCACCGTATTGAAGCCGATGCCGTGCGGTATGCGACCGGTTTGCTGTCCGAAGACAAACAGGCGGAACCTGCGGTCAAGGCCTTAATCCATGCGGCATGTCAAAGTGAACGCGAGGCGGCTGTGGCCACATTCAAGGCGAGCTTGATCACCGCCGATGCCGCGATTGCGGAAGCAGAGGTTAACGCCGCGGCCGCCGGTAAAGCCAATAATCAGAAGGAGATCGATGCGGCGAACACAGCGAACCAGACGGCTCAGAACAGTCGCGCAGCGGCTACCAATTCCTTGACTACGGCGCAAGAAAACCTGTCCAAAGAGCTGGGAGAATACACCGCACTGTCCGGCAAGTATCCGCAGGTCACCTCCGGACGACGCAGCGCGCTAGCGCGATGGATTGCTAACAAGGACAATCCACTCACCGCCCGAGTGGCCGTAAATCATCTCTGGCGGTGGCATTTCAATCAGGCGATTGTCGAGACGACTCATGATCTGGGGCGAAACGGCAGTCGGCCGACTCATCCAGAATTCTTCGACTGGCTGGCGTGTGAACTGATGGACTCCGGTTGGTCGATGAAGCACGTACATCGGCTGATCGTGACCAGTCAGACCTATCAACTCGCCAGCATGTTGCCACGATCTGCCGCGGAAGCCTCGTTATCGCTCCCCGTTGGGAACTCCGTAGACCCCGACAACAGGACCTACTGGCGTTTTCCCGCGTCGCGGATGCAGGCTGAAGTTGTGCGAGACAGTTTGCTGTCGATTGCCGGAGATCTCGAGACGACCATCGGTGGTCATGAGATTGACCACAAACACGGCCTGACGTCGCATCGTCGAAGTCTGTACTTTGCACATCACGGCGAAGAGAAGATGGAGTTTCTCGAGCTGTTTGACGCAGCCAATGCGTGTGACTGTTACAAACGCACCTCTTCGGTTCAGCCTCAACAAGCTCTGGCGTTATCAAACAGCGAGCTGACAAACAACCTGAGTCGTCAGCTGGCGAAACGACTTACGGAAAAGGTGCAGGTTGCGGAAACAGACGTGGATGACGCCTTTGTGGGGATGGCATTTCTGCAGGTTCTGAACCGCGCACCTCGCGGAGCCGAACGGGCTGCATCGAAGGAATTTCTAGAACAACAGGCGAAGCGATTAGCGGTCTCGAGCGACGGTCACGTCTTAAGCTTCGATCCGGCCATACGGGCACGAGAGAATCTGATCCATGCCTTAATGAATCACAATGATTTTGTGACGGTGAGATAAGTTCGCTTCAACTACGGAAACGACGATGAGCAAACATCACTCTTCATTCTGCGGTCGATCGCGACGCACGTTCCTTAGCAATTTGGGACTTGGATTCGGCGGCATTGCCTTAAATTCGATTTTGCACGGCGACGGATTCACACACGCGGAGGCAACAGGTGGGTACCGCCAGCCAGACGGCAAACCTCACTTTGCCCCGAAGGCCAAAAATGTCATCTGGATTTTTTTGTCTGGCGGTGTCAGTCAGATGGAAACGTTCGATCCGAAGCCGCTGCTCAATAAACTCGAGGGAAAGACATACGATCAGACAACTCTCCCGAATCCCCAGAAGCAGCCGATGTATCTGGAGCGATCACGATCCGTCGTCGGGATGGAGCGTGAGTTGCATGCCAAGATTTTTCCATTGCAGGTGGGATCGAAGAGGTACGGCGAGATTGGTCTGGACGTCAGTGACTGGCTACCACATCTGGCGAGTTGCTCCGATGATCTCGCTGTTGTGAGATCGATGTGGACAACGGACAACGACCATGCCGCCGAGTTTCAGATGCACACGGGACGCCACAAGCTGGATACTCCGGAACCTGTAGTTGGCTCATGGCTCAACTACGGCCTAGCGACACTGAACGAGAACTTGCCGAAGTTTGTTTTTCTGGGAGAATTCAAGGACCCACGTGTCAAAGAAAACTTCGACGCGCATTATCTTGGCCCGAACTACGGCGGAGTTCCGTTGCATCTGGATCCATCAAACCCGCTCGCCTTCGGCAAACGAGCGGCGGATGTTAGTGCGATGGAGCAGCGAGGTGAGTTTGAGTTTCTACAGCAACTCAACAAAATGACGGCTGCCGAGTTTCCTCAGGACACGCAGTTGCAGGCACGCATCAATGCCTATGAACTCGCCTTTCGCATGCAGCAATCGGTGCCGGAGACTCTGAATCTGACCGAAGAGACGCAGGAGACGCAGCAGCTGTACGGTCTCGATAATCCGACAACCGCCGTCAGCGGGCAACGCTGCCTCGCGGCTCGACGACTGGCCGAGCGCGGCGTGCGATATACGCTGATCTATCTCAGCGAGTACGGAGAATGGGATTCGCACAGCGATTTGCAGAAGAATCATGCGCAATCTTGTGAACGTGTCGACAAGCCCATTGCAGGTTTGCTGAAGGATATGAAACGTCGCGGGATGTTTGAAGATACGGTCGTGGTGTTCACGACCGAATTCGGCCGGACTCCGGGTGTCGAGTACGGGATGTTTAACAAGTCGGCCACAGGTCGCGACCATCATCCTCATGGCTTCACGATCTGGCTGGCCGGAGCCGGCATCAAACCCGGTATCCACGGCGCAACGGACGAACTGGGTTTTCATGCGATTGAGCATCCTCATTATGTCACGGATCTTCATGCCACCATCTATCACCTGCTGGGGCTTGATGCTCGCAGGCTGGAAGTGCCCGGGCGCAAGCGGTTGGATCTGGATTATGGACAAGTCATTCGAGAGATCCTAGTTTAGTGGGATCTGGCTGTTGAGGTGTTGTAGAGGAGTGTTTCGCACGCGTGACATCAGCAGATCAGGCGACACGAATGCCGCCTTAAAGGGCGCTGATAACCCCTCTTGAGATTGCACTGATTGGCGTGTGGATTGAGCAGCACGCACAAGGTTCGGAGATGAGATTCCCGATCTTGAGCTGAGTCTGCATGGGGCATTTCAGCAGGCTGTCCGCCCAGAATCGCCGACACGTACGAACGGGCAGGACCGCAGACATCTCGTGGAGCGGTATCGAATGGATCCGTTCCGTTTTGTTTCTGCTACCTCAGGCGATCCTGACGCGGTGGCGTATCGAAGTTCCATGGCGTCGAGCCTAGCGAATGCGCACGCTGCTCTTGGTGAGCGGGAGCGAAGTCTGCGGGCTAAGGAACCAGTATCCATCGCCGTTTTCATGAGTACGTTCAATCCGGGAGGCAACGCGAGATCCTTCGGCGATGATACTCCGTATTCGGAACTCGTAGGTTCCGCATGCGAGGTCCATGATCGTGGTCGAGGTGGCGGTCGAGGCGACGGTCACGCGTGTCCAAGGGATGCTGTTGCTGCGGTACTCCACGGCGTAGCCGGTGATGCCGGTGGTGACGCGAGGCGGACGCCAGCCCACCCAGGTCTTACCGCGAGAACTGAAGACGGACATGTAACGCGGCACGGCAGGGGCGTTCGCCGCCCACGCTTCAAAGTTGCGGATCCGCCGCGCAACGAATTCCTTAATCTCCTCCACGCCCGACGATCCCTCCTGGCAGGCCACCCTATAGATGGCATCCGCGCGGTGATTGAAGTGCATCCCCTTCACCGTGCTGGTGACGGTGCGCAACGCGTCTGTGTACATCGAGCCGCCGATCGGATCGGTGAGGCAGTTATTCTGGAGGAAGGCGTCACGTGATACCCCGGGCTGAGAGGCCCATTCAAACGTCTGGTCAACTCCCCACGGACACATGGTGAATCGAACGTCATTATCGGAGTGCAAGAAATAGTTGTTTGGCAGACGCGTTGAGTAGCCGTCCCAGTGTCCAATAAACCACTCGGTCGCCCACATACGCGTCATCTGCTCGAGATCGGCGATCGGCGCCATGCGCGCATACCAACCCGGACTGTTGTCCTTGGCGGTGTCGATCAGCAACTGCAAGTCGTCGCGATCGGTTTCATCACCTTCGTCCACAGCATAGTGGCC
>CAMCMU010000060.1 GCA_945876035.1 Schlesneria paludicola DSM 18645 | reverse complement strand
CAGCGTGCGGAAGTACACACCCGGTGCCAGTCCCGGACGCCCGAGTCGGTCGGCGTAGAACGACTGGCAACACTCCTCGGCGAACTGGTCGAAGCCATGCTCCGCCAACAGGCGGTTCAGCCGTTCATAAAACACGTGACGCGGCGTCTAGGGCAATGCCTCCGCCATCACGAACAACCCCTCCTGACGCTCCTGCTTCCGCCGTCCCATCGCCATCGAAACCACCTCCGTGAATTCCTAACCAACCACCGCGACGACAGCCTAGCGCCATTCTCATTCCCGTCAACCGTCAGCAGTGACTTTCACCACGGGCTCATAGGCAATGAAAGTCATGACAGCTTGTTGGTCGTTCTGCGTGAATACTGCAGCCGGTTTGGCAGACATGGTCACAGGCTCGACGCATTGGCTTTCGAAGTTCTAGGATCGGTAAGACACTGCAACAGGCCGTACAGACTCCGCACTCGCGTGTGCCTGCGCGGTTTTGGGCGAGCAATTGATCCGCAATAAAAAGCGACAAATACGTCCGACCTTATCCATGAAAAACAGCAGGATCTTTTCCGTGGTTGAACGTGCGGCAGTCAAGCGGAGTTTACCGACACACGTAACAAATGCTTTCCGGTCTCGCGTTGCGACCCTGTTCCCTCATACTGTCCGACTGACGAGAAAAATGTCGCAGACGAGGAGCGGCAGTCTCTTGGTGACGGACACTCCCGCGTGGGGCAGATTATTTTTTCGGGCGTAGCACCAGTGGCCGCTCTTCAATCTGGGAAAGCAACAAGGTTTCCTCGAATGGCAAGAAGGCGTCGCTATATCTTTTGTAAGCCTTGACCGAGACAGTGCGGGGTACAGGGGCATCGATTGACAAGTGAAAGAAACCGTCTGAATCGGCGTGAATGTGACGCTTGTTAACAATAACGCACACACCGCCGAGCGGCTGTTGAGCGAGATCGACGACGCGACCCCGAACCGATCGGCCAGGCGTGAGCTGAAAGTCATGCCGTCGCTGTTGAAGTTCGTGACTGAGGTTGATTGATCGCCACTGCGGCGCATAACCGATTGCCTCAACGGTCATCACATACTCGACACATTGGATGCTCGGAAGCTCGAATCGTCCGTCAGCGTCTGTCGTTGCCAGATAATTTGCGTGTGACCTAGAAATCGACTGATATCCCAACTCCGGCGGGTTGACAGACGGTGCGGCAGAGAAAAGATTCTCTTCGTTCGATTCTTCCCAAGAGTCTGCGGTATAGCGCTGCGGACCAAGTGCCACGTTTGCTCCGGCGAGTGGCACACCGCCTTGGTCGATGATACGCCCCGTCAGCATCATTGACGTTCGAGGCACTTTCCGGCGCTGAACGTCAATCGGCCAGACCTGGGTTCCTGCGCTGTCATTGCCGATGGCCACCAGTTGATTTGGTCCCGACTTAACCATGTCAAACTGGCCCGTGATGTGCGGTTCTGGAAGATTCGAAAAACTGATGCGGTCTCTCCACGTCTGGCCGTCATTAATGCTGAATACGACGTGGAATCCGGGTCTACCGTACTGACAGGCGACGACGCCATTATCGAGGACCGCCAGCGTCGGTGAGATATTCATCAGATGCGGATGGGTGGCTATCGGTGTGGTCCATGTCTTGCCGAGATCATCCGACCAGCTGATAGACAACGGGCGATATTCACCCGGCAGATGCGAATATTGAGTCCGCATCACGCAGAGCATCTTTCCCGTGGGGAGCAAGGCGATACTCGGCTCGCACGGGCCTTCGTACTGACCTGGTAACTCCGGATGGGGATCCGTCGGTTCGTAGGCGATGGTGGCGTAATAACGCCAGGTATGCCCCTGATCGGTTGAGCAGGAGAGGATGGCACGACTTTTCGTATCACCGTTGAAAACTCCATACATCGGCGCCAGTAAGTCACCGTTGCTCAACTGGAGGATTTTGCCTTTGTCGAAGATCGGCCAAGAAGACGTGGGAAGATGAATTTGCTTGGTCGTCACGGCATCGGGCAGGTAAACTTGCACGGGTGCGACGGCGTACTTCGTAAAATCGTCGTTGAACCACGCGAACGTTGAGTGCAGGCTGAACCAACCGTTTTTAAATCCGCCATCCATTCGTGAGACATGAAACTCGGCCTCGCCCCGCCACCAGATACCCGGGGTGAGCGCCATCAGCACGCCTCCTTCTCG
This sequence comes from Schlesneria paludicola DSM 18645, assembly GCA_945876035.1. Lineage (GTDB taxonomy): Bacteria > Planctomycetota > Planctomycetia > Planctomycetales > Planctomycetaceae > Schlesneria > Schlesneria paludicola_C. The sequence goes on along the minus strand of CAMCMU010000060.1, from coordinate 26,437 downwards.
GAGTCCGATGTTGGGGGCACCTCCCGCCAATTGAGGCGGCGAATCCCTCGGTGCCCCCCAGGTCACCCCGCCATCGTCGGAGGTTCGATAGTGCTTCGGAGGCTTGGGATAGAAAGCCGCCAACACGCCGGTGCGGGACACAGCGACACACGCGGCATTCTGGTACTTTTCGGGATCGAGCAGAGTCGGCTTCCCAATGGTAATCTGCAGTACCTCGCCTTGTCCGTGGCAGTCCTCGGCAGTAAGACGCATTCCACCGGCCAACGAGTACCACGCAACGAGCAGCATCCCGAGGCGAGAATTTCTTTTGAAAAAAGATGAGCGTGACACTTTACCCCCCCCTCCACACACACACGTCAGGATCTGCGGACAGCATGATTTCGCTACCGGTTGATGCTACCAAGCGGGCCCCCAAATGCCATCCAGTCCAGAGTCTGACGCGGTGGTTCGTGGGGTGGGGGGGATTTGGGGGAGGGATGAGCCGTTAGAAGAGAGTCGACACGTGGAGTTCGTGAGTGCCTCTTCCCCTCCGCTCCTCGTACAGAGGCACGTTGAGCGGATTGATCAGATCCTTTGAAATTGACGATCGCCTGATGTCAGTCCACGAGTCCCCATTAGCCCCGCTGACTGTCGTTCAGGTGGACAGGCCGAACGGAGGCTCTTATTGACAGATTGACATCTCTCAGGCCTGCCGGAATTACAGCCGAATCGGGACTGCCATCCATGCCGCTTGGTGTCTCAACGTGTCTGCAGCAGTTCCAAGTAAGAGCGGTGTTCGGGGTTCGATAAGCAGAGTTCACGGGCGAGATCAAGAATTGCCGTCCGAGTTTGGTCTCGTTCGACAGCATCGGCTAAGAGCTCAATTTCCAAGAATGTGCCCAGAGGCGGAACTTCGTCAACAGCGAGTTCGTAGACTCGCTGGTGCCAGTCAAGAGTCAGTGGCATTCGCGTCTTTCGAACTTCGCCCACACGACGAAATCCGAGTGACTGCCAGATTTCAAACATCTGACTTGCAGCCAAAGATCCGCCGGCGAAGGAGATCTCGGACTCTTGACGCATTTTTGTCGTCAAGTCGATGCGAGGCCCCTTGTAGGTCAGGCAGTTAGCCTCGCCGACCGAGCGGATTCGGAACGCTTCGTCGGTTTTTTTAAAGTCCCGCAGGGGGTGATTGAAGTAGTAATCGACCTGTTCAATGGGTGACTCTGGCACGGCCCCGAGTCTCGACAACCTCGCGAGTACGTCAGAACAGGCGGCCAGCGGGAATTTGAGTTCCACTTCGTACTGCACGGGGGCGATTCCGGATTGAAAAATCGATGCGGCTCTGCGAATGGTGTCGTTTGTTATCGACATGTCAACCGTCGGCGGCGAACATTCTTGAAATCTCGGTGCGGACTTGAATTTCGATTCAGGACAGGTCAACTTCAGAAGGCATAGCGGAATTGCGATGCAGCAACAACCCGCGTGCCAGACGAAGCAGCCGGAAGAAAGGGTTGTTGCTGGGATCCCAAGACTGGTCAGACATTCAGCCGGGAGGTAATTTAAAGACGGGGTGAGGAACTCCTCGCAAGAGTGTGAAGCGATCCGTCGAATGGAAGGCCATTCTGGATTGGTCAGTTGAACGGACACCAGATAGGGATCACGAGAGCCTCATGAAAATCACGGAAATCATCTGTCAGTTACTGCGCGTCCCAAGCGTTCAGCAGAAAACGGCGAGTAGCCAAGACGCAGTGCTTGTGCGTATACGAACGGACAATGGACTGGAAGGTATCGGCGAAGCGGACTCACAACCGGAGGTGGTCAAAGCCATCATCGATGCCCCCTTCAGCCACAACATCGCCTGTGGTCTTCGGCAATTGCTTGTGGGTGAGAATCCACTTGAAACGGAACGACTGTGGCAGAAGATGTACCGTCGGACTTTGTACTTTGGCCGTTCGTCCGTGGCCATCACGGCGATGGCTGCGGTCGACATGGCACTTTGGGACTTGAAAGGCAAGCTGTATGGGCAGCCGATTCATCGTCTGTTGGGTGGCAAGCAGCATGACCGCATTCAGGCCTATGCCTCGATTTTGTTTGGCCGTGATGGTGCGGAAACAAAAGCGATCGCTCAGCGATGGCGTGATGCCGGTTATCGAGCGATCAAGTTTGGTTGGGAGCCCATGGGTCAGAGTGAATCGCTGGACATCGAACTTGTCAGTTCGGCTCGCGAGGGGATCGGTGACGGGACGCTGTTGATCGATGCCGGATGTGTTTGGGACGCCCGAACGGCTCTGCAGCGTGCCTGCGCGTTTGAAAAATATCGGTTGGGCTGGCTTGAAGAGCCATTGCGTCCGGACGATGTCGAAGGATATCGCTGGCTGCGGGATCGCTCTCCCGTTCCGATTGCCGGTGGCGAAGAGGAGTGTGGTCGTGAAGCCTGGCGTCCGTTAATCGAGGCGCGGGCGCTCGACATTTATCAGGTCGATCTGTCACGCAATGGCTTTACGGAATCGGACTACATCAAACAACGAGTTCAGGAAATCGGCGCGAGGTTGTGCAACCATTGTTACACCAGCCCTGTGACAGTCGCAGCCAGTTTGCATTGGCTGACCACCTGCCGCGATGCATTTTTGTTTGAAGACTGCGTGGATGACTCACCTCTCAGAAATCACCTGACCCACGAGCGTGTGCAAGCGGTGGATGGTTGGATCAGTCCGCCCGAGGGGCCGGGTTTGGGTGTCACACTCAATGAAGATTTTGTCGCGTCCTATTTGATCGGCGAATCCGGTCGTCAATAAACGCATTCTGTTCGGAATCGCTTGCCGGATTGAACCGAGAGCGAATCCGAGTTCGTCACAGGCGGAATCGACCGGCAAGATTATCGGGTAATTCGTCGCCTATGTCCGGTCGGTCGGGGAGTGAGATCACGCCAGTTTTTACCGGAAAACCCGCATGTTGCCACTCCAATCGCAGCGGTGATTCAAACACCTCGGCCGGTGCGAATTCGATGAATGGAGTGCTCGGTGAATAGGCCGCAAGGTGGACAGAGGCGGTACCGAGAATTTGAGTGGACCAATTGTCCGTGACAAATCAACGCTTCTCGAGACATGGCCAACTCGACAATCCGCTTGGCTTCAGTCAGTCCTCCGCATGTGGACATCTATCGCTGCACGACAGAAAAACGTCCGCGGTCCATCATCTCGAAGAATTCCCAGCGGGTGACACGATGTTCGCACCTGGCCAGAGGGATGGACGTTTGAGCAACCCGTTGGGCATAGGGCTCTGGAGAATCCACAGGGAACGGAGTCTCAAACAAATAAATATCCAATTCTTCTTATTCCCGGCAAACACGAACTGCGGTCGGAACGTCATTCAACAAATAATCGACACCCACCATCAATGTCAGTTGATCCCCCAGAGTCCGACGGAAGCGACGTGCCAATTCGACGACGTCGTCCAGCAGCGACATCATGGGTTCGATTTTAAAGGCGAGATACCCCCTGCTCTGCCAGTCGTTCCGCAGGGCCGTTCTGCTGTGTGCACATCGGCTCGCCGCCCCAAATGTCTGAAACGAGCGTGCAATACGGCGTGACTTCAACGTGGCTGCCAACGGTCGTTTGAAAGGGGCCTCGCAGCACTCCCCCCAGAAGCTGCCAGACCGGTTGTTGAAAGATTAGTCCGTACAGGTCCCCGATCGCGATATCGAGCGATCCCAGAATGATGATCTCCCCCGTTGCGGCGGTTCGTGTGGATCAGAGCGTCCCACACGTACAGCCACAGTCGTTGCGGATGAGTCATCTCATGCCCGGTCAACAACCTTCCAAAATCGGTTTTGGCGTCACCCACGGTGGCTTGGACGACGCTTGGCGGGACGCGAAATACTTCAGACAAGCCCGTCAGCCCAGCATCGGTATGGACTTTCAAACAGGCGAGTGGATCGACCCCCTGATCGGGATTGATGTGTTGTCCATCACCGATGACAAACACTTCCAGTCGGGAAATCTTCATGTTGAAATTTTCCTCAGAAAAATAGGCTGAGATGGTGTGAGTCATTCCCTCGAAAAGACATCCATCACGATCCTGTCGACAGGCCTCGAACACAATGTCTCAAGAGACAGAATCGTGTCCTTCACAGAGGTGGCGAAGGATCGGTTCCAATTTTGAACGCGATGCAAACGCGGCGCCCAGAAGTGGCACCTCGCACGTTGCCAGGGCGGTTGGAAAAAGAACGCAACCTCAACTCAGAAAACGTGGGGGTCACGTCGGAAATGATACCGATGCTTTGACTCTTACGAACCATGGGGTCGCCGAATCATCGCTCACCGGAAAAGAGGAGCGATCTTCCATCCGCACAGCAATCGCAGCCGTGTTTTGGAAATTCGATCGGACTCGCGGCCTGTTGCCTCTGGGCGATGCAGAGCGAGGAGACCAACGGCAGGCCTGCCGTGTTCGGTATGCCGTTGAATCGCCAAGTCGGATCTCTAAAGGACGGTATTCGCTTGATCGGGATGTGGCATCCCAGATCCCTTCTCATGCGTTAAGAATGACTCGAGTTCGCAATGGATGGAGGCGTTCAAAAATCCGCTTAGGTATCGGAGAGATCGAGGGCATTTTGTGATTCGGCTGACTGTGCGCGAGGCGTTCGAATGTGCTGGCGTGACATCGTCAATCGGGAATCGCATGCGGTGCGGTCGAATTCGCGGCTCAACGTCGGTGCAAGAGATCGTCAAGACGAATTTTTTCAAAGACCAGATGTGCCTGACTTCCCTCATAGACGATGCCGATGTGATCGCCGTCGATGCGAGTCAGACTCGGATACCCCGCTCCGGGACCCTCATCTAACAACAGATGATGCGACTGCGGCCACGTCTGGCCATCATCAAAGCTGACTTGAATCGTGTGATGCGTCCGTCCCTGTTGCGTATGCGGATTGGCAAACAGGTGGAGATGCCGTGGGTCACCGTCCTGCCGATAATCGACACGCAGCAGGCTGCCATTGCAATTGGGTTCCATCAACGTGTTTCTACTGGTGGAGTGTGGTTCCCACGTCTGTCCGAGATCTTTTGTCACCGCGACCGCGCGAAATCGTTCACGGTCGTTGCGAATGTTGAGCATCACGGAGCCGTCGCCCAACAATGCTGCCTGACACTCATTTCCGCCACGGTACGCCGGTGTGCCGAGGGTCCATGTTTGTCCATGATCGCGACTGATCATCAGCGTCGCAAACGAAGACAAAGGCGTCTCGGCCTCGCGTCCTTGGACAGGCATCACTAATGTGCCATCGGGCAGGCTTATGCCCTGCTGGGGTGAGGGGGCTAGCAGCCACCAGGCCTCCTGCTTCAGTATCCGTGTCAGGTTCAAGGGCTTCGTCCAGGTCACGCCGTCATCATCGGAACGAACCATCAAAAATTGGGCGCTCTTGCCGATTTCGAAGCCCGGTTCGGAACCGTCACCAACCCACTGATGCTTTCCAGGTTTGCCATTCATCCAGACCGCGAAACAGAAGATCTCGCCGGTCTGTTGATCGATCAGAATTCCCGGATCGCTACAACCGTTCTGCTCTTGTGGTAGGTCGCCGTAGGTGCCCATATCCATGATGACTCGCGCAGGTTCCCATGTCTGACCGCCATCCGTACTGCGGCTCAGGCCGATGTCGATGTCTTCCTGTAAGTCGCGGCCCATGCGTCGTCGCATGTCGTAGACACACAACTGGGTTCCCTTCGGTGAGGTTCCCAACGCGGGAATGCGGTAGGTGTGAATACCGTCGTCGTGACGTTTGCGAAGCGCAACTCCAATTCTGTGCGGGATGCCCTTCAACCCGTCCTTTAATGCGACCAAGCCCAGTGTCGTTTCGATTTCGGTGCAGTCCGCCGAAACGCGATGAGAAAGATTGGCGGTGTCCTTCAATCGGCACGACAACCAGAAAACGTTCTTGCCCGTCTGCAGAGTGCGTTGATCCCGAAAGGTGACAGTCGCTGTCGGTGGTACCGGAGTACCGAACGGATTCTCGGTTGAAAACACCTCTTTGTCGCCTGTCCAGAATACGGACAGCGATTCCAGATCCGCGAGATCGTCGGTTCCCAGAAGTCGAAACGCCATCGTCTTGACGACCACTTCGGTCGGATTGGTAACCGTAAGGACAACGCGAATCAGGCCCCCCTGTGAATTGCGAATCAGCACCGGATGAATCGGACTCGCCGAAGAGACTGAAATCGCAGCTCGATCATCCGCCGCGACAAGAGAGGGATGTGGTCTCAGGGAGATCCCCGAAACAAGTACGGCAACAAAGATACCGAACAACCGGACTCCGTATGTCATCGGTTTGTGAACCTCTCGGTATTTCATCGGTTTGTTAAACTCTCTTAACACGAATCAAAACAGCGGCGACTGATGGAGTCACCCTTTCGCGAGTCCGATCCGCCTCTCTTCGACCGAACGGGAGACACAACTTCTCTGCGACATATCAGCTGATAATTTCCTTGACGACATGTCCATGCACGTCGGTCAGTCGATAATCACGGCCGCCATAACGGTAGGTCAGTCGTTCGTGGTCCAGACCCATCAAATGAAGAATTGTGGCGTGCAGGTCATGAATGTGGACTTTGTCCTGAATTGCGTGCCAACCGAATTCGTCAGTGGCTCCATGAACCATTCCGCCGCGAATGCCACCACCCGCCATCCACATCGTGAAGCCGAACGGATGATGCTCCCGACCGTTGGTGCCTTGCGCCGTCGGTGAACGACCAAACTCTCCACCCCACAGGACCAATGTGTCGTCCAGCAGCCCTCGTGATTTCAGATCGGTCAACAGGGCCGCGATAGGTTGATCGACGGCGAGGCAGCGTTTTGGGTGTTGTTCGCGCAGTCCGCTATGCTGATCCCAAGCGTTGTTCATCGGTGCATCAAATAACTGCACGAATCGGACGCCGCGTTCGATCAGTCGGCGGGCGAGCAGGCATTGTTTTCCAAACAAAGCCGTTTCAGGATAATCTGTCCCGTACAGCTTTTGAGTCGCTTCGCTTTCGTGAGAGATGTCGAATGCTTCGGGCGCTTCACGCTGCATTCGAAACGCCAATTCAAATGAGGCGATGCGCGCCTCGAGTTGGTTGTTCAGTTCACGGTCTCGCTGATGGATCTGATTCAGGCGACGCAGGGTGTCCAGCTTCGACTGCTGGTGGTCGGTCGATCCGGTTGGGTCGATCAGGTTCGCGATCGGATTCTTTAGGTCTCGAACGAGTGTTCCTTGATAGGCACTTGGCAGAAAACTGGATGCCCAGAGCTGAGATCCCTGAAACACCGCGGCCGGACTGACGACGACGAAACCGGGCAGATTCTGATTCTCTGTGCCAAGCCCGTAGGTCAGCCAGGAGCCCATGCTTGGCCGCGAAAACGCTTGTTCGCCGGTACACATTTGCAGTGCCGCACCCGTATGATTGATGTTGTCGGCAACCATCGAGCGGATGACGCAGACATCGTCAATGCGCGATGCCAGACCTGGGAGTAACTCGCTGACCTCGATCCCAGCCTCACCGTGTTTTGAAAATTTCCATGGTGAGGCGAGCAAGTTGCCGGTCTTAGTTCGCTCCAGTTTCGGCTTCTCGAACGGGAGTGGTTGGCCATCGTCCTTCGCCAGTCGAGGTTTGGGGTCGAGCAGGTCAACATGCGATGGGCCCCCCGGCATGTACAGAAAAATGACGCGCTTGGCCCGGGCCGATAGTTGTGGCGGCCGAACGGCATAGGGACTGGCGCTGCGATCGGGTCCGGATTCGGCCCGCGATTCGCGCGTCAGCAAATCGGCCATTGCCAACCCTCCGAATCCACATCCTGCACGTGTCAGCAGTTCGCGGCGTGAGAGTGAAGAATGATGTAACATGATGGGAATTTCACTCAGGGTGGATTGTCAGTCGATGTAAACGAACTCGTTGCTGCACAGGAGCACATGTGCGAGGTCAATCCAGTGGGCGTTGAGGGAAGATCCGTCATCCTGCCGAATAACCTCTTGGGCGACCGCCAATTCTTCCTCGCTGGGCAGCCGTCCGAACAGCAGGCGATAGACGCGCCGAATACGGACGACATTGACGTCGGGAGCCCCTGTCGGTACTTCTCGGACAAGTCGTTCCGCCAAATGCGTCGCTTGCTCGAGCAGAAATTTGCTGTTCATGAGGAACAACGCTTGGGGTGCGACGGTGCTGACGGAGCGTGCTTCCACGGACGAGTCCGGATTGGCCGCGTCGAAGAGTGTTGAATAATTCCCGCGATCCCAACGAGCTGTTTGAATGTAAAGGGAACGTCGCGATGTTCTCAGGTCGTCTTGTGCCGGCCCCCCTGCCCTTGAATCAAGACGCGCTGACGCAAAGAGCATCGCGTCACGGATCGCTTCCGCCCCCAGTCGATGCGGGGTGTATCTGCTCAACCAGCGGTTGTCCGGATCCTTGTTGAATTGCTCTCGAGATGTCTGACCGCTCTGTCGGTAAGTCGCGGAGAGCATGATTTTCCGGTGCAGGTTCTTGAGCGACCAACCCTCTCTGATGAAGCTTGCTGCTAATGAATCGAGCAGTGCCGGATGTGACGGCGGTTCGGACAGTAATCCGAAATTGTTCGGGGTGCTGACGAGTCCGGCACCAAAATGCCATTGCCAGACGCGGTTGACGATCACGCGTGCGGTGAGCGGATTATCGCCGGATGCGACCCATGTGGCGAGTTGTCGGCGGCCGCTTCCACTCGTGATTGGTACCGGCGGACCGCCCGCGAAGAACAGCGGTATGCGTCGAGGAACGATTGGCCCTAAACGCGTGTAGCTGCCGCGAATGTGGATCGGCACGTCTTGAATTTCGGGGAAAAGTCCGCCGGGAACGCCTCCTTCGCTAACGGCCAAGGTCATGGGGGGGGCGGGGGGGAGCTGCTTCTGCAGCCGATTGCGTGGTTCGAGGAGCAACAGTCGGGCCGGATCATCAACCGGGGGTTTGGGCGTCTGCTTGTCGAATTCTGCGAGCTTCGCGTCGAGTTCTGCGATTTGCTTGACTTGCTGGTCTCGCACCTCCACGACGTCATTCGGTACCAGAGGCCGACGTTGAAGGGTCATTTCGCCGCCTTTCGTTCCCAGTTCCTTCAGCATCCGAGTGCTGTAGAAAATGCCTGCCATCGCGTAGTAGTCGGTTTGCGCAACGGGATCGAATTTGTGATCATGGCAACGGGCGCAGCCCAGAGTCAGGCCAAGGAACGCCTTGCCCACCGTGTCGATCTGATCATCGACCATATCGCTGACCATTTTTTCCTTGTCCGCATCGCCACGATCCCAAGCTCCATTGACGAGAAATGTGGTCGCGATCAACCCGTCGGCGTACGGTTCCTGACCGTTGGCGGCGGTGAGCAGATCGCCTGCAATTTGATGCATGATGAATTGGTCAAACGGAAGGTCTCGATTGAGGGATTCGACAACCCAATCGCGATACCTCCATGCCTCAAGCGGATCACACCGAGGGTCTCTGGCTTTGGCGTCGGCATCGTGGTAGTCCGCATAACGGACCACATCCAGCCAGTGTCGAGCCCAATGCTGCCCATAGGCCGGGGATGTCAGTAGCCGATCAACCACGTTTTCGTAGGACCGGTCCGAACGGTCCCCGACAAAAGCGTCCAACTCTTCTGGAGTGGGTGGCAGTCCCGTCACGTCGAATGTCGCACGACGCAACCACGTCGCTCGATCCGCCGTCGGAGCGGGTGACAAGTCATGCGCTTCCAATTCGGCGAGGATAAAACGATCGATCTCCATCCGTGGCCAATGAGCATTTTTCACGACCGGTGGAGCGGTGTCTTTCACCGGCTGAAAGGCCCACCAGGCCTGCTGTTTCGGACTCGCCTTGAATTCACTCGGTACAACGACACCGTCAGCATCACTTGGGGGTGTTGACGATGTCGGCCAAGGAGCACCCATCGCCATCCAGCGTTTGAACGCGGCAATGTCCCGCTCCGCAAGTTTTTGTTTTGGCGGCATCTTCGGTTCGTCGAGATATTCGACGGCGCGGATTAACAGGCTGTCGTCAGGATTCTCTGACGAGAACGCCGACCCTGTTTCGCCCCCCTTCAGCAGCATGTCGCGCGACGTGAGTCGCAGTCCCCCTTCTTGCTTTTTGTCACCATGACACTCCCAACAATGCTCGGCGAGGAGCGGTCGAATCGCTGTTTCAAAGAACTCCACACCTGCGGTGGCGGAGTCTTCGGCAAGGAGATGAATGGTGTCGCCCAAAGCGAACGACCACACGACGATTAAGAGTCGAAAATTCCAAGTCATGGGTCTTGTCTTCTGCAGCAGTCCGACACGCACATGTGAGCGACGCCTCAGGCGAGGATGTTTGGTCGACCGTGATTATTGATGATTGAATAAAAAAAGTGTTCCGTCACAGGTGTTAGACGTTTCCGCCCGTGTAAAGGGGAGTCATGACGTTTCCATTGAGCAGCAGATGGGGGCGGCCCAATGGATCTAAGACCGAGACATCGTGGCTGACACCGAGTGCATCGAACAGAGTCGTACAAACGTCAGCCGGCGACCAGAATCCCGACAGGGGATAGGCCGCAATGGAATCGGTCTGTCCCACGACCTGCCCGCCCTGAACACCGGCTCCAGCAAACAGGGCAGAATACGCATGAGCCCAATGATCGCGGCCCGGTACCGCATCGCTTGAGAGTTTCGAAACTCGGGGAGTTCGACCGAACTCGCCCATCACGATCACCAGTGTCTGCTCGAGCATTCCCGTCGCCGACAGGTCGTCAGTCAATGCCGCTAATCCTTGGTCGAGTGGCGGCAACAGATCGTTCTTTAACCGCCCCCAATTATCCGCATGCGTGTCCCACGTCTGGACGCTGCCCATGGTTGCCTGAATGATCGGCACACCGGCTTCGATCAAGCGGCGAGACAACAGCAGCGACTGTCCGAACTTATTGCGACCGTATCGATCGCGGACGGAGGCCTCTTCTTGATTCAACTGAAAAGCTTGAGTCACTCGGGCCGATGTCAACAAGGAGAAGGCGAGACCTTGCTGTTGGATGAAGGATGTTGGACGCCCGCTGTCGGTCGGCGTCGAGGAACTGCGATTCAAGTCTTCGAGGAGTTCGCGACGCGATTGCAGACGCGGTGTCGTCACGCCCGTTTGTAGGCTCAGCGAATCGATCCGGAAATTGACATCATTGGGGTCGTGATTGATCTGCCACGGATCGTGTTTGGGACCGAGAAACCCTGCATACTGGCCGGGCCAGATGAGCGGCCCTTCTCGCATGTAGTTCGGGAGCGAGACTCCGGTCGGAACGCCATCATGGCGCGGATGTACAAAATCCAGGGCTGAGGCAAAGTTTGGAAAATCGTTGCGCGACTCGATACGATCAAAATCACCTCCCACGCGAGGAATCGGCGTCGGCCGTCCGGTCAGAGCAACGTGAGTGGCTAGTAGATGATTGTGTTCTCGATGAGCTAAAGAGCGAACAATCGACCACCGCGAAGTTTGTTGAGCCAGTTTCGGAAGGTGCTCGCACACGGCAACTCCGGGGATCGTCGTTCCAATCGATGAAAATTCACCCCGGATCTCTGCCGGAGCCTGAGGCTTGGGGTCGAGCATGTCCAATTGGCTGGGGCCGCCACTCAACATGACGATCAGGACCGATTTGGCGCGGCCGGTTGCCGAGATTGGGACCCCTGCTGCAGACGACCGTCCCGAACTCGGCAGGACCGTTGCCACGACTCCAGTCGCTCCCACTCGCAAGAACCTCCGTCGATCAAATTCATATCGGGGAAGCAACATCGGCGGAAGACCTTACGAAAATCGGCGGGGCAAGAAAATCGGCAGCAGCGAATCCATTCTAATACAGGCTCACTCGTCAAGTAAACCGCTTTTCCTCGGCAGGGCCTCATTCAGATCAAAGGGACTTCGTGAATGGCGGAAAAGTGTTTTCCTGCAGAGCTCGGCATCGCATCGGTTCCGATGTTGCCGTATGTCGTGTCGACACTCGCCAGTGGAGCAGACGCTTAAAAATTGGGGCGGGAGGGTTTTTTTTCTTTCGCGCGTTGGAGATAGTACTTCAGGCCCGGCAGGAAGAAGCTGGCGGCGAGGCTACCACCCAGTAGGCACAGGCCGACCTCGGAGACGCCTCGGGTATTCAGGAAGGCCATGACTAACGATGTGAGATAAAGCCCTGCCGTTTGAATGTAGAACTTGCCGGACAGAATTCCAGCCTTCGCCAGAAAGACGTTGCCGGCGATCAGCGGCAGGGCCGGTGAAAGAGACAGTACGGGCAGAGTTAGTATCCATTCCAAGGCGAACAGCAGCACTGTCGACAACATGCTCCCCAGCCAGATATGTGCAATCTGCCGCTCGACAAACGTGATTGGGCCTGAACGCCGCCGTAACTCCCAAAAAATAATCGCCCACGTTCCGGCACCAACCGACCAGAGGCTTGCGTAGGGCCAGCGACTCTCGACACCCTGCCAGTGCATGCCGCTGGTAATGCCGCACAAAAGAAATACCACCAAGCTATGCCACATCCAGAGCAAGCCCCAGTTTTCGAGTATGACTGCATGGTGGGTCTCGCGAAACACTAACGAAAGGACTTGCGTCAGATGAGTCGAACGCGCCGACACGGGTTCGTTCGCCAAGTACGCTTCGAGGTCATCGGCCAATATGTCGGCCGTCACATAGCGTAGATCAGTCGGTTTCTGCAGGCACTTCAACGCGATCATTTCCAGATCGGCATCGATCTTGGGGTTGAGCATCCGTGGCGGCACAGGTTCCTGATCCAGCACCATCAGCACAGTATCGATCGCTGTCTCCGACTGAAACGGTGGTCGCGCGGTCAGCATCGCGTAGAGAATTGCTCCCAATGAATAGATGTCTGAGGCATGACTCACGTCACCGCGACGACCGGCCGCCTGTTCCGGAGCCATATAACCGGGGGTGCCAAGAATCGCACCCGATTGAGTGAGGCTGTGCGAATCTGTCGAGTTGTCGGACGAGGAGGAATCTATCTTGAAGCGTTTGGCCAGTCCAAAATCAGTGACATACGTTCGGCCTTCCGTATCGATCAGAATGTTGGACGGTTTAAGATCCCGATGCAACACACCACACCGATGCGCGTCGGCGATCGCTCGACAGAGGGGACTGAGTAGTTGAGCGGCTTCTCGTGAGGGGAGCGGTCCTTTGGTGAGACGCTGCGCCAACGTGGTCCCTTCGATCAGCTTCATACTCAAGAACGGACGGCCTTCGATCTCCCCAACCTCATATAAAGGAACAATATGCGGGTGCTGCAGTTGAGCAGCGGCTTCGGCCTCAATACGGAACCGGACAAGGTCCTTGGCGGACGCGAGGTCACCGCGCAGCACCATCTTCAACGCCACAACTCGATCGAGGCTCTTTTGCCTCGCCTTGTAGACAATGCCCATACCGCCGCGTCCGAGTTCCTCGAGTAACTCGTAGTCACCGCAGTCACGCGGTAGCAGACTCCCCAAACCACTTTGCTCGGACTGGACTAACTTTTCTGAATCGGACTCGTTCAAGTCGAGGTCACTGCCGACATTTTCGGCAATCTGAACGGTGACCCACAGTTCCCTCAGTTCCTGCTCAAGACCGGGATGCTTCGCAATGACTTCCTCAATGGAAGATGGCCGTTCACCACGCGCCCGCCCGAGGAGATCGTCCAGCAAAGACGCGAGGACTTCGTCACGGTCACTCATGATCGGGATTCTCCCGTCAGTGATGGCCGTTCACCAAGAATGGCTCTGAGCTTGCGAAGAGCTCGTAGATGTCTCATGCCAGCGGCGGCGGTAGACAGCCCAAGGGCCGTAGCGGCTTCACTGTTGCCGAGTTGCTCGAAGTGTCGCATCAGCACAATGTCACGGTCTTCTTCGTCGAGTTGTTCCATGGCGATCAGAAACCGTGACTGAAGTTCCTTACGGAGCACGGCCGCCGCCGGAGTCGGCTCGCTCCCTACCAGTTGGCCCGCCAGATCGAATGCCGATTGATCACCGAATTGGGGAGAGACGAGCGACCGTTCGCGATCGAGACTACGTCGCTGCGCACCGCGATGCTGCCGGTGCATATCGATGATCCGGTCCTTCGCCAGATGCCGCAGCCACAGATGAAACGGCATCTGGGGGGCCGCGAGGTAGTCGCTCAATCGACCATTTGCTTCGAGCAGGACATCCTGCACAATGTCGCTCGCATCGACACGCCGCGCGAGTTGCCGGTCGAGACGCAGTTGAATGACCTGCCGGAGCGAGAGTCGGTGCCGCTCGAACAACCGATTGACGGCATCGTTTTCGCCGCGTTTGACATTGGCGAGCAGTTCTTGGGTTTCACTATTTTCTGACCAAGGCATGCGGCTCACTCTACTAGCCCGATACACGAGCGAATCATTGGTCGAGAAGCCCTCGCTGACGCGTGGGTTTCGTTTCAGTCACATGGTATCCCGTGATCCCCCGTTGTCGCTGAGTCCGTACCGCTCGCCACCACCGCCCAATCCCTGTCTGATGCCAATTGACCTCGTTCGCATCGAACGCGCACTCGATTGCCACGAACGATAACGCGGGAATCGTTCTGATGAACACGCTCTAAATCGATCGCATTATCATACCGACCCGCGGCGAGCATAACACTCAATCGGACTCTTTACGGTCTCGGGACTCTGGCGGCTTAGCCGTTATCGTGACCCGCCAGCGATGAATTGCGTCTTAAGTAATGTTCGTATTTGGCGATCGACGTGTGTCTCCTTGCGTGACACGAGCCGTGTCTCCCAAAGATCCGCAAAGGAACACTCCATGACGCTTGAAAATCGTGTGCATGTTCTCGAACGCGCCGTGGGATCCATCGCCCGACTCACTTTGCTGATCGACCCGCCCACGAACGTTGAAGCCACTGCGGCGTTACAGTAGTCTGATGCGCTCGCTTCCCGGGCGACTTATCCTCGCCCCGTTTTGTACGTTCATCTGGGAAAGATTGGTTTTACATCAAGAGGAAGACAATCATGTCGCGATGGATGCTGCTGGCGACTCTAGTGATTTGGGGATGCTCCAATTCGGTGGCCCCGATCGTTATCGAAGAGAATGTTGCGGAGAACAAGGTCGTCCAATTCATCGAGAAGCTGCGGGGCAAGGTTACCCGGGATGAGGAACTTCCGGATAAACCCGTGATTGCAGTTGCACTGTTCGGCACGAAGGTGACGGACGCGGGACTGCAGCAACTTGCGGAGCTCAAGAGTCTCCACACGCTTAACCTGGGCAACACACGCGTGGCCGATGCGGGACTGAAGGAACTCGCGGGACTGACGAAGCTCACCACCCTCGGTCTGCACAACACGCGCGTGACGGATGCGGGACTACAGCAACTCGCGGGACTGACGAATCTCACCCTGCTCACACTCGATGGCACACAGATCACCGATGCGGGACTGCAGCAACTCGCGGGACTGACGAAGCTCACCCGGCTCTTTGTGAGGGGCACACAGATCACAGACGCGGGGGTCGCCTACATTGGAAAGGTGTTGCCAAACTGCATAATTGTTATTACCAAGTGACAACAGGCTGACGGTGTGATACCGAGATGTGTCGGGAGGCTGTTGCCCTGCTGGCCGCTGGGCGAACGACGCGATCTAGCTCTTGTTGTCGGCTCGATGCGGCCGCAATTTCTAGGGTGAAATGTTTCTTGAATTGTGGCATCGCCGGATTCGCAGCTCATGAGTGTGACACGAACGGCCGTCGGAATGTCCCTCGTTTTAACAATGAATACCGACTGGCAATCGCCAATTCGATGGTGATATTCGTCGTTAATGTTTTTTGGAGGTGTCCAAACGTATGGATTGATGCCGTGTCAGAACGTCATCTACTCGAGAGCCCCTTCAGCAATTCAGCCATAGCGAGTCCGTCGATGCCCCAACGCACAGGGCTCTTCCGCGTTCGGTCTCGTTTGCTCCGAATGCGTCATGGCCTCGCAGTCGCGGGTCACTTTCCAGCAGCACTTCCCCACGTTTGTCCAAGTCCCCTGCGCAGGGCTTGTCGATCGGTCTCTTCTGGCCGCGATAATCCGCTTGTGTTCTCGCAAATAATGCGAGACTCGCAACCGAACAGTGGTCACGCTTATCACTCGATCACGTCGACCAAAATTTCTTGAAACCGACGGAGATCCAAGGATTGCGACAGACCGAAGATCCCGTGTCGCATGCGTTACAAAAAGGGAAACGAGGTTAGCTGGTTTACGGACTAGATCAAGTCCATGATCGGCGAACCGGCCTTGTCGCCAAATCCGTTGGCGATGTAAACCGGTCGGCCGGCAGGCGAGAGGTAGGTTTTCTCCCAATCGATTCCCAATGCCTTATAGATCGTTGCATAAAGATCTCCGATCGACACTGGACGGTCAGTCACATAAGCCCCCCGCGCGTCACTGGCACCGACGATCTGGCCGGGTCGGATGCCGCCTCCCCCGACGACCAGAGACCAGCAGTCGGGCCAATGGTCACGCCCTTGCCTTGTGTTAATATTCGGAGTGCGTCCGAACTCACCCATCGCAATCACCACGGTCGATTCCAGCATGCCCCTGTTGTTGAGGTCTTCCAGCAGGGCTGACAGAGTCTGATCCAGCATCGGCGCCAGTGTCTCGCGAAGACGTTGTTCATTATTACCGTGAGTGTCCCACTGGCCGTGTTTGTAACCTGCGGCCGTGACGAATCGACAACCGGCTTCCACGAGTCGCCTTGCCAAGAGCGCACTTTGACCGACGCGATGACGACCATAGGCATCCTTGGTCTGGTCGGATTCCTGTGAAAAATCAAACGCCTGCTTCACCTGAGGCGACAGAATCATTTGCAGGGCTTGCGTCTGAAACGAATCCATTTTGGCAAATGCGGCGAACGCCTCTTTCTCCCGATAATGCCGGTCGACAATGCTCAGCAGTGTTCGGCGGTCCTCCAACGCCTCCTGGGTCACCGATTTGGGAAGACTCAGATCGGGTACGGCAAAGCCTGGCCGACTGGGATCTGGCAGGATCATTCCATCGTACTCAGACCCAGCAAAAGCGGCCTGATAGGCCTCCTGATAATTAAAAAAATCGTTTTCGGAGGGCTTCGGAACGACCACGAATGGCGGAAGGTTATTCCGTGCACCTAGTTCTTTGGCGACAATCGATCCGAAGCTTGGGAATTTTTGAGCAGGATTCGGACGTTGGCCGGTGAGGCTTTCAATCGTTCCTTGCGGATGATTTCGTTCTTGGGTTCTCATCGAGCGAATCACGGACAGCTTGTCCATGTGTTGCGAAATTTTGGGGAGAATCTCCGAGATCTGCAGGCCAGGCACTTTTGTGGAGATCGGATTGAAGCCGGTGTTCCCCTTGGGGTCCCACGTATCGACCTGACTGGGACCGCCTTCCAACCACAGCAGAATGCAGGCTTGTGCCTTGGCGATCGGCGCTGCGACCTTTGCGGCCGCCTGAGCTTGGCTCAAACGCAGGAATTGGCTCAGACTGATCCCGAGTAGATTCAACGCTCCGACGCCGAGAAAATCACGTCGCCCATTATTCTCGGTGTGTTGGCAGTGTCCGTACTCAGATGGATTCATCGCAATCTTCCCCAGCATTCTTAGTGGTTATAGGCAAACTCTCGAGAACTGAGAACCGCCCAAACGAAACTTTCCAAAACCTGTTTTCGCCGTTCCGGCTGTCGACGAATGAATTCAAGCAGCGCGGTTGTCTCTTGCGTTGTGGGCGCTCGTGTCAGTGCGGCGAGGTAGAACTCTTCAATGATTTGCTGGTCGGAGGCATCACTGACGGATAGCCGATCGAGCCTTCCTCCTCGTTGGGAGATCTTGTCCGTATAGGTTGTCCCTGCCCACATGTGCAATGCTTGAGAGAGGCTTGGCTGCGGTGTTCCCGAAGGTGGTGTTTTCCGCAGAGACCTCCCGAAGACATCCAGAAAGGGAGACGGGCACAGTTCTGGAACCATTTGCATCGCCCGCATCCCGGGCGATGGCGTGCCGCCTCCGGCGATGGCGTGAAATTCGAAGTTTTCCGTGACCTGTGTCACGCTGGAGAGGGCATCCAAAAGTACCGCCGCTTCGAGTGGACGAGGCTGCGAGCGCGAGTAGTTGATTTGGTCTGAAGAATTTGTGGCGTTGGATTGTCCGGACAATTGGTAGGTTTGTGACAGCACAATTGTTCGCAGGAGATGCTTGAGATCGTAGTCGTGGTCGCGAAAATCCTGTGCAAGTGCCTCGAGGAGTTCGGGATGGGTGGGAGGGTTAGTCGAGCGAAAATCGTCGACCGGCTCCACGATCCCTCTGCCGAAGAAGTAGCCCCAAATTCGATTCACTGCCGCTTCGGCAAAGTACGAATGCGTGGTCATCCATTCGGCCAACCGCATCCGCGGATCCCTCCATTGTTCTGTGGGCAACATCGTGCCGTCGAGGAAAGCGGGATTAATTTCCTCTTTGGTACGTGGGTGAATCACTTTGAGGGCCTTAATTTGATCGACATGCCCGCCGCCCAAGACATCGACGACCACGTTGGACTCTTTGACTGTCGTCAATCCTCCGAAAAAAGCGGCCAGACTCCAGAACTGGTTCTGGCTCCAAGTTTCGTAAGGATGATTATGGCACTGGGCACAATCCATGCGACGACCCATGAAGACGCGAACCAATTCGGGCATGGCCACTTCGGGCACCGATAGTTCGCCCAAATAAAAGCAGTTTCGGGCGGGGGCACTGTAACCTTGGGCCGCAATACGCTCACGGGCGATCTGGTCGTAGGGTTTGTTGGCCACGATGCTGTTGATCACCCAATCTTCGTAGGCTTTCGTCATTTCAGGAGTGTTCACGGCGACAAAAGTCACGCGGAGCAGGTCGCTGAACCGGAAGCCCCAGTAATCGATGTACTCGGGAGAGCCCAGCAGAGTCTCGATCAGTGCCTCGCGTTTTTGGGGATTCTTATCAGCCAGAAAATCCCCAACCCTCTCCACCGGCGGCAGTGTCCCCGCAAGATCCAGACAGACACGACGCAGAAATTCGGCATCGGTGGACGAAGGGGACGGGATGATGCTGAACTTCCGCAGTTTCGCAAAAACGAACTCATCGATCAGGTTCCTGATCTCGACCTTCGGATAGTTCTGGAGCGGCCGGGAGATGACCCCGAAGTTGGCATTGACCGAGTGGCCGGCGGCGGTAATCGACAGCGAGGTTTCTCCCGGTTTGAGCGCCTGGACCCAGCCTCCGTCGGTGACGCTGATAATATCGGGATGAATGGGGAGATAACGGACTTGGTCCGTAATATCTTCGCGTCTCCCATTTGACAGAATTGCAGTGACCAGAAGTTGTTGATGGCCCTGCAACTCGAGTACTGTCTGTGGGGGAAAGACTTCCACCCGATGAATTGACAGTTCCGATTGTTCTTCACCATACGGGGCGCCGTTACGCAACCAATTCAAAATCGTCTTGTAATCGGTGGAGCCGATCTCAAATCGCTGTCCACCTTCATGATCCACAGCCATCGTCGGTTTCGATAACAAGAGGCTGTTTTCCGGTTCTTTCAGATCGATGCGCGGCACTCTCGGCCCTTTGGACTCCGGGCTCAGGACCTGATACGTGCCTCCCTCGACCGTCCACGCGTAATCCTCTCGCGGGTAGAGGACGTTCGCGGAGAGTTTGTAGCCGCCTTGCCCCTTGACGCTCCCGTGACAGTCCGTGCTATTACATCCTCTTCTGGTAAAGATCGTGCCGATATCGTGCGCGAAATTGAACGGCCGTTTTTCGACCACCGGACGGATATGGATTTTGGCCGTTGTTGTCAGGCCTTCCCTCGTCGCTGTCAACACCACCTCGCCGCTGTCGAGGGCTACGAAGCGACCTCGTTCGTCGATCGTCCCCTGCTGAGGCGAAGAGAGCGTCAAACGGGTTTGGAACGTGACGTCGCGATCGAGGCCATCCTCGTACTTTCCAAGGACCAAGAACGTTTGAGAACTCTGGATTCCCCAGACAGTGACGTCGCTCGGTACCAGTTGCAACGAGAAGGGTTGGGCCTTCACTTGTGACTCATCCGCTGCCCGCAGCGGTGGGGCATGAATGATCCACGCGATCATTCCAAGGAAGACGATATGCGCACGCACGACGTTCACACTTAGAACCCTTTGACTGGTAATTCTGGATCACTCAAATCGCTTCCCGCGATCACCATCAGGGGGATCTGTTTCACGAAAAAGGGAGAACCGGGCTGGCCGTTCACGAGAGGACGAGCGAACATCTGAACCTGCAGGGGTATCAACGTCAATGGGGAATCCAGACTGGCGAGCAGTACGATGCTCGTTTCCTGCAGCTTCACGACAATGGCATCCGAATTTTCGGTCACTTCCGTCGGCGCTTTGTTCTGATTCGGTTCGGCCGCCGGAAACACTTCGACGCCTGCCGGTAGGCCGGAGAAACTGAACACGACATCTCCTGAAAAACCCTCCTCATGCGCGGTCACGACGGTCAGTTTCTGGGCCTGTCCAGGAAGGAGGTTGATGCGGTCAAGGTTCTTCAGAATCACTTCCCCGACGTGCGGAATCTGGAGTCGCACTAGAATGCGGTACGAGAAGCGGGATTCCCCGTAACGGCTGGTAATATCCCGGATCTGCAAAAAATACTGTCCGCCGCGTTCGAAGGTGTGCACCACTTTCGGCTCGAGAGCTTGTAGATAGGAATAAACTTCACCGCCGTTGTTGATCAGCGATGTCTTCTTGTGCATATTTGTGACCAGTTCGCGGTCTTCACTGTTGACAATTCCCAACCGTGGATTGAAATGAGGCAGCGTCGCATCGGGGGTCTCGATTTCAAACGTAAGGGCCTGGCCGGCCTGAACCGTAAATCGGTAAGTATCAATG
The DNA here is from genome assembly GCA_945876035.1 of Schlesneria paludicola DSM 18645. Lineage (GTDB taxonomy): Bacteria > Planctomycetota > Planctomycetia > Planctomycetales > Planctomycetaceae > Schlesneria > Schlesneria paludicola_C. Next base: position 5,587 of record CAMCMU010000060.1, on the reverse strand, counting down.
TCACCGGGCTGTTCGATGCGGCCTTCGATCAGGGTGGGAATGGAGATCTCCATCGCCTCGCCAGAGAGATTATTTGGTTCTCGCTCTACGAAGGCTATCGGGCCGGGCGACAGGGGAGGTCCCTTCGTCCCCTCGGACGGAATACCGACTTTGGTGTTTTTGGAGTCGGATGAGGAACCGGCAGAAGTGCTCGCCGCAGCAGAATTGTTGCCAGTTTGCAGGGCTCTCGATTGCAGGATTGTGATCCAATCCGATTCCAGATTTCGGGTGAAGGTTCGCTCTCTCCAGTCCTGCGACCGTTGTTGAGTATCGTCTCTCCACGGCGTCTCTGGCGTTGAGGCGATTTGCAATAAGTAAGACAGATGCGGCGTGCCTTTGCCGTAGAGCGAAGAAACTTCCACGAGGTAGCGGCCTTGCCGGGGAAAGCGATAAGTTCCGTGCGCTTTGAGGGGAATCATGTCTGTCGATCGCTCTTCGTCGAAGAGCAGACGTCGCGGACGATTGCGGTCGAACCAACTTCCAGTCGGTTCGTAGAGAGCCAATCGAGGATCGAAACCTTGCGCCATCAGGATGTCAAAACTGAGTGTTTGACCCTCGACCACGTCAAAGGCGTAATAGTCTAACGCGCCCGGTTCCGCGATGACGCCATTCACAAGCCTCGGGACAGGCACATCCTGGCCCCGCTTGGTGGTTCGACGAGATTCCTCCGTCTGCAACACGACAGGCTGGTCCACCACCCGGAAGGAAAGACTATTGGATACGCCTCGGGATCCCACGATACGAAGTGAGTGAACGCCAACACGAGCCGAGGCGTCAATCTCCAACTGAACACGGTAAACCGGCGGCAGCGACTCGGGATCCTTCTTCTGATCGCCCGAGGGAAGTTGCTCGGAAACTGGTCCGAATTTGCGGTGAATCACTCGAAAACCAGGGTCACTCAACCAAACGTCATCCCGGTCTTGGATCTGTTTTCCACGAATCTGGAGCTCGACAGTTGTGCCTCTCTGCAGGCCAGAGGGAAACAGGGATAAAAGTTCTGGCTCCAGAATTTTTGCCGGTTCTTTTGCTGGCAGAGAACTCGACAGGAATAAGGTCAGCAGGTGAGCAATCAGGGATACCCCTGCCTTGAAACTGACCGGGATCCACACTTGAACGTGGCTTCTCATCTCCGGACTCCTCGTTCAGAGAGCATCTCAAGGGGAGACGCAGCATCCGTGCTGGGAATCGTCTTGATGGAACATGTCACCAGAAGTGTTGGAGGACCTGTGAACACCGATTTTACCCCACCCTTCGCGTTCTCATAAAAATACAGCGGCGACTGTCAGGCCACCAGCGACATCCGTTCTCCCGGAATTAATTCCGATTTAATATCAAGGGATCCAAGCTGATTGAGTTTTCGCAAGTCCCAGAATATCGTCGAACGTGGCGCGCTCGACCGAGGTCACGAAGAACCCGTGGTTTAAAAGTCGATTGATTGGGAACTCGGCGGGAACTCGGCTGGATTTTATTCTTCGGACTCCGCATCACGAACCGGATCTTCAGTTTCAGAAGTCGTCCGCCATCACCGTCGCAAGTTGCAAAGGCAATGGCGGAGGACTCGTGTCGCTTTCTGTCGTTGAGCGTGATCCTCCCTTCTAGTGTGACACGAACTCGGCTCCAAATCTATGACGGGTATTCGAAATACCCATCATTTCTGCAAACAGAAGACATCTGCGGAACCGCGTCGCCTGGTTTGACGCGGGGCGACCCCGGATGCGACTCCCGGCGACATCGTCGCCGCCGCAGTTTGAGGTGGCCACTGGAAACTCGTGTCAATGTGGGGGAGAGATTGCGCTCAGGCGGTGCGTTGAGGTGTCGTTGATTCCTCGTGCGTTGGATTCGCGACCGTCGCTCGCATACGAAAAAAACATACGAAAAAGGAGTCAGGAACCGTTTCCAACAACACTGTGGTATTCGATTCCTGACTCCTTTCTGCTCCCGTTCTCTGCTGATGTTGCAACAACACCGGAACTCCACAAAGCGGTGTCTGCGTGCTTGACTCCCGCTGTGTCGATCTCTCGGAAGGTGGAGCCTACGGCTTGTGGCGATTCGGTCTGAGTCATTGATCGAAATCGCGTTCGTAATGTCGTCCGCGATTTCGATCAAAGGCCGCCGCTCCCGCAGTCGCTTTGAACCGTGTTTTAAGGCACGCCGGAGCGTTTGGCGTTTTTCGGACTGATCGATGTCGTTGTCGTTTTGTGGTATAATTTCGATGTTGAATCTCCAAAAGACGCGAGCCGCTTTCCTGGTCGGGTGCGGCTTGCGTGGTTTCTGCGGTTAGAGCCCTGCCGCCGCGAGTGCGCGACTTGCGGCGTCGGCCATGCGTTGCCGCTGTGTTGGCGTGAATTGCGAGGCCGGTGTTCCGGTCGCGTTCTGAGCCGCAAAGAAGGAGATCATCGCCTCGATCGACGTGAGCCTTCTGCCGCCGATTAAAATCGTCGCGGGCCGAACACGCTCGGTAGAACCAGCGCCGCGGGCGCCGCGTTGTAACCAGCGGGCGAATGTGGTCGGGCTGACGCCATTCGGCTTCACGCCGCGGGTCGAGAGTGAAATGATTTGCTCAGTGCCCAAATCGAGAGGCGGCACCAGCCTGAAATTGCTTGTCATGCGATAGTCCCGCCGTTTCAAAAACCTGAAGCAACACAGTATTGCTTGCGTTTTTTTGGAGGCTAATCGCCGGGTTCGGTAGGGTTCAAATGGTGTTTTGGAAAACCTCCAAGAAACCCGATTCTCACTGTTGTGGCTTGCCCTTTCTTTGATACTCGCGGGCGTGGCCGTCCTATCGCGCGATGGCCTAGGATCCGGGTCACCTTGTGACTACCGTAGGTGCCGTGCGACTCGGCATGCACCGGCTGCACGGCCTGTCGAATCCGCTGATGCCGCTCAGCACGCGAACGGGGCCGTCGTCCGAGCGAACCGTAATCGCCCGAGATCGAAACAAGCAACACGTCGCACAGAACGGCGACCGGGAACGAGTCACGATGTTGAGAGGTCCAAGCGTATTTCACAGCGACTCCCTCGCAAAATACGCCGTGGCTTTTTTTAGGATTTCTCGTTCCATCTCGGCCCGCCTCAGTTGCTGGCGCAACCGCTGATTCTCCTCACACAGCTCATTCAGCGAGGCGTGTTCATTACACGGCACCGGCTGCGGAGCGAACTTCGCATGCCAATCACGCAGGCTCTTCTGACGGACGCCCACCGCCGGCGCCGCCGCCTGAAAACTGTACTTCTCGTCCGTGACGAGCCGCACCGAGTCGCGTTTGAACTCCTCAGAGAACCGCCGCGCCTGGGGCGATGGCACAGACGGCTCGACAACCGCAGGAACAGACTGCTTGCTCATGGCAAACTCCTTTCAGGAAACCATTCTGGCTCCCCCACCGGAATCCGCCACCGCTGGGCCATTATCAGACGCACATTAAACAGGGCTCGGTTCTCACCTGCCACGATCTCAGTGAAGGCGGTCTTGCCGTTGCCGCGGCGGAGATGGCGTTTGCGGGTGGAATCGGCGTTCAGATCGAATTGAAATCAGGTTCGATCGTGCCGCTCTTTTCTGAGAGTAACACGCGATTTCTTGTCGAGGTCTCTGCCGCTACAGAATCGGCATTTACGCGACTTCTCGCCGGTGTGACTGTCGAGAAACTGGGGTCTACATCAATGGGCGAGGAGCGGATCATCACCTCTTCTGGACAGCAGCTTGTGCGAGCCGACCTGAAAGAGTTGAAGTCCTGCTGGCAGAAGCCACTTGCCTGATCGGGGTATTTGATGATGCGGCATTTCCGCTTGTCGTTGCCGCGGCAAGCGGTCTTTTGATTTAGTGGCCGTTCAGGTTGTAGTGCTGGCTGAGGCCAGCACTCAGGACGAAATCAACAGCCCACCAGCGGATGGCGGTGATTTGATGAGCGGGTCTCGTAAATGCTGGAGCAGTTTAGTTCTTCAGCTTTGTTTTTCTGGCGTCAATGATGGCGTTCGGATCTTCAGGAACGATCTGAGGATCGACATACTCCTGAAGATCTTTCAATGCGATGACTTTGTACTTTTCCAGATGCAGGTACTTCAGGTAAGCCTCAAAGTTTTGCTGGCTGCTGCTGACCCAGTCATGAGCTGTATCTGGAACGCCGTGGAACTGCAGAATGGCGATTCGACCGTCGCGAGCTTGTTCAGCGGTTCGGATTAAATCCTGAATGGCCCATTTGGGGCGAGCGTCGCCAGCAGAAGGCAACAGCAGTGGGTGATCGCTGCCGGGCTCAAACGCAAATCCTCGTCCTTCCTCATACGGATATTCCGGCGCTCCGCCACGACGAGCGAACTGAATTCCGTGTTGCTGCAGAATCGCAAAAGCAGCCGGTGTTGAAGCATTTCCTGGCCACGCAAATGTCGTGGGAGATGGAATTCCATTGGCCTTGCATTGCGAAGCGATCCCCTCGAGTTGTTCCGCAAGGCGATCTACAGTTTTGTCCGTAATCCCGAGATGGTCTCGCGTGTGATTTCCTATCTCGAATCCCTCTTCATGCAATTGACGGATTTCATCCCAGGTCATGTAGTCGCGTTTGTTCTCTTTGAAGTCAAATCCTTCGGTGATAAAGAACGTCGCCCCAAAGCCATACTCTTTGAGTAATGGCCGAGCAACAGTGAAGTGTGATTTCGACGAGTCGTCAAAAGTTAGCACCACCAACCGATCCGGAATGGGCTTTCGAACGGCAGGCTGAGGCGGCTTTTCATCCGCAACGATGATTCCGGAGAGGATCAGCCAGCCCAATAGTACGAATCGCATGTCAGGAACTTTCAATAGAAACCGCGAGTGAGCGTGGATGAAGTCACAAATTCTCTATCGATCGCTCCTTGGTCGATCCACGATCGATTCTGCAAGTCGGCTTACATTCCCGTCGCCAGAGCCAAGCCTACTTTGCATGCTGCCAGATACTCGGGAATACTCAGGCGTTCTTTGACAGTGTGAATCTCATGCTGACCGCAACCCATCGTCACCGCCGGGTAACCATGCAGAGCCATCCAGTTGGCGTCCAGTCCACCATCACAGATCTGGGCAATGGGGCGGAGTCCAATTGCTTCTGACGCTGCCTTCGCCGCAAGAACACACGGGCTGTTATCGTCAATTCGAAACGCTTCGTAACGAATGTCCTCCACGAACTTCAGTGAACCATATTGTCCGCCGGCATTTGTAACGCTGTCTGTCGCTGTTTCAAAAGCATCTCTCCACGCGGCGACAATCTGCTGACGAAACTTGCTGTCATGACTTCGGGCTTCTGCCTGCAAAGTCACCAAAGGCATCACGACATTCGTGGCATCTCCTCCGGTGATGACGCCGAGGTTGCTCGAGCCACGCTGCTTACCCTTCCGAACCAGTCCGTGCCAGCCGGACTTCTGAAGTTGAGCAATCGCAATTGACGCAATCACGGCTGCATTGACGCCATCCTGTGGATGCGCGCCGGCGTGACTGGCGATTCCTTCAATGCGGATCGTCAGGTTGTTGGCTCCGACGGCCCCCGTGATCAGGCTGTTGGGATCTCGCCCGTCCCAGTTAAAACATAGC
>CAMCMU010000059.1 GCA_945876035.1 Schlesneria paludicola DSM 18645 | reverse complement strand
ACCCCCCCCCCCCCCCCCCCGATCAGACGTTACGGACCGATGGTCGGCAGAATCGGTTTCGACTATAAAAATGGAACTGACAACCCGTCATTTTGCCGCAGTGACGATCGCCATGGAGATTCAAAAGTATCCTCAGCGATGACCGATTGAAAAAGAACCCGTTGGGAGCGGAATTAAATGACAACGTCAGCAACAAGTGCCTTACGCAGCGTCGGCCCAAATCCCATCGCGATTGTGGTCAATGGCCCCAGTTCGTCTGGAAAGTCGACACTTTGCCGAGCGTTGCAAGATCGACTAACCGACCTTGCCGATGGCGATCCGGATGCCGCATTCGCTCGCGTGGCATTCGATGACGTCGTGTTCCTGATGTCGGACAAACTCCATCCGATCAGTTTCGTGAGCCTGAAGGGCGGAGATCTCTCTCAGCTTGCATCGCGCGTGCCCCATGATGGACGTGCGAGCTGGGAATACATCGACGAGAGCCAGGCAGAGGGAAAGCATGGTGGAAGCCCCCGTCTGCGGCTCGTGCTGAACGCCTACGGCCGGCGATTGCTCTGTGGTGTGCACAACAGCTGGGCCGCACATCTGAAGCTTGGCACAAATATGATCATTGATCATTTCATTCAGGAGGGAGCTTGGTGCGAGGAACTTCTCGGGGTTCTGCGTGACGCAGGAGCCCGCATTTTTTTCGTTGGCGTCTTTTGCTCAATGGCGGAACTGGAACGCCGCGAATCCTCTCGAGGCGATGGCGGCGTCGAAGGTCGGCCACTGGGACTGGCACGCAGAAGTGACGAACTGTGCCACGCGCATAACCTCGACTACAGCGTGATACTGAGGACAGATCAACAGACTACGGCGGAGTCTGTTGATCTGATTCTACAATCGCTCCGCAAGGCGGGCTTAGTCGCTCCCCTGGAAATCACAGGCACTCAACGCGATTCTTAGTCAGGCTATCGGCCAAACAAAGCCCATGCCCACCGACTCTGCGGATAGACCGTATGAGCTGCCGATCAGACAAAAATCGCACGACTGTTGGTACGAAAAAGGGGGGCTTATTCTGCCGATACCCCACACAGCGGACCGCTTCCTCGCCGAGATGGCGAAAGATGTCGTGGCACTTGCCTCTTGAGGAACGTCGCCTCGGTCGCGACGATCCTCAAGGAGCGGTCCGATCGCTCGCTGATCTGGGCGAACACGCCCCAACAGTGCTCGTCGCGAGTGATTCAATCGCCCGGCGAGTATGGTCCTGCTATCGAGTGATGCCCCTGTCACCGGAATCGATTTGAGCCGTTTCATTCTCTCCGTCATTGTGACCTCGGTCGGCAGCCGCCGCATCCCCTCCCACCCCGTCTCCGATGCACGACTTGGGCCATTCTGATCCGGTACCAGGGACAGGGAATTCCTGGCAGTGACGGATGGATGGGCAACGGGCTCCGTCAACGAACCGACCACTCCGGGAAGAATGTTTTTGACCTCTCCGAAAAACTCCAGCGATCCGTTTTTGGGTCAGCGTTCCAAGAGGGAGGTGATTCGCTGCTCAATGAGGCGTTCGCCAAGGGCGAGGTGTACAGGGGACAACAGAGTGCGATTTTTTTTTGATTCGCGCGTGGCGTTCCCCCCTTGGTGAAAAGAAGCCTTGGCTCGAGAAGGGGCCGAAGCGAGGCGATTTCCTGCCGATAGCCGCGCGAACAAATCAATCAACCCGGTTGTTAGGGAACTGGAACCCCTTGAGAACCCGCTCCATATCGGCGTGGAGAGTCACGGTAAATGATTTGAGGCGGTGTTGGTCCACCCGGGAGATCGCGTCTCATCCGCGCGAGGGATCGGCCATGATCCCCGGATCACACAAATCGAACAGAATTCGAAACCTCAGGGGACCGATTGCGGTTGCTACCAATACCATTTCGTAGGCGTCGGCTGCAACCAAGGTACAAAACCGTTTTGTAGATCCCCCCGAAGGGGCGTCACGTTTTACGAGATAAGTGGCCAGGGCCGGGATCGAACCGGCGACACCAGGATTTTCAGTCCTGTGCTCTACCAACTGAGCTACCTGGCCAACACCATGCCACGGAATCGTTCTTCGGTTGACACGATGGGACGCGAAGAATGACGCATGATTCAAAGCATGTCAAGCATGGCAGATTTGTCACGGAGGATCCTCAACCGCTCGGTCTCGGTGTTCAAAGGCACACCAAAAATCCAAGGTTTGCGAACACGAGTTGCGGGACCGCCATTTTCGTCAAAACTCGTAGCCGGAAATTGCGACAGTCGCAAAATGGAAATGTGGTTCGACTCCAATGGCATCGAGCATTGACGCACGCCATCAATGCTCGGAATTTCAGCCGGCCCTGAGTTTTCCCCGCTTGAACAACGGTCAGCATCTGGAAAATCGTCTGCCGTGACGTGGCTCGCTTCCAATCAACGAGACCTCGTCGTCACGCCCTGACCAAAGCCGCCTTCGTCCTTTGCTCTTCTCGTTGAACGAGCCATAGCAGCACAGGGTTAGCGATGTACACAGTGCTATAACAGCCCGTGATCACTCCGACGATCATCGAAAACGCAAAGCCGTGAATACCGCTACCGCCTGAAACATACAACACGACAACAACCATCAAGGTGGTGAGTGCCGTCAATAGCGTTCGAGACAATGTCTGGTTGACGCTGAGATTGATCATTTCAGGGGTAATTTTTGGGCTCTTGCCTTTGATCTCGCGAATTCGGTCGAAGATCACGATTGTGTCGTTCAGCGAATACCCCACGATGGTCAGCAGGCAGGCAATCTGATTCAAGTTGATCTTGAAGTCTTCCAGCAGCAAGAACGATCCAATCGTCGTTTTGCTGAGGTAGGCTCCCAGAGCAAGACAGCCAACCGTCACCAAAACATCATGAGCCAGAGCGGCTACTGCGGCATACCCAAAATAAACCTTTTCAAACCGGAACCACATGTAACCGACAATCATCACCAAGCTGGCAATGATCGCCAGAAGTGCATCAATTTTTGTCCCATTGGCCACGGACGTGTCGAACGCATTAACCTCCTCAAAAACCGGCGATGCGGCGAGCCTCCCTTGGACCCGATCCAAAGCCGCTCGAACATCATCAGCATCCACATCACGCGTTGATCGCAGCCTGATGTCTGTGTATTTCGGATTGGCTTTTGTGCCGGCATTGGAATCGACTCCGCTGGCCAATAACTGGACCTGTACCGATTCATACTTCGGCCGTTTGGCCTCGGTCATGATCGAGGCGAGTTCCTTGGAAACGTATTCCAACACGGTCACTTCCGACAGAGGTCCGCTAAATTTCAGCAGCGTTTGCTGCCCCTCTGCAAACCGCGTCGCCTCCCCTTCCAACTTTTCAGTAATCGGTTCCACCACGAATGCGTCGAGTGTGACCCGCACAAGTTGCTGTTCCGGATTAGGGAACGCTTGATTGATGCGACTAGAAACGGTTGCCTGATTCTGTTCCGTTGTTCGTATACGGAATCTCCGACCACCTTCAGCAGACGGTTTCTCGTCACCCAAGGTCAGTTGTTCCAAGCTAATCCCCTCAGGAAACAATTTTTCAAGATTGCCCCGCACAGCCTCCGTCGATTGTTTGTTCACGAATTCAAACGTGACCATCGTTCCACCACTGAAGTCAATGTCCATATTCGCATCGCCGCGGACCCCAAACGCCCCGAGTCCCACCGCAATCAATACCGTCGATCCGGTGAAGGCGATTCGCCGGGCGCTCAGAAAATCGAATTTTGTTTCGCCCAAGAACTGCATCATCTTCATGCCTGTGACCAGTCGCTTGCGTTCGATGATTTCAAATGCAAGATGTCCGAAATACAAACAGGAAAAAAGGCTCATTAACAAGCCGATGAAGAGCGAAACGGCGAATCCTCGAATGAGGTCACTGCCGATCATGTATAGAATGACCGCGGTCAACAACGAGGTCACGTTGCCGTCAAAAATTGCCGAAAACGCTTTCTCAAAACCGTTTTGGATCGCGAGACGCAAGTTCGATCCCTTGGCCAATTCTTCCCGCATGCGTTCATAAATCAACACGTTCGAATCGACCGCCATCCCGATCGTCAACACGATTCCTGCCAGACCCGGTAGCGTGAACGTCGCCGAAATGAAGGCCATCGATCCGAAGACCAGTAACAGGTTCAGTGTCAAGCACAAGTCGGCGATCACTCCTGCAACTTTGTAATATACGAGCATGAATAAAAAGACGCAGACGGACGAAATCACAATGGCGGTGATCCCCTTCTGTTGCACGTCGACTCCCAGCAGCGGACTGATTGTGAATTCACTCACGGGCGATTGAATCAGGGGGACTTCAAGAGCTCCGGCATTGAGCACCGCCACCAATTCCTCGACTTCCTTCATCGTGAAGTTGCCGCTGATCTCTCCCGAACTGGAAATGCGATCATTGATCCGCGGGGCGGAATACACTTTGCCATCGAGAAGAATTGCCAGTCTGCGATGAAAACCACTTGTCGGCCCGTTTTCTGGATCTGGCAGATTCGCTCCCGTCAAACTGTTGAACAGGACCGCTCCTGCGGCATTAAACTGAAATCCGACGGATGGTCGGCCGTCACGGTCCATGGAAGAACGAGCTTGTGTGAGATATCGCCCGGTAACGGCTCGGGAGGGTGGATCCTGAACGATCAAAAACTGCAAGACTTCGACCTCTTTTCCATCCACTCCAGTCCGTTTCACTGTGCGGGTTGCTACTTGCGTTCCATCGGTCTCTTTACCCAACGCCGCATCACGCCATGCTGCCACGATCCGGTTGTCCGAAAACAACTCGCGTTGCTCGTGGGTCAGCAGGTTTGCCTGATCGATGAGCGGACGATGATCGTTGACGTTTGCGAGAATGCCGAATTCTAAGCTTCCCAAACGCGTAATCTTAGCCTTCATTTGCTCGACCAGGTCACGATCGGCACCCGGAACAATCACTTCGATTCGCTCGGTCCCGACACTCCGTACGGTCATGTCGATCGTTCCGGAGGGATTCACGCGGCGTTTAATGGCATCGACCATTTTGTCGACAGTGGCCTTATCGACGGACTTCCCCTGCTCTCGAGCCTCCTTGACATTGATGGCGTAAACCATGTTCGTTCCCCCCGCGAGGTCGATACCAAGATGCAGGGCATTCATGGCGCTTTGACCGCGGAAAATTTCGTAAGCGAATGGCGAGAAAGACATCGAAATCGCCATTAAGACGACGCCGATGCGCCCAGAAAATTCGCTCAGACGCAGGATCCGCGCCAGCAGGGAGCCCAACAAAAAGGGGACGGTCAACAGCACCGCCATCATCGTCAATATTAAAGTCTCGCGACCCATCCATGCTTCGACTCCGCCCTGCGACAGGAGAAGAGAATCTGCAATTCCGTCCATTCGTTGGTTCCAATCCCAGTACAAAAGGTCTGTGTTATTTCTCGCGGTGCTATTTCGATCTGTTTAATGATTTCGCTCTGTCACTGATTTCGCTCTGTCACGAGACGAAGGTGAGACCTAGGCCACGCTCGCCGTGGCCCAAATTTCTGCTGGAATTCTTAGGCCCCCTGTGACAGAACGCTTCACCGAGACGCAGCGCTGACATCGCTTCCTAAAAAAACGGGAAATGATTTCGGGTTGTTGTTCAGGCGGATTCCGTTGTCGATTCCTCTTTCAATACTTCCGCGATTGCCGTCTTTCGAAATTTGATTCGAGTGTTTTCATCCACTTTCAGAGTGACTTCTTTACCGTCTGTCGAGATGTTGACCACACTGCCGAAGAGGCCGCCAATGGTGACAACACGGTCATTCTTTTTGAGGTTTTTGAGTGACAGATCGCGGCGGGACTGCTCACGTCGTTTCGGGGAACTCATGAAAAAATAAAGCAATGAGATGACCACTAGGTAGGGGATCATCACCGTCCAAATGTCCGGCGGGTTGGCGAGATCAGCAGCCAGAAGAAGAACCATCGAGCAGACCAACATGGTTGATACCAAGCCCTAGACGTGACGAAAGAACCGACAAATAAAGAACCACCATCTTAGACGGATCCCTCCCAACGGGCAAGTTGGCCAGCCGATGGTGAACACTCTTCATCAGAATCCGCCAGGTCGCCAGGAAAATTCGATCTGTTTGCAAACCGAAATTTCCGAGTCTACAACCGTTTACACACGTTGGGGGCATCGCGTCCGAGTGTTAAAAACAGGGTCGCTGGGATCCTCTGTCGGAGGCGGATTTTTCACAGGAACCTCGGCGGTTTCTCGGCTGAGCCGTTAATCAGTCGGCCTCTGTTGACGAGATTCCTTGGTGTTGTTTCGAGACGACCAAGCGTTATCCTGTGAGGCGCGATGCAGTGTCTCGGTCCGCATCCAAAGGTACAGAGAATCTTCAATGGCTGATCACGGCACATTCGTCCATACGGGATTCGGCAGCGTTCTTCTGTGGGGGATTGTCTCTGCCTATCCCGTTTGGACACAGGCCGACGACACCGCACTCCGGACAACGGCTGGGGTGCAGCAAGCGGAATCAGTGGTTCCAGTGGTGACAGTCGTCATTGGAGGCGAATTGAATCTAACTCCGGAAGACTGTCGCGTCAGGATTGTGGGGCCAAGATGGAAACAACCCGATCTGTATCCCAGCTCTGGCGGATTTCTCGGTTGAGTCTCGCCGATTCGGCTCAAAAATGGCGATTGGTTGGTGGGTTTGAACGCCGGATATTGGCATGCGTCAGCGCCGACGCCGCTGCGTTTTCGGCCTCAAGCAATTTCGAATATCACAAGATCGGTTGGCCACGGGGCGTGGTTGCTCCCCGTGGCGGCCACGCCCAGAGTGTTCGCTCGACAGACGAGGGAAGGACTTGTGGAGCACACCTGTCACAATGTCGACACGCCTGAAGACGATCGTCATTCAAAATTTGTGAATTACCGGACGGCACGCGGGTGTGCTCTCGATTTCACCTATACCGGAGGCGATCGAGCGGATTTTGGGAATCAGCCGAGGTTCTGCTGACGATCAGCGGAACGATGAGGGAGAGAGACCCTAGTCAGGCTGCCATCTTGACCAGTAATGATCGTGGAGCGACATGGAAACTGCTCTCTGCCATCAAGACGGATCACGATCTCGAGGAGGCAAATGTGACACAGTTGCACGACGGCCGCATTGTCCTGACGGCCCGCCCGGAGGGCGATATGACTTGGTCGTCCGATCCGTGGCAGACAGGGACAATGCCTGTGACTTATTGGCATGCGTTTTTTCGCACCGAGCCTGTATACGCTCAGAGACGGAACGCTGGTCTGTCTGCAGGGTTCCTCTGCACCCGGTCGGGAAGGGCTGCGGTTGATTTTCAGTACTGACGGCGGTCAGACGTGGATCGCACCCGCGAAGGACCACGGATTTTTGGTCGACAATTGCTACGGATATGGTCCGGCTTTCGAAATGCCCGATGGCACGTTACTCGTTGCCGACCAAGGCACCGGCGGTCATGCGACAGAGGAGTCGCAGCAGATATCGCTGCGACTCCATCGCGTTCGAATCCGCGCTGATCACTCAGGCCTCGAATTGCTCGCCCCGTCTGGTGATTGAGCTGGAGCAGAGCCGATGGCCGCGTCCACCGTGACGAAATCTTCGTGCCCCACAACACGAGTCCGATGATCTCGGTTGGCATGGTCGTTGTCTGACCGATCCAAAAAACGCTCAGACACCTCACGACGTTCCTGATCGGGACGAGTTGTCAGCCCATCCATCCCGAAGCTTTCCTCAGACAATGTGGCGGAAACAACGGGTTGATGATGGCCCGTCTCTCGCACATCCATGATGTGCGTTGACATTTTTGCCATCACTTCAGTAAGGTTTAAACATTCAAAAACAATGCTTATTGTTTTTGGCGTTCCCCGAGTGGATTTTCGTACCTTTTGACAGTTTTTTGACGGACAGGATTTTGATGCCGCAGCGTGGTCGTCCTGTGATAAAGACTCTGACAGATTCACAGGCTCGCGTGTTGCGAGCATTGGAGTCTTGGATTGCAGATCGTGGTGGTGCGCCCACCGTTCGCGAGTTGGCAGAACAGGTGGGGATGGCGGCTCCCAGCGTGAACGAACAGCTTCGACGTCTGGAACGAAACGGATATGTGAGGCGTCAGCCGTTCAAGTCTCGCAGTTTGACGGTGTTGCGGTCTGTGGAGCCACTCCGTGAGAGCCTCTCGCGGCTGGTCCCTGTGCCTCTCGTAGGAACGGTGGTTGCCGGATGCCCCGTTTTCGCTCCCGAAAATATTTGCGGTGAAGTGTTGCTTGATCAAACGATTATTGGAGCGGGGCAACACTTTGCGGTGAAAGCCATTGGTGAAAGCATGATCGATGCCGGCATAGAACCGGGCGACATCTTGATTGTGCGACAACAGCAACTGGCGGAGAGCCGGGATATCGTGGTGGCCCTCGTGAATGACGAAGCGACGGTGAAGCGGCTGTATTACGACAGCGGTTCTATTGAATTACGTCCCGAAAATTCCCGCTTCAAACCCATTTCGATCCGACCGGAAGACGATCTGCGGATTCTCGGAAAGGTGATCGCGATCCGAAAAACGGCCGGAAAGTAGGCCGCGTGAGGGAGGGAAATGAACGTGAGGGAGGGAAATGAACAGCGTGCCGAAACATGTCGCGTCTTACGACAACTCTGTCGAGGCACAGGCCGCCCGAAGCCTCGAGACGACCGTCCTCGACTATCGATGGGAATTCCTTCGCTGGATAGGCTGCTTCCTCACCAAGGACTGGTGCGTGGTTCGCTTGTTGAGTGGTTGGTTCCGGTTGATGGAAGTGGGGCTGGGATTCTGGCATTACAAGCCGTGCGAGCGGCTCTTGATCCCGAACACGTTTGGGCCGTGGTCGATCCAACGGGCGAGTTTCATGCTCCAGCCGTTCAGGGATGGGGTATCTCACTGGAGTCTTTGCTGTTGGTTCGAACGTCATCCATGGCAGACTCTTTATGGACGGTGGAGCAGTGCCTGCGGTGTCCGGGCATCGGCATCACGTGGTTCCATGCCGAACATCTTTCGGACCGAGTGGTGCAACGGTGGAATCTAGCTGCGGAAGTCGGTGGCGGTGTGGGTGTGTTGTTTCGGCCGGCCAGAGCCGCCCACCGCGCCTCGTGGGCCGATGTGCGGTGGCAGGTTCATCCGCGACTGGCGTTGACCACGGGTGGGCATCGTGTGCGAGTGGAACTGCTCGTGTGTCGTGATGCGTTTGCGGGTGGCTGTGTCGAACTGGACGTGAATGATGCGACGGGTGATGTGTGTCTGGTGTCCGCGGTGGCCGGTGCAACGACTACGGTCCCAGCAACCGGAGCTTAGGGGACGTCCGTTGATCCTGTTCGTGGAAGGCCGCCGGGGATTATTCGTGTCGGCCTGTTCAGGCACTGCCGCTCGTCAGGGTCTCCGTGTGGGGATGCCGCTTAGCGAAGCGCGGTCGTTGTTTCCTGAGGCGACACATCAGCGACGGCAGGCTCTGGGGAAGCCCGTTTGGATGCGAGCGGATCCCGATGCGGATCGAACGCAGTTGCGAACTCTTGCACTTCACTGTCAGCAATACAGTCCGATTGTCGGTCTAGAAGATGTTCCCGAGCCGGAATCACTCTGGTTCGATATCTCGGGCAGTGAGACATTCTTCGGGGGTGAGCAAGGACTCGTCGAGGCCGTGAGTGCGGATCTGGCTCAACAGGGGATTCGAACCCGTATCGCCATTGCCAACGCGTGGGGAGCGGCATGGGGAATGAGCCACTTTGGCGAACTCGAAGCGAGACTGGTTTCGGCGGAGGAACACACCCACGCCCTCGCGCCGCTGCCGGTGGCCGCCTTACGTATTCCCGACAATGTGATTGACTCATTGCAAACGTTGGACGTCTCGACGATTGGCCGATTGATGCACCTTCCACGTACGAGCCTGCCGTCTCGATTTGGAAAGGAACTCGTCCGGCGACTCGATCAAGCACTCGGTCTCGTACCGGAACTGCTAACGGCGGAACGATTGATCGAACCCCTCGCCGTGGAATGGTTGTTTGAGGAACCGATCGCGGACCGTCAGGTACTCGATCATGTGTGTCGCACCTTGCTGGAACGGGTCTTGGTCTTACTCGATCAACGCCGCGCGGGTCTGCGAGAGTTGAACTGTTGCTGGCTGGGAACCACGATCGAACCGATTTCACTGCGATTGTGGCGACCGTCGACCGACCTGCCGCATTTGCTCGAGTTACTCCGTTTGCACTGTGAACGCTGCTGTTTCACATCCGCCGTGACCGGAATCCGATTAGAAATCATCGAACTGGGTTTGCCGCGAATGCGACAGGCAACGTTGTTTGCAGACTCTGACACAGAGCGGCCTCAACGCCTGCTGGAGGAACTGGTGGAACGGGTGGCCGCTCGACTCGGTGCTGGTGCCGTACTTCGGTCCCATCTGCGGTCGGATCCGCTGCCTGAGTTTTCCTGCGAACATCGACCATGGTTGGAGAAGCGATCTTGGTCCACACCCGAAACGGCTGCCGTTGCATCGCGGCTGCGTTGTCGTCCGTTGCGATTGTTGTGTTCACCTCAATCCCTTCGCATTGGGGGCCTCTCTGCGGAAGGTTGGCCGACAAACGTTGATCGTTCTCAAGTCATCCGCATCAACGGCCCCGAGCGGATCGAGTCTGGCTGGTGGCGCGGCCCCGAGGCCAAGCGGGATTACTATCGTTTTGAACTGGCCAACGGAGCCCGTTTGTGGGTCTTCTGTGACCGCAGCAGTGGTCGATGGTTCTTGCACGGACTGTTCTCGTGACGGGAATGGCCTGCGCGGGATTCCCCGGCGAAGCAACGACATCACTCTAGATTCCGTCGCTGTCGCTCTCCAATTCATCACCCATTGACGCCTGCCGGACGACGAGGTGAAACATGTCCAAGAGTTCCTTTCCCAGGATTCGACCACACGTCACTTCCGTGTCGTCCGCGGTGACCCACGCGGCAGACGCGGCTCAATACGCCGAACTGCACTGCCTCACAAACTACTCGTTCTTGCAGGGGGCATCTCATCCTGATGAACTCGTGCAGCGGGCGGCGGATCTGCGATATGCCGCGCTCGCCATCACCGATCGACATAGTCTGGCCGGAGTCGTGCGCGCCCATGCCGCTGCCAAGCCGCTGGGATGTCAACTGCTGATTGGTGCGGAAGTCACTCCGCAGGATGGTTCGTCAGCCGTGCTGCTGGCAATGAACCGCACTGGCTACGGGCGGTTGGCCCGGTTACTCACCGTCGGCAAACGCCGTGCCCCCAAGGGCGAGTGTCATCTGGCATTCGCCGACGTGG
Source organism: Schlesneria paludicola DSM 18645 (assembly GCA_945876035.1). Taxonomy (GTDB): domain Bacteria; phylum Planctomycetota; class Planctomycetia; order Planctomycetales; family Planctomycetaceae; genus Schlesneria; species Schlesneria paludicola_C. The sequence continues at coordinate 17,539 of CAMCMU010000059.1, read as the reverse complement.
CCCATCACTCCGAGAATCTACTGGCCTGCGTGCTGCTCAACACGAATCAGCCGGAACGTCAGGCGGACGAACTTCATCGTTGGCGGGATACTTTCGGAGATCGCTGTATGGTTCTGGCTCAGCTTCATCGTGGACCGCATGACGACTGGTTGTTGACGCGGTTTCAGCAGGTCAGCCAGCAGGCTCGTTTGCCGCTTGTCGCCAGTAATGGAGTGCTGTATCACGATTCGGAGCGGAGATATCTGCATGACGTACTGGCCGCAACACGCCTGGGTTGTACCGTGTCTGAACTCGGCTCGAATCGACAGACGAACGGTGAGCGGCATCTGAAATCGGCGACAGAAATGAAGAGGCTCTTCGCCGCCTGTCCCGCGGCCGTGGAACGGACGCGGGAAGTGGCGGGTCGCTGTTCCTTCTCCCTCGACGAGCTGAAATACGAGTACCCCGAAGAACTCTGCCCACGTGGTCAGACTCCGTTGACCTGGCTGACGCAACTGACCTGGTCCGGAGCCCGCGAACGTTATCCCGATGCCATCCCCGACAAGGTGCGAGATCTCCTCGAACACGAACTGGCTCTGATCTCAGAACTACACTACGAAGCCTACTTTCTCACCGTGTGGGATTTGGTTCGTTTCGCTCGCAGCCGGGGTATCCTTTGTCAGGGTCGAGGCTCCGCTGCGAACTCAGCAGCTTGCTTTTGCTTGGGTCTCACGTCGGTTGATCCCGACCAGATTGACATGTTGTTCGAACGATTTATCTCTCGAGAACGAGGGGAATCCCCCGACATCGACGTCGATTTTGAACACGAGCGACGTGAGGAAGTCTTGCAATATCTGTACGAGAAATACGGACGCGAACGAGCGGGAATGACCGCCGCAGTCATGACCTATCGCCCCAAGTCGGCGGTGCGCGACGTGGGCAAAGCTCTCGGGCTGTCATTGGATCGCCTCGATCTCCTGACAAAATCGATTGGGCACTCACCACCGGAAGAAGATGTTCTCCCCTTACGACTCCGCGAAGCGGGCTTAGATCCGGAGTCGAGGCAGGGCAAGCAACTGCTGATCCTTGTCGAACAACTGCTCGGATTCCCCCGCCATCTCAGCCAGCATGTCGGCGGTATGGTGATCACGCAGGGACCACTGTGCGAACTGGTTCCCATCGAAAATGCGGTGATGGCGAACCGCACTGTCATTGAATGGGACAAGAACGACCTAGACACACTCGGCATCCTGAAAGTCGACTGCCTGGCTCTGGGAATGCTCACCGCAATTCGAAAGTCATTCGAGTTAATCCGTCTTCACACCGGTCGTGAACTCACGTTGGCGACGATTCCCGCGGAAGTTCCCGCGGTCTACAACATGCTCTGCCGGGCCGAGTCGATCGGTGTGTTTCAAGTCGAGTCGAGGGCGCAGATGAGCATGTTGCCACGTCTTCAGCCCCGCTGCTTTTACGATCTTGTGATAGAAGTCGCCATCGTTCGGCCGGGGCCGATTCAGGGAAAGATGGTCCATCCATATCTGCGCCGGCGCAGCGGTGAGGAGCCGGTCACATTTCCGAGTGAGGCGGTTCGTCATGTCTTAGAGAAGACTCTTGGCGTGCCGATCTTTCAGGAGCAGGCGATGAAGTTGGCTGTCGTCGCGGCCGGCTTTACAGCGGGTGAGGCCGATCAACTCCGCAGGGCGATGGGAGTGTGGAGACGACGCGGTGTGATGGAACCGTTCCGTCAGAAGATGCTGGCCGGGATGTTGTCTCGTGGCTATGATGAGGTCTTCGCAAACCGAATCTACGAACAGATTCAGGGCTTCGGAGAATATGGCTTTCCTGAGAGTCATGCGGCCAGCTTTGCCTTGCTGGTCTATGCGTCCGCGTGGCTCAAGCGGTTTCACCCAGCCGTCTTCACCGCGGCACTACTCAACAGCCAGCCACTCGGGTTCTATGCCCCGGCACAGTTGGTGACGGAAGCCCAACGCGAATGCGTGGAGGTCCGGCCGGTCGATGTCAATGCGAGCGAATGGGACTGCACACTGGAGCTGCGTGAGGACTCTTCGCTCGCCCTGCGGTTGGGCTGGCGCCTCATCCGCGGCCTGAGGCAGGGGACAGCAGAGCAGATCGTTGTGGCTCGGCAGAACAGTCTGTTTGTCTCCCAAGCCGACTTCGCACGACGTACGGGAGTCGGTCGGAGCGAACTGTCACTCTTGGCAAAATCGGGAGCGTTTCAGTCACTCCGGACGTCTCGGCGAGCCGCCCTGTGGGAGGCCTTACGCGTACCAGAATCCACTTCGTTTTTCGCTACCGTAGACCATCACGAACCGACTGCTGTTTTACCCCTCATGACCGCAGCCCAAGAGGTGATTGCCGACTACCAGACGACAGGGCTGTCGCTTCTGGCCCACCCGCTGAGCTTCCTGCGTTCCGAGTTGAACCAGAGTGGTATCATTCGCACCGCGGATTTGGCGCATGCCGAACCCGAACGCCGGTATCGCATCGCGGGATTGGTGCTCGTCAGACAACGCCCATCGACGGCCCAAGGAATCACGTTCATGACCATTGAAGACGAATCGGGTACGGCGAATCTGATAATTCACGTCAACACATGGAAACGGTTTCGTCCGTTGATGCGAAATGCTTCGGCAGTGATCGTGCGAGGACTCCTGCAACGGCAGCACGGCACCAGACATTTGCTGGTCGATCAGATGCTCGATCTGACCTCTGTTCTTGCACAGGTTGCCAACCGATCACGTGATTTCCGGTAATCCGGTCGAACACATCGCATCCGGGAGCGGCTAGTCACAGGCGGTCCGGCGACTCGTTGGCACAGAGTTCACGAGCGTGCGGACAGTCGTGCGCTCCGAAAAACGTTGCGACGGAGTACCAGTCATCCGGTCAACCTTGCCGGTCTTGGAAGACACCGGAGGAACAGATGCCGGCTCGACCATCCGTTGGTCACGGATTCGAGCGATCAACATTGTCTCGCATCAACGTCCACCGATCCGAAGCCCAAATCACGGAACAGCGATCTGCAGTACCTCTGCGGCATCTCGTTGGAAATCATCCACAAACGGCTAGAAAAATGATCGCGGAATGCTCTGCTGTCTTTCGAATCCCCAGAACGGCCCTCTCCAATAGCCCGTCATCAGGCGAGATACCGTCCCTCACAACGCCGACCGCGTCAAACTTGGACTTGACCCGCCGCTGAAAATTTGAGAGAAGCCCGCCCTCCCAAAACTCACAGATCATTGACTTGGATCAAGTCCGATCACGACGCACGCGAATTCGTGTGTGTTTTCGATTCGGTCAAGGATGCCGCGCATGTCTCGAACGATCCGTTCCTTCGTCCGGAATTGTGGACTCGCCCTCGCCTTGGTGATAGGCAGCAGCGGTTGCACGCACTTTATCGAGATGCGCGCGATTACCGCGTTCTCAAAAAATCTCGAAATCGCCAATCTCGCCGGACTGAAAGCGGCAACCTCCGACGAGTTTCGGCAACGAGCACTCCGCACGACGGCAGCGCTCGAAGACCTGAAAATCCTCCGGCTTCCCGATGGCAAGACGACCGTTGTGGAGGTCGAAGATGTCAGCGACGATAAGAAACGCGTCACCGTGAAGGTGGGTGAATCGGAGAAAGAGGTGTTTTACGAACTCGCCAAGGATTCGACCGGGCGTTGGGTAGTCGATGACATTTACCTGAAGCAAAAAAAGAAAGGTGTGACCGCATATAAGTCGGTGACCGAGCAAATGGATCTTTTGCTCACCGTTCGGGAATTCTTACACGCTTGGGAAAATGGGAATCGCGACCAAGTTCTCGGCGTCATGGCACCAGACTTTCGAAAATCGTTGGAGCAACTTCCGCCGTTATTTCTTGCCTCAATGACAAAAACGGTCACGGGTGGTCGGAGTGCGACCTCTTCGTTCAAACCTCAGGCACAGCTTGACGAGAAGACGGCGGTGGTCCGCCTGCCGCGTTTGGCGGGTGAATGTATCCTGACATTGGCATTGCAAGCAGAACACTGGCAGGTGACGGATATCGCTATCGAAACCAAAGACGACGATCACGTTCCCTCGATGTACAAATTGTCCGTGGCGGTGAATGGCTGCACTGCATTTTTGGCAGCGTATGCCCGTGGCGACAAGCTCCTGATGGAAGAATTGAGCTCCCGCGAGTTTTATGAAGGAAGCCTCTCTATCGGTGATCTCAGTCAGGTCAAACTGCCCGATGCGCAATTGTTTGAACACGAACTGCAAGTCAAACTCCGTGGGAATCGCGCGGACTTTGTCCTGAAAAACGAGGCGGAACTGATCCAGATTGACATGCAAAAACTGGCGGAGAAAAAGCCGGGTGATCCACCTCGGTTTGTTGTGATGGATGTGACACTCTACGAGGTCGAGACGAAGCAGGAAAAGAGGCTCTCGGCACTCTTTACCGCTCAGGGGATGCTGGAAATTTTCGTGAAGGCCCTCTCGTTGAGGGATCTGGATGCACTCAAGCATTGCTCGACTCGAGATTTTACAACACGCAACTGGAACAAACTCACGGGTGAAACGATGTCCGCCATGCCGCTTGAAGTTTTCGATTCGGAGGAGTTTGAATTCGTCAAAGCCTCCTTTGAAGGGGCGTTGACGCGGATCGAAGTCAGACAGAATGACCGGCCCCTGACCTATCTACTACGCGAAGAGAAGGGCCGGTTCTTTGTGGATGATGTGCATTGGAAAATCTCTGGAATTCCATCGTCGCTGAAGGCAACCCTCGAAATATTGATTCCGATTCAAGAGTTTGCGTCGGCCATCGCATTGAGCCGAGAACCACAGAATCAGGTTGCGTCTTTGGAGCGACTCCAGGCAAATTCGTCCACGGATTTCAACAGGATGGTGTGGACTCAATGTCGCTTTGTTCCCAACTCGGGGATGTCGGCCGATACATTTCTGCGGGCAGATTTGAAAGGAATCGCGGTCGGAAATCCGGAAACGACAGTTCAGTTTGGGGATAGCCGCTTTGGAGCGAAGGTCAGTCTGCGGCGTGAATTTGACCGATACGCAATTGATGATATCCAACTCGTAGCGGGACCAGAGATCGCACAAAGGCTCGATCTCAAACAGTCACTCAGAACTCAAATGGCCAAGGGTGAAGCTCGGGCGCCGACGGATGTGGTTCAGGCTTCGGCGGTCATTTCGGCAGACGTCCAGTCGCCAGAATCGATCGGAGACGAAGTCGATCCATTTGCCTCGGACCTCCCGTAATTTGTCGGGGGAGTGCTGATCGAAGAGCGTGAGAGCCAATCGCCGCTCAGAGCTGGGGACAACCTTGATCGTCATCGCCCGGCAGTGATGAATCCCGTAGCATTGAACCGAAACACAACGCGTCAGTATTTTTGTCTCATCGGCAGCCCCTCGGATTCCGACCGCTCCTCCGCGGCACGACGACCGACCAGATCCGGTGCCCCCTGCCCCTACAAAAAAACAACATCGGACCGTAGGGTTCGCACCATCATTGGATGAGAAATTTCCTAGACCCGCGTATCGACACACCTGCCAGTCGATACGTCATCACGCGTCGTCATCAACTGCGGCGGCCAAACCGTTTCGGATGCGCACGGCCGAGAATCGCAGAAGTGTTCCATGCCCCTGCCCGAACACGCCGTCCAACGTTCGTGATCGACTCTGTTACCGTACAAACCAACGAACGGCATGGCGTGTCGTGTGATCGGAAAACTTTAATGTGTAGGGGTCGCATCGCCGGTAAACCACGTCTCCATCACTTCGGACCATTAACCAGCCAAAATCCCATCCTTGACTGAGGTACTTCATTGGTACAGCGGGCCTAATCTTGGCCAAGGGGTGCGTGCCGATGATGAACAGCTTCTGATCCGTGTAGTAATACGCCGAGCCTCCCTGAATGAAGACTTCGTGACCCAATGCAGGATCCGTTTCAGCACGGAGCTCCGTACAAAGGTTTTCGATTCCGAGCTTGATAGCGCACCCTGATGAAAAGGCATCGACTAAGTCTTTGAGCGAACCGGAGACAACATCACCGGCTGAGGAATGATGTAGAACCTCCCGCCACGAGTCATTGACGCAGTACCGAAACCGATCGAAATCGTAAATGAAATTTTGGCTGGGAGCATTGGTCTCACCGTCCCAGCTGTCCAACAAATGATACTTCGGCATCTTGAGGGGGGAATTGACGGATGAAGCAGATTCGAATTGCGAATCCGCCACGCCGCCATCGAGAAACGGGCGGGCGATCGCCTGTGTTCCGTCTTGATTATACAAAAAAAATGACATCGACGGTCGAGGACCAAACCGATCGGGAAGCGCAATCGGCTGCCGAAGATTCATTACTCCCGCGGTCCATCGTTTGTCGATTCTGTATGTCACACCAAACTCAGCGACTTCGAGAATTCGTTCCGTGTTGTCAGACTGTAAATCGATATGCTCGTTATGCACAAACTCCGTATAGATTCTCAAGTCGGCGCCGCGTCCGATCGCATCCGACAAGTCCGCCGTGTCGCCTGATACGACCTGACGATTGGAATCCAATTCAAGTGCTGTCCGCCAAGTGGTCATCGATTTGAAACCTTCAACAAAGAAAATTTAGGGGGACACTCAATTGACGACTGAATGGTCGTTGTCACAAAACGGATTCGCGAACAGTGTCACCGCCCCACGCAATCCGTTTCTGTAGCGAGGCGATCGCGAAGCGAATCCGTCAACATTCCGGGGCAGTACTTCCATCGCCAGTTCCGAGTGGCTTTACCGGATGTTCCTGGAACGTTCATCCGCGCCGAGGAATCCAGCGAGAGCACGTCTTGGAGCGGAGTGATCGCCAGATTCGATCCCGATCTCCATGCATACTCGATGAATTCCCAAGCAAAACCAGCCTCGACGCAGGGGACATGACGTCGCAGTCGATCAAGCTTGCCGGCGTGTTGTAAAATCTCGGACCGAAACCAGCCGAGTGACGTATCGTTGTCGTGAGTTCCGGTATAGACAACGGAGTTCGCTTCGAAGTCTTCTGGCCGCGTATTATCCCATTCCTCACCCGGTAACATGAATTGCAAGACCTTCATCCCGGGCAACTGAAACCGACGACGCAACGCGTGCACATTTTCGGTGATCATGCCCAGATCTTCCGCAATGATCGGAAGACTGGCGAAGGAGATCTGATCTGTGGATTCGGCCACCGTGATCGCATGGCACAACGCCTGCAAGAATTGATCTCCTGGACCGGGCACCCAATTCCCGTCAACCGCGGTCGCTTCCCCAGCAGGAATGGACCAGAACGCTTCGAACCCTCGAAAGTGGTCTAGACGGACTAGATCGACCTGACAGAGTGACTGCTGCAACCGACGAATCCACCACTGATAGCTGTCCCGCGACATCTCTGCCCAGTCGTACAGGGGATTATTCCAAAGCTGGCCCGTAGCTGCGAAATAATCTGGTGGAACTCCAGCGACGAAAATTGCTTCTCCAAGTTCGTTGAGTTGAAACAGGGAGCGATTCGCCCAAACATCGGCACTGTCGTGAGAAACATAGATGGGAATGTCGCCAACGATACGGATTCCAAGCTGTTTGGCTCGGTCACGAAGTTGCTGCCATTGACGGTCGAAAAAAAACTGAAACGCCGTGTGGCAAGCGAATCGATCCCCCAGGGGCTGAGGAATCCGCGAAGTCGTCGATTGTGAATCGATCGGCCATCTTTGCCAGTGAGTGGTCTCATTGGCCTCGCAACCCGTCATGAATTCGGCATGTGGCTCGAGCCAGTCCCGATTGTTTTCTTGGAACAATTCCAACGCCACCCGCAACGAATGCGAGGACTGCAACGCCAGCAATCGTCTTGCCGCGATCTCCAGTATTTTTTGTTTTTGCACGGTCGCGAGGTCATAGTCGACGGCGGGTCCGCCCTCGATGGCCGGCAATGCGGCTTCGCTTAACTCGTTCTCCGTCAGCAGGCCATCCTGCAGGAGCAATTCCGGACTGATCAACAGCGGATTTCCTGCAAAACTCGATGCCGATTGATACGGTGAACCTTCCCCATCCGCGGGACATAAAGGCAAAACCTGCCAGTACCGCTGGTGGGCCGAGGCCAACCAATCCAAGAATTCGTAGGCACGAGGGCCCAAATCACCAACGCCGAAGCGAGTCGGAATTGATGTCGGATGAAGCAGGATTCCACTGGCACGTTCTGTCAGCATAGAAGTCGCCGGTGGGCCTCTGATTAAGTTTCATCGCCTGGGGAATCGTGGGACGGAGAAGTCCCAACGCGTCAACAACAGTTCATTGTTTCGGAAAGTGTCGCAGAAATTTCGCCGGATCGAGTGATCGACAACACCGATTTCACCGGACAAATAATCCGCAGCCAATTCGCCTAATCCGCAGCAAATTCGCAGTTGAGAACAGCGATCCATCGTTGTCTTGTTGGCTTTTGGGGTCACGCCCCCCAAGTACGTTCGAAACCAGAAATCGGTGTCTGAGATCGCACGCGAGGACTGACCGGACTGTTACCCATATGTCTGTCGATCTCCACCATAATCCGCTATTCGGATTTGACACGGACTCCGATTTTTTGCAGTTCAGCGACCTGAGACCTGCCTTGATCACCGAACGGATTCCCTGCTAAATACAAATTCCAATAGGGAGCAAACCGTTTTTCGCCGGACGCATCTTTTCGGGCCATTTCAACGAGCGTCGTCAGATCGGTAATTCGGTTTCTTTCCAAAAATGTGTAACGCAATTCGGTCATACCGCTCAATGCCGAAATGTCCGTCACGTGATTGTCCTTGAGGTCAAGTCGCTCCAACCAATGTTGGGTTTTCAGTGCCGAGACATCCGAAATTTTGTTTTTTTCTAAGTAGAGCGCTGCCAATTTCGGGAGATTGGCGACAGGGCCAATGTCGTCAATTTGATTTCGGCTGAGATACAGTGCACTCATTGCCTTTAAGTTTTCTACACCCTCCAATTTACGAATCTGGTTGTCTTCGAGTTGGAGGTACTGCAGCTTTAAAAGCTTTCCTAGAGGGGAGATATCGACGATTTGATTCTTGGCCAGATCGAGCGACTGAACATTGACGCATTCTTCCAGCGGCTTCACAACTTTGATTTTGTTTGCGGTCAACTTGATCAATGCGAGATTGCGACACTTTTCCAATCCTGACAGATCCTCGATTTCGCGACTGGGAGCCTCCAGGAAAAAGATTGTTGCGAGATCCTCCTCCGTGATCTTTTTCGTCTTGTCCGATTTGTCGATCTGCTTCTTCTTCAAAATCTCCCGAATGACGGTATCGAGATTCGCATCCGGAAAATCGACATCGCCAGCTCGAACGAAGGACGGGCCACATAAAGCAGAAATCAAAATGAGTCGGGATATCCAACGCAGCATTCAACAGTCTCCAGTCAATTAAGGCATAGCCAGTCAAGAGATGTGGTGTGATTCTGCCGGTGCCAACCACGTTCCCCGTGGTCCCACGGCGGCGCGGTAATGTAACAGTCCTGTCCTGTCGTTCTCAAGCCTATTGACTCCAGAACGAATAGAACTTCGAAATTCCGAACATCGGCATCGACCACGGCCTGCCGATTTTGACGCCAGCCGCAGGAAACTCGACTCGACGAACATGGCGACTGCCCTGACAGGAATCTGGCAGCTGTTGAATATTTCGGACAGAACGATACACTAACCGGCGCTGTCGTGGTGTGTAAAGAGATTTGTTGTGGATGCAGGCTTGGGGAATCCGACGTGTGTGTCGTTCGTCAGGCGAAGAGGCACATCCTCCGAGAATGTCGTAGGTAGGGAAGTTTATAATGTCGATTACGAAAGAGAAGAAGACTCAACTGATTCAAGAGTATCGGCGCGGTGATACAGATACTGGGTCGCCTGAGGTGCAGATCGCCGTTTATTCGTCGCGAATTGCTCAGTTGACGGAGCACTTGAAAGGGCATGTCAAAGATCACGCCAGTCGTCGCGGATTGTTGATCATGGTGAGCAAACGTCGCCGACTCTTGAATTACCTTGAGTCCTCCGATCGTTCGCGATACACCGAGGTAATCTCTCGATTGGGTCTGCGGAAGTAGCCGTTCAGATGGCAGACGCCACTGAATCATACCAACGCTTTGGTCTGCTCTTTATTCTCGACCGGTTCCATCGGTTCCGGTTGGATCCGTATGAATTAGTGGCTGCGGGTTCCCATTTCTTTGTAGGAAATCACAAGTGAAAGTAACCGTCGAACGACAATTTGCAGGAAGAACCCTTACCTTGACGACAGGTGAGTTGGCGAAGCAAGCCGCGGGTGCGGTCTTGGTCCGCTACGGAGACACCGTCGTTTTTGTTGCGGCGCAAAATGGACCGTCGAGACCGGGTATCGATTTCTTTCCTCTGACCTGTGACTATCGTGAGCGGATGGCCGCCGCCGGTAAGTTTCCTGGCGGATTTCTGAAACGCGAGGGGCGACCGACCACGAAAGAGATTCTGACCAGCCGGTTGACGGATCGACCGATTCGACCTCTATTTCCTGAAGGATACGTCGAAGAAGTCCAGGTCATGTCCAATGTCCTCGCCTCCGACGGAGTGAATGATCCGGACGTGCTTTCGATCATCGGAGCCAGTGCCGCACTGAGCATTGCACCGGTTCCATTTCAGGGACCGATAGGCGCGGTTCGAGTCGGTCTGATTGATGAGCAATTTATTCTCATGCCGACTCGCGTTGAATTAGAGACGAGTCGTTTGGATTTAATCGTCGCCGGCAACAAGACTTCGGTATTGATGATTGAAGGATTCGGACATCAATTGCCAGAAGAGCAGATGGCAGATGCAATCATGTTTGCGCACCGAGCGATAACAGAATTGTGCGCTTTACAGGAGGAGTTGATCCAAAAGGTTGGTTGTCCGAAGTTCACTCAATCGGAAATTGCCAAAAATCCGTTCGATGCGATTCTTCGTGAAAAGGGGTATCTGCGTTTGCAGGAGGCCAAGGTTTCTGGTGTCAAAAAAGATCGAAGCGGCGCCACGAAGGAACTCAAAACCCAACTTTTGGAAGAGTTCTTTCCGAACGGTGTCACCGCGACATCGGAGGGTTGGACGCGTGAGCAGTTTGCCTCGGCATTCGGAAATCTGGAGTCTCGCGTCGTGCGGGATCTGATTTTGGAAAAGAAACTTCGATTAGACGGACGAACGCTGGGCGATTTGAGGGCGGTCTCGTGCGATGTCAGTCTTTTGCCGCGAGTTCATGGTTCTGCTGTGTTCACGCGTGGGGAAACACAATCCCTTGCCACAGTGACCTTGGGGACCGTTCGTGATGCCCAACGCGTCGATGGATTGTACGAAGAGCAATCCAAGCGGTTCATGCTCGACTACAACTTCCCGTCGTACTCTGTCGGAGAATGTCGGCCGATTCGCGGTCCGGGCAGACGAGAGATCGGTCACGGCGCATTGGCCGAGCGGTCTGTGCAGTCTGTGATTCCGTCCGAAGAAAAGTTTCCGTACACGATTCGGGTCATTTCAGACATTATGGAATCCAACGGAAGTAGTTCGATGGCCTCCGTCTGTAGTGCGACACTGGCTCTGATGGATGCCGGTGTCCCAATCACGCAGCCTGTCGCGGGAATTTCGATTGGATTGGTCAAAGAAGGGACTCGTTTCGAGTTGTTGACCGACATCATGGGCGATGAAGACCATTTCGGTGACATGGATTTCAAGGTCGCAGGGACTCAGAAGGGTGTGACAGGGATCCAACTGGACCTCAAGATCGACGGGATCAGCGAGGAGATCATCCGTAAGACGCTGGAAGAAGCCCGCAAGGCGCGGATCGAGTTGCTCAAGTCGATGCTGTCTTCCATTCGGCGACCACGTGCTGAAATATCGGCTAATGCTCCCCGACTGTTGCGAACCAAAATTGATCCCTCGAAGATCGGATTGCTCATTGGTCCTGGCGGCAAGACAATTCGTGCCATCCAAGAAGAGACGGGTGCGACAATCGACATCAACGACGATGGTACCGTGATGATCGCTTGTAACAAGAGTGAGGGAGCGGAAGACGCCTTGGCACGCGTTGAAGCGATGACCGAGGAAATCAAGGTCGGTCGGGTCTACAACGGTACCGTCAGTTCGGTCAAAGATTTTGGGGCGTTTATTGAGATCGCTCCGGGAAAAGATGGCCTCTGCCATATCAGCGAACTGGCGACTGGATTCGTCAAGTCGGTGGATGAAATCTGTCGAGTCGGTGACAAAATGCAGGTCAAGGTCGTGGCCATTGATGACCAGAATCGAGTCAAGCTTTCACGGAAAGCCTTGTTGATCGAACAGGAGCAAGCCAGTAGCGAACTCCCGAAGGAAGAATAACTGGCAACGAAGGCCAGACCTTGTTCGCTCAGCTTTTCTCTGCCGAAACGTCTCGCCCGACCCATCATCCATCGTCAGCCCGGTATCCTCGATGCCGGGCTGATTTCACGGATGTCGGAGGTTGTTTCGAAAGGCAGCCATGACAGGTGATTTGACATCCGAGACGGACACTCTGGCGAGCGATCATCGGCGTCTTCAGTCTCACTATGCGGAAATCGCCTCGCTGGCCGGGGGACTGGCTCACGAAATCCGTAATCCTCTTTCGACGATCAGCCTGAATCTGGAACTGCTCTCGGAAGACTTGTCAGAGGGAGACTCACCGAAGACTCATCGAATTCTTCAAAAACTGGCGGTTGTGCGTCAACAGTGCCAGCATCTGGATCGAATACTCAATGACTTTTTGCAGTTCGCCCGTGTCGGCACAGTCACCCTGTGTCCGGCTGACCTCAATCGAACGGTTCGGCTATTCATCGAATTTTTCAGCCCGTCGGCTGCCGGGCGAGGGATCGATATCAGCCCGCATCTTGCTGGTAATCTGCCCTCTGTTCGGCTGGATTCCCAACTCTGGAGGCAGATGCTCATCAATCTTTGCCGAAATGCGATGCAGGCTATGCCGGCAGGTGGCGTTCTGGAACTGCAAACCTACAAACGCGGCGATGCGGTCGTCCTGGAGATCATCGATAACGGGCAGGGGATGACTGCGGAGACGAAATCTCGAATGTTCGAAACGTTTTTTTCAACCACACCCGATGGCAGTGGCCTTGGCTTGCCGACCGTGCGAAAGATTGTCGAAGCCCACGCCGGAACGATTTCGTGCGAAAGTGAAGTCGGCCGTGGGACTCGTTTTACCATCACGATCCCCGCCGTTAGCGCATCGGAACGGGATGCTGCAATCCCTCAAAATTCGACCGTTCTTTGATCGGGAGTGAGCCCCAGATCGAGTCTATTCGTACCCTAACCGAATGATCGACTAAACCGACTCCTAGACCAGAACCTGAAAAACGTCGTTGTCTCCGGCAGCATTCAGCGGGCGTTACCGTGAAGTTTCGCGATACCACGTGCGTAGACGCAGCAGTCGAGGTGTCTCGGAATCACCGTGCTCAATCAGAAAAAATTCAATCTTCATAGGCGTGACAGAATCTGCGGACTCCGGGATCACGAGTGAGAAGGCGTGGTTGCCAGCGTTGTTGACAACGGTTCGAGAGGAATCTTGGATCCGCCCGTCGATCGACACAACGATTTCTGGCGGAGTATTGCGGTTGACCGGGTTCATGACACATCCCGAAATCAGAGACGTCGTCACCGTGTCCCCGTGGCCGGTAAGAATTGGTGAGGTGAATTCGACGGTCTGGGCAACCGAAGAGCCGATATTCTGCGTCACAAACTCATCGAGATGCCGACCCTTCCATTCGGGACGACTCGACGCAGTTGGTGGAGGCGACTCCAGCGAATGTCCGCCAAAAAAATTCCACTGCCGCTCCACGGCAGATTTCAGTTGCGGAAACGTTGGTTCGATGGCGGTCATTTTGCCCTCGAAATAGAGCGTCTTTCGAGGACGTCGAGCCTCTTTGGAAACGGGTGATCCATCAAACGGCTCGGTGAGTTGCATTTGCAACTCTTCAGCAATCGTCGGATATAAATCAACGGATTCGATGTTTCGATCGTCAATCCGTCCCTCCGTTTGACCGGGGAGTTTGATGAACAACGGGACGCTCAGGATGTCGGCAATATTTTTCGCATCGGGGACCCGACGCGAACTTCCCGCATGGAATGAAACACCATGATCCGCCGTCACAATTAACAGGCAATCGTCGAGCAATTGAGTCTGCCTTAGTTTATCGAGTAAGCGGCCGACGAAGCGATCCGAAAATTTAACCTGCATTAAGTAGCGATGCTCGCAACGAAGAACAAAGGCATCATCGGAGGGCCATGTTTCGCCAAGTTCGCCAAGCCCTTCCGGAATAATGAACTCCGGAAAGCTTCGGTATTCACGATAGGAATTGCCCGAAGGAAAGTACTCCCAAGGGACGTGTGGGAGAAGGACATGGAGGAATGCAAACAATGGTTTTTCAGTCGGACAAAGACAGTCTAAAAAATGCTCCAGTTGTCGGCTGCGATCATGAATTAGGGGATAAGAGAATACTCCGCTTGTGCGCCGCGGCATGAATTCGTCCTCCGTCAGCGGTAAGCCAAACCAAGATCTGTGAATCGACGGAAATGAAATGGGGGTATCGTTGGGGAGGATCAGGTGCGGGTAGATCCCGCCAAGGATTTCCAGCAACTGTACAATCCGTTGAAATCGCGTCAAATTGAGATACAAGCGATGATGTTTCAACTTCGCGGGAGCCAGACGGGTATAGGGTTCGAACACACTCATGTCGTAGCTTTGGGATGCGTGTATGGCCTGGAACAGGTTTCCCTGGTAATTTGCGGCAATAGGCCGTCGAGGTGAGGCGGGAAACTGTCCCGAAAGGATTGCGGGCAGCGCCTCATCGGTTCGAGCGTGAACGGTCGTTGCCTTGCGATACCACGTCGATAGCGAGGCCAATTGAGAAAAATTCGGGTACTGATGAGTGTTCATCTGTAGGCAATCATCCATCAACGATGTGCCGCTGAACTCGTCAAACACGACGATCACTACCGGGATCGGATGACCAACAGCACCAGACGACAGATTGCCCGGATTCCCATATTGACTCTGAAGGACCTGCCAGATGGCAAACAGTGGAAAAACCGCAATGCCAATTGAAGACACAGTCAACCAGAAACGCAGTCCGGAAATTCGATCATAGGCGTAGGCAAACAGCCCCGCACCAAAGGTCGCAACTGTCGCTGAGAACAACCACGTCAGATGATTCAATTCGAAAGATTCGAATTTGGGACTCACCCGCAACACCGACAACAAGGTCAGTGCTCCGAGGATGAACAGGACTGCGTTTCTACCGCGACTGAAAAACCGGCTGAGACAGCGAACGACGATGAAATCCAGAACCACCCAGCAGGCAGGTACTACGAATGTCAGGGCCATTAAAAGAGCAGAATATTCCGGCCAACCGAGGCCTTGTCTATAAAGAAAAAGGCTTTGGTTTAGCAGGATCTGCAGAATAGGTTGAGAGAATGCAAAGGCACAGAGTGTGACAATGTGCAACGCACGAAGTCTTGGCGATGCACCGTCTGACAGGCAGGAATGATCGTGCCCTTGAGTCATGACTTATGCCCGTTGAGAATTCTTGGGAACAGCATGCAGAAGTGTTCGTTCACCGGAAGGCAGAACGATTCGATGTCGTATTTCGAAGTGTCTGGCCAATGCCTGATCCAAGAGAGCAAGCGAGTAATCGGAGTACTGATCCCGTTTGTTTTGCAGTAACGCTTGGACCATGGGGTCTTTCTTCGATGGAAATTCAAGGACAATTTCTCCCCCGAGACTGGAAAGCCAATCGGTGACCGAGCTGAGCGGAATGTTGTGGCCAATGACCAAGTGATGAATGATTCCGAGGCATAACACAAGATTTGGCATGCCTCTTTCTTCCAACGGCTTTCGTTCGCAACCGCGCCATCCCATGGCTGGTGATTGATTTTCAAGGTCAATGCACAGTGGAAGAATGTTACTTGAATTCTCCGCGCATAACGCCTGATACAGTCTTTCGACGCAGCCATGATCCGAATCCATCGCGACGACAGTTTCCGCCGACTGGGCGGCAATCCGAGAAAATGCCCCGTCGTTGCATCCGAGGTCCCAGACCAGCGGCCATCGCCGCGAATGGCACACATTTTTGACAAACTCCAATTTGGCGGCGGTATCTTGAAGTACATGGGGCAAGGCCGTGCGGTAATTCGTCCACCGAGTCGCTGCCGGTGTCCAATGCAGTCGTGTCATGAGTCGAGTGAGTTTGGTGATGTTGTGGCGAATCATGTCCGGATGGAATCCCTCGGATTGGAGATGACTCACCGTACTCTCGGTGGTTTGGGTATTCCGATCCAACACGGCTTGCAGCCAAACATGCGAAAAGACTCCTGGCCTCAGCATGTCACGCCACGAGATCAAGCGAGAAAAATCCCGACAGGAAATTCCGTCGAGAGAACCGCGGATCAGGGGTTGAAAATCGACGTTGCGATAGGCCTGAAGCAGCAGCGGAAAAAGCATCATCTCGCAAAACTGGCGATAGGCCAGCCAAGGCTCGCTTGGTAGCATTTTGACAAACGAACCCGTGTCGATAAAAACGCTGCGAATCCCACAAAACTGAACGTTGAATGGTGAAGCATCCTTCAGAATCCAACCGTGATCCAGAGCACTCGCCAAAACTTTCAAATGGAGCACAGCCGCTTGGCGCAGCATTCCAAATGACCATTCGTAAGGATAACTGACGAACGGAATCCGCTCATGTTGCAGGACTGCCACATATTCGGCAGGCAAATCAAACCGACACGCAAAGTCATCAGCCAGTGTCGTCGTTTTAATGATCTGACCGTCGGCCATCAAACGCTGAAAGAATGGCAAGTTGGCAACACCGTTCCACCCTGCCAGTCCCTCAGCCGTCAGCACGCGAAAAATACCTTCGCCATCAATAACGACTCGCCCGCAACGATCGCGAAATGATCCACTATCGAAAGAGAAACGAGCGGGATTCATAATTTTCAATACTCTCGATCAGCAATTCTTAAACTAGAGATCGTTAGTTATTGAATGCGCGTCGTGGCTCTTGATAAAAATTACGATACTCAATGATACCAGTGCTTAACGAGGTACCGGACAAAAACCACAAATCCGCTAAACCCGCCTACGAAAAGTTGTAATATCAAACTTCCAGCACCGGGGTCGAGGTATGCGATTGTCAATTTTTCATCCTCAATTTCTAACGATGAATAACGTTGCATGAGATAAGAATCTACAGGTGTTCGGCATGATGACATCCAATCTGATGCAGAACGTTTTCGGACTCGCTACCTTGCACTCGTATTGAAACACCCCGTGGGGTAAAAAGTTCCGGTACTCGCAGTACTGAATAAAGAAAATGTCAAACATCCCACAGTTGTCAGATCCGCCACCCATAACATTAACACCATAGCCTAGGAGCCCGTGGTGAAAGTCACTGCTGACGGTTGACGGGAATGAGAATGGCGCTAGGCTGTCGTCGCGGTGGTTGGTTAGGAATTCACGGAGGTGGTTTCGATGGCGATGGGACGGCGGAAGCAGGAGCGTCAGGAGGGGTTGTT
>CAMCMU010000058.1 GCA_945876035.1 Schlesneria paludicola DSM 18645 | reverse complement strand
AATCCACGCCGCCAACGTTCATTCTGAGCCAGGATCAAACCCTTTTGAATTTGTTTTATACAGACACAACACCATTCCACATTGCTGTGAAACGGCACGGCATCCGATGACAATCTAAGGTTTGCCTGCTGGCGCACGCCTTGGACGCCCCTGCTTAAAACGACCCCTTACAGGGAAATTTCTCGCCTGAAACGTCGAGTCGATGTGACTCACGTACGTCCAGCAACCGCATCAATACAGCAAAGCTGATTCCCAGAACCATCCAACCAAATTGTCAAAGATCGACACGCTGCCAACTGAATGGCCCCGCGAGATGGCATCATAACCGCTTCGCTGATGAAGTCAACGCAACGGCCGTTGATAATTCACCCCGATTCAAACTTTCAGTGAATATTTTTGATCGTCTTCACGGCGTCCCGAATCTCCGACAATCCTCGCCCCGAAATCCCCCCTCCTCCCATCCCGGTCTCCACGAAATTCAACCCCCCTTTCCCTCCAGAACTGGCCTCCAGAACCTCGAGGTGATACTTTTGAATACCGAAACAACATGGCGGTCAACGACGGACCATGAAAGCCCCACGACCAAAACTTGGAATCGACCGAGCCCTCTTCTTGCGATTCGCACCAACGCACCCTCGACACAAGGTTTCACAAAAGAGAATCCGGCGACCCGTCGGCGCGACCCATAACAGCCGCCGCATGAAAAATTCACTCCTTTAAAAAAACGACAGCGAGACTTCGTCCCATGGCAGATCGATTAATTAAGCTCGGAATTCCCTCCGGAAGTTTGCAAGAAGCAACGGCAGATCTCTTTAAGAAGGCCGGGTATGCGATCAAATTTTCCTCACGTTCGTACTATCCCGAAATCGATGATTGCGAAATCGAATGCCTGTTGATTCGCGCTCAAGAGATGGCCAGATACGTGGAGCAAGGGGTGCTCGACGCGGGAATCACCGGCTACGACTGGGTCTTAGAAAACAATGCCTGCGTTCACGAAGTCTGCGAGCTGATGTTTTCCAAAGTCAGCCGCCGCCCTGTGCGGTGGGTCCTGTGCGTCCCCGAGGACTCGTCCGTTCAAAACGTCCACGATCTTGAGGGAAAAACGATCGCTACGGAAGTTGTCGGATTAACACAACAATATCTTTCGAAGAACGGCGTCACAGCTCACGTGGAATTCTCGTGGGGCGCAACAGAAGTCAAGCCGCCCAAGTTGGCTGACGCAATCGTCGAAGTGACGGAGACAGGCAGTTCTCTCCGAGCCAACAATTTGCGAATTGTCGATGAAGTCCTGCAAAGCACCACACGGTTCATTGCCAATCATGCGGCATGGAACATTCCTGCCAAACGCGAAAAACTCGAAAATATCGCCCTCATGCTCAATTCCTGCCTCGCCGCAGAAGGGAAGGTCGGACTGATGATGAACGTCCGTCGAGTCGATCTCGCGCGGATCCTGAATGAACTCCCCGCACTCCAAAAACCGACCGTCGCGTCGTTGTCCGATCCGGACTGGGTCGATGTCAACACGATTGTCGAGGAATCCTACGTTCGCATGATTGTCCCACGCCTCAAAGCGGCAGGTGCAAAGGGAATCGTGGAGTATCCAATCACAAAAATCATCGATTGAGCAGACTCCGCGACGGATGATCGCTTGGCGACTCAGGGAGACCGCAAAAACACAGCCGTCCCACCGTCACCCGTGTCCCACCGCAAAACAGACCTCAACACGTCTTCACCCGCAGCACGTTGCTCATCCGGCAAGACAGCGAAAATCTCGCCCGCAGACCCGTGAAAAGTCAGCTCCACGTGCCGCGCAGTCTCCCACGCCCACGATCTCAACCGGCTCCTTCCACCCCGATCACGCTCACTCCCCGGCGAACAAGGTGTTCTCAGAGAGCCTCAAAAATCCTCCCGAGCCGCGTCAACGAGCGACTCTCTCAGGGCCTGTCCACGCGTCGGCAGCCTCGAACTCCGAAGTTCACAGGCGTCTAACGCTCGCAGGACGTTATCGACGGCTGAATTCCCAGAACCACGTCGGCCGTTTCGGTGTCCGCCCCTTTCCGGAAAACAAACGCCTCTGCCGAACCGACCTCAAACCACCCGGACTGCATTTGGGTGGAAGGCTCCGACTGGCCGACAAAAAACGGATCCATAACCCTCCCCCCGCCAAACAGAACCGTTTTAAGAATTTTTCATTCCGCCGGCAAAAAACGATCTGCACCATCAGCGGATGCCGGCCAACGTAAGACCGCAGAACAAATTCCACCACAAGAAACAGGCCCGCTCGCCCTCTCCGCGAAATCTGGGAACCAACGATCACGTGCGATCTCCATCTGGCTCCCTCCCACACTGCCGCGGAGATTCTGACGAACGGTCTTCTACCGAAGTTCGATCAATTCCTTATCTGGTCATTACCGCAATTCCCGAATACCGAAGCCTACAAATCGCAATTAACCCGAAATCGGCTTCCATGAAACCACTCATCAACAGACCATAAATAAAAAAGCGTGTACCCGGTTTGTCAAACCTGTTGGGTACACGCTCATTTTTTGAGACGATGGCTAGGCTACCGTCAATAACGCTTTTTACAATATCACAGATCGCTGTCGATCCGCTCAGCTCCGTTCCTGCTACCATAAGCATTCATCAGCGCGCCATCGGTGGTGTCTGAGAACGACTTGACAGAACCATCGACCATCAACGCAAACGCGAATCCGGCATGGGGACTGTTTAGTCCTTTCGTGGCCCAATAGTAGTCTTTAATGGCTTCCGAAGCTGGGCATACAATCGAAGCAAGTATCTGACTTGGGGTATCGTAGTTAAACAACCTGTTTTTGGCAGTGGATCCTCGGCAGATATTAATGGGGAGTGAGGTTACGATGCCGCTCGTCGCTGACCACCAGGCGTCAAATACGCTATCAGCCGAACCAGTCGAGTGACCGACCATCATCGTAGTCGATGTGCCGTCGTAAACATCTTCAAGGGCTATGACAATACCTGCAGCATATGCGGTTGTTCTTTGAACGGCATTGGTCGTGTTACCATAATTGATCTGAAAAATGCCGCGTCCACCATTCTCGTTGTAACCCCAAAAATAACCGCTCGTGGGTGCCGGACCACCTGCGGCACCGCCGCAAGCACGGCCAGCAAACCCGGTTGCTCCAGCCCAAACATCGCATGCGTAGCCAGCTTCCGAGTATGTGTAAGATAACGGACTACACGACAGAGTGTTAGCGGGAGATCCTGCACAGGTCATGGAACCTGCGTGTCCGGCATCTCCTTGGGAAGGCCTATAGCTTGAAAAACAACCGAACGCAGCCACAAAACCGCGAGTGTTATTGTAACTCATCGTTTCAAAATTGGCAGCCTGTGGCATTTCGTTCCATCTAATTTCCGTCGGACCGGCGCCCAAGAACATATCACCGATGGTATCACGTTGGCCTTTTAATCCTGCAGGTGTATTCACGCTTGGGACCCAAGACTTACGATTGACGCAAGATGGGCTGTAGCGTCCATAAGATTTCACCGGGGATTCGGTTGATTCGGCCGTCACGTGTCGCGTGAAGCCATTGTAGCCCTCCTGCATCGCATCCGACGGACATGCAAACACCGGAATAACTGACTGCCTCATGGCAATCATCTCCGGGCAACCTGTCGCCCCGGACTGATTGATTCCGTTGTAAAGAGCCGTATTATCCAAAAACGGTAAAATCTTGACTAAAACACCGATATTCCGATCGTCACTGACCATCCCGACCTGCATTCCCGGAACGGGAAACATTTTCTGGCCATCGTGATAGTTATGGATCGCCAATCCAATTTGCTTCATATTGTTAATGCACTGGGAACGGCGAGCCGCTTCGCGTGCCTGCTGGACAGCAGGGAGCAACAAAGCAATCAGTACCGCTATGATCGCAATCACGACCAACAGCTCAATAAGCGTAAATCCTCTACGACGCATCGACTGACCCCTCATAGAACACCTCATTCTTTCGATACAAAAAACAGAAAAAAACGTGCGACATGCCGCCGCGCGACCATCGCCAGCCTCTTGGCATCCTTGAGGAATTACCGCGAGGCAACCCAAAGCGAAAAACGTGATGTAGAAAAATGTGCGATCGCACTCTAACCAGCATAATCTCGATCGCTGAATGCAACCTTAATCTTGGTAAAGACCGATTATGAATAAATAATGGCAATTCAAGATCGAAACAGCGGAGATTCTAATAGTGTGAGAAATCACAATTCTTCTGAATCGCTCGTAATGATGCCTCAGCAACCATTCGTTTGTCAAGTGTTTCATGTTTTTTTTATAAAATTTCGGCGATTCGGGTCAACCTTGTCTCATTGGGGACCGCAAAAGGATCGTCGATTTGTCATCGTGAGGGATCATTCTGGGATCGGAGATCGTGTCGACGATCTTGAGTCTTCGTAGCCGTTTTTTTGTCCGTGGTGACGTCGGTCAAAAAAGTGGCTGCCGCATTTGCGTGGTCTTCCGGCGAACTGCGTCCCTCCCCAACGACACCGACGCTGTCATCAACGGCGGCGATGGCATTGGTCGTCCGGAAAAAGAATCGTCCGGAAAAAGAATTGGTCGGAAAAAGAAGTCGTCCGGAAAAAGAATTGGTCGCTGCGTCACTGCAATCCCCTGCACGGGAAGAAAGCAGGAGCAGAGCGGGAACTCTCAAGCGAGGTGACATCACCTGTTCGAGACAATCGGGCACCTGTTTGAGACAATCGGGCACCTGCAGCCGACACCGCAGCCGAGTCGCGCGGAATGGTCACAACCGATCGAAAGTTAATGCAGACGACGAGCGGGGGTTCAGACCGAGGCAATTCCGGCAGGAAACGACTGAGGCGTGTGCCCAATGCCATTGACGTTTGCTAGTGATTCCCGCATAGTTCGTCGTCTCTAAAATTGCCACAAGCCCCCTGATTTCGATACCCGAAAAAGTAGTGATTGATGCCCGAGACACCTGATCGTTTGGAATCGGCCCGGCTGGAAAAGCTCGCGAAGATTGAGGCCTTAGGGCTTGATCCGTGGGGGCAGCGTTTTGAGGGCCACATGGCCATTGAGCAGGCCCGAGCCTTGTGTCCCACCGAATCCGGAGTTGAAGGGGCAATCGTTCGTCTGGCCGGTCGCATCCTGCGGTGGAACGACAAGGGGAAACTGCACTTCATCCATCTGCAGGACTATACCGGTCGGATCCAGTTGATGGTGTCTCGAAAGGACTCCAGCGAGGCGTTATGGTCCTTGCTGGAGTGCCTTGATCTCGGTGACCTGATCGGCGTGGATGGCACGTTGCGTGTTTCGAATACGGGGGAGAAGACGCTCCTCGTCACAGGGCTGACACTGCTGTGCAAATCATTAGCACAGCCGCCGGAGAAGTATCACGGCCTGCAGGACAAAGAGTTATTACTGCGGCAGCGTTACATCGATCTGATTTACACAGAGGGTGTTTTAGCGCGCATGCTTCAGCGATTGCGGATCATGGACTCCATCCGTCAGACGTTGCGTGGCGCAAACTTTTTCGAAGTCGAAACGCCGGTCTTGCACGCCATCGCCGGTGGTGCAGCGGCTCGCCCCTTCACGACGCATCACAATTCACTGGACGTTCCGCTATTTTTGCGGATCGCCTTGGAACTGCACCTGAAGCGACTGATGGTTGGCGGCATGGAGCGGGTGTATGAAATCGGTCGTGTCTTCCGCAACGAAGGTGTCGATGGCACTCACAATCCCGAATTTACGATGATCGAGCTGTACCAAGCCTATGGCGACTATCACACGATGATGGATCTCGCCGAGACGATCATTTCGAACGCCGCCGTCGCCGCCAACGGAACGTCTGTTCTGTCTTGGGGGGACAAGACCATCAACTTCACTCCTCCTTTTCAGCGGGCCAAATATGGCGATCTGTTTCGCGAACACGCCGGCTGCGAGATACACGACCAAGCGGGCGTGATTGCTGCGGCAGCACGGTTGCACATCACGACCACGGAACGCCATCATGACGTGCTGGTCAATGATGTTTTCGAAGCGACGGTCGAAGACAAGTTGGTCGGTCCGATCTTCGTTTATGACTACCCGTCATCTCTCTGCCCGTTGACCAAGCGAAAGCCGTCGGATCCGGCCATCGCCGAACGATTCGAATTATTTGTCGATGGCATGGAGCTCGCCAATGCGTATACCGAATTGAATGATCCACGCCTGCAGGAAGAATTATTTCGAACACAACTTCAGGGGTTGGCGGAGGACGATTCCATGGCCACGATGGATCACGATTTTGTCCGCGCCTTGAAGGTCGGTATGCCACCGGCCGGAGGCATGGGGATCGGCATCGACCGGTTGGTCATGCTGCTCACCAACACGGCCAGCATTCGCGATGTCATTTTCTTTCCCCTATTGAAGCCGGAGCATTCGACATCGCGTGGGGATCGCCCACCATCGACAACACAGACAGAATGATTGGGGTGGGGACGAACCGCCCTGCCGAGAACAGCCGAAGGATTGGCCCATGTACAAACTACTTCTCTGTCAGCGTTATTTAAGAACGCGTTACATTGCCCTGGCGAGCATCATCAGTGTCACTCTCGGTGTGGCCACGATGATTGTGGTCAATTCGGTGATGGCCGGGTTCAGCAGTGAAATGCGTGATCGGATTCAGGGGATTCTCTCTGACATCATCATCGAAACTCGCAGCTTTGACGGCGAACCGGATGCCGCCACGCATCAAGCGGTCGTCCACAAGCTTGCCGGCCGTTACATTTCCGGAGTCACGGCGACCGTTGAAGTTTTTGGAATGCTCAGTTTTCAATATGGCGGGCAGTACATCCACCACCCGGTAACACTTGTCGGCATTGACCCCAGAAGCAAGTCGTCTGTCGGTCCACTCGTCGATTATTTGCAGAGCTATCACGATCAACCGCAGGGACCCGAATCGATCTTGGCCGAACGGAGCAAATCGCAAAAGCCGGATTGGGAGCTGACACCGTCTGCCGCAGCCCATCGCAAGCACATCGCGGACTTGAACAGTCAGCGGCTCAAATTCATGAAGGAACTTCAACACCAAAAACGGGAGGAGACCGCGATCGCTGATCCCGACCCCTTCGTGACAGAAACAGACGCGTCTGTGGAGACCGCTGCTGCGGCGAATGATGTGCCGCAGGACGGTCGCGTCTACATCGGCGCGGGCCTGATCAGTTTTCCACAAAAAGACCAAGAAACGAACACCATGCGAACCGTTTCGATGGTCCAGCCTGGGGATGATGTGAAGATCAGCACGGTCACGGCCGGAACGCCGGAAGCGGCCTATTTCAGCGCGACCGTGGTTGATGTTTTTCAGAGCGGGATGAGCGAATACGACTCGCAGCTGGTCTACTGCAACATCGAAACGCTGCAGAAAGTCCGTAAGATGGTTCGCAGCAACCCCGACGGCTCGTCATCACGAGCGATCACCTCGATTCAGATCAAATTGAAGGACTATCACGATGCCAGCAAGGTTGTGGAGTTGCTCCGCAGCGAATTTCCTCCGGAAACCTATAACGTCTTGACTTGGGAGCAGAAGCAGGGGACGTTGTTGGCGGCCGTGGAAGTGGAATCATCAATCCTGAACATCCTGTTGTTTTTGATTATTGCCGTAGCCGGTTTTGGGATTCTGGCCATCTTTTTCATGATTGTTGTCGAGAAGACTCGCGACATCGGCATCCTGAAGGCACTCGGTGCCAGCTCCGCCGGTGTGATGTCCATTTTTCTCAGCTACGGACTGTCGCTGGGAATGGTCGGCAGCGGAGTCGGGGTGGCCTTCGGATTGCTATTCGTCCGTTACATCAATCAAATTGAATCGGTGATTGCCCTGATTACCGGTCGCAAAGTTTTCGATGAAAAGATCTATTACTTTAAAGAAATTCCGACCCACGTGGACCCTTGGACCGTGTGCTGGGTCGCCATCGGGGCGATGACGATCGCCGTCGTGGCGAGCATTCTCCCCGCACGCCGGGCGGCACAACTTCAACCCGTACGAGCCCTCAGACATGAGTAGCCATCTGCTGCCGCGCGCCGTCCGGAGCCTCTGCCCCATCGGTGTTTTTTGGGAAGGCTTTCCGAGATGGCGACTCATGACACCGATCCTCGAAGGTGAGTCCCTTCCGGACTCAGACCACGCCGCCTTGATTCAGACAGATCCTCCGGAGTCGCGATCATGCCCAGAACCAGTGCCTCATTCGTTTCTCCGGACGCCAATTCGCTCGGAGAGATGCCCGTCCTGCCGGAGCCTCAAATCGCAGCGGTCTTTGTGGAGAAAGCGTATCGCAAAGGAGACCACCAGGTCCCGGTCTTACACGGCGTCGACGTGAGCGTTCACAAGGGTGAATTTCTTTCAATCGTCGGTCAGTCAGGATCGGGCAAGAGCACTCTGTTACATCTGATCGGACTGCTCGACGCGCCCGATGTTGGGGAAGTGCAGTTAGAGGGTCAGCGGATCGACGATCTGCCGGTTCGAACGCGTGATGAGTTAAGAAATCGTGTCTTCGGATTTGTGTTTCAGTTTTATCATCTGCTGCCGGAACTGAGTCTGATGGAAAATGTTCTGTGTCCGTTGATGATTCGGCATTCGATCTGGGGGTATTGGCAGCGGCGACGGGAGTACCATGATCGAGCCCGGGAAATGATTGACCGGGTCGGACTCGGCCATCGACTGACCCATAAACCGTCTGAACTCTCCGGTGGCGAGATGCAGCGGGCCGCGATCGCCCGCTCGCTGGTGACGCGTCCCGAGATCCTGCTGGCCGACGAGCCGACCGGTAATCTCGACGCGCGCACCGGTCGGGGGATCATTGACTTGATCGCCAAGTTGAACGCACAAGAACAGCTGACTATCATCATGGTCACTCACGATCAGGCGATTGCAGCGGAGGCGCACCGAACGGTCCGACTGTGCGAAGGCCGGATTGAGGCTCTGGGGGATGCGGTGGAGCGGGGGTCTCCGAAAATCCGTCTGGAATGATCGGTTTTTGAATTCGGCCGGATATGATCGGCAGTGAGTGAAGCAGGCCATTTTTGTGACACAACTCAGACATCCGGCAACGGATGCCGGATGTCTTTCTCGCAGGAAAACTTTTCGATGGCGTTGACGATTTATCTCGGTGGCAGATTGGTTGACGAGGCCGATGCCAAGATCAGCGTGTTCGATCACGGCCTGCTCTATGGCGATGGGGTGTTTGAGGGCATCCGTGTGTACGGTGGGAAAGTTTTTCTCCATCGGCAGCACATCGAGCGTCTGTTTGAAAGTGCCAAGGCGATCCGGTTGACGATTCCGCTGACTCCGGACGAGGTGATGGCGGCCGTTGAACTGACGGTGAAGGCAAATACGATTCACGACGGATATGTGCGACTTGTTGTCACGCGGGGCGCGGGAAGTCTGGGGCTGGACATCCGCAAGACGAGCAATCCTCAGGTGATCGTGATCGCGGATACGATTACGCTTTATCCGCCGGAAACCTACACCCAAGGGATGAATCTCGTCACGGCCAGCACCCTCAGAAACCATCCCGGGGCCTTGAGTCCTCGCATCAAATCACTGAACTATCTGAATAACATTCTGGCACGCATTGAGGGGACCGATGCCGGCATGGTTGAAGCCCTGATGTTGAATCACAAGGGAGAGGTTGCGGAGTGTACGGGTGACAACATTTTCATCGTTAAGAACGGAATTGTGCGGACGCCGTCCGCCGACGCCGGGATTCTCGAAGGGATCACGCGGAATACCGTCATGGAACTCGCCCGACAGAGTGGCCGCTGCGTTCAAGAGTGTTCGCTGACCCGCCACGATCTGTACGTTGCCGATGAAATGTTTCTCACCGGCACGGCCGCGGAAGTCGTCGCCGTCGTCAGTCTGGACGGTCGCACGATTGGTTCAGGCGAACCTGGCCCGGTGACACGCGACCTGCTGACTCGATTTCAGGAGCTGACTCGTTCCGGAGGCTGAATCCAAGTGTTAGGCGTGGTCTCAAAAACGATCGTCAATGCCACGTGGGGTGGATCCCCGAAAGGAGTCTGGTTTCACGGCGTGTTGCTCGGCGTGCTTTTGGTGGCGTTGAGTTGTGACTGTGCCGAGCCCCCCGGCTCCTTGACAGCCCAATCGGCCGCGATCCATGCCCTGCGCGCGTTCAAGGGGCTGGTAGGCCGCTGGCGTGGTGTCGGTCAGCCGAAGAGGACTTCGGCACAAGGAGCGTGGCAAGAAAACGCCGCCGTGATTTGGGAACTGAAACCGCAGAGTGCTGGCATTCGCTGGGATTTCGAAGCTGGCAAACTTTGGAAATCGGCCGTTCTGAGCTATGCGGACACGGCACAGTTGTACACCTTGAAAACGACGCTGCTCGACGATTCGACTCGCACCTATCAAGGAACGCTTGACCAAAAGCGACTTGTTTTGGAATCCGCGCCAGAGGTCCTCACAACCGATATCCATCGACTAACGATGACCTTTCTCAGTGAAAATCGGCTGACGATGTTGTTTGAGAAACGCCCCGAACAACAGTCGTTCTATACGCGTGTGGCTGAGATTGGTTACCAGCGGGACGGAACCCGCCTGGCCGCCATCGGCAGCGGTGGGCCCGTCTGTCTGATCACCGGTGGTGCAGGAACTCTCCCGGTCGTCTACCAAGGAAAAACGTACTACGTGTGCTGTACCGGCTGTCGGGATGCCTTCCACGATGATCCGGCAGGAACGCTGGCAGAATATGAAAAAACAAAATTCAAACAGGCCACGGCCCCGTAAGGGTTGGGAGACACAAGGCTGGGCGAGAGTCTCACGCGATTTCCGCCAAGGGGTGGGGACGGGCGGCTGACTGAGACCACCACCGGCGTTGTTTCAGCCGCCGGACCGCATGGCTCCCAAATGGCCCCACAAGGCGGCGCTGGCGCGGATTCCTCGATGAAAATCCGCCACCAGAAAATGCTCGTCGGGGCTATGCAGATTGTCTGTGTTTTGACCCCAGCCCAGAAGGAGCGTGTCAATCCCCAAAATCTCCTTGAATGTCTGGACCACGGGGATCGATCCTCCTTCGCGAATCATCCGCACGTGGTCCACGCCCCACGCTTCACAGATGGCGTTTGAGGCGGCTTCCACGTAGGGGCTTGTGGTATCAAACACGAAGGCCGGACAGCCGTGGTCGCTGGTGAACTTGAAAGACAGCGACGGCGGACACTGTTTTTTCAGGTACTGATGCAAGGCCTCGGTCAGCTGCACGGGATCCTGCGCGGGGACCAATCGGCAGGTGATTTTCACCGTGGCCGTGGAGGGCACAATCGTCTTGGGGCCGGCACCCGTATAGCCGCTAAAAAGCCCATTCACCTCACACGTGGGCCGCGTCCAGCGTCGCTCAAGAGTCGTGAATCCCTTTTCGCCGCACAACTCGGTGACTCCCAATCCGGCTTGGAACGCTGTTTCATCAAAGTCGAGGTTCCGGAAATCGTGTTGCTCGGCATCGGACACAGAGCGGACATCGTCATAGAAACCAGGAATGCAGACCCGCCAGTCGTGATCGTGCAACGACGCAATCATCTTGGCGAGTCCTATCGCCGGATTGGGAACGGCACCGCCAAAAACTCCGGAGTGCAGATCCTTGGTCGGACCGGTGACCGTGACCTCGACCGCCAGAATTCCACGCAAACCATACGTGATTGCCGGCTGATTCGGCGCATACTGGCTCGTGTCACTGACCACGGCCACGTCGCAACGCAGTCGACTCGTGTTCTCCTTAAGAAACGTCTTGAGGTTGTTGCTGCCCACTTCCTCTTCACCTTCAATCACATATTTCAGATTGACCGGCAATGTGCCCACTGTTCGCAACCAAGCCTCCGCCGATTTGATGTGTGTGAAGACTTGGCCCTTGTCGTCAGTCGCGCCGCGCGCATAAATACGCCCGTTTCGCAGCGTTGGTTCAAAGGGGGGGGTCGTCCACAAATCGAGTGGATCCGGGGGCTGGACATCGTAGTGACCATAGACCAGAACGGTCGGCGCATCCGGCGATTGCAGGGACTCGGCATAAACAATGGGATGCCCTGCCGTGCTCACGATCTCGGACGTCATCTTCAAATTGGTGAATTGTTGGTGCACGAATTCCGCGCCCCGCTGCATCTCTGGCTTGCAAGCGGGATCGGCACTGACCGTCGGAATACGCAGAAAATCTGTGAGCTCTGCGAGAAATCGGTCGGCATGTTGATCCAGATATGTGGAGACATTGGCAAGCATGGTGACCTATCCACTTGAGCGCTGGGAACGGCAGGGGTTGAGCGCTGGGAACGGGAGGGGCAGAGGAAGGAAAATTTCATGACACAGGGTACCGCCGGCCCATGATTCCGGAAAGGGCGCCCGAGCCTCAACCGCAGCGGACTGCGGATCCCCGCAATCGGAACGGTCCGAGACCGAAAGACCCGCTGCAGACTGAAGAGGCTGCTTTCCCGCAAGTCATCCGACGCCGAGACCCCGTGACGGAGCACGCTGGAAACACGTCGGCCGAGGCTTCGACGCGGATCTCCGGCAACACACGATTCGGCCTAGAGGATCCGATTCTGCTCCGGATCCGCATCGATCCGCGGCGACTGCCCACCCCTCAGGACGCTATTCCCCGAAAACAGCGTCCGTTGATCGACGGCGTGCGGCTTGAGCCAATCGTCTTCGTGCAACTGACCGCTTTGGGCATAGGCGGTGATCGCATTTGTATACGTCGCCAGTTTGATGTGTTCTTGGGGGATGCCGCGTTGTTCGGCGAGTTTCGCCGTCTTGGGAACGGCGAGGACATCCGACTTCCCCCAGTCGGCGGAACTATCCACGATGACCCGTTCGGCCCCCGCCACTTGCAGGATATCAACCATCCGCTCGTTCCCCATCTTGGTGCCGGGATAAATGGTGAAGGCACACCAGTAACCCCGATCGAGCACCTCGCGATAGGTCTCTTCATTGTTATGGTCAATGATGACCAGATGCGGTGGAATCCCGTGCTCTTCGATGACATCCATACTTCGATACGTCCCCTGTTTTTTATTGCGGTGCGGCGTATGGATCAGCACCGGCAGTCCGACATCCTTGGCCAGTTCGAGTTGTTTGCGGAAAAATTTATCCTCGAGTGGGGTCTGATCGTCATAGCCGATTTCACCGACGGCGACGACCCCTTCCTTCGTCAGGAACAGCGGCAAGAGATCCATCACTTGCTCGGCAAGCGCTTCGTTATTGGCCTCCTTGGAATTGAGGCCCATCGTGCAGTAGTGGCGAATTCCGAACTGTGCTGCGCGGAATCGCTCCCAACCCACCAGTGAGGCAAAATAGTCTTGAAAGGATCCGATTTGAGTCCGCGGCTGCCCCTGCCAAAATGCGGGTTCGATGATCGCCTTCACACCGGCCGCTGCCATTTTCTCGTAATCATCGGTCGTTCGTGAAACCATGTGAACATGCGGGTCAAGGTAAATCATTGCATCCCTTTAATTGTCTAATCGAGCGGAGGAGAATCTCGTTATGCAGGGTTGTCGAATGCCCTGTAATCGTGGTGCGGCGCGTCCTTGGCAGGCGTCGATCCACACCGAGAAACGCACACCGCGCGTGACCTGCCATCCTCCGATGAGCTTACCAAAAAAAGAACGATCTCCAAAATCGCCATGGCGACGATGACGCCGAGACAATCGCGGACGGCACGCATCACAGTGAGCGTCTTCCCGATGTACCAAAACCGGAGTTGACGGTCACATCTGATCTTCAATTGCTGCGGACCTTAGACCGTCGCCAAGAGACTTCGAAGCGGGTGTGTGCCTGGGCATGTTGCCACGTATCACTCTGATTTTTGTCCCAGACAATACAAATATTCCTGTCGTTGACCGTCCGCCTGAACCGCCACCCGGTGATAAATGCATCCGCCACAAATCGAGGGTGTCGCATACGAATGGCTTCCGAGTTGATTCTCCGCGATCAACTCGAAGGCCTCTGGATTGGCTTTAAAAACAAACGATTTTCCGTCTTCGTTCGTGGCGATGATGCAGTCGCCGACGAGAACCGGGGAGGAACTGAACGTCCCGCTCAGTCGATTCTTCCAACGTTCTTCGCCCGTGTCACATCGCCAACACACCGCAACACCCGAGTCCAGAGTGGCGTACAGAAACCCTTGGAACAGCAGCAACGAAGGAACGTAGACTCGCGATCCATTCTCCCACACCACTTGGCCCGATCCGTCAGCCTTCACCGCGGCCACGTGATTCTTCGGGTAGCCGCCTGTGATATAGATCTGCTGACCATCCGTGACTGTCGAGGTGACGCACTCTTCTGTGGATCCCGGAATCTCCCACAACAGCTTCCCGGTCAGCGGCTCGTAGCTCGTGACCAATTTGCAGCCGGACAACACGACTTGGCGCTGACCTTGGATTTCCAGAATCATCGGCGAGGTGTAATTGGCTATTTTAGGTCGAGAATGCTTCCAGACAACATCTCCCGTCGCTTGATCCAGAGCCGCGATCGCGCCCGTTCCGTGATTGTCGGCTGCAACAATCACGAGCGAATCCGAGATTGCCGGCGACGATCCGAAGCCCTGGTGAATTGCGAAATCGCTGATTTTTTTCTGCCAAATCTGTTTTCCATGTCGATCCAGAGCTGTGGTCTGAACCGCTCCGGCATTCAGAAAGTTGACAAACAGATGCAGACCGTTGCTGGCCGGGGTGGCATTCGCCAGCGAGGTCTTCTCATTTCCTTTTTTGTCAAAGCCACCTCGATGAACATCCGTTTGCCACAGCCGGACACCCGTTTTTCGATCCAAGCACACCACCGATTGGACTTCTCGATCCGGCTCGGCCGTCTGAAGATAGACCTGGTCACCCACAACGATGGGCGAACCATGTCCCTTGCCTGGAATCAAACTCCGCCAGACAACATTCTGGGTGTCGCTCCATGTCAGAGGCGGTTTTTGATCCGCCGCGGCAATTCCGTTACGATTCGGACCGCGCCACCAAGGCCAGTCGGTCGACGCCAAGGACTGCGGACCGTCCGCCTGACCGCCAAATGACGGAAAACAGCACAACAGACTCAACGTCCCGAGGACGAATGCTCTGAGAAAGATATTCCGAAGCCACGGCATGAACGTTTCCTTGCGGGTTTGGTACGTCGCGACAAAACACAAATAGCGATGGAAGGATCGCCGCGGCGACCGATTCAACAGTCAACTCCAAAACGAGCCCCGTCGGCAGAGGGCGTGCTCGGTCACCGAGCCGATAACCGAAGCCGCTCAATTTCCATCGCCTCGCCGTCTGCGTGATAGACTGGGCCGCCACCCATAAAATTTCAAGCCCACCAGAGCCTGTGACTCGATCCGTCACGCTTGAGGAACGCGCACTCCGACAGGATCCAGACGGCGTTCAGACACTCAACCGATCAGGGACAATCGTTGACGGGAGGGGGGCGGGAGGGGGGCGGCGGAGGATTTCTAGCTGATAATCGGCGTCACAACTTCACCATGGACGTCGGTCAGGCGATAGTGCCGACCTTGAAACTTGAAGGTCAGTCGTTTGTGATCGATACCAAGTTGGTGCAAGATCGTGGCGTTCAAGTCGTGGACGTGAACCGGATCGCGGACCACGTTGTAGCTAAAGTCATCCGTTTCACCGTGAGTGATCCCCGGGCGAATACCACCACCAGCCATCCACATCGTGAAACATCGCGGGTGATGATCGCGTCCGTAATTGGTCGCCGTCATGGTCCCTTGGCAGTAGACCGTCCGACCAAACTCGCCGCCCCACACAATCAGAGTGTCGTCAAGCAAGCCACGTTGCTTCAGATCGAGAATCAAGGCGGCCGAGGGTTGGTCCACATCGCGCGCCTGCCTCGGTAACTGCGTCGGCAGGTTCGTGTGCTGGTCCCAGCCGATATGAAACAGTTGAATGAACCGGACACCACGTTCCGCCAATCGGCGTGCCAGCAGGCAATTCGCGGCAAACGTTCCCGGTTGACGCGCATCGGGACCATAAAGGTCGAAGATGTGCTCCGGCTCGCTGGAAACATCGGCCAGCTCGGGAACGGATGTTTGCATCCGGAACGCGAGTTCGTACTGAGCAATTCTGGTTTCGATCTCGGGATCGCCGATTCGTTGATGACTCCGTCGGTTGAGGTCCCGTTGATCGTTGAGCATGTCACGTCGCAAGGCGGCATCAATCCCCGGCGGATTCGAGAGGTACAACACAGGGTCTCCACCACCGCGCAGTTTCACACCCTGATGGACCGTCGGCAGGAACCCACTACCCCACATGCGATCATACAGCGGCTGATCGACCAACCCACCGCTGCCGCGCGAGACCATGGCAATAAATGCCGGCAAATCTTGATTCTCAGAACCGAGCCCGTACGACAGCCACGCCCCCAGACTGGGGCGTCCCGCGAGTGGTGCTCCCGTGAGCAGAAACGTCGAAGCCGGATCGTGGTTGATCGCCTCGGTCGAAAGCGACTTAATGAAACAGATGTCGTCGGAGACTCCGGCCAGATGCGGCATCAGGTCGCTGATCGTGGCGCCACTGGCACCACATTTTGCAAAGGGGAAGATCGACGGAACGACGGGGAACTGGCTCTGGCCGGAGGTCATCCCGGTTAATCTCTGCCCCCGTCGAATCGACTCCGGTAAGTCCACTCCCCTGTACTTGAGCAACTCCGGCTTGTGATCGAACAATTCAATTTGCGAGGGAGCCCCTGACTGAAACAGATAAATGACACGCTTGGCTCGTGCCCCAAAGTGACTGGCGACGGACCCGGTCTCTGCCGCGAAGAGGGAATTGAGTGCGGCCAGTCCGAGACCACCGCCCAGACCCGTCAGGAAGTCGCGCCGAGGCAGCCGCTGCAAGGGATTGTGCCGTGAAGTTGTCATTCTCATCCTCGCTGTTCCTTGGGATTCCCCCAGAGTTCGTACGGCCCCACGGACGGGCGTCCTGTGGATCGTATCACGGTCGTTCGACGAACTCATCCAGGTTAAATAACACGCTGATTGTTGCCGCATAGGCCGCCGATTCGGCGGGCGATTGCTGTTGACTGACGGGACTCTCACCCGCTTGCAAGATTTGGCTCGCAAGCTCCGGAGACTGCTGATACCGCGTTCGCCGTCGATCAAATCCGCGAACCAGCAACGTCAGTTCGGTTTCGTCTGGGGATCGCGACAGGACGCGGCGAAAAGCCCAGATGATGCGGGACTCGGTGGACCCGCCGCCCGCACGGATTGTCTGGTCGGCCAAGATCCGAGCGGCTTCAAGGTAAGTGACGTCATTCATCAGATTGAGAGCCTGGAGCGGAGTATTCGTTCGAGGAAGTTTGACGCGGCAGAAGTCGCGACTTGAGGCATCGAAGATTGCCATCCCGGGCGTGGTCACCGTTCGTTTTTGATAGGTATACAGGCTGCGGCGATACAGGCTCGCCCCATGGTCCTGTACGTATTTTGCAAACGGGCCCGGGACCGCTTCCGCACTCAATTCTTCCCACAACCCTGCCGGTTGATACGGCTTGACCGAAGGTCCACCGAGTGACTCGACCAGTAGCTCACTGGTGGCCAAGGCGGCATCGCGAACCATCTGGGCCGGCAACCGAAACCGCGGTCCGCGCGCCAGCCAGCGATTTTCGGGATCGTGCGTCTGCAACCATCCGTCGACACGCGACGACTGCCGATACGTCGCCGAAGAAACGAGCACGCGCAGAATCCGCTTGATGTCGAAATTCGGGGCACGCAATTCCCCCTGCGAAACGGCAGAGGGTGTTGCCGTATTCGCAGAACGGACCTCGACGTGCTGCATCTCGCGGTCCGCCTTCCCTGCAAATTCCACGGCCAACCAATCGAGCAGTTCAGGGTGGCTCGGTGATTCCCCCTGCGTCCCAAAATCCTCAGAGGTCTTGACCAACCCCATGCCGAACAACATCTGCCACAGTCGGTTCACCGTCACCCGTGATGACAGGGGATTCTCTGTCGAAACCAGCCACCGCGCCAGATCCAAACGATCCAACGGGGCCTCGGCGAAAGATCCGTCTGGCGACTGAGCCAGCGGGACATGGCGAATTGGCGGCAGAGCCGCAGGCACTCCCGTCTGCACAACCGCTCCGGGTTTGTCGTATTCACCGCGGTTTAAAATGTGTGTCTCCCGTAACCCCGGCTGGTCCTGCATCACCATCGTTGTAGGCATCGCGGCCAAGTCTTCAATGTAGTTTGACCGTGCATCGAGCACAGACTGCCACGCTTGACGCTGAGGCTCTGAAGCGTAGTTTCTGAGATAAAATTCACGCAACTTATCACCGTTGCGCGCCGGGAGCGTCTCCGTCACAGACGGCTCCGTCAGTTGCAAAATGGTTTCACTGACCGCCAGTGAGATTGCCGCTGGATTCGTCGGCAGGCCACGATAAAACCGGAGTTCGTCGATTCGACCCTTAAAGGGCGGAGCACTCCCTCCCGACCCAATTTTCAACGGCGGCTTGGTCTTGAAGCGATTACTCAGCAGGTCGGTGATCACGGTCAATTCGGCGGGTGTTCCATCGATACGGATGGTCACACCCCGGGCCGCCTTATGCCCGTCATAAGTCACGATCACATGCGACCACGTGTTTTCCGGCAACGTCTGCTGGGTTTCCACTCGAATCAAATCGTCGAGGAGACGTGCCGAAAAGACGGCTTGTAAATGACCCTCCCTGAACATCAACTCGTAACCGCGTCTCGCATTTTCTTCGTCCATGCGGGCCAGAACCGTCATCGTACCGCGACCGCGCGGCATCACCCATAACGAGATTGCAAAGGCATCCTCTTCGCCAAAGTCTCCCGCATCTCCGGCATCGAGCCAACGCTTTCCATCAAACTCCACTGAGTGTCCAAGGCGGCCGGCGCTGAATTGTGCCTCACCGTCATGCCAGCCGCCGCTGTCGATAGCCTGAGCATCGCCGCCGCGAAACCCGCTACCGGTGTCCTCAAACGCGAAGTGAGCCTCTAAACCGTCGCTGTAAGTCCAATCGATCGGCTGGCCGGCATCATGAATCGCAGCCGACATCTTGGCGATGCCCGCCGAAACCTCGGACGCCATCCCCTGCCACGCCCACTCGGCGGCCGCCGATACGTTTTCCAACGCGGCCAATCGCCGTTGCTGATCCCGCGTCGGAGCGGGCAGGTAGGGCATCGAATTATTATTGCGCAGATATTTCCCCGGCTCCGGCAGCTGATTGAAAAACGCAAACAACTGATAAAATTCTCGCTGACTGATCGGGTCATATTTGTGATCATGGCAACGGGCGCAACCGATCGTGAGACCGAGCCACACCGTTGCTGTTGTTTCCACACGATCAACGACGTACTCAATCCGGAATTCTTCCGGAATGATACCCCCTTCGGCGTTCCCCCGATGATTCCGATTGAAACCGGTGGCGATCAGGCGATCGTTCGCGATGGCCGAGGCGAGGAACGCGGAGCTACGCCGTTGAGTTGCCGTGTTCGCTGTTGCGGGTGTTGACGGCGGCGATTCGAAGGGGAACAAACGCTGCGGCGAGCGCTCCATCAAATCGCCCGCAAGCTGATCCATGGTGAACTGATCATAAGGCTGATTCCGATTCCACGCATCAATCACCCAATCTCGCCAGCGCCACATAAAACGAGGCCCATCCGTTTGATAGCCGTTCGTATCGGCATAACGGGCCGCGTCGAGCCAGAGAGTGGCCATCCGCTCCCCGTAGCGGGGGGAGGCCAACAGGCGGTCAATCTGTTTTTCGAAGGCATCCGGCGAGACATCGGCCACGAACTGATCAACGTCAGCAATTGTCGGCGGCAAACCGATCAGATCGAACGAAACACGCCGTAGAACAGTCGGTCTGTCGGCGGCGGGCGCAGGCGATAAGGGGATTTCTGAAAGTCGGCTGCGTACAAAACTGTCGATTGGATTGGCGGACATCGAGTCGTGATCGGCATCGAGCGTCTCACCGTTGATGCGCTCTCTTTCGCTGGAAAGAACTTCGGCAGGTGGGATCACGGCCCGCGGTGCGACGAATGACCAGTGCGGTTGATATTTCGCTCCCTGTTCAATCCATGTTTTGATCAGCGAGACTTCGTCCTCTGTCAGCGGCGGATTCGACTGCGGAGGAGGCATCCTGTCAGTGGGATCGACGGACAGGATGCGACGCACGACCTCGCTCGCCTCCACATCACTCGGAACAATCGCGCGCGCTCCGAGACGCTCAGCAGACGACTCTTCCGCCAAATCCAGTCGTAAGCCGGATTGCCGCTTGGCCGAGTCCGGGCCGTGACAGCTGAAACATTTGTCGGATAAAATGGAACGAATGTCACGATTGAATTCAACCCGTCGACCGGGCGACTCGCCAGCAACACTCGCTGCCGCCAAAATCGTCATCACGATCCAGGCAACCCCAGCACAAGGGGAATGACAAACATTCCACAGCAAAAAAAACTGACGCACGGGGGATTCTCCCTTCCACGATCATAGGCCCATTTCACCAGACACCGTATCTGCGCCGATCTTCCGTCGCAACCGGAGTCCGTTCAATCGACAGCCGCCTAATCCGAGGGAAGGTTGGATGGGGGAACGGGGAACCCCACGAACACGCCGCGTGACATCCCTTGACTTCGGGAGAGTTCTTGCATCACTCCGGAATTCGATCGCTCTTGAATAAGGACGCCGGTGTGACTAGCGCCGTGGCCTCGGGATTCTCAAACACCTGTTCTGTGTTGGCGGAAATCTCGGCCGTCCTGATCTGTCCCGACATCTTCCATCCCGAATTCAGGGGGTGTCAGGCCATTCCCCATGACCATTCAGCGACGTTGTCGCTCATCAACCCGGATGACGATTAGCCGACGTGACAACTTTTGTTACGATATAATGTCAGCGCTCCATGCCCGACCCGACATCCGATCACGAAATCTGTGACGCTCGTGGCCGTATCCGCCGGCCGTATCCGCATCCTGACGACTCGTCAATCTGAACTTTATCGAAATATAGGTTGTCAATGGCCCGGAACTCCCCCACGCGACGGCAAACCAAGCCCATTCGTACGGGCTATATTATCGGCCCGGTGGTTGATTCGCTGTTCATCATCGGGGCGCCGCTTCTGGCCTTGTGCATCGGCGCGCCGCTCTTTTCGCTGCCGAGGAATCTGTTTGAGGTCACCATCGCAGGTCAACCAACCGACCTGCGGTCTCTGTTCGTGGCGACTTTTACGTTTGCGCATCTCGCCTTGGTCTTCGTCCGCAGTCATGCCAATCAAAATATTTTTTTGACGTTTCCTCTCCGATTCACCCTCGTTCCCCTCGCCGTGTTTCTGGGAACCGTGTTTTCACCGCACTTCTGCGCACTCGCCACCTGTGTTGCCGTCTGGTGGGACGTTTATCATTCCAGCCTGCAAACCTTTGGTTTTGGCCGAATCTATGATGCCAAAAAATCGAATCCTCCCTTGGCAGGCCGCCGACTCGACTATTGGATGAATCTTTATTTCTATCTGGGACCGGTCTTGGCCGGAGCTCATTTCATCGCTCATCTGGAAACTAGCCGCAGCGGATTTTTGAACTTAAAAATGACCGGCGACGTGATGAGTCACTTCCTGTACCAGCGGACCAACCCGCTGGAGATGGGTCCGCTTCAGTGGTATTTGACGTGGGGTGTTCTCGCCAGCGGAATTCCATTCTGCGTGTTCTATCTCATCTCCTATGCTCGACTCGCTCGAGCCGGATACGCCGTCTCATGGCAGAAGGTCTTCCTGCTCGGGATTGCCGCATTTGTCTCCATCTTCTGCTGGGGTTTCGGGTCTTTTATCGACGCCTTCTGGGTCATGAATGTGTTTCACGCACTGCAATATTTTGTGATTGTGCTCTACACCGAAAACGCCAATTTAAAGCGGCTGTTCCGTGTTGAAAACCTTCCTTACGGGAGTTGTTTAGCGGCTTTTTATGTGATTCTGGTCACGTTCCTGTATGGTCTATGGGCCTCCGCGTTTGCCAGCGGAAACTGGATGATCGGTGTGACCATCACCGTGTCCTTGATGCATTTCTGGTTTGACAGCTTCATTTGGTCTGTTCGCAAAAAGCAGGTTTGATCGATGACCACCGGCACCACGACTCAACAACCGATCCGCTCGACAATGGCACCAACAGAGTGCCTCTTTCACGGCGGATTCGTCACGCTCTTGACGGGGCTTGTCTGGCACTTTTTCAGCTGGCCAGCACCGTCGCCAACGTGGCTTTGGGTCGGACTCGGTCTGTGTGCTGTCGGTTCGGTGACAGCAGGACTCGCTTGGATCGCAGGGTTGTCGCTGAGCCGGACCAATAAACTCATGGTCACAGGAGCGTTCCTCGCCTTGATCGGCGTGATCGCCAGCTCCATCGCCGCCGACCTGGAATTGATGGGACACGTCTTGCAACCGTGGCGGCAACACGAAAACGTGCTGATCCACGAGGGGCTTCATATTCAATGCCCCCTCCCTGCGGGTTGGCAAGTCGCCTTATCGCAACCGTTTTTAGCGAATAAAAGACGTCACGGGGACCACGAATTTAGGCTCCTGCACGGTGAGACTGCGGGTCTGCTGTTTCTGGAAGGGCCTGTTGACCAAGGACAACTGGAACCGAGTCGGATCTCCATTTGGTGCTCGAAGTCTTTTTTCCAAACACTGGGCGACACGTTGCGACTCCTGTCAAATGCGCGACTTCAGTATGAGTCTCAAGCGACACAGGCCACAATCCTCCGAGAAACTTCAGTCCGGCACGGGCGGGGCATCGATATCGTCGACTGCGAACTCGTCAATCGGCAGGGACATCACGTGGTCCTCGCGAGCATTCGATGCGATTGGCTACTGCTGTTCGTGGAGATGACGACCGTCCGCGAGAACGATCGCCGTGCTGCAGCTCACTTTTTAGAATCTCTACAAATCATCGGCCGCAATGCCTGTTTGACAAACTAATACGGATCGCTGTGGAACAAGATCTTGAAGACGCGTCAAACTCTCGCTGATCCGCGATCAACAAGCGACTCTCGACACGCATGCGGCTCGGCGACAGCTTCACGAACCTGATATTCCGCGCACAGATCAACACCCTCTGAACGCTGATAACACCCGAACGCCTGAGCTGCAAACTTCCATTCCGCCCGACAACCCGATTCACGATGATCCTGCCGTATCGCGCAACGATCCGCCATTGGGTCCAACCGGTCAGGAGCTCTGTCGCTCACAACACTTCGACCATCCGGTACTCTGTTGCTTAAACGGCAGCTGGACGCCAACCGAGACGCGACCTGACTCGGGTCTGCGACCCCTGCCTGGCCGAACTGCTACGCCTCTTTTGTTTTGACAACGGCACCCCTGCAGGACGAATGTCACTACGGGCAAGAGCGTGAGACAACCTTACACTCGAACGCCGAACAGATAATCGACGGACTTTTACCCGCCGCCGGAAACCGTGTTCCCCCTGTTTCAACAAACCTTCCGATCGCTCCCCGCCCGAAGACAAGTCCGCACTTTGTTAACGGCGATGCGGCCGTCTCCTCTGATGCGATCGAGACCGGGCCTAGACCGGGCCTAGACACGAATCAACCGACCGCTGACACATGCCAGAGACCGCATTCCACAAACAGAGATCGCAAATCTCCTGTTACAGAATCCACCCGCATGCACTGCGGCGCGGCGGGAAAGGCTATATTCCGCCACAAGACCACACCTCTTCAACGCTCAGTCCAAACAATTCGGCACCGTCCGCACAGCTGCCCGATCCGAAACAACGATTCGTCTCAAACTCATCGTCGTCGATTTGCGTGACACGGAATTCGCCTGAAATATCCCACGGTACACCAGACGGAAACCCAAAATTCGGTCCAGAGGGACGACTCGGCAACCGTCACATACCGCTTGAACAACAGAACTGTTCGCAGCTTTCAGACCGATTCACGATTTTTTTATGACCGGCCAACGGTCGTCCTGCCGCACGCGGTTTGTACAGTTCCTCGATCGGATCTGGTCTCTTTCATGACCGCAAGCGGCTGATCAAAACGATCCCTCCGATGATAAAACCCGATAGAAACCTGAGAACGCAGCTCCGATCCGTGGGCCTGTCGATTTCTGTCCTCAAGACCGTTTGCTACCAACGATGAACGACACCATTCCAGTCGTCTCCAGTACGTCCAGTCGTCTCCAGAACGAGCGACAGCAATCGTATGCTCGAGAAGATTTGAAACGTCCGCGTCTGCGAAGCACCCTGATGGCGTCGTCTACCTGACCTGTTTTTTCGACACATGGACTTCGAAAACACCATCAGCAGCGGCCACAGTTAGCAATCGAACAGCGCCCGAACCACAGATCAACGTCTGAATACGTATTTCAACTCTGTTGACCGAGGTCTCTTGACCCTCGATCTTCAAATTTTTCTGGTGACCTAGCCTCAAACAAGACCGCGCGATTGGAACGGTGATCGACCACAGCCGATGTTTGAATTTCAGGGCGTTGTATCAAAAAAAACACCATGCAGAGTTTACTGCATGGTGTCCGGATCATGTTTTTGTAGGACTTGGACTAGTTAATACCAGACCACCTAGGATTCTGCGTTAATAATCACCGACGGTAAGACCATCATCGATAGTGGACAGAAGTTGCCAAATTTGTGTATCGACTGGCAAGGCAGCGCCAGAATTTGCTGTCAACGCAGAAGCGATATTATCGCTGAAAGTACGAACAGATCCATCACCTAACAGGCCTTGAACAAGACCAATATGCGTAGACGAGAAGCCCTCATGGACGTTACCAGTGGCCGATTGTATATCACCCAAGATATTACCGGTTGTGGTCGAATTAGGTTTCATGGAAGTCGTCCCCAAAACAAGACTGATGTTCAGGTCCGAACCAACGAAACTGTCGATTTGTGCGACAGTGCCTGCAGAAGCTCCGGAGTTTCCAGCACCAACGGCGGTTGTGACCTCATTTATGTTGGCCGTACCGCAGATACTGGTAGGTCCACCAGAGAATCTATTCCCCTGCACCTGTGATCCGGTGCGGCGTTCAGCGACCATCAGAGTATTACTCAGACCATCACGGAAGACACTGAAATTGCGTTTACTGTTAACGTGAAATGAACCGTCTCTGTTTGGGGTGGAAGTCGCGTTCGTAGAGGAATAGTTGTAGCCGGGGTAACCGTCGCCTTCCAATCGTGCCCATCCGAAGACTCCAGCGTAGTTCGATCGGCCAGCGTCAGTAACCGCACCCGGGCCCTGCAGTCGGTTCTTCCCTTGATCACTCGCACACCGAAAAGCGCCAATGATCGCACCATTGGCGTTAGATTGACGAATTTTAATATTCGTGTTGAAATCGTACTGCTGGTAAACAGGGGCATTATCAATGTACGGCAAAAGATACACCGCCCAACCAACATTGGTATACTTCGGAGCAGCCGAGACAACACCCGGTGGAATGGTACCGTTTGTTTCATGATAGTTGTGGATAGCAAGTCCAAGTTGCTTCAAACTGTTCTTGCACTGAGTTCGGCGAGCCGCCTCACGTGCCTGCTGTACAGCCGGCAACAGGAGCGAAATCAAAACAGCAATAATCGCTATCACCACCAATAATTCAATTAACGTAAAACCACGACGCGACACCGGTTTGGCCATAATACACTCCTCAAAAAAAATGAGTTAGGACAGAGACGATCCGAGAACGTAAAAGTCATCGGAATTAGGGCGCTGCTGACACCGAAAAAAGAAGTCAATGATCAGCATTGACGCGCGATAAAGAAATAGCACTCAGGCCAATGCTACCAAGCTTCATGATGGTCTGCAAGCAAAATGCAGAAAAAAACCACACGGACACTTTTCCACCGGCGGAAGAGTGCGATGGGAAGTCCGGCGTGA
Organism: Schlesneria paludicola DSM 18645; assembly: GCA_945876035.1. Classification (GTDB taxonomy): domain Bacteria; phylum Planctomycetota; class Planctomycetia; order Planctomycetales; family Planctomycetaceae; genus Schlesneria; species Schlesneria paludicola_C. The sequence continues at coordinate 3,047 of CAMCMU010000058.1, read as the reverse complement.
CTTTGGAGAAACGTTCATCAACTGTTTGGTCAAGCACAATTGGTCAAGCACACTACGTCAATGACCGGCGTTTTCGCTGGAACTTTAGTTTTCGCTGGAACTTTATTTGTGCGGATTTCTCGCCGACAGTGACGATGGCTGACCGATCTTTTGTGGACTTCGCAGAACCAAAACCGCGTCGATAGGGACGCCACGTCACTCCCGCTCGGATCTGCATCCAATCCGCTTCGGTTCTGCCGAGACATCTGGCCTTGAAACCACGGCACGCCTAAAAAGCAACCGGGTTTGCCTCAGTCGGAAGCAGGTCAGAAACCACGAGCGTGAAGATCTCCGTAGAAAAGGCATCATTCGTCGAATCTCTTTTCCGAAAACAGACGACAATCCTCACCCATCCGTACGGATGGAACCGTCGCTCAGGCCTCTTCCGCCAGGTGACACCAGCTCCGGTGTGACCAATCGGCCGGTGCTGATGCCCGTTTTCGGTCACACGGAGGCATCGTCAGTTGTTCCGAGCGGCAAGCCGCTCTAGGATGCATTCGACGGCAGATGCCCACTCCGATTGTGGATCGGCTCGAAATCATCAAAATGACGCCCCTTGGAAAGTCCAGAGTTGCTGTATGTTGTTACCCCGTCGAGAAGTCTTCACAAATGTCATAGAAATGAACAATCAGGCTCGAAAACGCTTGGGATGTTCCGTGTACCTCGTCCACGATGCTGGCGAGTGGTTACTGATTGACATTGGGTTTGAGGAGACGGTCGATGAAATCATCGACATGATTCGTCGGATGGATTTTTCACTCGCAAATTGCAAGTACCTCGTGGCAACTCATGCCGATGTGGACCATATTCAGGGATTGAAGCGGGCCAAGGAACTGCTGCCTCAGGCAATCACCGTGGGCCATCCCGAATGCCGACGCATTCTGGATCAGGGCGATCGGATCGTGACCTACGCCGAAATCACCGCGCAAAATATCTCCCTGAATCTTCCGGCCATCGCGATCGAGAAGAGCATCAATGAGGGAGACACGTTAACGGTCGGGTCACTGACTTTGGATGTTTGGAATACACCCGGCCACACAAGCAGCCAGCTCGCCTTTCGCTGCCGCGATCTACTCTTCTCGGGGGACAACATCTATCGAGACGGTTGCGTGGGCAACATTGATGCCCATCATGGCTCAGACCTTCCCGCGTTTATTCAGTCTCTCGAACGGATTCGGGATACCGAGTTGAACTGGCTGCTTCCAAGCCATGGGCCCATTTTCAGAAAAGATCGGCAACAGCTCCAGAAAACAATTGATCGCCTCAGCGAATTTCAGCACATGGCCGATTTCGGGACCTGCGCCGTTGATTGGCCGCTGTTGGAGCAATGGGAAGACGAACTGGTGCGGGGATTCGATCCCGACAACGCCTGACGCACGCATAATACGGGGGGAGGCGAGCGGCAGGCCGGGGCGTGAAGAGCGTCTTCAGTCGCACAATGTGCCGCACAATGTGTCACCATTCCGGAGTCCGTTGGCAACGGATCGAGAAAGTTCAGTCGAGGGGAGTCCCCTCGGTGTCGATCCCCGCTGCGGGGTATTTGAGCTCGTTTCGGATCGATGTGACACCGGGCTCGAACCCCACCAAGATTTGAGCCATTTTCGATTCTGCCGGTGAACGAACGCTGCCCCGCAGAACAACTTGACCCTTGTCTTGGACGACGATTTCGACACTCTTCAACTCGACTGAATTTGTCGAAAATTTGCTGAGACGCGATGCGAGCCTCGTCGTGAGCATCGCGTTGCCTGGTCGTGGATAGTCGAACGCCACCTCTTGTCGAGGACGGATGACGGGCCGCTGATTGGAAGCTGAAACACCGCCATTGCTCAGAGAGTTGGCCAAGGAATTGCGACCGGAGCCACGCCCCCCCACAGCACGTCCACGGCCGGAGACCTCGTTGCCTCCCTGATTTTGGTTCTGCACATTCCGTCCTAGGAGCTGATTTTGGTTGGTGTTACGGCCCAAAATCCCGTTATTGCCTTCGCTCCCCGATTGATTTTGTCCGGACCCTGCCTGACCGCCCGACCCGAAGCCGGTTTGAGACCCGAAGCCGGCCCCGCCAGAGCCGCCGCTCCCTGTCGCTCCAAATCCGCCGCCGCCGCCGCTTCCGCCGCCGCCGAATCCTGGTTGACCGACTCCATTCAAGCCAGATGCTCCTGTGTTTCCAAAGTTGGGCGTTCCGTTGGTCCCGTTACGATTCTGGCCCCACGCGGTCTCGGAAAGACAGAATGAGGCGATCATCAACACCCAGCGTAGCGAAAATCGAATCATGCCTCGGTCTCCATCGGCAATTTTTGCGGAGTGATCCGATCGGACAACTCACCGCACCGTTACTTCACCGCACCGTTACTGACAATATCTTGTCGGCCATTCGTGAGCACGTCAAGAATTGAATTTCAGGCGGCGCGACAATTGGGCTTTCATTGGCTCAAACAACGGCTGTCTCACAGAGTCCTTTCACCAATCCAGAAACCGTAATTCCCCTTAAAAAATGTCCCTCCGCCAGCATCGCCACTCCGCCAGCATCGCCAACTGACCCGAAGCGTTTCTGCCCGATTTCCCTTCTGGGGACCTGTCATACGAATCTGTTGCTCAGTCGCCAGATACAATCCGAGTTCACGGCATCCGCAGTTCCTGAAAAAAACTTGACGAAAAACAATACTCCGATCTGCAACCGATTTTCGGGAGGAGAAGACGGTCGCGCGCGACCGAGGAAAGGCGTGCAGTTGCGGGGATGTTTCCCCATCTCACGGCGAAGTCGAGGCTCGGCGAACCTAGGAGCCCGTGGTGAAAGTCACTGCTGACGGTTGACGGGAATGAGAATGGCGCTAGGCTGTCGTCGCGGTGGTTGGTTGGGAAGTCACGGAGGTGGTTTCGATGGCGATGGGACGGCGGAAGCAGGAGCGTCAGGAGGGGTTGTTCGTGATGGCGGAGGCATTGCCGCAGACGCCGCGTCACGTGTTTTATGAACGGCTGAACCGCCTGTTGGCGGAGCATGGCTTCGACCA